>NZ_JAKSYJ010000228.1 GCF_022829365.1 Methylobacterium sp. J-077 | reverse complement strand
GCAGGTCGCCGGCGGCGACTTCAACCCGCAGATGTTCAATTCCTTCCTCGACGGCACCAAGTCCGCCCTGGAGATGGCGGCGGTGGCCAACGGCTGCGACCTCAGCCCGCCGGACGACGGCCTCGCCTTCCCGGCCTGCGGGCTGAGGGGGCAGGCTGTCGACTGCTCGCGCCTGCTCGACAAGGCCAACCTTCCTCGGCACCAGATCGCAACGCCACAGCCGAGCGGCAAAGGGCGCTCGAAGTGAGGCCTCTGCGTCCCTTCATCCCGATCGCACCGGACGAGAGCCT
>NZ_JAKSYJ010000252.1 GCF_022829365.1 Methylobacterium sp. J-077 | reverse complement strand
TCGCGCCTGCCGGGCGCTCGGTCAGCATCGCTCGACACAGCGCAAGGTGCCGCGGGGGCGCGACGACGAAGAGGCGCTGACGGCCGACCTCATCGCGCTGGCGGAGCGGTACGGTCGCTACGGCTACCGGAAGATCAGCGCACTGCTGAAGGCGGCCGGGTGGTTCGTCAACGACAAGCGTGTCGAGCGCATCTGGCGGCGTGAGGGCCTGAAGGTCCCGGCCAAGCAGCCCAAACGAGGGCGGATCTGGGAGACCGACGGCTCCTGTATCCGTCTTCGCCCGGAATACCGCAATCACGTGTGGGCGTATGACTTCGTCGAGGCGCGCACGCATGATGGACGTAAGTTCCGGATGCTCAACGTCGTCGACGAGTTCACACATGAATGCTTGGCGATCCGGGTCGCCCGCAAGCTCAAAGCGGTCGATGTGATCGACGTGCTCTCGGATCTGTTCATCCTGCGTGGCGTGCCGGGCCATATCCGTTCGGATAACGGGCCGGAGCTCGTCGCGAAGGCTGTCCAAGCTTGGATCACCGGCGTCGGAGCCACGACGGCTTACATCACTCCGGGCTCACCGTGGGAGAATGGCTCCGTCGAAAGCTTCAACGCGCGCCTTCGCGACGAACTGCTCAACGGTGAGATCTTCTACACACTCAAGGAGGCGCAGGTCGTGATCGAAAGCTGGAGACGTCACTACAACACCGTACGCCCGCACGCCTCACTGGGATACCGGCCGCCGGCACCAGAGGTGTTCATGCCAGCCTTCACCGCTTGGCCGGCTGCGCTCGCCCGACCAGCTCCACCGGCCA
>NZ_JAKSYJ010000251.1 GCF_022829365.1 Methylobacterium sp. J-077 | reverse complement strand
CAACCGCGTCTTCAAATCCTACGCCGACATCCTCGACCACTGCTGCCACGCCTGGAACACCCTCATCGACCAACCCTGGCGCATCATCTCCATCGGACTGCGCGCCTGGGCTCATGGGTTCTGATCAATGAGGATCGGTATCAGCTACGGTCAGTGATCCGGCAGGTTCGAAGGATCGCGATAGTTGCCGGCGCCATCGTCTTCACGGGGGCGGCGTTGGCTGCTGAGCCAATGCAGGAGAAGATCGCGCCCTGCCTTGGCTGACATGGGGAGAGCGGCACTTCTCAAATCGATAGCGTGCCGTCGTTGGGGGCGCAAAAGGCGGACTACATCATCACGCAGCTTTTCCAGTTTCGAGAAAAGCAGCGGATCGCTCCACCGATGAAAGACATGGCGGCGGACCTTTCCGATGACGACCTACGTTCCTAGCATTACAGTTGCATTTTCGACGAGGTTCTGACTCTCTGCGTCACCATGATTCGCGCATCATGGACATCGGGGACCTCGATCGAGGCGACGCTGGAGTTGTGCGCCCCTTCACCTCCCGCAGCGACGAGGCCCCCAACTCCAGCCTCGCCTCGATCGCGGTCCCCGATGTCCATGATGCGCCAATCATGGTGAAGCACATAGTCAGACCCTCGTCGAGAATGCAACTGTCATGCTAAGAACGTAGGTCGTCATCGGAAAGGTCAGCCGCCATGTCTTTCATCGGTGGAGTGATCCGCTGCTTTTCTCGAAACTGCAAAAGCTGCGTGATGATGTAGTCCGCCTTTTGCGCCGCCAACGACGGCACGCTATCGATTTGAGAAGTGGCGCTTTCCGCATGTCAGCGCATGCAGGGCGCTCTCT
>NZ_JAKSYJ010000250.1 GCF_022829365.1 Methylobacterium sp. J-077 | reverse complement strand
GGCGCCGGAGGGTTCGTCCTGCATGCTCAACTCCAGCTCTCCGGGGCGGTCGCCCGCAGGATCGTGCGTTCCAGCTCGGGCACCATCCGGCCGGTCAGCGCCAGTTCCAGGGAGAATTCCCGGCCGGAGACGTGGCGGGCGCCCTGCTCCAGGGCGATCACCGCCCAGCGCAGATGCGCCATCACCTCCCAGTAGGCGACGCTCTCGGGATCGATGGTCCGCCCGCTCTCTTCGGTGTAGCCCCGGTAGAACGCCGTCCGGGAGCCGATGCCACCCGCTTCCAAGTCGGGGCGCCCGAAGCGCCAGCAGGTGGCGCAGAACCAGCCGAGATCCTGCGCGGGATCGCCCCAGCCGGCGAATTCCCAATCGAGGATCGCGGTCAGGCCCGCCTCATCGACCATGTAGTTGCCGGTTCGGAAGTCCCGGTGCACCAGGGTCGGCGCCGGGCAGTCCGGCGCCCGGACCTCGCCCCAGCGCAGCCCCCACTCGATCGCCGGGCGCTGGGCGCCGATCCCATCGAGGCTGGCGCGCAGGCGGTCGATCTCGGCCAGCGCCGGCTGCGTCTCGGGTGCGCCCAGGAAGGCGAGCGCAGCGGGCGGCTCGCCCGGGTCGAGGGCGCCATGGATCCGGGCGAGCTCGCGGCCGAGCGTCTCGGCCAGAATATCCCGGTCGCCGCCGAGGGTTAGGTCCTTGGCGATGCGCGGCCCGAGGCCCACGCCCTCGACCAAACCCATCAGCGCGAAGGGCGCGCCGAGAACCGCAGGATCGGCGCAGAATCCGACCGGCTCTGGGACGCGCACGCCCGCTTGCCAGACCGCTTCGAGGATACGGAATTCCTCCGCCCGGGACCGGCTCGAGGCAATGGTCGCAGCCGCATCCATGCGCAGCACGAAGGCCCGCGCCGTGTCATCGATCCGGCAGCGGACCAGCCGGTTCTCCTGGATCGAGCCGCCGCCCAGCGGCCGAATCTCCTCGATGGCGAGATCCGGACAGCCGAGAAGCCCGGCGATCCAGTCGCGTAGCCGTGTCTGTTCCATCCACTAAAGCCCCGACACGAGGTGGCCGCCATCGACCGCGACGACGCTGCCGGTCATGTACGAGCCGGCGTCCGACGCCAGAAGCAGGAGCGGCCCGTCCAGCTCCGACGCAGCGCCGAGCCGGCGCTGCGGCACGCGCTTGATCAGCGCCTTGCCGGGCTCGGAGTCGAAGAAGGCGTCGTTCAGCTCGGTGGCGATGTAGCCGGGTGCGAGGGCGTTCACCCGGATCCCGTGGCGCGCCCATTCGAGTGCCAAGCTCTTGGTAAGCTGCACCACCCCGGCCTTCGAGGCGGCGTAGGCCGCGAGCCCGCCGGTGACGCGCAGGCCCAGGATCGAGGCGATGTTGACGATGCTGCCGCCCGCCCCGTGCCGGACCATGCGCCGGCCGATCGCCTGCGCCACCACCCAGACGCCCTTCAGGTTCGTGTCGAGCACGAAGTCCCAGTCGGCCTCGTCCAAATCGAGGGCCGGCTTCGTGGCGGTGACGCCGGCATTGTTGACCAGCACCGAAACGGGGCCGAACCGCGCCTCGGCGGCGTCGATCGCCTGCTCGACGCTCGCGACATCGGTCACGTCCATGACGACGGCGTGAGCCTCTCCGCCCTCGGCTTCAACCCGCGCGACGGTTTCGGCCAGGGCATCGGCGCGCCGGGCGCAGAGCGAAAGGCGAGCACCGGCCTCGGCGAGCGTGCCGGCGAAGTGGCGGCCGAGGCCGCTCGACGCGCCGGTGACCAGCACGTGCCGGCCGGTCAGATCGAACGGGACGGCCATCTCAGTGCACCCGCTCGATCGCCATGGCGATGCCCTGGCCGCCGCCGATGCACATGGTGATGAGCCCATAGCGGCCGTTCACCCGCGCCAGCTCGTAGAGCGCCTTCACGGTGACGATCGCCCCCGTCGCGCCGAGCGGGTGGCCGAGCGCGATGGCGCCACCATTCACGTTGACCTTGCCGGGGTCGAGGTCGAGGGCGCGGGAAACCGCGCAGGCCTGGGCCGCGAAGGCCTCGTTGGATTCGATCACGTCGAAATCGGCGGCGCGCAGGCCGGTGCGCGCCAGCAGGCGCTGGACCGCCGGCACCGGCCCCATGCCCATCTCGGACGGGTCGACTCCCGCATGGGCGTAGCCGACGATCCGGGCGAGCGGCCGCGATCCGTCGCGCTCGGCCGCCGCCGCGCTCGCCAGCACGAGGATCGCGGCGCCGTCGTTGAGCCCCGAGGCGTTGCCGGCCGTGACGCTGCCGGTCTTGGAGAAGGCCGGGCGGAGCTTGGCGAGATCCTCGGCACTGGTGGCTTTCGGGTGCTCGTCGGTGTCGAACGCCACGGTCTCGCGCTTGCGCTGGACCTCGATCGGCAGGATCTGGTCGCGGAACCGGCCCTCGCGGATCGCCCGCGCGGCCCGGGCCTGGCTCTCGGCGGCGAAATCGTCCTGCATGGTCCGGAGGATGCCGTAACGCTCCGCGACGTTCTCGGCGGTGACGCCCATATGGCCGTGGCCGAACGGGTCGTTGAGCACGCCCACCATGTAGTCGACCAGGGCGGCGTCGCCCATGCGCTGGCCGAAGCGCCCGGTCTTCAGGAGATGGGGCGACCGGCTCATGCTCTCGGCGCCCCCGGCCACCGCGATCTCGGCGTCACCCAGCATGATCGCCTGGGCGGCCGAGACGATCGCCTGCAGACCGCTGCCGCACAAGCGGTTGACCGTGAGCGCCGGCACCTCCTTGGGCACCCCGCCCTCGATCGCAGCGACCCGGGCGATATAGGCGTCCCGCGGCTCCGTCGGGATGACGTGGCCGAGCACGACATGGCCGACCGCCTCGGGGGCGGTCCCGGAGCGCTTCAGCGCCTCCGCGACGCATTTCGCCGCCAGCTCGGCCGGCGGGACCGCGGCGAGCGAGCCCCCGAAGGTGCCGATCGCGGTGCGCACCGCACCGGTGATCACGACATCGGTCATTGTTTTGGGCCTTTCCTCGCCTTGGACGGTCGCCGATCTGGGCGTTCGAACGGCCGATCCTTGTTTTTCGCCGCCAGCCGAGCTGGCGGACGGCATTCCCATCCACACCCTCATCCTGAGATGGCGACACTCAGCGTCGCCCTCCAGCCAGCGGTGCGACCCCTGGAGGCCTCCTTCGAGGCGTCCGCTGCGCGGACGCACCTCAGGATGAGGGGGTGGGTTGGAGGTTCACGTCAGGGATGAAAACGCTAGGGTCACGCCTCGACCCCCCAAGTCCAAAACGAATCGCCCTCGGCCTCGAGATTGCGGTTGAGCACCATCTTGTGGACTTCGTCGGCCCCGTCCACCAGCCGGGCCTGGCGGGCGTAGCGGTAGATCCACTCCAGCGGCGTGTCGGTGGAGTAGCCCCGGGCACCGTTGATCTGGATCGCGATGTCGGCCGCGGCGTGGACCAGGTTGGCGACGTGGACCTTGGCCATCGAGACCTCCTTGCGGGCAAAGCTCCCCTGGTCGAGCGCCCAGGCGGCCTTCATCACCAGCAGCCGGCCGATCTCGATCCGCATGGCGAGGTCGCCGAGCATCAGCTGGATGCTTTCCCGGTCGGCGAGGCGGATGCCGAAGCCGTAGCGCTCCCCCGCGTAGGCCCGGGCGATCGCGACGCAGCGCTTCGACAGGCCGAGCCAGCGCATGCAATGGGTCAGCCGCGCCGGGCCGAGGCGGATCTGGGTGAGCTTCAGGCCGTCGCCCTCGGTCATCAGCACGTTCTCGGCCGGGATCTCCAGCCCGTCGAACAGCAATTCGCAATGGCCACCATGCTCCTCCGGGCCCATGATCGGGATCCGGCGCAGGATCTCCCAGCCCGGCTGGTCCTTGTGGAACAGGAAGGCGGTCAGCCCCCTGCGCGCATCGTCGGAAGTGCGCGCCATCAGGATGAAATGGGCGGCCTCCTCGGCCCCGGTGATGTACCATTTGCGGCCGGTGACCACGTAGGTGTCGCCCCGGCGCTCGGCCCGGGTCTGGATCATGCCGGGATCGGAACCGCCGCCCGGATGCGGCTCGGTCATGGCAAAGGCGGAGCGGACCTCGCCGCGCACGATCGGGTCGAGCCAGCGCGCCTTCTGGGCGGGCGTCGCGACCTTCTCCAGCACCATCATGTTGCCGTCGTCGGGGGCCGCAGAGTTGAACACCACCGGCCCGAAGATCGAGCGGTTCATCGCCTCGTAGCAGACCGCCATGCCGACCTTGTCGAGCCCGACCCCGCCGGTCTCGGGCTTTAGCTGCAGGCACCAAAGCCCCTCCGCCTTCGCGAGGTCGCGCAGCCGCGCCAGTTCGGCCAGGCCGATATTCCCGTGCGCGTCGTAGGACGACCGGTCGGCCTCCACGGGCAGGATATGCCTGTCCACGAAGGCTGCGATCCGCGCGCGGTAATCCTCGACGCGGCGGGGAATGGTGAAATCCATGGTCGCGGGCTCCGATGGGTGCCAGTGCGCGGGGGATTACCGGCGGCCGAACAGCCGCTCGATGTCGGAAAGTTTGAGCTCGATCGAGGTCGGGCGGCCGTGGTTGCACTGGCCGGAATTGGGTGTCGCCTCCATCTCGCGGAGCAGCGCGTTCATCTCCTCCGGACGCAGGCGTCGCCCGGCGCGGACCGAGCCGTGGCAGCTCATGCGCGAGAGCACCGCATCGAGACGCCGGCCGAGCGGACCGCCCTCGGTTGCGGGAGCCCCCCCCTCTTCGTCGCCGCTCGCCTCCAACGCGTCAAGGATGTCGGTGACGAGATCGCGGATCGAGGCGCCGAGCAGGGCCGCCGGCACCTCGCGGACCAGCACGGCACCGGTCCCGAACGCCTCGATGGTGAGGCCGAGCCGGTCTAGATCCGGTGCAGCGGCGACGAGGCGCTCGGCCGCGTCGGGGCTCATCTCGACCACGTCCGGAATCAGCAGGCCCTGGCGGGCGATGCCGCCCCGGGCCCGCTCGGTTTTCATCCGCTCGTAGACCAGGCGCTCGTGGGCGGCGTGCTGATCGACGATCACCAGGCCGTCCCGTGTCTGAGCCAGGATGTAGGTCTCGTGGATCTGGGCACGCGCCGCGCCGAGGGGGTGATCGATGGCGTCGGCCGCCTCGGCGACTGGCCGGACATCCGCCTGGGGCGGTGCCGCGTCATCCGCCGGACGCTCGAACGGGGCCTGGGCCGCCTCGCCGAACCCCTGCGGCTCCCCGAAGGCCGACTCCACATTCCCGAAGGCCGGCTCTGGCGCTGGCCGCCAGCCCTCCGGCCGGCGGTATCCCGATGGCGCCGCTACCGAGGGTGTGCCCGCCGGGAAGAAGCTCGACCGGGCCGACCGGAACAGGCTCGGTGCGGCGGCGCCGGTATGGGTGGCCAGCGCCGGACCGGCCGGGCGCAAAGCCTCGAGGGTCCGGCTGGCGCCCGTGGTGGCCGAGCGGGCGCCGCCCCGGCGCAGGGCGTCGTGGATCGCGCTCACCACCAGCGCCCGCACCAGGCCGGGCTCGCGGAAGCGCACCTCGGTCTTGGCCGGGTGGACGTTGACGTCGACATGGTCGGGATCGCAGGCGATGGCGAGCCCGAGGACCGGGTGCCGGTCGGAGGCCAGGGTGTCGGCATAAGCGCCGCGCACCGCGCCGAGCAGCAGCCGGTCGCGCACCGGGCGGCCGTTGACCACGAGGTGGATGTAGCCGGCCGCCCCCCGGTGATAGGTCGGCAGGCCGACATGGCCGGTCACCCAGAAGCTCTCGCGGATGAGCGACACCGGCAGGGCGTTGGCGGCGAAATCCGGCCCGAGCACCGCGGTCAGGCGGCGCAATTCCGCCTCCGGCCCGGTTTCGGCGGGCAGCAGCAGCGGCTGGCCGGCATCCGCCTTCAGGGTGAAGCAAATCCCGGGCTGGGCCACGGCGAGCCGCCTCAGGCTTTCGGCGATGGCGGAATTCTCGGCCCGGTCGGATTTTAGGAACTTGAGCCGGGCGGGCGTCGCCGCGAACAGCTCGGTGACCTCGATCCGCGTGCCGCGCTGGGCCGGGGCCGGGCGGACCACGCCTTTCAGCCCGGCCTCGACGGTGAGGCTCGCGCCGGCCTCGGCGGCTTCGGGGCGGGTCACGATCGCCAGCCGCGAGACTGCGGCGATCGAGGGCAAGGCCTCGCCGCGGAACCCCAGCGTGTCGATGGCCGAGAGGTCGCCGCCCGGGAGCTTCGAGGTGGCGTGGCGCTCGACGCACAAGGCCAGATCGTCCGGGCTCATGCCGCGGCCGTCATCGACGACCCGGATCAGCCGGCGGCCGCCATTCTCCACCACCACGTCGATGGTGCGGGCACCGGCATCGATGGCGTTCTCGACCAGCTCCTTCACGGCCGAGGCCGGGCGCTCCACCACCTCGCCCGCAGCGATGCGGTCGACGAGGATCGGGTCCAGGCGGCGGATGACGGAATGAGAGGCGGACATCGAGGCGCACGATAGCCCGGAGGCGACGGCGCTCCTAGGGTCCCGGGTGACAGCCGCGGTGTCGCCGGGCCGCGGCGCTCAGGCGCGGCGGCCCGAGCCGCCGAGGCTGACGCGGTTGCCCGCGGGGCGAGCACCGTGGCTCGGCGCCCGGTAGGGCCGGCGGGACGCGTCGTAGAGGGCGTTACCGACCAGCCCGGCGGTGCGGCGGAGCGTGGCGCCGTCGCAGGTCGCGGCGACCCGAACGCCGATTTCGTGGGTGTGGCTGCGCCCGTACAGCCAGACGGCGAGGCGTGCCCGGGTCGCCTCGGGGATACCGTCCAGGATGTAGGAGGCCGTATCGGCGTCCGCCTTGATCAACCGGCCGACGGTTTCGGGCGGGACCGGGCAATCCACCGCGGGATCGTCGATGCTCAGCGGCCGGGTCTTCGTCATGATCAAACCTGTCAGCCTGGGAACTGCAGGTTGAACCGCCTTGGTTAACGAAGGGTCAACGAACCGGGCCGGGCGACGCACCGCGACAGCTCACAGCGGCTTGCGGATCAGCTTTGCGACGAGCCCGATGATGCCCTCACGGAACAGCAGGACGCAGAGCACGAACACGCAGCCCTGGATGATCGTCACCCACGCGCCGAACTGCGCGAGGTAGGTCTCCATGGTGACGATCACCAGCGCGCCCACGATCGGCCCGAAAACCGTGCCCATGCCACCGACCAGCGTCATCAGCACCACCTCGCCCGACATCGACCAGTGGACGTCGGTGAGCGAGGCGAGCTGGAACACGATCGCCTTGGTCGAGCCGGCGAGACCGGCGAGCGTCGCCGAGAGCACGAAGACCGCGAGCTTGTACTGGTTGGCCCGGTAGCCCAGCGAGATCGCCCGCGGCTCGTTGTCCCGGATCGCCTTGAGCACCTGCCCGAACGGCGAATGGATGATCCGATAGATCAGCAGCATCCCGGCCATGAAGATCACGCAGACGAGGCCGTACATCGCCCGGTCGTCGGCGAGGCTGATTACCCCGAACAGGTTGCCCCGCGGCACCGCCTGGATGCCGTCCTCGCCGCCGGTGAACTTGGCCTGCAGCGAGAAGAAGTAGGCCATCTGGGCGAGCGCCAGGGTGATCATCGAGAAATAGATGCCCTGGCGCCGGATCGCCAGCGACCCGAACACCAGGCCAAACAGAGCCGCCGTGGCGGTGCCTGACAGGATCGCCAGTTCCGGGGTGAAGCCGAGGCTCTTGGCCGTGTAGGCGCAGAGATAGCTTGCCATGCCGAAATAGGCGGCGTGGCCGAAGGAGAGAAGGCCGCCGTAGCCCAGCAACAGGTTGAAGGCGAGCGCGAACAGCGCGAAGCACAGCACCTTCATCAGGTAGACGGGATAGAGCACCAGCGGCGCCGCGATCAGCGCCAACGCAATGCCGACGAAGATCATCCGGTGCAGCGCCTTGTCGTCGCGGCGCGTCGGTAGCGCGGCGGCGATCGGTGCGACGTCGATGGCGGCGGTGTCGGCCATTGGGGTCGAGCCTCAGATCCAGAGCATGATGCGGAAAAGTGGAACCCGGTTTTCCGCATCATGCGATAACGGGGACAGATCAGGCCGTGCGCCCGAACAGGCCGGCGGGTTTGACGAGCAGCACCAGCACCATGATCACGAAGATCACGGTGGCGGACGCCTCCGGGTAGAACACCTTGGTCAGGCCCTCGACCAAGCCCAGCGCGAAACCGGTGATCACCGAGCCGATGATCGAGCCCATGCCGCCGATCACCACCACGGCGAAGACCACGATGATGATGTCGGCGCCCATGTTCGGGTTCACCGAGTAGATCGGCGCCGCGAGCACGCCGGCGAAACCCGCGAGCGCGACGCCGAACCCGTAGGTCAGGGTCAGGAACAGCGGAACGTTGACCCCGAAGGCCTGAACGAGGGTCGGGTTCTCGGTGGCGGCGCGCAGATACGCGCCGAGCTTGGTCTTCTCGATCACCAACCAGGTGGCGATACAGACGGTGAGCGAGGCGACCACCACCCAGGCCCGGTAGTTCGGCAGGAACATGAATGGCAGGCGCTGCCCGCCCGACAGCTCCGGCGGGATCGCGTAGGGCAGCCCCGAGACGCCGTATTGGTTGCGGAACAGGCCCTGGATGATCAGCGCCAACCCGAATGTCAGGAGCAGGCCGTAGAGGTGGTCGAGCTTGTACAGACGGGCGATCAGCACCCGCTCCAGCACGACCCCGAAAATTCCCACCACCAGCGGCGCCAGCCCGAGCGCCCACCAGTAGCCGAGCCCGACATAGGTGAGCAGCATCCAGGCCACGAACGCGCCCATCATGTAGAGCGCGCCGTGGGCGAAGTTGATGATGTTCAGAAGCCCGAAGATGATCGCGAGCCCGAGCGACAGGATCGCGTAGAACGAGCCGTTGATCAGGCCGAGCAGCAACTGCCCGAACAAGGCCTGGGTCGGCACGCCGAAGATCGTATTCATGGCTGCCCTCCGTGCCGAACCCGCACCGTCAGCCCTTCACCAACGGGCAGTTGCCTTCGTTGAGCGGGCGGAAGACCTGGTCGCCGGGGATCGTGTCGAGCTTGTTGTAGAGATCCCACTCGCCCTTCGACTCGGACGGCTTCTTGACCTCGAACAGGTACATGTCGTGGATCTTGCGCCCGTCCGCGCGGATCGTGCCCTTGCCGAACAGCGGGTCGTCGGTGGGCATGGACTTCATCTTGGCGACCGTGGCGGCGCCGTCCGCGGTGGACTTCGTCTCGGCCACCGCCTTCAGGTAGTGCAGCACGTCCGAATACACGCCCGCATGGTTGGCGGTGGGCTTGGAATTGCCCTTCATCTGCTTGGAAAACCGGTCGGAGAAGGCCCGGGTCTGGTCGTTCAGGTCCCAGTAGAACGGCTCGGTGAGCACAAGACCCTGGGCGACCTTGGTGCCCAATGAGTGCACGTCCGAGGAGAAAACCAGGAGGCCGGCGAGCGCCTGGCCGCCCTCGGTGATGCCGAACTCGCCGGCCTGCTTGATCGAATTGATCGTGTCGGTGCCGGCATTGGCCAGCCCGATCACCTTGGCACCGGACCCTTGCGCCTGGAGCAGGAACGAGGAGAAGTCGGAGGTCGGGAACGGCGTCTTGACCGAGCCGATGACCTTGCCGCCGTTCTTGGTGATGACCGCGCTGGTGTCGCGCTGGAGGGTCTGGCCGAACACATAGTCGGCGGTGAGGAAGAACCAGGTGGTGCCGCCGCGCTTGACCATGGCGCCACCGGTGCCGTTGGCAAGCGCAACCGTGTCGTAGACCCAGTGGATCGTGTTCGGCGTGCATTGCGGGCCGGTGAGGTCGGCGGTGCCGGCGCCGGTATCGATGAAGACCTTGTTCTTCTCCTTGGTCACCTGGCTGATCGCCAGCGCCACCGAGGAGGTGACGCCGTCGGTGATCATGTCGACGCCGTCGCGGTCGTACCATTGCCGGGCGATGCCGGCCCCGACATCCGGCTTGTTCTGGTGATCGGCGGAGACGATCTCGACCTTCAGCCCGTGCTCGGCCGGCTTGAAATCCTCCACGGCCAGCTTCGCGGCGACCACCGAGCCCTCGCCGCTGATGTCGGAATAGGCGCCGGAGCGGTCGCCCAGGATGCCGATCTTCACGTTCGTCTGCGCGCTCGCACCGCCCATCATCAGGGCACCGGCGAGGGCGGCGAGGGACACGGACCCGATGAGACGTCCGACCATGGTCTTCCTATCCTCCAGCGGCGCAGCGGATCCCCGCCTGCCGAGCGTCCGACGCCGTTCTCCGGCGTTTATTGGGTATTGATCGCCTGAATCAGACGCCGAGATAGGCGTGAAGCTTGTCGATATTGGCGTCAAGTTCGGCATTCGGGATCATGTCGACCACCCTGCCCTGCTCGATCACGAAATGCCGATCGGCCAGGGTCTGCGCAAAGCGGAAGTTCTGCTCGACCAGCACGATCGTGTAGCCCTGGGACTTCAGCTGCTGGATCGTCCGGCCGATCTGCTGGACGATCACCGGCGCGAGACCTTCCGTGGGCTCGTCCAGCAGGATCAGCTTGGCGCCGGTCCGCAGGATCCGGCCGATGGCGAGCATCTGCTGCTCGCCGCCGGACAGCTTAGTGCCCTGGCTGCCCGCGCGCTCCTTCAGGTTCGGGAACAGGGTGTGGATCTCGGCCACCGTCATGCCGCCGGGCTTCACCCGGGGGGGCAGCATCAGGTTCTCGTGCACCGTGAGGCTCGCGAAGATGCCGCGCTCCTCCGGGACGTAGCCGAGGCCGAGCCGGGCGATGTTGCGCGACGCCATCCGGATGGTCTCGACGCCGTCATAGACGATCGAGCCGGCCCGCTTGCCCAGGATGCCGATGATCGCCCGGAGCGTCGTGGTCTTGCCGGCGCCGTTGCGGCCGAGCAGCGTGATCACCTCGCCGGCCCGGACGTCGAGATCGATGCCGTGGAGCACGTGGCTCTCGCCGTACCAGCCCTCCAGGCCACGGACGGTGAGGAGCGCATCGGTCGCCGCGGCCGGCACGGGCTTCTTCATGGCGGTCTCAAGCATGTCCCGCCCCGATATAGGCCTCGACCACGCGCGGATCCTTCGAGACGGTGGCGTAATCGCCTTCGGCCAGGACCTGGCCGCGGGCCAGGACGGTGATGCGGTCGGATAGCGACGCCACCACCGAGAGATTGTGCTCGACCATCAGGATGGTCCGGTCCTTCGAGACCCGGCGGATCAGCTGCGCCGTCCGATCCACGTCCTCGTGGCCCATGCCGGCCATCGGCTCGTCGAGCAGAAGCATCTCGGGATCGAGGGCCAGGGTCGTGGCGATCTCAAGGGCGCGCTTGCGGCCGTATGACAGTTCGACGGCCAGCGAATCCGCGAACTCTGCCAGACCGACCGCCTCGACCAGCACTAGGGCCTCGCCATCCAGAGCCCGCAGCACCTTCTCCGGCCGCCAGAAATCGAAGGAATCGCCCCGGAGCCGGCGCTGGAGCGCGATCCGCACGTTCTCGGTCACCGTCAGGTGCGGGAACACCGCCGAGATCTGGAAGGACCGAACGAGGCCGAGACGGGCCACGTCGGCCGCCCGCATCCCGGTGATGTCCTTGTCCTTGTACCGGATGGTGCCGGCGGTCGGGATGAGGAACTTCGTGAGCAGATTGAAACAGGTGGTCTTGCCGGCGCCGTTCGGGCCGATCAGTGCGTGGATCGTCCCGCGCTCGACTTCCAGCTTGACGCCGTTGACGGCCCGGAATCCCTTGAATTCCATCGTCAAGCCATCGGTCGCCAGGATCACGTCCCGTGCCAAGCGCGTCCCTCCCGCGTATGATTAATTGACAGCCATATCGCCGATCCGGCCATGAACAGTCCATGGCAAACGCCGGGCGCGGCGGGACAATCCCCGGCTCATGATATGCTGATGGTTCTTGGCTTCCGATCGGATATCCGATCCGCGGATGCCGAGGCCGGCTCGAATCGGCGTTTGCGGTCGGATTCTCCAGGCCGGCCGGGCCTCTGGGCCTCGCTTGACGGGGCAACCGCGGCCCATATAACTCAGACAAATTGCTGAGAGGGAGGAGGCGCATGGGCGGTCGAGCGGCCTACATCGCCGTCGACTGGGGCACCACCAACCGGCGCGCCTATGCGATGACCGCCGGCGGCGTCGTGGTGGACACCCTGCAGGATGAATGCGGCGTCATCGCGTTGAAGCCCGGCGACTATCCCGGCGCAATCGCGACTTTGCGGGACCGTTTCGGCGTGCAGACCATCGTCGCCGCCGGCATGGTCGGCTCGACCCGCGGATGGCGGGAAGCCCCCTATATCGACGCGCCGGCCACCCTCCACGCTCTCGGTGCCGCGAGCCTCGACGTCGCCCCCGATGTCCAGATCATCCCGGGCGTCGCGCTCAGGACCGGGCCCCGCCCGGACGTAATGCGCGGCGAGGAGGTCCAGGTGCTCGGCGCGATCAGCACGGGCGCCGCACCGCCGACGGCTTTGTTCTGCCAGCCGGGCACGCACAACAAGTGGATCGAGACGGTGGACGGCGCGATCACGGATTTTGCCACGGTCATGACCGGCGAACTGTTCGCCCTGGTCCGCTCGCACGGCATCCTGGCCGGCATGCTGGACGGCCCGGTCGCGGACGGAGTCGCCTTTCGGGACGGGCTTCGCCGCGGGCGCGAGTCGCAACACCTCGCCGCGGCCCTGTTCGAGGTCCGGGCTGGCGTGCTGCTCGACCGGCTGGCCCCAGCGGATGCCGCCGCCTATGCCAGCGGTCTCATGATCGGCGCCGATGTCGGCACGCGCGCCGACCTGGGCGACCGCCCGGTCCACCTGCTCGGTGGTGGCGCCTTGGCCGCCCTCTACACGGTCGCGATCACCGAGGCCGGCGGCTGCGCCGTTACGGTTCCGGACGGGTCCACCACGGCCGGCATCCACGCCATCTGGAGTTCGCGGGCATGACGATCCTCAACCGGTTCGAGGTCGCCTTCGCGGCTTGCCCGCTCGTGGCAATCCTGCGCGGGCTCACGCCCGACGATGCGCCGGCCATCGGCGACGCGCTGGTGGAGGCCGGGTTCACCCTGATCGAGGTGCCGCTGAACTCGCCGGATCCGCTAAGGAGCATCGCGCTCCTGGCCGAGCGCTTGGCCGGACGCGCCCTGGTCGGCGCCGGCACGGTCCTGACGCCGGCACAGGTCGCCGACGTCGCAGTGGCGGGCGGGACCCTGATCGTGTCGCCCAATACCGATGGCGCGGTGATCCAAGCGACCGTCACCGCCGGCCTCGTCTCCTTGCCCGGTTACCAGACGCCCAGCGAAGCGTTCGCGGCGCTCGCAGCCGGCGCTACAGCCCTGAAGCTGTTCCCCGCCGATATCGCCACCCCGGCGGCGCTCAAGGCGCATCGGGCCGTGTTCCCGTCCAGCGCCCGCGTGCTCGCCGTCGGCGGCGTCACGCCGGACAGCGTTTCGACCTGGCGACAGGCGGGCGCGGTCGGCTTCGGGCTCGGCTCGAACCTGTACCGCCCCGGCAAGCCGGCGGCCGAGGTCGCACGGGATGCCGCCGCCTTCATCGCGGCGATCGGGAAACCGCAATGACCGCAAAGCTGCCGTGACGGCGCCCCCGCCCCCGGTCTAGAACTTCGCCCGGACGAAGAGCGCGGGAGCGGGCGAATGACGGACGGCTTCGACGATCTGGAGACGCCCTGCCTGCTGCTCGATTCAGACAAGCTTGCGGCCAATGTCGCCGGGATGCGGGTGCGGCTCGACCGGCTGGGCGTCACCCTGCGGCCGCACCTGAAGACCGCAAAATCCCTGGATGTCGCTCGCATCGCCATGGCGAGCCCGTCGGGCCCGGCGACCGTCTCGACCCTGCGAGAGGCTGAGCACTTCGCCGAAGGTGGGGTCCGCGACCTGATCTACGCGGTGGGAATCGCGCCGCAGAAACTCGACCGGGTTGGGGCGATCCGGCGGCGCTGGGGCGTGGATCTCGCGATCGTGTTGGATTCGGTCGCGCAGGCCGAGGCCGTGGCGGCCTGGATTCGCCGCAACGGCGATCCGCTGCCGGTGCTGATCGAGGTCGATGCCGACGGGCATCGCTCCGGCGTGAATCCCGGCGACACGGATACACTCGTGGCGATCGGTCGGGTGCTCGCTGAGGGCGCATCCCTCAGGGGCGTCCTGCTGCATGCCGGCGACAGCTACGGGCTGAACGATCCCGCGGCCCTCAGGGCGGCGGCGGAAGCCGAGCGCCAGGCTGCGTTGGGGGCCGCCGCGATCCTGCGCGAAGCCGGCCTGCCCAGCCCGGTGGTGAGCGTCGGCTCGACCCCGACGGCGCGGCATGCGGAAAACCTCGACGGCATCACCGAGGTCCGGGCCGGCGTGTTCATGATCGGCGACCTGTTCCAGGCCGGAGTTGGCTCCTGCGCGATCGATGACATCGCTCTCACCGTTCTGACGACCGTGATCGGCCACCAGCGGGACAAGGGCTGGATCATCACGGATGCCGGCTGGATGGCGCTATCGCGCGACCGCGGCACGGCGCGGCAGGCGGTCGATCAGGGCTACGGCATCGCGTGCGACTCGGCCGGACACCCCTATCCGGACCTGATCGTGCGGGACGCGAACCAGGAGCACGGCATCCTGGCTCTGCGGCCGGGCGCATCCGCCTCCGTCCCGGATTTGCCGATCGGCGCGCGCCTGCGAATCCTGCCGAACCACGCCTGCGCCACCGGCGCCCAGCATGACCGCTACCATGTGGTCAGTGATGGCCATCTCACCGGCGCGGTCTGGCCGCGCATCAGCGGCTGGTGAGGCCTGGTCTCAGGGCCGGCTCGAGACGGTCCGGACCGGACGATCGGATAGGTCCATCACGACGCGGCAGCCAGGGCTGAGATTCGGCCGCTGCTGGCGCAGGCAAACCGTGATCGCCGCGACATTCGGGATCTGCGAGGCGCAGAGGCGCATGACATCTGGCGTGCAGGCGGCGCGGTCGGCCCGGGATTCCGCCAGCGCGGGCACTGCGCCGGCAATCAGGGCGAGCAGAGCGAACGAGGCGGATTTCATCGCGACAGATCCTTTGGCAGGTGAGCAGATGGCCGAACGGCCATGACTCGACGTGCGGCGAGAACGCCGCGACGGGTCGAAATATCCCACCGGCAAGAGCCCTTTTCTGTCGCACCACCCGCGACATGCGATGCGTGTCCGCGCGATGAAGGTATCGGCGCGGAAGGGCAGCCGGCGCGGTTAGGGCCTCGAACCGGGCGTGATCGCCCCGGTGGACACGGGCTCGGTCATGGCCGCAGCGGTGCTGGCCGGGGCCTTCTGCCGATCGAGCTTGTCTGCGGAGACGAGAGCAGCCGTGATCAGTGCAACCACTGCTATCGTCGCCTTCACCACCTCCCAGATTCGCACAAGCATGACTGAATCCCAACGGCGTCACGGGATCTTGAGCAGATCAGCCTGGGGCGAAGCTGTTCAGGCCGCGCGCAGCACACCTGCTGATCGATCCGTGACCTCAGGATCTTCGGCGCGGACCCTTCCCAAAACCTTTCGGCGTCAGTACCGCGCGTCCATGGCCGCGACCTGACGCATCCGCGCCTCACCTCGTCGCACAGGCCGCAGCCTCGGCGGCCAGCGCCTCGAAGACCAGCGCGTGGCGGAGCGCCAGGGCTTCCACGTCGGAGGTGTATCCCCCGCCGATCACCGCCACGAGCGGGATAGACCGCGCACGCGACTGGGCCACGACGAACTGATCACGGGCGAGCAGACCTGCATCGCTGAGGCAGAGCCGGCCGAGCCGGTCGTCGCGGTGCGGATCAACCCCGGCATTGTAGAACACGAGATCGGGGGCCAACGCGTCGAGAAGCGGCGGCAGGCGGGCGCGCAGCACTTCCAGATAGCCGGCATCGTCGAGCCTGTCCGGCAGACCGATATCGAAATCGCCGGCGATCTTCTGAGCGGGATAGTTGTTCTCGCAATGGATCGAGAAGGTGAACAGCTCCGGGCATAGCGCGAGGCAATCCGCCGTGCCGTCGCCCTGGTGGACATCGCAATCGACCACCAGGACCCGCCGGACTGCGCCCTCCGCCTGAAGGGTGCGGGCGGCGACGGCCACGTCGTTCAGCACGCAGAAGCCGGCCCCCTGCTGCCGCCGCGCATGGTGGCTACCGCCGGCCGCACTGCCCGCCAGCCCCTCGGCCAGCGCCAGCCGGGCGGCGAGGAGGGTCCCGCCCACGGAGGCGCGCGAGCGGCGGACCAGGGCCGCATCCACCGGCAGGCCGATCGCCCGCTCGATCTCCCGGGGCACGGCGACGCCGAGCACCGCTGCCACGTAGGCCGGATCGTGCGCGTGGGTCAGGATTTCCGCAGTCGCCAGCTCCGGAGTCACGAATCCGAGCGGCGCCAGCCCCTTGGCGACCAGCGTCTCGGCGAGGAGACCGTATATTTGCATTGGAAAACGGTGACCGGCCGGCAGGGTCGATTCGTAGGCCGCATGGAAGGCGATGGGCGGGATCACGCTGGGGCGCCAAGATCGGCGAGGATCGCCTCCGCGAGCGCCAGACCGCTATCATGCGCCGCCTCGATCCGCGGTCCAAGACACCAGTCGCCAGCGGCGCCCAGACGCAGGCCGGGATCATACTGACAGGGTTTACCGAGCATCGTCTCGACCTGGGCGAAGCGCCAGCGGTGCGCTTCCGCGTCGCTGAACCGAAGGGGCGTCCCCAGACAGGCGGCCGCGGCCTGCGTCAGCGTTGACACGATCGCTTCGCGAGGTTCCTCCAGATGGATGCGCGACCAGTCCGGTTTGGCATGCACGGTCAGGCGGAAACCCGGCGGCCGACCGGGCTTCGACGAATCCAGCGCCATAAGTCCGATCGGCCCCTCATGCGGCTCGGTTAGAACCTCCGCGGGGGCTCGATCGACGGCCACCATCACCGACCAGCATGGCGCGTAAGTGGCTCGCTCGATGTCCGGTAGGATAATGCCCGCGGTTGCGAGCAGAGCGACCGTCTGAGGTGCCGGGAAGGTGATGGCCAGCGCGGTGAACGGGCCGTGATCGGCCCCCGCACCATCAGTCAGGTGCCAGGAAGCGCTGTCGCGGCGGATCCCGGTGATGGTCGTGCCGCTGGCGACCGGGATTCCGACCAAGAGATCGCGAACCGGTGCGGTCATGTCGGGTACGCCGACCCAGCGCCCCGCACCCGCCCAGGGCGCCACGATACCCCGCCGCTCCCAATCGGCGAGTCGCGCCGCGTAAACGGTTCCATGCGCGCGCATGAACTGCGCGCCATGGTCGAACTGCATTGCGTCCGACCGCCGGGTCGCCATCCGACCACCGACGCCGCGCCCCTTATCGAAGACGCGCAGCGGTTGGCCTGCCTCGGCGAGACGGCGTGCCGCCGTCGCACCGGCCATGCCTGCCCCCAAGATCGCGACGGGTTGACGGTGGTTCAACAGATCGTCCCACTTCGATGGCGGCCCTATCAGTCGCCCGTTCGGCAGAGATAGGGGACGGTGGCGGTTGCGTCAGAGACGATCGACCGCGACCCATGGACTCGCTGGATGGGCATGGGGGACGGTGCGGCCACGGAGCGTATGGCACCGTGCCGTCATCTGCACTGAAGGTGCGTTCCAATCGCGGCGCTCGGGCCCGGCAAGAGCTGTTACCCGAAAGCCGACGGGTGGTGCGGGTAGAGGGAATCGAACCCCCACGCCTTGCGGCTGGCGATTTTGAGTCGCCCGCGTCTACCAATTCCGCCATACCCGCGCGCGTCGGGCTCTTCGCATAGGTGTGGCGCCTGCGCAAAGGGTGTTCGTGCTGTTTTTCGCCGAAGCGGTCGATCTGGCCATTGCGCGGCGCCTATGCTCAAAGGGCGGCCGCTTCCTCACGACCCGGACGTTGAATGCTTCGGCGGCTCTACGCGTGGATCCTCGCGCTCAGCGGCAGGCCCTCCGCGCCCTACGTGCTCGGAGCCGTCGCCTTCGCCGAGAGCTCGTTCTTCCCGGTCCCGCCGGACGCGATGCTGGTGCCGATGGCGGTCAGCCGCCCGGATCGGGTCTGGCTCTATGCGACCATCGCCACGGTGGCCTCGGTGCTGGGCGGCCTGGTCGGCTACGCGATCGGGGCGCTGCTGTTCGATTCCGTCGGTGAATGGCTGATCCGCCTGTACGGGCTGCAGAATTCCGCCGCGACCTTCCAGGATTCCTACGCCCGTTACGGCCACTGGGTGATCCTGCTGAAGGGGCTGACACCGATCCCCTACAAGCTCGTCACGATCACGTCGGGCTTCGCCCATTACAGTCTGTTCTGGTTCACGGTGCTGTCGATCGTCACGCGCGGGGCCCGGTTCTTCATCCTGGCCGGTTTGCTGGGCCGCTACGGGGTCCAGATCCGCGGTGTGCTCGACCGGCATCTCAACGCGGTTGCAGCGATCTCGGTCGCCGTCGTCGTCCTCGGCTTCTTGCTGTTCAAGGTGGTCCTATAGCCATGAACGTTGCGTCGGCGCTTCGTCTCAAGAAAGTAGGCCTCTGGCTCGCCCTCGCCTCGGCGCTGATCCTCGGCGCCGTCCTGACGCTTCAGTACGGCTACGGCTACGCGCCGTGTAAGCTCTGCCTGACCGAGCGCCTGCCCTATTACGCCGCACTCCCGCTGGGGCTCGCGGCCTTGTTCGCGCCGGAGCGGTTCGCCCGCCTGGCGCTGGGGCTCGCGGCGCTCGGGCTGCTGTATGGCGCCGGGATCGGCATCTACCATGCGGGGGCGGAATGGGGATTCTGGCCTGGGCCGAGCGATTGCGGCGGCGGCACGGGAGCCAATCCGGGCCAGGTCGCTGATTTCCTGAACGCGCTCCAGACTACCAAGGTGGTCGATTGCTCGGTGGCGGCCCTGCGCGTGCTCGGAGTCTCGCTGGCCGGCTGGAACGCCGCTGCGTCCTTCGTGCTGGCCTCCCTGGCCGGCACGACTGCCGCGCGTCCCTAGAACTGCGGATCGATCGCGATCAATTGCGATCGTCGGGCATGACCGGGATCGGCGCAACGTCGATCCCCTCCTCGATCAGGGCGCGTGCCTCGGCCGGGCTGGCCTCACCGTAGATCGAGCGGCCCTCGGCCTCGCCGTAATGGATCTTGCGGGCCTCCTCGGCGAAGCTCGCCCCGACATGCTCGGAATTCGCGACAACCTGCTCGCGCAAAGCCCGCAGCATCGCGCGCACCTGCCGCTCGGGCTCGGCGATCATCGGCAGCACGGCTTCGGGCGGAGCGGCCACTGGCGCCGGAAGCTGACCGCGATCGGTGCGAGCGACGCTCGGGGCCATGAGGGCCTTCGTCACCTGGGCACTGTCGCAGATCGGACAGGTCACCAGACCGCGCACGGCCTGCGCGTCGTAGGATTCGGAAGAGGGAAACCAACTGTCGAAGCCGTGGGCGGCTTCGCAGACGAGACTGTACCGGATCATTCTGTTGCTTACTGTGCAGCCTCGACCCGAGGCCCGATGCGCTCGACCGTGAACACGCGCGTATGTTGCAGTGCCGGTATCCGCGCCCGCGCATCCGCGACCTGGGCGAGGTCGATCTCGGCCAGGATCACCCCTGGCTCGGACCCGCCAGCAACGGCGAGCACCCGGCCCCAGGGATCGACGATCAGCGAATGGCCGTAGGTTTCGCGCCCATCCTCGTGGACGCCGCCCTGGGCCGCCGAGATCACGAAGGCACCGGTCTCGATCGCCCGCGCCCGCTGCAAGATGTGCCAATGCGCCTCGCCGGTCTGGCGGGTGAAGCAGGCCGGAGCCGTGAGAATCTCCGCACCCGCCTCGGCCAGCGCCCGGTACAGGGCCGGGAAGCGGATATCGTAGCAGATCGTCAGACCGAGCATCGCCCAAGGTGTCGCCGCCAGGACCGCGCAGGCGCCGCCGGTATAGGTCGCCGATTCGCGCCAGCGTTCGCCGCTGGGCAAGTCGACATCGAACAGGTGCAGCTTGTCGTAGGAGCCGAGGATCGCGCCGTCCGCGCTGATCAGATAGGCTCGGTTGGCGATCTTGTCGCCCGAGCGCACCGCGATCGAGCCGATATGCACCATCGTCCCGGTCTCGCGGGCCGTCTGGCGCAGGCCGGCGAGGGTCGCGTCCCGGTCCTCGGTCGTGACGCGCTCGAACAGGCGTTCGCGGCTCCGCTCGACCAGGGAGGTCATCTCGGGGGTCTGGACGTAATGCGCGCCGCGGCTCGCGGCCTCGCGTACGCCGGCGATCGCCGCGTCGCGGTTGACCGCGGGGTCGCGGCCCGAGCGCATCTGGACGCAAGCGGCGGTGAAGCGCCCCTCAGGCATCGGCCTTGTCCGTCAGCATCGGATCGAGCTTGCCGGCACGGTCGAGGGCGTACAGATCGTCGCAGCCGCCGACATGGGTCGCCCCGATGAAGATCTGCGGGACGCTGGTGCGGCCACCGGCACGCTCGACCATCGTGGCCCGTGCGCCCTGGGCGCGCTCCACGTCGATCTCATGGAAGGCGACGCCCTTGTCCTTCAGCAGGCTCTTGGCCGCCGAGCAGTAGGGGCACCAAGCCGTGGTGTAGATCGTGACCGGCTGCATGGCGGGCGTTATCTCGCGCGGGAACTCCCATCATATAAAAGCACGCCCGTCGAATCACCTATGCCCGTGCGGTCACAGCCGCATCGGTCAGCACTCTGCGCCGGTCAGGCGGCCATCAGCTTCTCGACCTCGTTGACGAGGTCGCGCAGGTGGAACGGCTTCGACAGGACCTTGGCGTCCTTCGGAGCCTTCGAATCCGGGTTGAGCGCGACCGCGGCAAACCCGGTGATGAACATCACTTTGATGTCCGGGTCGAGTTCGGTGGCGCGCCGCGCCAGCTCGATCCCGTCCATCTCGGGCATCACGATATCGGTCAGCAGCAATTCGAACGGCTCCTCGCGCAGCCGGTTATAGGCGGAGAGGCCGTTGTCGAAGGACAAGACGTCGTAACCCGCGTTCTGCAGCGCCTTGGCCAGGAACCGGCGCATGTCGTTGTCGTCTTCCGCCAGCAGGATTTTCATCGGCCGTTTCCGAGCCCTCGTGTCGAAATGTTGATCCCATAAAGGGAGGCGATGGTAAACAAGGTGTTAGGATTGGAGCCCGCGGCCGGCGCCGCGCGTCTCATGGGCCGCCGTGTGGGCCATCGGCACCAGAGTGGACAGGCGATCATTCACATACCACAGTGCCCGTCCGCTGCGTTTTTTCAACCGCCGGGGCCTGCACACAGCCAATGATCGCGCCCGAAACGGTACAGCCCGACGCATTCGGTTTTGCCCCCGCCTTCGAGGTCGATGAACCGGCGGTGCACACCCTGCCGTTCGTCTTCAATACCGGCCATTCCGGCGCCGTCTACCCCGCAGACTTCATCGCGGCCTCGCGACTGGATGCCCTGACCCTGCGCCGGTCCGAGGACGCCCATGTCGACCGGCTGTTCGCCTCGGTGGTCGCGCTCGGCGCGCCGCTTCTACGGGCCAATTTCCCGCGCGCCTTCCTGGACGTGAACCGCGAGCCGTTCGAACTCGACCCGCGCATGTTCGACGGCAGGCTGCCGCCCTTCGCCAACACACGGTCGATGCGCGTCGCGGGCGGCCTGGGCACCGTGCCGCGCGTCGTGGCGGACGGCCAGGAGATCTACGCGAAGCGTCTGCCGGTCGGCGAAGCGACCGCGCGGATCGAGGCCTTGTACAAGCCCTACCACCAAGCTCTGCGCGGGCTGATCCAGCGCACCGCCCGCAGCCACGGCCATTGCGTGCTGATCGATTGCCACTCGATGCCGTCTTCGAGCCTCGGGCGCGATGCCGAGATCAAGGCTGACATGGTCTTGGGCGACCGCTACGGAACGGCCTGCGCGCCCGGCCTGATCGAGGCGTTCGAGGCCACGTTCCGCGCCCAGGGCTTTCGAGTGGTGCGCAACAAGCCTTACGCGGGCGGCTTCATCACCGAGCATTACGGCGAGCCAAATCTTGGGCGTCACGCCCTGCAGATCGAGGTCAATCGGGCTCTATACATGGACGAGGCGAGCCTCGCTGTGACGCGGGA
>NZ_JAKSYJ010000246.1 GCF_022829365.1 Methylobacterium sp. J-077 | reverse complement strand
CCGCCCACTTATCAGCGGCCTCTCGCTGCCGGCGGAGGCTGTCGCCGTGCATCTGCTCCGGGTGCGGGAAGCGGATGTATGAGTATGCCATGGCCATGACGGCGACCGTATCGACGCCCAAAGGTTAGGGTCAACTTTATGAGGCACGACATGAGGACGTTGTGGTCGCCGGACCGACCATTCCATCTCAACGGCAGCTATCGGACCCCAAGCGGCCATTCAGGTGGTTTTGCCCAAAGGTCCGCTGATGGCGCATAGTGGCAGTTGATCAATCCGATGTCGCTCAACCGTCGGCTTTGTCATCCCAGCTAAGCTTTGCGCGTAGATCCAGCTTCCAGACCCTTTAAGCGCCGTCGCAGCTCCGAGATCTCTGCTCCCAGAGCCCCGGTGATCTTAAAACGGTGCCGACTCTTTCGAGAGCCGTCCGGCCGGCGCGTTGTGATGCTGACTTCGTGGACCAGCGCCCGCTGCCGCGCTTCGCCCTTCGCTTGCCGAGCAGCTGCGATGGCCCCCGGCGGGGATGAGGACACCCGCTTCGCCACCGCGCACTGACGAGCCCAAGCGTGCAGCCCTTGGCCAGGCGTAGCCGCCAGCGCCTGAACCCGGCTCGGCAGCACCTTGGCAGTTTCGAGGTGCTGAATCGCTCGGACGTCCCGGCTAATCAGCTTACGCGCCGCCAGCCGCTCGGCTGGAGTCTCGCCGCCGTAGGAGACGAACCGCTCGACGATCAAGTGCAGGTCGTGGGTGATCCGCGAGCGCTTGCGCCCGCTCAAGGTCTCAAGCTCGGCCATGATTGCGGACTTCAGCGGGCTATTGCTGATGCGGACGTAGGTCGCATAGGCCAGGGCGATAGCTTCAAGGTGCTGAGCGTCCGACGCCTTGCGGATGTTCAAGCCGGCTCGTTGTAGCCAACCCGCGCTGCCGAGCGGCTGCGACGCGGCACCTTTGGCTTGGTGCAGGAAGCGTTCGGCGTCGGCGGCCACGGCGTCGCGGCTGCCGGCCTCAGCGTTGGTTCGAAGTGACGCGGCCGGCTTGCTTGCAAGCTTTGAGGCCATCGACCCGTTAGTCGCTTTCGCCGGCTCGTTTCGACGCGGCGGCTCGGTCGAAGGGGAGGGGGGACGAGGTCGGTTAAACCGAAAGGCTGGAACCGTATCGTTGAGCATGGCCTGCATCCTTCCCGAGCAAATGGTCACGCTTCGGGTGAGCGCGACACTTAATCGGTATGAATTGGCGACGTGCTGATGGCCGACCAAAGCCAGCGTCGTCCAGGGTTGTCCGGCCCGCTCGACGGGACACAAACTGGACACCCGGTACAACGTCTTGAGCTAAGTGCTTGATTTTTTTGGCGCGCCCTACGGGAATCGAACCCGTGTTTTCGCCGTGAAAGAGTGATAACAGGGCATTTTGCGGCCTTCGGCGAACGTCGGCGAACTTCTAATTTGCTCTGCGAACAGCACCTTTCGTCCTTGCGGGTTCGCTAGCGTCCGCCTACGCCTTTTCCGTACGTTTTCCGTACGGAAGCGGGGAGGGCGCCATGGCTCGCACGGTACGCAACGCCAAGCTCGACACGCGTTCTGGGCGCGCCAAGCTCGCCCCTCGGCGCGAGCCATACTGGACGGTGATCTCGGCCGGCTGTGCCGTGGGCTACCGGCGCGGCGCCATTGGCGGTACGTGGGTCGCGCGGATGCGTGAAGGGATCAAGCAACACTACGACGCGCTCGGCGCCGCCGACGACAGCCGGGATGCCGACGGCCTGACCGTGTTCTCGTTCGCGCAGGCTCAGGAGCGGGCGCGCGCCTACTTCGCCCGGAAAGCGCGCGAGCTCGCCGGCCTCGGTGAGGAGGCGATGGAAGCCCCTTGGACGGTCGCGACAGCGTTGACCAACTACCTCGCCGCGCGGGAGCGACGCGGTTCGAAGGGCGTGCGGGCAGACCGCTACGCGGCCGAGGCGCGGATCCTGCCGGTGGTCGGCGCGCTCGAATTGACAGCGCTGACAACGAAACGCATTCGCGACTGGCACCATGACCTCGCCGAGGCGCCGAAGCTGCGCCGGACCGCGTCTGGGGCAGAAACACGAAGTTTGGCCGTGGTCGATTCGACGGACCCAGAGGCCGTGCGGGCGCGGCGCGCGACGGCCAACCGAGTGCTGACGGTCCTGAAGGCCGCGCTCAATCATGCGTTCCAAGAGGGCAAGGCCAGCTCGGACGAGGCTTGGCGCCGGGTGAAGCCCTACCGGGAGGCTGATGCCGCTAAAATCCGTTATCTGACCGCGGCCGAGTGCCGGCGCCTGCTCGACGCCTGCGACGGGCCATTCCGAGATCTCGTGCGCGGCGCACTAGCAACAGGGTACCGCTACGGCGAGCTCGGGCGGATCCGGGCGTCCGACTTCGACGCGCAGGCGCGCACCGTGATGATCGCCAAATCGAAGCAAGCCAAGCCGCGCCATATCGCACTGAGCGATGAAGGGGCCACCTTCTTCGCCGCGCTCGCCGCCGAGCGGCCGAGGACCGCGCTGGTCTTCTCCCGGACGGATGGAGGAACCTGGGGAGCCTCACACCAACAGCGGCCGCTGATCGAAGCCTCGGCGCGGGCGGGACTTGAGCCGCCGTGCACCTTTCACATCCTGCGGCACACCTACGCCAGCATGCTGGCAATGAGCGGGGTGCCGATGCGCGTCATCGCCGATCAGCTAGGGCACGCCGACACGCGCGTTACCGAGAAACACTACGCCCATCTCACACCGACCTACGTGGCCGAGGCGGTGCGCCGATCGCTGCCAAAGCTCGGCCTAATTAACGCGCCACCCGCCCCTGAACAGTTTAGAAGCGCAGAATGACTGCAGAAAATCACAATACCGAGTTGAATTTCCTTCGATTACGCCCCTCGATAACAAATATTGAAACCGCAAACTGCAGACTTACGCAAATTTCTCGCAGTTAGCCCGAAGCGGACACGAAACTCCAATACGGCGAAAGCTAGCCAGAGAGATGGATGAGAACCGCGTCGTTGGGATTTCCAGCCTCATGGCGGAGATGGAGGGAATGTCCCCAGAGCGTCGTTAGGCGAGCAACAACAATAGCTTAGCGGATACCCGCGATACCCTCTGTGTACCACCTCTGTGGACACCCGTCTAGGATGATGACCGGGGTGATCAAGAGCGGCGCGACCAGCGTTCACGACACCCAAATTGAGCCACCGACCTCCCAGTTAGGTACCTCAATCCGTTCAGAGCGAACATCACAGCGACAACGCTTTGCAGTGGGGGTCTGCGGCCTCATAGGTGGCTGCAGAGTCTATGAAAACGCATCAGCTCGCTCAGGTCCTATCGCATGGCCCCCCCGACTCCTGCCACGCTGCCCTGACGACCAGCACGTCGGCAGGCGCACACGCGAGCGCGCGCAGGACGGCGCCGTGGGTCGCGCGCTCAGGCAGAAACACGACTG
Organism: Methylobacterium sp. J-077; assembly: GCF_022829365.1. Lineage (GTDB taxonomy): Bacteria > Pseudomonadota > Alphaproteobacteria > Rhizobiales > Beijerinckiaceae > Methylobacterium. The sequence continues at coordinate 128,088 of NZ_JAKSYJ010000246.1, read as the reverse complement.
TGCCGGTCGGGACGTGCCGCACGAGCGCACGCATGCTCTCGTCTGGTGGGAAGCGTGGCGCGTCCAGCGCGATGGCTTCGCGCAGCTTGCGCCGCAGGACGGCTCCGACCGCTTCCGGCGCGACCGATCCCGAGCCCGCACGGTCGAGGATCTGCACGAGCGCATCGACCTGCCTTTGCCGCCGGAGGGCGTCGGGCGGCGTCATCTCCAGCAGCACCGCGAGTTCCGGTGCCCGCCATGCCGGCGCCTCCGCCGTGAGGGCGCGCGCCGTCCCGTCCTCATCGGCTGCGCAGAGCGTGAGCCCGCGCTCCCGCGCGAAGGTGTCGAGATCGGGGAGGAGCGCGCGCATGTCCGCCGGGGCGCCCAGGAGGGCGGCCGGAAGCGGGCGAAGGGATGCGTCCGATCCGAGCGTCGCCCAGGCGGTCCGGCGCCCGTTCCACACCTCGGCGAGTATGGACCGCGCCCCGATCGCGGACCGATGTGCGGCAAACCACGAGCTCCCGGCCAGGGCCCGCACAAGGCTGGCGAGATCGTCCGAGGACAGCACCGTGTGCCCGACCGTGGCCAGGAGTAGGTCCGGGAGGTGCACCAGCACCGCGCGGTCGCGCAGCGTGCGGTTCCAGCTGGCGGGAACCCGATCGGCCTGCGTCCCGTCGGCGTCCGCGCCGTCCCCCGCCAGACCGAGGATCGCGCGCCGCCCGGGATCGACAAAGAAGTAGCCGTGCAGGAACAGATGCAACGCAAGGGGGCCCCCCGTGGCGTTGGCAAGATCGACCGTCGCCGCGGGCCGCTCGCCGGTCGGCAGGAACACCCCCCAGTCGAGCGCGACGCCGGACTTCGGCGATGCGTCGCGCACCAGGAGCCCCGCGCCGTGCGGCAGCGCCTTCTCCCGAACCGTCTCGCCCTCGATCGTCAGTGTGGAGGGCCAGTGCGGGTCATCCATGACCGCTTGAAGGTCCGCATCCGTCGACAAGACCTCGATCCCGGAGAAACGGACCTCCCGGGGGCCGGCGCGGGTTGTCAGCGTGATCGCGCCGCCGAACGTGCGCGCCTCGCCCGTTGCGTCGCTACTCGATCCGACCTGCGCGTTGCGCAGGTAGGCGAGCCGCCCACCCGAGCGGACCAGCGACATCGCGTCCGTGCCGCGCCACCTGAGGTCAATCCGGTCGAGATGGCGCGCCGCGGCGAGGATCGTCGCCAGGTCGGGGTCGCGCTCGAGCAGTTCGTCCATGAGCCTACGGCGTGCGGCCTCGTCGTCGTAGCGTTGCTGGACGAAGGCCATACCGGGGGCAGGGTACAGATCGCTGCGCCGCAGCGGCAACCAGAGCGCCAAGTGCCGCCCGGTGAAGGCGGCAGAGTCCACCTGCGCCTGCAGGCGTGCGGCATCCGCCGCGACATCCTCCCACGTCCCGGTGATCGCGCGGGTCGTCTCGATGCCGTGGAAGGGATTGATGACGAAGGGCGCGAAGCCGTCGCCGTACCTTGCCGGCATCACCACGAAGGCGTCGCACAGGTGGAAGACCGCTTTTTGACCGAGGCCGAATCGGCCTGCGGAGCCAGCCTCCTCCGTCTTGCTGCTGGCCGAGTGGTGCCGGATGCCCCGTTCGTTCCCGGCGGTGAAGCCTCCGTCGTTGACGACGAGCAGGCCCGGACCGGCCAGCAGCGGGTTTCCGGCACCTTCGATCCCCTCTCGTAGATCGATCGACAAGCGCCCGGCCTCGGCGTCGTCCGCGTTTTGGATCAGTTCTTTCAGAACCGAGAACAGACTCCTGTACCGATCCTGCAGATCGTTGCGGATGGACCGGATGACCGAGGAGTGATCGATCTCGAAGGCGGACATGCGGGCGGTTCTCGGGTGGGGGCAATCCGACTAGGCCGGATCGGGCCGGATCCTTCATGCTGGCGGCTTGAGACGTAGCCTACCCGGAGGCCTCCGCGGCCCAGCAGAACAGGTTGGCCAAGCGCATCTCCTCGACGCTGTTGGCCACCAAGTCGAGCAGTCCCGGTGAGGCAATGAGCACGGCGAGGCACCGCGCCCGGCTGATGGCGACGTTGAAGCGGTTGCGTGAGAGCAGGAACGCCGCATCGCGCGGCATGTCTTCCGCACCGGAGGTCGCCATCGAGACGACGACGATCTCCGCCTCCTGCCCCTGGAACCGGTCGACCGTGCCGACGCGCGCGCCCTGGGGCAGACGGCTCTTCAAGAGGTTGACCTGCATGTTGTAGGGGGCGACCACCAACACATCGTCGAGCGTCATCGCGCGCTCAACGCCCCGGCGATCGACCACGCGCTGTCCGAGAAGGCTGGCGAGGATCGCGCGCACTTCGTCCGCCTCCGCTTCCGATTTCTGCCGGCAGCCCATGTGCGCGACCGGTCGGAAGGCGAGACCTGCGGGTTTCAGCGCCGGATGCGCGTCGGGGCCGAGCACCAATCGCTGCCGGGCGCAGCCCGCCTCCGCGCGGAGCTGCCCGTCATAGACGGCCGCCGAGACGAAGCCGCACAGGTCAGGGTGCATCCGCCAGGTGCGCGCGAGGAAGATGCCGCGCTCCGGCGGCACCACCGTGTAGCCCTCGAGGAGGTGGTCAAGCGCGGAGACGCCGCTGTCGCGCGGGTGGGCGCCTTGGATCGGCTGGGCGAGCTGCATCTGGTCGCCGACGAGCACGAGCGCGCGCGCGCTCTGCGCCATGGCTACGAGATTGCCCAGCGAGACTTGGCCGGCCTCGTCCACGAACAGCACGTCACGGCTCGCCCACAGCTCCTCGCGGGCAAACAGCCACGCGGTGCCGGCGAGGATCGGCAGGCTCGGGTCGACCTTCTTGTTGTCGGTGACACTCGCGACGTAGCCTCGGCCGGTATACCCGTCGTCGCCCGCGCCGTCCTTCTTCTGCCCGAGGATCGCGACAGACTGGCCCGCCTCGTGGAGTCGTGTCTCGACCGCGTGGAGCACGTTGTCGATCGCCTTGTGGCTGTTCGAGGCGATGCCGACCGTCTTCCCGTCGGCGATCAGCGCCGCGATGAGATGGGAGATCGTGTAGGTCTTGCCGGCCCCGGGTGGCCCCTGGATCACTAGCCAGGAGCGGTCGAGGGCGCGCACCGCCGCGATCGCTGCCGCCAACAGTTGGGTGGGATCATCGCACGCATGGGGTGGGATGACGGGGCTTCCCGCCGTCCGTCCGGTAAGACGGGGCGGCTCGCGCCGCAGCAGCGCGGCGATGTGCGGGTAGCCCGCGCCGCCCGCAGCCAGGTCCGCCGCGACCGTCCACACCGCCTGACGCATTACGTCGACGCGGAAGGGCTGTCCGGGGATGAAGCTCGCCTCCTCCGGCGGAGGCCCGCTCTTCTTGCCGCGCTTGAGCGTGACGAGGCGGCGCGCCTCGTCGACGGCGATGATCTCTCCGGCGGAGGCCCCGCCCGCCGCGAGACACACTTCGCTGCCCGCGCGCAGCTTGGTTTCCTGCTCAGGATAGTGGAAGCGGTAGGTGAAGCTGCGCGCCTCTGTTCCGAGCCAATCCTCGCCGTCACGGCGGCAGCCGGCGAGACACTCCTCGTCCTCTTGGAGTTCCTCGAGCCCACGTTCCTGGCGGTCGAAGTAGGCCCACCACGCGGGCTTCTGTTCCCGCCGATGGAACCCCACGAGGTCGGCCATGAGCTGGCGCGCCTCGGATCCCGGCAGCCCCGGCGCGCCCGCGACCCGAGCCTCGAGCTCGGCCTGCTCACGCTCGCGCTGCTCTCGGATCTCGCGCGCCTCATCCGCGTCCGGGTGAGCATCGCCCGCCCCCGGTCCGCGCCCGACGGTGATACCGGCGGCCTCCGCGAGGCCGAGCAACCAGTCGCGCAGAAGCAGCGTCGAGAGGCAGTCGTCCCGGTTGTAATCGTGAATCGCCGTGAGGGCGCTCGCGTCCCCGGTCGTGCGCCAGCGGTCGTAGAGCACGAGGCTGTCACCGCCCGAGGTCACCTCGGTGGTGCGCGGCGGCATGTAGAAGCGCTCGAGACTCTTGATCGAGTAGCTCGCCTCGCCGACCCGCACACCTTCACGCACGACGCGGTAGAGGTCGACCATGCGGCCCTCGCGCAGCAGATCGTCGACCGCGGTCTCGGCCACGGCGTGCATCGAGGCGAGGCGACGCAGAGCCGTCTTCTCGTAGGGCGCGTAGTGGTAGAGATGGGCGCCCGGCGCCGCCGAGAGCCGACGCGTCAGGAAGTCCATCACCGTGCGGAGCGCGCGCTTCTCCTGGGCCCGGTCGTGCGCCCAGACCGCCAGGAAGCGTAACTCGGGATGCCCGGGCACCGGCTCGCCGTCCCCGTCGCCGGGCCGCGCGCGCCAGAGCACGCCGCACAAATATTCAAGGCCGCCCGGATGCATCGGATCGCCCTCGAAGTCGAAGAACAGGTCATCCGGGTGAGGCGGGGGCAGGCGGTCGAACCCGAGACCGGGGGGATACGCCAGCAGCTCGTAGACGCCGCGCGCCTCATCGACGCTCTGCCGCTGCAGCCGCGCCTGCTGGACCAGACGCGTGAGCGTCTGAGCGCCGATGCCCGTTACGCGCTGTTCGCCGAGCCCGCCGAGCAGCGCCGCGGTCGAGACTTGGGCCTCCAGTAGATGCTGGCGCTGGCGGCGGGAGATGTCGGCGACCCGGCAGAGGTGGTCGGCCTCTGCCCACGCCGCGTCGCACGCCGCCCCCCACTCGCACTTGCCGCACTGGCCGCAGGGCTCACCCTGCAGGCCCACCGGTGTGTCCTGCGCGAACACTTCCAGACGACGGGCAGCCCGGCGGACGTAGTGCCGAACGTCTGCGAGCCGGAACCGCTCGACCACGTGCGACATGGTCGCGTCCCCGCTGCCGAGCATCAGCGCACCGTGCTCGGCCACGCGCCCCTGCACCCGCGCCAGCAGATCGCCGTAGAGGGCGATCTGCATGACGTGCTCGGGCCGCGCGGTGTGGGCGAGCTTGGCGTCCCACGGCTCGTAGGACCACGCCCAGGTCGGGCAGGGGGCCTCAACGCGCACGAGGAAGTCGGCGTAGCCGATCCATGGCCCGTCCGCGAGCGCGGCCTGCGCGATCAGCGGCGCGCCGCGGTCCATCGCGGCGCGCGTCTCCACCATGCATCGCTCCGGTGTGTCGCGCGCGATCGCGACCGGCGGCCCGTGGAGGGCGGCGAGCGCGGCGAGGCAGCTGTCCTCGTGCTCCTGCCCCTTGCGCTGAATGAGTGCGGCCTGGGCGTCCGCGACCGCTTCGGGCTCCGGGCGCAGGCCGCGCCGCTTCTCGAGCGTCCAGGCCGCCGACGTTGCACAGCCGAGGAATGTAGCCAGGAAGGTCGGCGAGAGCCGGCCGAACTCGTACGTCGACGTTGGCATATCCCCTCCGTGCCCACCCGACTGCGTGGTCGTGCAATGGTGCCGAACACGCCTACCACAGGTTGTTGTGGCGGCGGCGACACAGGATGGCGGCCGCGCGAGCGGCAATTGATCATGCTGAACGGAAGACGCTGATCGGCCCAGCGTCACAGGCGCTGGTCGGCCGATGCATGCGCGCGATCGCCGTTGTGCGACGCTTGGCGGGCAAACGACCCCAGGAGCGACGTCGCCAGGGGCGCGAGATCCCCCCAGAGGCGGGCATGCCGCCGCCCCCAGAACCGCCGCAGAAGCGGTTCGGGCACGTGGGCGTCGAACTTGGCCGACTGCACGCCCTGCACCTGCTCTGTGAAGCGGTCGAGATCGTCCGCCCGGAACGCCGCGATGCGGCCGAGACCTGTGCGCACGTCTTCACCGGTCGCCCAGCGGACGGTGACGCCGAGGTCGTGCGGTTCGGCTTGCAGCCCGAACAGGGCGAGCGCCGCGGCGAACACGTGGCAAAGGGCGTCGCCGCGCCAGAGAAACAGATGCACGTCACGGCCGGTGTCGAGGGAGGTCGCGGTCTGCAGCCCCAGCCGACGGTGAGCCGCCCGCCCCTCCGCCAGGAAGGCGGCCGCCTGCCTGTCGAGATAGGGCGGCACGTCATCAGCCGCGTAGACCAGCCGCATCTCGGCGGCGAGCCGGTCGTGGGCGGCCTCGACGCTGAGCCGGTCGAATTTCGGTATCACGCCGCCATGGTGCGCGGAGACCTGCAGCACCCGAGCCTGCTCGTCGATCTCTTCGACGAGCCAGCGCCGGCCGGCAAATACGACGAGCTTACCCGGGACAATCGCGTTGCTCAGCGGGATCGTGCCGAGGGGACGCGTCCCGGCGATCAGGCGCCACTCGTCGGCGCTCTCGAAGAGCGCGTAGAAGTCGCGCGCCTGCACCAACCGCTCGCCGCCCGCGCCGAGCATCAGCGTGCCGTCCGGGGCCTGCTCGATCAGGCCGCTCTCGGCCCGCGCGGCCCCGCGCAGCAGTTCGGCGAAGTCTGACGGCGTAACCGAAGCGAAGGGGCCCGGGCCGCCGAGCGCCTGGTAGACCGCGTCGGCCCGCGCGCCGCCGCGCTCGGTGAGGACCGAAAGGACCTGGTGGAGCAGGGCCGTCGCGAGCGCGGGGTCGGGGAAGGCGGGTGGCTCTACGAACCGGGCAGCGAGCAAGCGGATTGCGGCGACCGCCCGCACGGTGTCAACGCGCAGCGCGTCCATGAGGTCCGAACGCTCGTCGCATGCGCCCTCCCTGACGTAGATGCGCAGCACCGCCGGCATACCGAGGCGGCGCCCCGTCCGGCCGAGCCGCTGGCGCAGGGACGCCAACGAGCGCGGCGCGCCGATCTGGGCGACCGACTGGACTGAACCGATGTCGACCCCGAGCTCCAGAGTCGAGGTGCACACGGCGGTCGTTGGCAAGAGGCCGTCCTTGAGACGCGTCTCCAGCTCCTCGCGCAGCTCTTTCGATAGGTTGCCGTGGTGCGGGAAGAACTCGTTCGGCACCTCCGCCTCCTCGGCGCGCCGGCGCAGCTGATCCGCCAGCGCCTCCACCGTGCGCCGGGATCCCCCGAACACGAGGTTGTTCGAACCACGCAAGTTCGCGAACAGATGCTCAGCGATCGCCTCAAGCGCACAGGCGGGCTCACGCTGCAGGACGGCGTCTTCGGCCGGCTCGGTCTGTTGAACCGGAGCGACCGCCTTTGGTTCAAGATAGCCGCGGATCTGCAGCTGCAGGTCCAGTCCGGTGACGTCCGACTGGAGCAGGCGGACCCGCGCCGGTTCACTGGGGCGCAGCCACACGGCGGCCGCACCGAGATCGCCGATCGTCGCCGACAGGCCTATCCGACGCGCCGGGCGGGGCGCAAAGGCGTCGATGCGCTTGAGCAGCGAGGCGAGGTGCAGGCCGCGGGGGCCGGTCATGAAGGCGTGAACCTCGTCGACAATGACGAAGTCGAGGGCGCAGAAGAGACGCCTGGCGTCGGCGGGCCGGCGGATCAGCAGGGCCTCGATGGATTCGGGGGTGATCAGGGCGACGCCGCGAGGCTTGGCCACGAGTTTTGTCTTCGGGCCACGTGGCGCGTCGCCGTGCCAGCGTACGAGCGGCAGCTCCAAGAGCTCGCACAGCTGTTCGAGCCGCCGGAACTGGTCGTTGATCAGGGCTTTCAGCGGGCTGATGTAGAGGACCGCGAGCCCTGAATCGTCGCGCCCCGCGACGTGGGTGAGGACGGGGAGAAAGGCTGCCTCGGTCTTGCCCGCCGCCGTCGCCGCCGCGACGAGGACGTCGGCTTCGCTCTCGAGAACGGCCTCGATGCCTTGGACCTGGATGTCGCGAAGGCGGTCCCAGCCCTGCTCGCGGATCCAGAAGCGGACCCGTGGATCGAGGCGGTCGTAGGCGCCCGCGGCTCGCGCGCTAGAGACGGAAGCTGACGAGTTCATCGTGGGCGAAGGCCGCGTCCGCTCCGGGCGGCACAACATCGGGCGCCTCGTCCGCGCTGACCTCGACGCCACCCAGGAGGGTTCGCCAATCTGCGGCCGGGTTCTGTTCGAGCACGGCAAGCAGTTGGACGAAGGCGCGGATTGTGGTGCGGGGCGTGCGGAAGTAGGCCTCGCCGATCCGCTGATTGCAATGGCTCATGAAAGCGCCGAGCGCTTCGTCCGGCACGAGGTGCTTGGCCGCGTCGCTGCCCGCGAACACCGTGCGGATGTTGGTCAGCAGGATCAGCACGTCCTCGGGCGTGAGGTTTTGCAGTCGGATGACCGGCCCCGATAGGTCGACGAGGCCGCCCTTGGCGAAGCTGTTCTCCGCCAGCCGGCTCTGCAGCGCCTGGTAGCTGTAGAGGCCCCGGCGGGTGTCGAGCAGGAACTCCGGTGTGCCGCCCAGCGCAAAGCCGAGGCCGCGGGTGTTGCCCTGCAGCACGTCGTTCAGGATCCGCAAGATCTGCTCGAAGTTCTGATTGCGCGCCTGCGCGCTCTGCAGTTTGTAGAGGTTGACGAGTTCGTCGAAGACGACGAACAGGCCGCCGTAGCCGGCCAATCGCACGAAAGCGGCGAGCAGCTTGAGCGCGTCGTAGACGCCGTCGTCGTCGACGATGGTGCGCACGCCCAGTGCTTGGCGGGCCTCGGTCCGGGTCGAGAACTCGCCGCGGATCCAGCGCAAGGCGGCGGCCTTCAGCCCCTCATCACCTGCTTCGCTGCCGCGCCAGTAGGCCTTGAGCACGACGGCGTAGTCGAATCCACCGACTTCATCTTGCAGCGGCGCGAGTTTGCGGTCGATGACCCTCTCAACCGCTACGGCGCTCTGCTCGGCCTCTTTGACCGCGTCGGTCACGAAGCGCTCGACCACGCTGGCGAGTGCGCCCCCGTCTGGCTTGGTGCGCGTGGCCATGTTGCGCACCGCCTCCGCGTAGAGGCCGCGCGCCTGCCCGCCGGACGCGTGGATGCGGCGGTCGGGGGCGAGGTCGGCGTGGATCGTCACGAGCTTGCGCTCGAGGGCGATCAATCGAATCAGGTTGAGGAAGAACGTCTTCCCGGCCCCATACTCGCCGATCACGAAGCGGATGGCAGATCCGCCGTCGGCGATCCGATCGATGTCGCGCACCAGCGCGCCGATCTCGGCGGCACGTCCCACCTGAATATGGCGCAAGCCCGCCCGCGGCACGACGCCAGCGGCCAGAGCCTGCAGGATCGCGTCTCGGTCGCGCGGTCGGATGGCGTTGGTCGGTTGCATCGGTCAGGCGGCGGCTCGAATCTGCGACAAAGGACCGTGGAGATGGGCCGCGATTGTGAGGTCGCCGTCGCCGTCGAGCAAGGCATCGCCGAAGCGGTCGAACGCCCATTCGTTGATGGTCTCGAGGGCGCCGTCCGGCAGAAGTCTGCGGGCCCGGGCTTCCCGATCGAAGGCCTCGCGCCCCAGGAGCCCGGCATCGCACAGCAAGCCGAGCAGATCTGCGTGGGCTGGGTCGAGACCGGGAAACCGCTCGCCGACTGCGCCAGCCGCGTTCTGGTTGGCCGACTCAGCCATCGTCCCCGCAACCGCTGGACCCTGCCCGGCGGGCACGGCGTCGTCGTCGACGAAAATATCAGACAGCAGGCTCGAGACAGCGAGGGTCTCCCGGCGGATGCGCTCGAGCCGGGCGGCGTCGATCGCCGGCGCGTCGTTCGCGGCGCGCGGCCCCGGGTCTGCGAGACCCGAAAACGTCCGCGGGGTTTCAGGGGTGCTGCGGTGGATGGCCGAGTAGATGGCATCGATCGGCAGTTCCAGAGCCCGGTGCAGCCGCTCAAGGAACTTGACCTCCGCGGGGGCGGCGTATCCGTCCGCCATGACCGCAGCCAACGCCACGCGCGCGCACGCCTCGCGCTCCGCGAGCGGTCGACCGACGAGCCGCTTCAGAACCGCCTGCAACTTGGGCGGGTCGAGATGGATCGCGAGGGCGTAGGCGATCAGACGGGCCCGCTCGCCCGGGCTGAGCACCGTCGCGGCGCGCAGGTCGACCAGGATCGTCTCAATCTCCTCGCGGGCTATGCTACCATCCGACGCGGCCGCGAGACCCGTGACCTCGATCAGGCCGCGGAACATCCGATACTCGGCGCGGTCCGGATCGACCGGCGCCCCATCCGGCGCGCGGAACGCGCAAACGCTCGCCGTCGCCTCAAGCGGCGCCCCTCCGTAACGGCGATCCGGCTCAAATGCGATGCCGAGGCGGTCCAGGATTGCGCAGAGCTGGCCCATGACGCTCTGCGTGACTCGTCCCGGGCAGGGCAGGGACAGTTCGGCGAGCGTAAACAGGTCTGTCAGAGGGACCGACGCCGTGGCTTGCCCGGCGAAAAGCGCTTCGGTCCGCTCCTGCAGGGCGGCCCAGGCTGGCCCGGACGCCGCGAGCTCCGGCGGCAGGAGAAGGACAGCCTGCGCGCTGGAACGCGCCTCTGGGCGTCTGCCGACGAAGCGGCTGAACGCCTCGATCTCCGTCGTGCAGATTTCGACGAGTTCACGCAGCCGCTTCACGGGCGCGGAGACCGCCGCGATGTCGGGCAAGGTCTCGTGGGGGCCTTTGAGTGGGACGTCGAAGGTCCCGCTCGCGGCCCTGTAGGCGGCTTTGATGCGCCCCTTAGGCGCGCTGATCTTGAGGCCGTCGGGGTGCCTGTCCGCGAAGCGCAAACGCCAAAAGGCGAGAAATTCCTCAGGGCAGCGCGTGACCGGCGTCCGAAACCCACGGTCGGGCAGCGCAGCGAGCCAGAGGAGCGCGTCGTCGGCGTCGAAGGGCCGCCCGTCGGCAAGCTTGCGGCCCAGCCAGACCCGCACATCGAGCGGCAGTTCGTAGCCATACGGCGACGCGTCGAGGACGATGGCGGGCCGGCTCTCCCCCTGAGCGCCCAGCGTCAAGCGGGCCGCTTCGAGGAAGCGCTCGGCGTGCCCGCGGAACGAAGAGTTTGTCCCGTAGAGGTTCAGCAATCGCTCGACCTCCGCCACCAACAGGGGGGCGTCGGCCACGGCGCGCGCCTTGAAGAGGCGATACTCCAACCCGTAGAAAAACAGAAATACGAGCCCGATCGCGGCCGACGGGTCGCAGCGGCCGGAGGCCAGCCATTCGAGATAGGCGCGGCGGTTGGGCGGGCTAATTGCGTCGTAGCGCGACCAGTACGACATGCCGTCCGTCGATCCGTTGCCGGCGCGCGAGACCGGCAGTTTCGGGTTAATGAGACAGTTCTCGGTCGACCATCGATCGGCGCCTAGCCGCTCACCGACGTAGATCATGCCCCCCGGGATCATGAGACCTTTAAGGTCGATCGTCACGCCCGGCTTTACCCAGCACGTTTGTCCGCCCAGAGTATCGCCCTTCAAGATCGGTGGCGGTGGGGGTGAAGCGTCGGGAATTGCCGAGATGCGAAATTCGGGCTCGGGCGCGATCACGACGCGTGCTGGCTCACCCGCGGATGCGCGCAACTCACTGGGCTCGAACGTCGGCATATCAGGCTCTCGGACGACCGGCTGCGGGGCGACGGCGAGGTGCGATGGCGGTGCCGGCGCACGTCGCATAATTTGTGATGTGGCCATCGCGCTGGATATCTTAACGGCGGGTGCGACCGCGGAAATGGCCGCCCGTTCGCGACGTTGCCGGATGAGACCCCAGAGGCAGCCGATCGAACCGAGCGCGATGAGTACGATTGGCCAATGATCGCGGATCGCCTGAGCCGCAGCACTAAGTATCAACAATGCCAAGCCGACCAGCACTACCCAGCCGCCGCCCTGATCGCGTTTTACCCGTCGCCGCGCCATGGCGTGTCCCGTCGTGTTTAACCCGTGCAGCAGGCGGCAGCGTGCGCCGAGCATTGCTGCCGCCTGCAACCCGAAGTTGGCAAGCACCTAACCAGCCCGTGCTGCCTACAGTCAAGGTGACGAGGCGAGAAAGGGGAGATCGGGCAGAGGTAGCAATGAGCGAGCGGACATCCCTGCAGACTTTATCGGTCTCGAGTTTCGAAGTGCGGGCTTATCAAAAGTCACGCGTCCGCAATCGGATCGCGGGAGCGGCCTCGGAGCCGTTGTTGAGGCGCGCGCCATACAAATCAGCCTGCGTTCGGATCTATCGTACGCTAAGCCAAGCCAGCAGTGTGTCAGGTGGCCTCATCGGATGCGCTGGCAGACTCAACCGGTGGGCGAACCGCGTATTAAAGCGAGGAAGGCGTGTAGCGCCGGCGCATCGGTCGGGCGCAAAGATCGAACGCGGATCGAGAGTTCGGCTTATGTTCGCACCTAACCAGCACACCATCACTTGGTCCGAGCGCGCGGGCACGGCATGCTCAGGCCATGTCCCACGAGCACCTGCTCTGCCTCGATATCGAGACCGTGCCGGACCGCGACCTCGTGCCGGCTGACTGGCCGGAGGGGGAGTTTGTGCGCAAGCCGATCTGGCACCGCGTCGTGGCGATCTCCTTCGTCGAGGCTCGCATTGAGCGGCACGCAGGCGTGGAACGCTACGTGGTCGAGTGCTGCCGGACAGGTGGCGAAGCGGGTTGGGACGAACAGCGCCTGCTACAGGCCTACTGGCGGCACTTCGCCAAGCGGCAAGCGCGGGTCGTTACTTGGAATGGCAAAGGTTTCGACCTGCCGGTGCTGCGGCTGCGAGCGATGATGTACGGCATCCCGGCCGAGGCATGGTTCACCCGCGGCACGAAGTGGGAGAACTACACGCAGCGCTACGCGTCCGAATGGCATTGCGATCTGATGGAACAGCTCGCCGATTATGGCGCTGCGACCCGTATGGGCATGGAGGACGTGGCGCTGGCTATGGGTCTACCCGGTAAGATCGGTGGCCACGGATCGGAGGTCGCCGCGATGGTGGCGGCTGGAGAGCTCGATCGGGTTCGCGCCTATTGCGAGTGCGATTGCCTGAACCTGTTCGCCCTCTACGTCAGACACGCCCTGCTCACTGGCCGCACCGACGCACACGGACACGACGCGAGCCTCGACAGCCTCGTGGCTTGCTTGGAGGAACACCGCGTCGCGCGCCCGCATCTGGGCGCATTTCTCGACCAGTGGCGTGGCTCGACACGCCCGGTGCCGATGCACGTGGCTCGGCCGGCTGAAGCATATTGTGTCGTCGGCGCGGTCGCCTGATCGGAGCACCGGCCAATGATAGATGACGCAATGCGGCGTCGATTTGGCACGTTTGGCTAGTGCAAGCCTCGGACACTTGAGCCACGGACGCCGATCCCAGGGGGCGCCGACGAGGCGTTCTGCCTAAAGAGACCTTGCTGTGAGCTATATATTTTAAGCGCCTCTTGAGCGATCAACCCAAATTACATCATACTGCGGGATCTTAATTAAAAAATGCGCCTGCTATCATCGCCGCAAGCGATTAATGACTATTTTATACAGCAGCAGGCCACATAATCTGATCAAGCGACTTGACATATTTTCGTCGTTCGCCTTTAAGTTGTCCTCTTACATGCAACCACAACGCTCTAGGACAGCAGGATAGCTATGAGTAAATCGACAACAGATTTTATTGAATTTTTAGACAACGAGACATTTAAAGACACTCCAGAACTAGTCCGTGAGCTCTACTATGTGGCCGACGGACGCGAAGGCGGCGGAACCTATCGATCAGAGCAGAATGGAAGAATCATAATTATCTATGGCACAGGGAATCCGTACCATCTGATTCTTTCCAGCGAAAATTCAGTTGAGGCTTTCAAAACCCACATCCGAATGAACCTTATGGACGGCGCCGACAACCCAGAAATTTGGAAGCCTTGATCAAGAGATTTGCGCAGTAAACTAAAACGCAGCCGTTTCGCAGACTCAAGGCTTGCCGAAACTGTATCGTGCCGCCGGCTGAGCCGCGAGCCAGAGCTTAGCCGCGGCAATCGGGATCAGCAGCCGGCGCCCGACTTTGACGGCGTGCAGGCGTCCGGCGGCAATTTCCTCCAGTGCCTTGGTCCTGCCGAGGCCGGACCAGTGCAGGAATTCTGGGAGGCTGAGGGCACCCTTCTGGGTGCGGGCGATAGGCTCACGCATGGGGCAGGTCTCGGTGGCGATGCGGTCGCGTTCGATATAAAAGTGCGGCCGCGCAGCGCGCAGAGTCGGGGCGGGGCGGCGCAAATGCTGATCGTACGCGCGCTCCAGGGCCGCCCCTCGCGGGGTTTCAGGTAGGGGCACGCGGGGCGGGCCGTGCGCGGTCACGACCATCTCCTCGAGGCGAGAGGGCGGCGAGCGCGGCCTCGTGTGCGTCGAGCACCTCTTGAAGGCGATTGAGGGCGCGCGATACCGGCGTCGCGGCGGCGGATCCGCCGTACGCGGATCGGGCGAGCAGCGCGCTCGGCGGTAGGGGAGGGGCACGGCGCTCACGCCACAGCCAAGGCGGCCGGCGTTGTCGACGAACCATTTGACGAGCGCGCGATCGGGAGCCGATCCGCCCGATCGTGACCGTTCGGACCGCAAGAGGGCGGTATGGGCGCACAAACGGAGCTAGAACAAGTCGTAGCGGGTCATCGGGCTCCCTCAAAACCAGGCGAGAGAAGAACGCGATTGCTACGACAGAAGCGGACGCTTCGGGTGAGATCGAGCTAAGTGCGAGGCGCTGGATGGGAAGATGCTTGACGTTCAGCAGCGACCGCGGACTGGATCCAGCATCATGAGCAGCCGACCATCGCACTCCGTCGCGGGCGGTCTCTGTCCCGACCGAGAAGTTCTGCCGCAAGCGAGCCTAGGCTCCGCACCGGCCTTGCGTCCGATCGAGGTAGTGCACGAAGGCGACATGGTAGCCAGACGCGGCCAGAGTGCGCGCGGCCAGGCGGTAGCCTTTGGCATCGGTCAGACCAATCGCGCCATGCAGAAGCAGAAAGCAGAAAGGCGGGCCTTGCCGAGGCTCCTCGTCCGTTTTTCGCAGATACACGGAGAGCGGCAAAGTACTCCACCGCAATCCGCTACCCACCGCTCGTAGATTGCCACATGTCTCAATCGATATCCTAGCTTACTTACAGACAGCAACGCAGCCCACATTTGGTCCATTGTGGCTGCCATTCGTTTCAAATCGGAAACGGTAAATTAGTCCACATCCAGGATTACTGTACTTCGTGCTCGTGTTTTCTCGGTCGCGCTCAGAGTCATGAGCTGACGAGCATCAGATAAGTAAAATCGAGATCTTATAAGGCCCGAATGGCAGCGTTACTCTCTCGACCCAGCGGTCGTGCTCGGCCAAGCTTTAGCCTTCCATGACGACGGGGCCGTCAGGCACTAGCGCGCCCCTGCGTCGCCAGCGCACGTAGAGCTGCCCGAGGATCAGGATGGCGGCGACGGCGAGGAAGGCGGCGCTAATCGGACGCTCCACGAACACCGTCAGGTCGCCTTGTGAGAGCAGCATGGCGCGCCTGAAATTCTCCTCGAAGCGCGGCCCGAGCACGAAGCCGAGGAGGATCGGGGCCGGGTGGAAGCCGAGGATCAGCAGCAGGTACCCGAAGATCCCGATCACCAGCGTCTCGCCGACCTGGAACAGACTGCTGCTCGTCGAGTAAACGCCGATGCACACGAAGAACAGCGCGCTGGGGTAGAGGTAGCGGTAGGGGATCGTCAGCAGCTTCACCCAGATGCCGATCAGGGGAATGTTCAGCCCCATCAGCAAGATGTTCCCGACCCAGAAGCTTGCGATCAGGCCCCAGAAGATGTCCGGGTGCTGCGAGATCAGCAGCGGCCCCGGCGTGATCCCCTGGATAGTCAGGGCGGCCAGAAGCAGCGCCATCACCGCGTCGCCGGGGATGCCAAGGCTCATGGTCGGGATGAAATCGCCCTGGACCGAGGAGTGCGTCGCGGTCTCGGGCGCCGCCACGCCCTCGATCGCGCCTCGTCCGAAGCGCTCCGGCGTGCGCGAGATCTTCTTCTCGGCCGCGTAGGCGACGAACGAGGCGATGGTCGGGCCCGTGCCCGGGATGAGCGAGCACAGGCTGCCAATCAACGTGCCGCGCAAGATCGGCATTGCGGAGCGTTTGAGATCCTCCCGGCTCGGCCGCATGTCGCGCAGGCGCACGCTCGCGCCGCCCCGCAGGGGCTCGACCTTGTTCACGCTCTTGAGGAACTCGGCGATGCCAAACAGCCCGAGCGCGAGGGCGACGATCTCGACTCCGTCGGCGAGCTCGGGCAGTCCGAAGGTGAAACGCTCATAGCCTGATGTGACGTCGGTGCCGAAGATGCCGAGCAGGAGGCCGAGCGTCGTCATGGCGATGCCCTTCATTGCCGAGCCGCGGGCCAGCGTCGAGCCGGCGAGCAGTCCGAGCAGCATCAGCGAGCACACGTCGGCGGGCCCGAACTTCAGCGCCGCTCTCACGAGAAGGGGCGCGAAGAAGATCATCATCACGATGCCGAACGAGGCGCCGAAGAAGCCGCCCAGCATCGTGATGCCGAGCGCCGTGCCGCCCTTGCCCTGCTGGGTCAGAGGATAGCCGTCGAGGCAAGTCACCGCGTGCGGCGGATGGCAGGGCAGGTTGAGCAGGATCGAGCAGATCGCGCCCCCGTACTGAGCTCCGTAGAAGATGCCGGACAGCATCAGGATCGCGGCCACCGGCGGCATCGCGAAGGTGAGTGGCAGCAGGATCGAGATCGCAGCCATCACGCCCATACCGGGCAGTACACCGACGATGTTGCCGAGCAGGACGCCGACGAAGCAGGCCAGGAAGTTGGTCGGCTGGAGCGCGACCCCGAATCCGTGGGCGAGATCGGTGAGTGCCGTGCCGATCATGACATCCCCCAGACGAACGGCGGCAGCTGGATGTGCAGGCCGTAGTAGAATAGGGCGCAGCCGAACGCCGCGATCACCGTCGCGAGGATGCAGGCGCCGGGCAGCGTCGTCGTGCGGTCACCCATCGCCGCAGTGAAGACGCAGGCGAACGTCGCCGGGAACAGGCCGACGGTCCGAGCGAGCAGGAGAAAGGCGAGCATACCGCCGATGATGCAGCCCCAGCCGCGCCACTCGGGTCGGCTGAGGTCGACGCGGTCGTGGTCGTGCGCGTCAGTGGTCTGCGCCTCCGACAACCCGATCCCAAGGCCGCAGACCACGAGGATGACGCCCATGGCGAGGGGGAAAGCACCCGGCCCGATCGCCGCGAGGGTGCCGAGGCCGTAGGTCGCCGATTCCGCGATGGCGCCGAGGCCGATCAGCGCGATCAGGACGCCGGCGTAGCGCTCCCTGTGCTGTTGAAGCGAGTGAAGCACGCGTCCCTCCGTCGTCCCAGCTTTTCTGTTCTTGCTTGTGCGACGGTCCTGAGCGTTCTGGGACCGTCTGATACGAGAGGGATCAGACGTAGCAGGGGCCTTCGATCAGTGGATTGGCGGCAAGGAAGCGCTCATCG
Organism: Methylobacterium sp. J-077; assembly: GCF_022829365.1. GTDB lineage: Bacteria > Pseudomonadota > Alphaproteobacteria > Rhizobiales > Beijerinckiaceae > Methylobacterium. The sequence goes on along the minus strand of NZ_JAKSYJ010000246.1, from coordinate 110,867 downwards.
ACCTCGACGCCTAGGCCGGGACCGTCCGGTGGGCGCACTTCACCCCGATCGTCGAGCCGGTAGGGCAGCCCCACTACGTCGTCGCGGAAGGGATTGTGCTTGGCCACGTCGCCCTCGAAGTAGCCGGGGTTGTCGACGGCCGCGAGCAGATGGAGCGTCGCCACCATGTTGATGCCGGTGGCCGAGGTGTGCGGGTTGACGGAGATCTTCCAGGCCGAGGCGAGCGCGGCGATCCGCATCGACTCGGTGATGCCGCCGGTCTTCGACAGGTCAGGCTGGACAAAGCCGAGATAGCCGGCCTGCAGGGCCTGCACGAACTCGTAGCGGGTAAAATGGTTCTCGCCGGCCGCGAGCGGCACCGTACCGAGTCGTGCCGCCTCACCGTAGCTGTACGTATCGTGCGGCGGGAACGGCTCCTCCAGCCAGGCGACCCCCGCCGCCTCGAAGGCAGGCATCACCCGACGCACGTCGTCGACTGAGTAGCCGGTGTTGGCGTCGACCAGGATCTCGATTTCCGCGCCGAGCGCCTCACGCACCGCCTCGACGCGGGCGATGTCGCGCCGCGGGCTGTCGCCGACGCGCAGCTTCACCGCCCGGTAGCCGGCGGCGACGTGGGCGCGCGCCTCGTCGGCCAGTGAGGCCGGCTCCTGCCAGCCGAGCGAGATGCCCCCGGCGTAGGCCGGCATCGCGCGGGATGCGCCCCCCAGCAGCCGGTAGATCGGCCATCCCGTCGCCTTGCCGCGGATATCCCACAGGGCGATGTCGAGGCCAGACAGCGCCATCGCGGCGGCCGCGCCCATGCCGTGGCTGGCGAGCTGCATCCGGTAGACCCGGGACCAGACACCGTTCACGTCGAGGGGATCCATGCCGAGGACGAGTTCGGCGAGCGTCGTGTCGATGAGCTTGGCGATGGCGCCCGGGCAGCGACCGTGATGCGCCTCACCCCAGCCGACGAGCCCCTCGTCGGTCTCGACCTTCACGAGCACGGCGTCGCGTTTGACCGCGCGCCCGATGCCGAGGCGAACGTTCTGTCCCTCAGGCACCCGGAACGAGATCGGGACGGACTGGATGCGGGTAATGCGCATGGGCTTCCCTCAGGCGGACAGGATCTCGGGATTGACGAGGTTGCGCGGGCGCTCGCCGCGCAGGATACGCAGCATCTCCTCGACCGCGCCGACGCTCATCGCGCGTGAGCTGGTCTGCGTGATGCCGGCCACATGCGGGGTGAGCAGTAGGTTCGGACAGGCGCGGAGTGGGTCATCGGAGGGCAGCGGCTGCACGTCGAACACGTCGAGCGCTGCACCGGCGAGCGTGCCTGCGTGTAGGGCGACAGCAAGCGCGGCGGCGTCGACCACGGGCCCGCGGGCGACGTTGATGAGCACGGCGCCAGGCCGCATCCGGCCGATCAGCGCCGCATTGACGAGGCCGCGCGTCGCGTCGGTGAGGGGACAGGCTACCACCACGGCGTCGCTCCGCGCGAACAGGGCTTCCAGGTCGACCGCCTCGACGAGACCGCCGAGCGTCGCGCCGCTGCGGGAAGCCCCGAGCACGCGCATGCCGAAGCCATGATGAGCAATCCTCGCGACGCGCCCGCCGATCTCGCCGAGGCCGAGCACCCCGAGGGTGCTGCCGCCGATCTCGGAGAGGCCGTCGGCGATCGGCCGCACTGCGCCCCATCCAGCGGTGCGCAGGCCGCCGTCGAGCTGCCAGACCTGGCGGCGCAGGTGGAAGAGCGACGCGAAGACGTACTCGGCCACCGCCTGCGTGTTGCTGCCGGGCAGGTTGGCGACGGGAATGCCCCGCGCGGTCGCCGCCGCGACGGGGATCATATCGAGGCCGACGCCGTGGCGGACGATGCCGCGCAGCCGCGACGCGCCCTCGAGGATGTCGTCCGGGAGCTTGACCCGCACCACGAGGCCCTCGGCCTGCGCGACCAACGCCCGCAGGGTCTCGGGACTCGGATCAGGCGCGGTTACGGGGCGGGCATGGGCCGCCAGCATCGCCTCGGCATCCGGATGGATCGGGTTGGTCAACAGGACAACGGGGCGTTCGCTCATGGACCTTCCCCCGCGACGACCGTGCTGATCAGGGCGCCGAGCCCCTCGACCCAAGCAGTCATCGTCGTGCCGGGCCGGATCCAGGCCGGCGGCTGGCGCAAAGCCGCGATCCCCGCCGGCGTGCCGGTGGCGATGACGTCGCCCGGCTCGAGCATAGTCTGCCGCGACAGGTGGGCGACGAGGTCGGCCACCGAGAACAGCATCCGGGCCGTGCTGGAGTCTTGCAGGCTTACTCCATCGATCGACAGCCCGATCCGCAGCACCTGTGGGTCGGGTACCTCGTCACTGGTCGCGAGGTAGGGGCCGAACGGGCCGAAGGTCGCGACGTTCTTGCCTGGTCCAAAGCCTTCGCGGCGGATCAGCTCACTGGCGCTCACGTCGTTGAACACGCCGTAGGCACAGACATGGCTGAGGGCCTCCTCCGCGCGTACCCCATCGGCCCGGCTGCCGATCACGGCGGCGATCTCGGCCTCGTAGGTGCAGCCACCGATGCCCGGCGGAAGCACCACAGGCTCGCCTGGGCCGATCACCGTCCACGGCTCCTTCATGAACAGGAACGGCTCGGTCGGGTGGGGGGCGCCGCGCTCGGCCAGCGCGTCGACGTAGTTATGAGCGATCCCGAAGATCCGGCCCGGCGTGGGCAGCGGGGCGAGCAGGCGCACCGAACGGAGCGGCAATCGCGCCGCCGCGGGGATGGCGTGATCGCGTAGGCGGGCTGCGGCGTCCGCAAGGCCGGCGCGGATCAAGTCGAGGACCTGCGGGGCGTAGCCGGCGAGTGCGGACTGCATCGCGGGGTGGGCGAGGTCGACGATCGTGTCGTCCGGCCCGCTGGCGTCGCCGATCAGGATGCCCGCCCGCTCCGCGCCGTCGCTCGTGAAGGTAACGAAGCGCATCGCGTCGTACCTCAGGCGGCGCGGTAGCGGTCGATCACGGCGCGGTCGACCTCCACGCCGAGCCCCGGCGCGGTGGGGACCGCGACCTTGCCGTCGACCTGCCGGATCGGCTCGAGGGCGAGGTGATCCCGGAAGGGGTTCTCCTCCTGCTCGAACTCGAGCATCGGCGGGACCGGGAACAGGCACGGCGGCTGATCGGGGATCGAGGCGAGGAAGTGGATGGTCGCGGCCAATCCCACCACCGAGCCCCAGGCGTGGGGCACGCACTCGACGCCGTGCGCCGTCGCCATCGCGGCGATCTTCTTGCACTCGGTGATGCCGCCGGCCGCGCACACGTCCGGCTGGACGATGTCCATCGCCTTGCGCGTGATCGCGTCGCGGAAGCCCCAGCGGGTGAACTCGTTCTCGCCGCCGGCCACCGCGATGTCGAGGGCGCGGGTGACCTCGACGTAGCCGTCGAGGTCCTCCGGCGAGATCGGCTCCTCGAACCACTCGATGCCGAGTTCCTCGAGCCGTCGCCCCATGCGGATGGCGGTCGGCACCGACAGGGAGTGATTAGCGTCGACCATGAGGCGGATGTCCGGGCCGACCGCCTCGCGAACCGCCGCGACGCGGGCGATGTCGCGCTCGATCGAGCCGAGGCCGATCTTCATCTTCACGGCCTTGAAGCCGGCCTCGACGTAGCCGCGTGCCTCCTCGACCGCCTCCTCGACGAGGCGGTCCATGTCGGTGAAGTACAGGCCGGTCGCGTAGGCGTCGACGCTGGTGCGGAAGGCGCCGCCGATGAGCTTGTGCACCGGCTTGCCGACGCTCTTGCCGATGATGTCCCACAGCGCGATGTCGATGCCGCTGATCGCGGCGATCGACATGCCCTTCGGTCCGTAATCCTTGATCCGATTGTAGAGATCCTCCCAGACGACCTCGACGTCGAACGGGTCCTGACCGATCACCCGGGGCGCGAGCTGCGTGTCGATGAACGCCTTGGCGACCGCAGGCGGGCCGTAGCACTCGCCCCAGCCGACGATCCCGTCGCTGGTCTCGATCTCCACGAGGCAGGTGCCGCGGGTCCTGTACAGCCAGCCGCGCGAGGAGGTGAACGGCCGTTTGATCGGCGTGGTCACGACATGGCAGGTGATGGTCTTGATCTTGGTCACGGTGTCCGTCCCGGTCGTTGATCAGATTATGCGAGGACTTGGTGCGGCGCGCCGGCTCAGGATTTGAAGACCTTCTCGGCCACGACCTTGATCGACTGCTCGACCCGATCGACTTCGGCGGTCAGCGCGTCGCCGGTCAGCGGCGCGATCAGGAAGGCGTTGCGCTCGGCGAAGTCCTTGAAGCGCTGGTCCCCGATCGCGGCGGTAAACCCGTCGATCAGCCTGGCGCGGACCTCCGGCGGTAGCTTGGCGGGGGCGACCACGTAGGCCATCTGCTCGACCGGGCCGAACGGGAACACGTCGTAGCCACGCTCCTTGAAGGTCGGCACGTCGGGAAATTGCCGGAGGCGCGCGTCGGCGAACACGCCGAGCGCGCGCACGAGGCCCTGCTGCAATTGACCGAGCGACTCCGCGGGCTTGAGCACCGCAGCCTGGATCTGTCCGCCGGCGAGGTCGGTGATGACCTTGGCCCCGCCCGTGTACGGCGCGTTGATGTAATTGACCCCCGCCGCCTGGGCGGTCATCGCGGCGAAGATGTGGTTGAGGTTGTAGTTGCCCGGCGTGCCGATCGACACGCTGCCCGGGTTCTTCTTCATGTGAGCGAGAAAATCGTCGAGGGTCTGGTAGGGGCTCGACCCGGGGACGAGGAGCATCAGCGGGTCGATCGAGACCCGGGCGATGTGCGTGAACTGGCCGCTTTTGAGGGGCGTCTTGCCCTCGGCCATGTAGGCGAGCGTCGAGCTCGTCCCCATGCCGAGCGTGTAGCCATCCGGGTTCGCCGTCGCCACGCGCCGCATCCCGATCGCGCCGGTCGCGCCGGGCTGGTTCTCGACGATGATCGTGATGCCGCGCTCCTTGAGCAGCGGCTGCAGCCCGCGCGCCAGGATGTCGTTCGAGCCACCCGCGTTCCAGGGCACCACGAAGGTGATCTCGCGCGCCGGGAAGCCCGACTGCGCCAGTGCGGTCCGTGCGCCGAGAGCCCCCAGAGCGAGGCTTCCGACGAGGCTGCGGCGGGTCAGCATGGCGTTCCTCCCGTCTTCGTTGTTTGTTATAACGATGGAAGTCGGCTAGGATGTCAAGCGTGGTCGAACCCGTTCTCGCTGATCCCTCTAGATCCGCGAAGGGCAGGTTTCTTAAGGGGCGGGGGCAAACGCCGTTGAGACAGGTCGAGCGACTGCCACTCTGGGATCAGGCCTACGCGGAACTGCGAACGGCCATGCTCGGCGGACGGTTCGGGCCGGGTGAGCGGATCCTCCTGCGCGAGGTGGCGGCCGAACTCGGCATCAGCCTCACGCCGGTCCGCGACGCGGTCAATCGGCTGATCGCCGAGCACGTGCTCGAGCGCGGCAGCTCTGGCCAGGGCGGCGGCGCCGTGGTCCCGCGCATGGACGTGGAGCGCTTCGACGAGTTGCTGACGATCCGCTGCGACCTCGAGGGTCGGGCCGCAGCCCGCGCGGCCGAACGCGCCGCACCGGGCGAGCTCGGCGTCCTCGACGATCTGCTCGCCGAGATGAAATCCCTCATCCGGGACCAGAACCTCGACACGTATCTCGACCTGCACCGGCGCTTCCACTTCGAGCTCTACGCCCTGGCGCGCATGCCCATTTTGGAGGGGCTGATCGAGAATATCTGGCTGAGGTGCGGTCCGGTCCTGACCTACGTCATTCCCGACTACGTGCTGCAGGAGAAGGGCAGCGATCTGCATACCGCCGCGCTGTCGGCCCTGCGCACCGGCGATGCTGACGCGGCGGCCACGGCGATCCGGCAGGATATCCGCGAGGCGGGCCGCTACATCTCCGGGCTCGCGGACGCTGCCGGTCTCATCGCCGACCCGGCCGCGCGACACCGGTCGCGGGCGCGAAAGGCGTCTCTCGCGGCGCCATGACCGGGATGGTCGCGCCCTTACGCGAGAACGGCCTTCGTCTGAGCGCGAATGAGATCGCTGTCGATCTCCGCGCCGAGGCCAGACCCCGTCGGCGCGTACACCATGCCGCTGGCATCGACCACGATGTCCTCGGCAAGCCCATACTTCTGTGCCGCATCCGGCAGCAGTACTTCAAAGAACTCGGTGTTGCGGATCGCCATGATGACGTGGAGGTTGGCGACGTTGTTGAGCGAGTTGCCGCCGTGGTGGACCTCGAAGTTCATCCCGAACGCTTCCGCGAGGTGGGCCGCCTTGACGAGCGTGGTGATGCCGCCCTTCACGGCCACGTCGCCGCGCAGGAAATCGGTGGCCCGCTGCAGGATCCAGGGCGCATAGGCATCGAAGCCGGCCTGCGGATACTCGGTCGCCATGATCGGGACGTCGAGCTTGGCCTTGAGCTTGACGTAGCCGTAGAGATCCGAGTCTGCGAGCGGATCCTCGTACCAGTAGTATCCCGCCGCCTCGATCACGCGACCGACCCGCAGCGCCTGCTCGTAGGAATACCCCCAGCAGGCGTCGAGCATCAGCGTGAAGCCGTCACCCATCCCGGCACGCACCGCCTCGCAGATCGCGATGTCCTCGCGCCAGATCTGAGGCGGGTGGATCTTGTAGGCGCTCCATCCGGCCTCGCGGTACGCGTGCGCCTGCTCGACGTAGGCGGCGGCCGAGTCGAGGATCTGCGAGCTGGCGTAGGCGGGTATCCGGTCGCGATAGGTGCCGATGAGCCGGTGGATCGGCAGTCCGGCGACCTTGCCGGCGAGGTCCCACAGGGCGACGTCGAGCGCTCCGATCGTCCGGACGGAAGCGGCGCGCACACGCGCCCACAGCTCCTGGTTCAGGCGCTCGCGGTCGAGGGGATCGCGCCCCATGAGCACCGGCTTGAGCACCCGCACGAGAAGCGGTGCGTCGAGATCGGCCGGTCCGTAAGCCGAGCCGAGGAAGGCATGCCCCTCGACGCCCTCATCGGTGTGGATCGTGACGAGCCCGAGCTGGCTGCTGCCCACCGCACGCGCCGTGCGCCCGGAGTAGCGCGTCGGCGGGATATCGTCCCAGCCGAACAGGGTGACCGTGACATCTCGTATGCGCATGGCGTCGCCTCCGGCCCGGGGCCACCGCGGATGCGGCCTTCGCTCTCCGGCGCGTTCGGGCCATCGCCTTTCTAAAGCCGCCGCGACCAGCGCGTCGAGACGCTGGCCGGCCCAAAGACTGGGAGGAAACCGTGAGCAACCCGTCGACGACGGCTGACCCGATCGGCCGTGAAGCTCTGCGCAGGATCAGCCTGCGGTTGCTGCCATTTCTGGCGCTGAGCTATCTCGCCAACTACATCGACCGGGTCAACGCAGGCTTTGCCGCCCTGCAGATGAACCGGGAGGTCGGGCTGACGGCGAGCGCCTTCGGCTTCGGCGGCGGTATGTTCTTCATCGCATACCTGTTGTTCGAGGTGCCGAGCAATCTCGCGATGGTCCGGGTCGGGGCGCGGCTGTGGCTCGCGCGGATCATGATCACGTGGGGGCTGGTCTCCGGGGCGATGGCGCTGACGTCGGGGCCGGTCTCGTTTTGCGTGCTGCGCTTTCTACTGGGCGCGGCGGAGGCCGGCTTCGTGCCCGGCGTGATCCTCTACCTGATGCAGTGGTTCCCGGCCCGGGAGCGGGCACGGGTCATCGGCCTGTTCATGGTCGCGAGCCCCGTGGCTGGCATCGTCGGCTCGCCCATCTCGGCGGCGCTGCTCGGGTTTGATGGCTGGCTCGGCCTCTCGGGCTGGCAGTGGCTGTTCATCGTCGAGGCGATGCCCGCCGTGGTGATCGGCCTCGTCGGCCTCGTCTGGCTGACCGACACGCCGGCGCAGGCAGGCTGGCTCGAGCCAGAGCACAAGGACTGGCTCGCGGGCCGCCTCGCCGTCGACGCGGCCGCGCGGACCAGCATCGAGAAGACCTCCGTCTGGGCGGTAATGGGCGACCGCACCGTCCTGGTGCTGTCGTTGATCTACGCGGGCCAAGCCACCGCCAACGCCGGCCTATCGTTGTGGCAACCGCAATTCCTGAAGTCGTTCGGCCTCTCGACGACGGAGGTCGGCCTCGTGAACGCGATCCCGTTCGCGGTCGCCGCGCTAGCGATGTACGCGGGCGGCCGGAGTTCCGACCAGCGCGACGAGCGCGTCTGGCACACAGCCGTCCCGACCGCACTGACGACGCTGGGCTTATGCCTCTGCCTCGTCCTGCACGGATTGGCCCCGACCGTGCTGTTGCTGTGCCTCGCCCTGTTCGGCGTCTCGGCGTCGCGCGGCCCCTTCTGGGCACTCGCGACCGAGTGGCTGTCCACGCGCGCGGCTGTCGCGGGGATCGCTCAGATCAACGCGGTGGGCACCGGGGCGAGCTTCTTCACGAGTTGGGCGACCGGGGCGATCAAGGATGCGACCGGGAGCTGGCCCCTGGCGCTCCTGCCGCTCGCCGGCGTGACCGCGACGGCCACGGCCGCGGTTATCCTGCTCGGACGACCGAGGCCGTCGGTCGAGGCTTCATCGGACCGATCCGAGCCGCGCAGGAACCCGACGACGCCCAGGGCGGTCGAGCCGTAAGCATCGCCCGCACGCTGCGTGGCAGGGGATTCGGAGTTGTAGACTGTCGATCCGCGCGTCAACTCGACCGCACCAGGGTGTCACGAGACCAAGTCGCCCGCCTCGTCGAGATCACGGCCGGTCTCGGACGGGGAGGATCTCGACGAGGCGCCGCGGTCGGTTCGTGACAGATCTGGCGACGATACCCATGCGCCGGGCTCGGCAGCGCGTCCAAGCCCGGCCGGCGCGATGCCTCCGGTCGAGATGAGTGCCCTGGAACGACGCACCACGCGCGTGGTTCCATGCCGCGGTCGCTCGGCTCCCGGCTCAGCTTCGCGAAGAAGACCCTGACATGAGCCGGCGCGAACACTGATATCGCCGGCGCCCGTCATGGGCATCGAACCATCGAGACTGACAATGTCTACGCTCATCCGCGCCGGGCTCTCGCTCGGCGCTGTCGCCGCCTTCACCGGCTTGCCCCGGCTCGCCTCGATCGAGGCCGGTATGATCGCGGGCCGCGCCGCCGTCGAGCAACTGTCCGACAGTGAGGCCGCCCCCCTTAGGACGCAGATCGCGTCCGACCTAGCCGGCGGCGCTACGCTGCCGTTCCTGGCGCTGCTCGCCGTCCTCGCGCTGATCTGGCTCGTACCTGATCGTCGCGCACCGCTCGTCGTACTTCTCTTCGGACTCGGCGCCGCGGCCGCACCCGAGCCCGCGCGCGCCTACTTCAGCAAGTACGACTACGGCGAGTACATCGAGATACTGCCGAACCAATCGGCATTCGTGATCCCCGAGAGCGGCGACACGAAGACCACACAGGCGCAGTTCGGCTCGGAGCGATTCCTGTCCGAGAGCAAGGTCGCGGCCAAGCGCGTGCAGATCCCGCACACCAAGCTGCCGAACACCGGCACGCTCTCGGACTACTACGTGCCGGCCGCGCGCCTGATCATTGTCGACCGCACGCCGGTGTCGCGCGAGTGGACGACCTCGGCCAACCGCGGCACATCGAGCACCGACCAGGGCTTCCGGTTCGAGACGGCGGACTCGATCGGTCTCTCGACCTCTGTCGTCATCTCGGCCTTCGTGAAGGAGGAGGACGCGGCCAAGTTCCTGTACTGGTTCGGCAGCAAGCCGGCGGCCCAGGACACGGACGAGGCGCGCTTCGCCTCGGTGCTCTACGGCCGCTCGCTCGCCGAGGTGGTCGACGGCAACGTTCACCGCACCGTGCAGGCCGCGTTGGCCCGCGAATTCGGTCGCCGCTCGACGGACGACGCCATCCACCAGAAGGCCGAGATCATGGCCGCTGTCGAGAAGGCGGTGATCGACCAGTTCGCGCCGATGGGCATCACGGTGACGACGCTGGGCTTCGCCGACGAACTAAGCTTCGAGAACGCGGCAATCCAGGCAGCCATCGACGACACCTTCATGGCCAACAAGCGGGCGCAGTCGGCCCAGGCGCAGCTCGCCACGCTGCCGATTCAGGAGCGGATCCTCGACCTGGAGATCCGCCGCTCGGACGCGCAGGCACGCCAGACGCTGGCCGGGCGCTGGAACGGCAACGCGTCGGGCTTCCTGCCATCGTGGGTGGTGATCCCGAGCGACGTTCTCAGCGCCGTCCGCAGTTGGTTCAGCGCCGCCGAATCGAAGCCAGCGCTCCCGGCCGCAGTACCGAAAGGCTGAGATCGAGGCGACCGCGCCCCGTTCGATCAGCGCGCGGTCGCCGCCGCCTCTTGCCGGCAGAAGGGCGATCGGGACGACCGGGGTCTCCCCGGCGACGCGACGCGCCGCGATCCGGCCGAGAAGCGACCGCTCTTTGCCAGACCGGCGGGGGTAGGTTCGACGCTAGAGACAGGGCGTCAGACGTTCAGAACGATCTTCCCGAAATGCTCGTTCTTTTTCATGCGCACGAGCGCAGCCGGAGCCTCAGCCAGGGCATATCGACTGTCGATCGGCAAACTGAACCGCCCCTCCGCGACCGCAGCCCACAGATCCGCTCGGACGCGCTCGGTGATCGCGCGCTGCTCCTCAATCGACCGCGTGCGGTTGGTCACTCCGATGTAACTGATGCGCTTCGTGGCGTGCAGGTCGAAGTCGAACTCACCCCGGCTTCCGCCGAGCCGACCGACGTTGACAATGCGTCCGAGCACGGCCGCAGCCTGCAGGTTGCCGTTTACCACCGGCGCGGAGACCTGATCGATGATTACGTCGACGCCCCGCCCACCGGTCGCCTCGCGCACCTGCTCGGGCCAAGTCGGGTCATTGGTGTCGATCGCTAGCGTGGCGCCGAAAGCGGACAGGCGCGCGCGGTGCTCGGAACTTCGCGACGTGCCGATCACGACCGAAGCCTTCCGCCAGCGGGCGATCTGAAGCCCCATCAGCCCGACGCCGGAACTCGCCCCCTGGATCAGCACTGTTTCACCCTGCTGCAGGTGCGCTTGCGTGATGAGGGCATCATGCATGGTCTGCAGCGCGACCGGCAGGGTCGCGGCCGTGTCGAACGGCATGCCAGCGGGCAGGGGAAGGGTTCGTCCGTGATCCGCCACAGCATACTCCGCGTAGGCGCCGGCGCCGGAGCACATGACGCGATCGCCGGGATGGAAGTCGTTCACGGCCGTGCCAACCGCCACAACCTCACCGGCCCACTCCAGCCCCGGGATAGGGCCAGGACCGCCGGTCGAGCTGTGCGGCTGCCCCGCGGCGACGGCCAGATCGGCACGGTTGAGGGCAGTCGCCCTGACCCTGACGAGCACCTCCGTCGGCGCCGGCGACGGGGTGTCGATCTCGGCGAGGCTCGGCCCCGCCGGTCCAGCGACGATGGCCTTCATTCGGGCGTCGGCCCGGGGGAGGGGGCGCTCCTGGCCCAGGGCCGTTCGAGCCGGGATGAACTGCGCGGCCGCGCCTGCCAGGAGTAGGCGTCGATCGATGTCCATTGAGCTCTCCTGCCGTTCCTCCGCTCGCTGTCCAGCGGCATCGGGCCGTGAAGGCTGCGTATGCGGCAGATCCCGCGCGTGTGCCTCAGGTACGGCGACGCATCGGGGATCCGTGATGCGGCCTTCACTGCTTGCCATCCCGCCCGACTGCTTGTCGAGATCCCCACGGGCGGCTCGGATCATCACTGCTCGTCGGCGACGGTTCGCTGATGCTCCCCAACTCCACACCGGTGGTCTCAGGCAGCGCGAGAGTCGCGGCGAAGGCCACCGCGTAGGCGCTCAGCGCACACAGGCCCATCGCCGTGCCGAGGGGAGCGGTCGCGGCGATGAGGCCGACCAGCGCCGGCATCATCGAGCCGAACCCCCGCCCGCCACCAAGGCATAAACCCTGGGCGCCCCCCCGCACGGCGGTCTCGAACAGCTCGGCGAAGGTCGGCGTCATGCCCGACGCTAGGGCGTTCTGGCAGGCGCCGAGCGCGAAGCTCAGACCGATGAGCAGGCCGAGGCCCGGCGCGGCGAACACGTACAGGCCGACATTGAGGGCTTGAAGGACCAGGAACGCGCGGAAGGCCGCACGGCGCCCGACCCGATCGGCCATCTGGCCGTAGAGTAGGGGGCCGACCAGCGAGCCGGCGATGTTCGCAGCAAGGTAACCCGCGCTGGTCGCGGTCGAGAAGCCGAGGGCGGTCCGCAGGTAGGTGGGCAACCAGATGATCATCACATAATTGCCGCCGAAGATGCCCGTCGACAGGGTCGCGGCCATGAGCGTCGTCCGCCGATGCGCACCCGTGAAGATCCGCCAGACCGCGTCGGGTCTACCGGCACGGCCGGCCGTCTCGGCGCTCTCGGCGCTCTCGGCATACAAGCCGGATTCCGGCACGAACCGGCGGATGAGGAACACCGCCGCAGCCGGCACGAGCCCGATCGCGAAGAACACGCGCCAGCCGAACTCCTGCGGGAACAGGCTGGCTATGACCGGGAACAGCGCCACAGCGGCCGCGTAGCCGACAGCGTAGCCGCTGCTGACCGCGGACGCGACGCGACCGCGCAGTGCGGGCCGAACCACCTCGCTGATCAGGGTGGCCCCGACCGCCGCCTCACCGCCGTAGCCCATGCCCTGGCCGAAGCGCAGCAGGGCCAACGGCGCAAATCCGGTCGCGAACGCGGAGCCGAAGGTGCACAGCGCGACCCACAGGATAGTCCATTGCAAGACCCGGATCCGACCGATCCGGTCCGCTGCCACGCCGGCGCCCCAGCCCCCCACAGCCGCGCCCACCAAGGCCGCGGTCGCGAGGTAACCCGCCTCGGGCCGCGTGAGGCCAAGCGTGGCGATCAGGGCCGGGATCACCAGCGCGTAGATGCTGCTGTCCATGGAATCGAGGCCGAACCCGGCAAAGCAGGCCCAGAACGTCCGGCGCTCAGTCGCATCCAGTTGGCCGTACCAGCCGAGCGTTGCCGGTCGTTTCCGCAAGGGCCCTCCCGCCGTCTCTTCAGGCCGCCTCACGCGCAACGCGCCCAGGTCGTCCACGGTGAGTTCGATGTCGTCTCAGCTTGGTCTGCCCGGTCCAACCTCTCCCGCGAGTAGAGCGCCGCACTCCGATACGACCTCCCGAAGACCCGCCGCGCGTAGGGCATTCCACATCATGCCCGAGGCCGCGGAGATCACGGGCTTGCCGATGTCGCGCTCCAGTGCGGCCATCGTCGCGAGGGTGGGCATCCCGACGCCGCTCAATACCAGCGCCTCGGCGTCGGGATGATCCACGAGACGGCCGAGGCCGTAGGCCCGCTCCGCCGTCTCGTCGTAGATGTTGCGCACGCCCGGCAGATTGCCGTGACTGACGACGGCGAAGCCGTGCTCCTCGAGCAGCGCCTTGCCCTGCAGGGTCGCCTCCATAGCGTAGGGCGTGCCGAAGGCGATGGAGCGGATGCCGAGGTGCTGAAGCCCAGCTACGACGCTCCCGAAGGCGGTGATGAAGCGCGTGGCGTAGCGCTGCTCCATCCGAGCGACGAGGGCGGCTTCCTCGGACTGCCCGAGCGTGTAGCTGGTCGCGGTGTGCGCCAGAACGACGACCTTCGGCTTGACCATGCAGAGCAAGGCCATGTTCGCATCGAGGCCGGCGATCTGCTCGCGGTTGCGTGCATCTTGGCCCGCGAGGCTGCCGGTCTCGCCGGTCGCATTCATCCGGGTGTAGTGAACCGAGACGCCAGCCACGGCGGCGAGAGCGCCCATCTCGACTTCGACCGTCGGATTGCCGGGAGGAATCAAGAAACCGAGGCGCGCCCGCCATCCCATCATGTCTGTTCTCCTTCCTGCCCTATGCCGGACCGGATCGCGCGGCCTGTCGCGCTGTCATCCCGCTGAGTTGATTCACGGTGGAGTGTGAATCAGTAGAGAGCGGGTCCGGCTGCTGAGAAGGCGACCGTATTGCCAACCGGCAAGGAGCTTATGACCTCACGGCAAGACGCAGGAAACTCACCACGCTTGCAAATCCGGCAAAGGCACAGCCAATACCCATGGCGAGTGCCGGCCCGTGTGTTCCCGCAACTGCGAAGCACGCAGCGACGAGAGCAGCACCTAAGGTTTGGCCGAGAAGTCGTGCCGTGGCGACGATGCCGCTCGCCCCACCCGAGCGGGTTGGTGGCGCGCTTGTCATGATGGCACGTAAGTTCGGGGCCTGGAAGAAGCCGAATCCAGCCCCGCAAATCGCCATTCGCCAGATAAAGTTTGTGATGCTGGGATCCGCGGGCAGCACCGCTAGCAGACCCATTCCGATCGCGAGGGCAGCAAGCCCTACTCCGCCGAGCATACCCGGGGCATATCGATCCGAGAGGCGTCCGGCGACAGGGGCCAATAACGCGACCACCACTGGCCATGGCGTCATCAGGAAGCCGGTCTCGACCTGCGTGCGGCCAAGCGTGTGCTGGAACAGGAAAGGCAGCGAGACGAAGGCGAGACCCTGCGCTGCGAAGGCACAAACCGCAGTCAAAGCTGATAGCGCGAAAAGTGGGCGCTTCAGGAGATCGGCAGCCAACATCGGCGCCGGGTGGTTCCTTTGGCGGCGGAGAAGTAAGGCGCCGCAGAGAAACGCGCCACCGATCTCCGTCAGGACGTGCCAGAGCGGTTTTTCGTGTGCCGCCTCGCCCAATCCAAGCACGAGCAAAGCAAACGCGGCAGCGTTCAGTAACGCGCCCATTACGTCGAAGCTATGCCCCGAACGTCCTGTATCGGGCAATGCTATCCAAGCCAGGACAAGGGCACCGAGGCCGATCGGCACGTTGATGGCGAACAGCCAGGGCCAAGGCGCAGTCAGCAGGATCAGTGATGCCACGGTCGGCCCCACCGCGAAACCGACGCCGACGACGAAGGCGTTGAGCCCGACACCGCGGCCAAGTTGATGCGCGGGATAGATGAAGCGGATCAGTGCGATGTTGACCGCCATCAGCGCGCTCGCTCCGACACCCTGCAGCGCACGCGCGGCGATGAGTGTCGGCAGAGACCAAGCCAAGGCACAGACGAGTGAGGCGCCCGTGAACAGGACTAAGCCAGCGACGTAGATCCGCTGTTGTCCGACGATCTCGCCCAACGCCGCGATCGGCAGCAGCGTCGCCACCACCGAGAGTTGGTAGGCGTTCACGATCCAGATCGCAGCGCCAGGATCAACACCGAGGTCAGCGGCGATGGTGGGAAGCGCTGTGTTGGCGATGGCGGTGTCGAGCGTGGCGAGCGCCACCCCGGTGAGGACAGCTACCATCGCTTGGCTGCGCTGAATCGATGGCAGTCCATCGCGACCGGTCGCAGTGAGCCTTGGAGGCGTAACGGACATCGGGAGGAGTTCTCGCGCCTTGAACCGACCGCTGATTGCGTCCTCGGCGGCGCCTTAGCAATCGCTCAGCTTCTACATCTCTGCGTGATCGTGATCGGGGGGCTAGATGAAAGGCTTCGTTTTTCGGCAGAATAGCCGCCGGGACGCGGATGTCAGATACAGGCCAGCGCCGAACTGGTCCTACCGGCGGAGAATTTCTGTCGAACGGTATGGAGCAAGGGATCACGGCCACTTTTTCGCGGCAAGTCCGGCCAGCACGGATAGCGCCACGCCTCTACGGCAGCGCGGTAGCCCATGAGCGTCCGTGTACACGCCGAGTATCTGGATCGATGCTTGGTTTGGCTATCTCATGCTGGGCGAAGTTGAAGCCTCGAACCGACGCACGAGTTCTGCAAGGCTCGTCGAGGGCCGGCGGTAGCTCACGATCATCACATCGAGATCCGCGTCAACATTAAGCTGGCAGGCCCGTAGCAAGGCCTCATCGATCCAAGCGTCCGCGTTGCCGAACGCACCGCCGCCGAGCCGGGTCAGCAGCACGCGCGGTGAGCCGCCGCGAGTTGCGTTTAGTACACCTGTCAGCAACGTCGCCTCGTAGGCCGCTTCCAACACCAGCCGCGCGAACGGCGCCCAGGCCGCGGCCGGGACATCCGAGTAGGCCACCGGAAGCGCCGAGCAGAACACCTGGGTGACCAGCGGGCCGGGAGCCTGCCCCTCCGTTACCTCGACGTCCCAATGCACGCCGATCTGCAGCAGCCCGCGCAACGTGTCACGCGTCGCGTCGTCGGCGTCCGTCAGCAACGTGCTAATCGCCGCAAGGCCGGACGCGGTCGCGAGCGCGTAGCCGTTTCGCATGCGCCAGAGTGTGGACACCCGCGTGCCCAGGCGCTCTGCCAACTCACGGCCGAGGTCGGCCAGACCATCGAGTTGCCGGTCCGCTGTCTGGCCGATCGCGCCCTCCAGCGGCACGAGGTAGTTGCGGTAGATCGTGGCTGCGCCCGCTGCCATAGCGCAGGCCGGCCCTTGGGTCCCGTCATGTTCATAGCCGGTCACCCCGTCCTCGGGCGTAATGCCCTCGTGAACCATCTCCAGCATGTTGAACTGCGAGGCGACCTGGAACAGGGCACCGCGGTTCTCCGGCAGCCGGTGCATCCTGCGGACGTCACCCTCAGCGATCGACAGCCTCAAGCGGCCCGGTAGGGTGGCCGCGTGGGCGCGGGCCCGCAGCTCGTACAGGCTGAGCAGTTCGAAGGCACCGACAGCGTAGCTGCGCTGTGTCCCGCTCGACCGCAGCCGCCCATCGACGACAGACAGCCGAGCTTGCGTCTCGGCGTAGCCTCCCTCGGGAAAGCCGGTGAGGCGCTCGAACCAGTCCATGAAATGGCCTCTCAGCGCTGTGAAACCGACACGAAGCCAGCGACCGAGCGAGGCCTGGCCGGGTTCGGGAGAACGCTTGGTCCACAGATGTATGTGAGCCGCGCCCTCTTCGCCCACATGTTCGTCCCCGCCGCGATCCGGGTGCTAAGCCGGAGCTCCTGCTGGTCAGTCGATGCCATAGGGCAACTCGAGGTAGACGTCGTCCTTGGCCTCACTCGCCCAGGAGAGGGTGAAGCCTATGAGCTTGCGCCCGGCGTTCGTGAAGACGGTCGCGATGCAGATGCGCCGGTCCGGGGCGGAGGCGGGCTCGGAAGCAAGTTCGCCAACGGTGTTGATCCGCAAGACGGTCAGACCCACGAGCTTGGCGGCCGGTGCATCGGTGATGGTATCGCGCAGACCGCGTCGGCTCACCGGGCTGTCACAGGCCGGCATCTGCCCGGGCGTGATCGCGAAGTGGCTGTCCTGGCCCCGAGCCCAAATGTGTCCAACGAAGCCAGCGAGGCCGAGGGTGACGAGTCCGCCGAGCGCGAGCCCCCTGCGCCCCTCCCCGAGGATGAACCGGATGTTTGACGTCTGACCTGTAAACTCTGCCATGAACAGCTCCGCGGCTGGTGGTCAGCAAGCTTCACGGCAGGGTCGAGAAGTTTAGTAAACCAGCGAAGATTCCCGACCGGCGGGCGGTCGCAGGTCGGGACGTCCGGCGAGGTACCCGGAATCGTAGTCAGGCGGCAGCGCGGGAAGCAGTCCATTCTTCCATGGTGCGTTTAGCGTGCTGCTGGGCGAGCTATTTGTGGTGCCGGGGCCAGACGAGTTACCGGCACCACTGCGGGTCGGCGGAAGGATTAATCATCCTGGCAGCCTTCGCCAGGACGTACCCATGCAGAGGTTGACGCCTAAACCGACAAGCAGCCGTTCCGCTTTGCGCCCATCCCAGTCATTCGAGAAATGTTTCAGGATTCCGGGAAGCAGATATCGGGCCGTAAAAATTTTCATCTGTCTTTGGATAATCGCTGTCTAGTGTCACGCTTTCCAACGTGTGGATTTAGCAGTTCCAGAATGCACCCATCTCGATTGCAGATGCAAGTTCATCGACAGAGCTCGCCTAGGCGCTCGTTGCGGCCACAGATCGTAAGGTCGAGGGGCTGCCATCGGCAGCGATATGAGGGATTTAGCATCCACTCAGATCAGGATTGAGATAAACCGTCAGAAGGCACACGAGCCGCCCTACACACTCAGATTGATGCCCCCGCATTCTCGCGTATCGTACGAATCGACAGGCTCCATCCAAGAAGGGGCTTCACGGAGGCGGCGGACATGCATTCCAAATGGTCGCGCAGATCATTGTTGGCGTCCGGCTTCGGAGTCGGTGTGGCCAACGCGCTGACAGGTCGATCCGCCCTCGCGCAGACTTACCCCACGCGCCCAATTCGCTTCGTCGTCGGCTATGCCCCCGGGGGCGCGACCGACGTGCTCGCTCGGCTCATCGCCGAACCGCTGGGCCGGCGCCTTGGCCAGCAGGTTCTTGTCGAGAACCGCCCAGGGGCAGGCAACAATATCGGCACCGACGTGGTCGTCCGGGCCGAGCCGGACGGC
The DNA here is from genome assembly GCF_022829365.1 of Methylobacterium sp. J-077. Classification (GTDB taxonomy): domain Bacteria; phylum Pseudomonadota; class Alphaproteobacteria; order Rhizobiales; family Beijerinckiaceae; genus Methylobacterium. Next base: position 92,564 of record NZ_JAKSYJ010000246.1, on the reverse strand, counting down.
CATACGATCCTGCTTGTCAATCCGGCCAACGGTATCAACGACAGTCTGTACAAAAAGCTGAGCTTCAACTTCCAGCGCGACATCGCCCCAGTGGCGGGAATCATGCTATCGCCCAACATTATGGAGATCAGTCCAAAACTTCCTATCAAGACCGTGAAAGAATTCGTCGATTATTGCAAAGCTAACCCAGACAAGGTGAACATGGCCTCGAGCGGCATCGGCACGTCGCTGCACATGTCCGGCGAGTTGTTCAAAGCGATGACCGGCGTCCCGATGGTACATGTGCCCTACCGCGGGGCCGGCCCGGCGATCATCGATATCATCGCGGGCCACGCCGACGTCATATTCGACAACCTGCCATCTTCGATTGGCCACGTACGCGGGGGCACCCTGCGCGCCCTCGCCGTGACGACGGCCGAACGCTCGCCGGCTCTGCCCGATGTGCCGACCGTGTCCGAAACGGTGCCGGGTTACGAGGCAAGCGCGTGGTTCGGGATCGGTGCTCCGCACAAAACCCCGCCGGATCTGATCGCTCGCCTCAACAAGGAAGTTAATGACATCCTGGCCGATCCGGTCATGGAGAAGAAACTCACCGATCTCGGCGGGACGCCGTTGCGGGTATCGCCGGAGGCGTTCGGCGCGTTGATCGTCGGGGAGATCGAGAAGTGGCGCAAGGTCGTCGAGTTTTCTGGCGCCACGGTAGACTGACAGGGCGCCCTCCGAGGCATACCATCGAGGCAGCCTACCCTCCGGACGTCTTGATCATCTCGGCGGGCGATGCATCCCGGTCCGCGCTTCCGGCCTGATCGGCGGGCGAGAAGCCACCCGAGCGCATCCGCACGACCGCGGAGGCGAACTGGACGAGGATCAATATGGCTATAGCGCCTAGCAGCGTCGCGCTGATCGGCTGCGTGACAAAGACCTTGAAGCTGCCCCGGCCGAGCAGCATGGCGCGGCGGAAGTTCTCCTCCAGCATTGGACCGAGGATGAAGCCCAGCATGAGCGGGGCCGGGTCGAGGCTCAGGCGCATCAGTATGTAGCCGAGCAGGCCAAAGGCCGCGGTGATGAACACGTCGTCGAGGTTGTTGTTCACGCTGTAGGTTCCGACACAGCAGAAAAACAGAATCGATGGGAACAGGACGCTGTAGGGAATCTTGAAGATCGACAGCCAGAACCGAACTAGGGGCACGTTCAGGACCAGCAGGAAGCAGTTCCCGATCCACATGCTAGCGACGAGACCCCAGAACAGGTCCGGGTGCTTGGCGATCATGTTAGGGCCGGGCTGGATACCCTTGATGATGAAGGCGGACATCATCAGCGCCATGACGGCGTTCTCAGGGATGCCGATGCTCATGAGCGGGATGAAGCTCGTGCGGGCGGCCGCCTCGTCGGCCGCAGCCTGGCCGGCGACGCCCTCGATCGACCCGGAGCCGATCTCGTGGCGATACTTCGAGACCTTCTTGTCGATGGCGTAGGCGGCGAACTGCGCGATGGTGGGACCGCCCCCCGGCAGGATCCCGAGAAGCGAACCAACCACGCTGCCACGCAGCGCGCTCGGGATGATACGCTTGAATTCCGGCCAGCTCGGCATCAGCCGGATCTTGCCGTTGAACGGCGACCGCTCCTCGCGCGCGTCGAGGTTCCGGCAGATCTCGGCGATGCCGAAGCAGCCTAGTGCGACGCTCACGACGCTGACGCCGTCGACGAGCGGCGTCAGGCCGAGGGTGAAGCGCAGCGTGCCCGATTCTAGATCCGTCCCGATCTGGCCGAGCAGCACGCCGAGGAGGCACATGGCGAGGCCGTTCAGCAGGCTCCCGGTCGTCACGAGGCTCACGCAGACGAACCCGAGCAGCATGAGCGCGAAGTAGTCGGCCGGTCCGAACAGAAAGGCGACCTGCCCGAGGAGCGGCGCCAGAAAGGCCAGGACCACGATGGCGACCGTGCCGCCGATGAAGCTCGACACCCCCGCGGTGAACAACGCGAGGCCGGTGCGCCCCTTAAGCGTCATCTGGTAGCCGTCGATGCAGGCCACGATGCTCGACGCGTGCGGGATCTTCATCGTGATCGCGCTGACGCTGTCGCCGTACTGGGCGCCGTAATAGATCCCCGCCAGCATGATCAGCGCACCGTCGACTGGGATCGAATAGGTCAGCGGCAGCAGCAGGCTGATCGTGGCGAGCGGGCCGAGCCCTGGCAGCAGCCCGATCATGGTGCCGATGACGCAGCCGATCGCGCAGTACAGCAGGTTGCTCCAGGTGAGCGCGTGCTCGAACCCGAAGGCGAGGTTCGTGATCACATCCATCAGATCACCTGCAGGTTGAGGCCGAGCAGCTTCTGGAACGCGAGCGCGACGGCGATGAGGGCGACCGAGACGGCCAGCACCCGCTTCCACGAGTACGAGGTGGCCGCCAGAGACGAGACCATGACGAGGAGCACGATGCCGAGGACGATGCTGGCAACCTTGGCAGCCACCACGAAGACGAAGAGGCCGAGCAGGATGATGCCGATGTTTCGCCAAGCGAAGCTGAACGGCTTGGCGGGCTCGAACCGTGACTTGACCAGCGTGACGAGGCCGATGAGCAGCAGCAGGGTGCTGACCAACAGCGGGAACAGACCGGCGCCTGCATGGGCGAAGCTGCCAATCGGATAGCGGAGCGCCGTCAGCCCGAAACAAAGGGCGATGCCGCTGATGACCGCCCCCCGGACGGCATTCTGGTTGGCCATGTCGGTGCTCCGGACTTGACGGCGGCGCTGGCGCCGCAGGGACACGCAGGAGGGGTGCTGGGGCCGCCCGGCGGATGCGGGGTCCGATCAGCCGGGGGCCGGACCCCGTGCTGTCGCGGCGAGGCCTCCGTCGACCAAGAGCTCGGTGCCGGTCACGTAGGACGCCCGGTCCGAGGCCAGGAACAGGGCGGCCTCCGCGACGTCGAAGGCGGTGCCCATTCGGCCGAGGGGGCACTGGGACGCCCGGACAGCTTTCATGCGCTCGAGCGAACCGGCGTAGGAGCCTGCGACAGTCTTCTCGATGCGCGGCGTGTCGATGAGACCCGGGACGATGGTGTTGGCCCGGATGCCGTAGGGCGCGTTCTCGACGGCCAGCAGGCGCAGATATTGGATCAGCGCAGCCTTGGTCGCGCCGTAGGCGAGGTGCGGATAGCCGACGTCGCGCATGCCCGCGATCGAGGACGTTGCGAGGATCACGCCGCGTCGGCGGGCGCGCATGCCCGGGATGACGGTTGTGGCCGCCAAGTGGAGCGCGGTCAGGTTCGCGTCCGAGATCCGGCGCCAATCGACTGCCGAGGTCTCCGTCGACGGGCCGGCCTTCCCGATGCCGACGTTGAAGTAGAGGACGTCGATCCCGCCGTGCGCCGCGCCTACCGCCGCGAGGCATGCAACGAGTCCGTCGTCGTCCGAGACGTCGACGGCCACGGCCTCAGCGCTGCCGCCGTCCTGCCGGATGAGCTCTCGGGTCTCCTGCGCGGCGGACGGCTCGCGGTCGACAGCGACGACGTGCGCGCCGGCTCGTGCGTAGAGAAGGCTGATCGCCTTGCCGATGCCCCAGCCGGCGCCGATCGAACCTGCGCCGAGAACCACGGCGACGCGTCCTTCGAGGTCGCGATCGGGGCTCGTCGCCTTCGCGGCAGTCGTCATCGCATTGTCCCTTCCTTCGAGGGGTCGTCGGTCCTGCACGGCACGGGTCCTGGCGAAACCCCGCCGTGGACCGGCGGAACCGCCCCTACGCCGCGCTACATCTTCGGTACGCCGGCCTGCTCGATCACGGTCTTCCACTTCTTCAGCTCGGTCTCTCCGAACCGGCCGAGATCCTCCGGCGTCCCGCCCTCGGGGACGCCTCCGTTGTCGACGATGAAATTCGCGAAGCCGGGCTCCTTCAGCATCGCGTTCACGGCCGCGTTGACGCGGTCCACGATCGGCCGCGGGGTGTTGGTCGGGGCGTACAACCCGAACCAAGCGCTGACGTCGTAGCGCGACAGGTCGGCGCTCTTGGTCGCCGCGGCGATGGTCGGGACGTCGGGGGCCTGGGGCGACCGCTTCAGCGTCGTCACCGCCAGCGCCTTCAGGTTGCCCGCCGTAACGTAGGGATAGACCGACGGCATGTTGTCGAAGATCATCTGCGTCTGGCCGCCCATGACCGAGACGAGCGCCTGGGCGCTGCCGTGGAACGGCACGTGGGTCATGCTGATGCCGGTCAACGCCTTGAACATCTCCCCCGACAGGTGCGTCGAGGCGCCTGTGCCCGACGAGGCGAAGTTCAGGGCGTCGGGATGGGCCTTCGCGTAGGCGATGAGCTCATCGACCGAGTTCACCGGAAGGTCCTTGTTCACGGCCAGGATGTTGGGGATCGTCTCGATGAAGACGATGGGCACGAAGCTCTTGACCGGGTCGTAGCGCAGCTGCGTGTAGAGGTTCGGCGCGATGCCGTGGGACGACACCTGACCCAGGAACAGGGTGTAGCCGTCCGGTTTTGCGTTGGCGGCGAGGGCCGTGCCGAGCGTGCCGCCGGCCCCGGGCCGGTTGTCGACCACAACCGTCTTCCCGAGGGCGGCGGAGAGGCCTTCGGCGACCTTGCGGGCCAGCACGTCGGTGGCGCCGCCCGCGGAGTAGGGGACGATGATCGACACGGTCCGGATGGGCCATGCCGGCTGCGCCTGTGCGGCGCCGGCCGCCAATGCGGCTCCGAATGTCAGGATACCCAGGCCTCGCCGAGTCAGAGATGCCACGTTGTCCTCCCGGTTGGCTCGCGGACTTCGTCCGCGTTTCTTGTGTCGCTTCGGTCGCTACGGGCGATCAGGCGGAGCCGATCGTCATCCCGCCGCACACGTAGAGAACCTGTCCGGTCACGAAGCCCGCCCGATCGGACAGGAAGAAGCTGACGGCGTCGGCGACGTCGTCGGGGGTGCCCAGGCGCGCCACCGGCACCGCACGGATGATCGCATCGGTGCGCGGGTCGCCCGTCGGATTGACCGCGTCGAACAGGCTCGTCCGGATCGGTCCGGGCCCGACGGCATTTACCGTGATGCCGTGCCTCCCGAGTTCCAGCGCCCAGGTCTTAGTCATCCCGTGCAGGCCGGCCTTCGTCGCCGCGTAGACGGTGCGCAGCTCCTTGCCGAGGGCGACCCGGCTGGAGATGTTGACGATGCGGCCCCGGCCCGCCGCCTTCATGCCCGGAAGGAGCGCCTGCGCGCAGAGGATCGGCGCCTTGAGGTTCACGGCCGAGACCGCGTCGAGACTCGCCGGATCGGTGTCCTCCAGGGAGGCGGGGGCGACGATGCCAGCATTGTTGACGAGGCGGGTCACCGTCCGCCCCGCGATGGCGTTCGCGAGCGTCCCGGGCAGCGCCGCCGCGTCGGACAGGTCGACCTCGACGAAGTCGTCCAGGGCGTCGTGCTCCGGCTTCACCACGTCGAGGACGATGACCTTGAATCCGTCCGCGGTGAGGCGCTGCGCGATCGCCCCGCCGATGTTGCGGCTGCCACCGGTGACGAGGGCGTAGTCCGTCATCGTCAGGCCTCGTACGGGATCGACTTGTCGACGAGATCCCAGATGAACCGGCCGCTCGGGCGCTGCTGCTCCTCGGCGATATGGGCCACGAGCCCGGCCGTGCGGCCGATCAGCGAGAAACCGCGCATCAGCTCGACCGGCACGCCCATCTCGCCCAGCAGGGCGGCAGTGGCGCCCGTGGCGTTGATGGTGATGTGCCGGCCCGCCCGCTGGTCGACCACCGTCGACAGGAGGCGCAGGGCGGCGACGTGGCCGCCCTCGAGACCGTTCTCCGCCCCGATCTCCAGCAGGCGGACCGCGCGCGGATCCTCTGGGCGGTGCAGGTGGTGGCCGAAGCCCGGCATGTGGACCTTGCGGGCCTTGTGGTCGTCCACGACGCGCTCGGCCAGTGAACGCTGCGCGTCCTCTCCCAGGGCGACGAGCTGGTTCAGGATCCGGGCGTTGTTCTCGACCGTGCCGACGAACTGGCTGCCGACCGCCAGCAGGCCGGCGGCCACCGCGCCTTGCATGTTTTCTGGCGCGCTCATGTAGATGGAGCGGGTCGCGATGGCGCTCGGGGTGAAGCCGTGCTCCATCATGGTGATCATGATGGCGTTGAGGACGCGCCGCTCGCCGTCGGAGACGTCCCGTCCGAGGATGTGGGCGGCGGCCTCCGCGACGAAGTCGGGCGCGGCGCCGGGCTTCAGGATGTCGGTGACGAGGTTCTTCTCGCGATAGAAGATCGCGTCCGTGGTGTGGTGGCTCAAGGCGGTGGTCGGCGTCTTGGCGTTGCTCATGGCTGCTGCCTCTCCCGGGCGGTGCGCTCGACATGGTCTTGGACCAGGACCTGCTTCTGCAGCTTCCCGTAGTTGTTGCGCGGCAGGGCCTCGTAGAAGGCGATCGACTTCGGCGCCTTCACCGAGCCCAGCCGGTCCTTGACGAAACGGATGATCTCCTCGGGATCCGCCGCCATGCCGGCGCGCAGCTCGATTGCGCCGTGGACGGCTTCGCCCCACTTGTCGTCGGGGACGCCGAAAACCGCGCAGTCCGAGACCGCGGAGTGCTGGGCGAGCACCGGCTCGACGTCGGCCGGGTAGACGTTGAAGCCACCCGTGATGATCAGGTCCTTCGCCCGACCCTTGATCGACAGGAAGCCGTCCTCGTCGAAGCTTCCGAGATCACCGGTCAGAAGCCAGCCGTCGCGGATCGTCTCAGCGGTCTTGTCCGGCTGCTTCCAGTAACCCGTCATGACCAGGTCGCCACGGATGACGATCTCGCCGTAGGCGCCGGTCGGCAGGATGGTGCCCTCGGGATCGAGAATCGCGACTCGGGTCAGCATGGTCTCGCGGCCGACGGTGGCGCGCTTGTCCGGGATCATGAGCTCTTCGGCCGAGATCATGGTGGCGATCTGCGGCGCCTCCGTCTGGCCGTAGGTCGAGGCGATGCAGGGGCCGAACACGGACTGCGCCTGCGCGATCGCGTCGGGGCGCATCGCGGCCGAGCCGTAGACGAGGTTGCGCAGATGCGGGTAGGTGCCGCGCCGCGCCGCCGGCAGCTCCATCATCATGTAGATGACGGTCGGCGGCAGGAAGGTCGTGGCGATGCGCTCCTCGGCGAAGCAGCGCAGGATCTCCTCCGGCCGCGGCTGGTCGCGCAGGACGAGTGTCCCGCCGGTGCCCAGCGTCGGCAGGATGTAGGTCGAGGTGCCGTGGGTGATCGGCGCCGCCGCCAGCAGCCGCTCGCCAGGCTTCAGGCCCCAGGCGGCGATCTGGGTCGCGATGTTGGTGTTCCAGGCCCGGTAGGGCTGCATCACACCCTTGGGCTTGCCCGTGGTCCCACCGGTGAACTTGATCGCCTGCGTGGCGTGGAGCGGCAGCGCATGGAAGCACGGCGCCGCTCCGGCATGCGCCCGGGCGAGGCCGCCCGTGGTTCCCGCGCCCCCGTTCGGGTCCGCCACCAGGATCGCGGCTCCGGTACCCTCGACCAGGGAGCGCGCCGCCTCATCGGCGATTACGATCGAAGCCTCGGTGAAGGTTATGCCCGACCCGATCTCGGCCGACTTGTTCTTTGGGTAGAGCGGAACCCAGACCTTTCCGGCGGCCAGCACGGCGAGCCACGCCACCACGTGCTCGACGTGGTTGAAGCAGCAGATGCCGACGCGCGACTGCGGCTCCGGGTCGAGGGCCTGCAGGCCGGCCGCGAGCGCCCCGGCGCGCGCGACGAGATCAGAGTAGGTGACCCGGTCGTCGCCGAACTCCAGGGCGATCGCCTCGGGGGTCCGGGCCGCCTGACGGAAGAAGAGGTCGATCGGATACATCGGTCAGGCGGCCTCGGCTTGGAAGCCCGCATCCACGACGGCGCGGCGCAGGGTCTCGGCGAGCCCGGCCCGGGCATCGGGGTGCAGGTACGAGATCGTGTTGGTGACCGAGACGGCGCAGACCAGGGCGCCGTCCTTGAAGACCGGAATCGCCAGAGCACCGATGTCGGGGATGATCAGCGCCTCGTTCACGACGTAGCCGTCGATCGGAAAACGCTCGCAGGCCTCCGTCGCGATCGCGGCCGTCAGCCGTCCGTACTTGAGGTACCTCTCGGCCTCGCGTCCGATGATCGCCGCCCGAGCCCCGGCGGGATGCGCCGCCAGAAGGGCGAGGCTCGCCGCGCCGACGCCGAGCGGGCGCCGGGCTCCCACCTTCAGCGTGCTGACGAGGATCTGGGCGCGTCCTTCGATGACCGCGATGCAGAGGGACTCCCCCTGGGACGGTACCGACAGATTGATGATGCCGCCGATGGTCTGCTGCGCGATGTCGAGGAAGGGGCGAAGCGTCTTGCGGAGCTGAAGGAACTCCAGATCGGGACCTGCCCGGTTGACGATCTCGTAGGGCATCAGCCCGAGGAAGTACCGCTTCGTATAAGGATCGAAGTTCAGGAAGTTCTCGTCGACGAGGGCCGTGAGCAGGCGGTGGGCCGTCGCGACGTGCAGACCGGTGCGCATGGCGGCGGAGCTCAGGCTGACGCCCTTCTGGCTGCGCTCGGCGACGACGACCAGCAATGCCAGCGCCTTCGACAGAGACGAGCGCGGTTCCTCCACGCGGGGCGCGGCTGTCTCCAGCAGCATCCTTCCTCCCGGAAATCTTGTTCGTTGGCTCTAGTGTGCAGCCCCGAATCCGAGACTGTCCAGGCCGATATCTTGGATCCCGAAAATTTCTTCTCGCCAGGCGAGAAAGTCTATGATGATGACAGTTCGCGCCTGCTTGACTGGCCGCTGGCCTGTTAAAGGAACAGCATGGATGCCTCCAGGCTCTTAAGCGTTTGCGTCTTCTGGGTACTAATGAACACGCGTTCCGTACCCCGCTACATCGGCGTCGAGCCGAACAACGGCGTAGAACTGATCCGCATCGTTCTTCTGGACAAAGATCGGCGCTGAAACATAGCCCTATCGCAACTCTGTTCAAGTCGTTGCAATTTCGGATGTAATTCATTGGGAGATGGAGCTACGATCGATGCCAATCGTGACCCCACCCAAAGTTTATATTTGCTTACGAAATCAGTGAGTGAGGAGGGCTTTTGCGATATTCATACTTTGACGCCGATCCACAGCTATTGCCGCGTCGGAGCGTCCAGATAGAGTGCTAGCCAGCAGCGACACCGACGATCGGCTTTCGGCCAGATCCAGACGGTCGCTTCGCTCCGATGCTGGTCGTTCAGCCACGGCGGCTACTTTCCCAAAAGCGGCTGATCCTCAGGAAGACGGCTGGCGCGTCCACCGCACGCACGCAGCGGCGGCAGAGCCGGCGCACTTGCCGCGCCCGGTACGAACCCGAGATGAGGGGGCGACGCTGCGAGAAGGAGTAAAGGCGATGGATCTGGGCCTCGACGGCAAGGTCGTCCTCGTCACCGGTGGCTCAAAAGGCATCGGGCTGGCCTGCGCCCGCGCCTTCCGCGACGAGGGAGCGAAGGTCGGTATCGTCTCCCGCTCACAGGCCAATCTCGACCGGGCGCGTGAACAGCTCGACGGAATCGTAGGGTACGCCGCCGACCTCATTGATCCGGTCCTGGCGCGCGCCGCCCTCGACGCGCTGGAGGCTGAGCTCGGCCCGGTCGATGTGCTCGTCAACAGTGCCGGCGCCGCCCGCCGCACGCTACCCGACGAACTGACCCCGGAGCACTGGCGCGCTGCGTTCGATGCCAAGCTGTTCAGCTACATCAACATGTTCGATCCGGCGGTGAAGCGGATGGCAGCGCGGGACAGGGGCGTGATCGTCAACGTGATCGGCAACGGCGGCAAGGTAGCGGCGCCCACCCATCTGGCCGGCGGGGCGGCCAATGCGGCACTGATGCTGGCCACGGCCGGTCTGGCGCAAGCCTATGCCGGACGCGGCGTGCGCGTTGTCGGCGTCAATCCCGGGCTCACGCGCACCGACAGAGTGGCGGAGGGCATTCAGGCTGAGGCTGCGCAGTTGGGCGTTGGCATCGATGAGGCCCTGGCTCAGGCTGAAGCAGCCATCCCGCTCGGGCGCATGGCCGAGCCGGACGAAGTGGCGGCGACGGTGGTATTCCTGGCATCGGCGCGGGCTAGCTATGTGACCGGTGTGACGGTGACGATGGACGGGGCGAAGGTCGCAACCGTGGTCTGAGAGCCTGTTTGAGCACTTGATCTTACGCTGGATTGTTGAGTGCATTGGCGGCCATGAGGCTGGCGGCGCAGGCGAGACGCCCTGTTGCGACGTCGAGGCGCCCGGCCCGCTCGCGGTTGAGGCCGCCCCAATGGCTGAGCCAGCCGAAGGTCCGTTCGACGACCCAACGCCGCTCCAGCACGACGAAGCCCTTCTGGTCCGGCAGTTTCTCGACCACGCGATGGCGCATGCCGTGTACGTGGCACCAGCCTCGGCAGCGCTCGGCCGTGAAGGCACCGTCGAAGAGGGCCAAGCGCAGGCTGGGCCACATCTCCTTGCCCGCATCGAGGGCCGGCAGCGTATCGCGATCCTGCACGTTGGCCGGCACGACCGCGAGCGCCAGAACGTGGCCTTCGGCATCGACGAGGACCACGCGTTTGCGTCCGACGAGCTTCTTGGCGCCATCGTAGCCGCGTGGCCCGCGCACCCCGATACACTTGACGCTTTGCGTATCGATGATTGCCAGCCGCGGCACCGGGCGGCGTCCGCACCGCCGCCGCTGGCAGCGGTGCGGACGCCCGCATCAAAGTCTCGAACAATCCCTTCGCGATCCAGCGACGAAACCAGCCATAGACCGTGCGCCAAGGTGGAAAGCCCGCCGGCAGTGCCCGCCACCCGCCACCTGTCCGGAGGTGCCAGGCGATCCCCGCCAGCACCAGGCGCGCGGGCGTTGCATCCGGACTGACAGGCGGATCGGCTCGCTCCAGAAAGCGGGCCACCTCGTCCAAGCCCGTCCGCAGCACCATGTCCTTCAAACGCGCCTCATGACGCGTCCGATGTCGATCCGTCCACATCTGCTCTCCACTCCGCCCCGCCAGGCGGAATTCGTGTTTGCTCACGAGACAGATGGGCACGGTCGGCAGAGGCGCTCAAACAGGCTCTGAGTCAGGGCGTGGGCTAGTGCTCCGAGAGGAACTCCAGCACTGCCTTATTGAACGGTTCCGGGTTCTCGCGGTTCATGGCGTGAGCAGCGTTCGGGATCACGATAGGCGCCGGGACTCCGACGTTGCAACGATGGGCCGCGGCGAAGGCTTCCGCGTAGCGCCTCGGGCTCCGCTCGCCCGTGAACGTCAGGACTGGGAAGTTAAACTTCGCGATGTCGGCACAGGTGATGTTCCCGCGCTCGCCGCTATCGACCCCGGTCCCCATGTTGTCGAGCAGGATCTGCCGCTGTGCCTGCGAGCGCTTGGCCCACGTCCCTGGACCGCCCAGCCCGTCGGTGAAATCCTGGGCTGCCTTCTCGACATTGCCATCCGCCAAATTGCGGCGCAGCCCACCGACCAGTTCTTTCGTCTCGGAGGCCATCTTCCTGCTCTCGGGCGTGTCAGGCAACAAGCTCTCCATGCCGCTCGCGTCCTCCAAGATCAAGGTTTTGATCAACTCGGGATGCTCTTTGGCGACCATCAGCACGACGGCACCCCCACGGGAGTGCCCGAGCAGGTGCACCTTGCCCAGCCCAAGCTGTTGGATCAGGGACGCAACGTCTTCTGCGTGCTGACCGACCGAGAAGTCGTCGCCTTTGCCGTCCCACTTTTCGGGATAGTAGTGGCGAAGGCTCATCGTGATGACGCGGTACTTCTTGGCAAATTCCGGCACCTGCGCGTACCAGATCCGGTAGTCGTTCAGCGAACCGTGCACCAGGACGAGTGGCTCTCCCGAACCCGTCTCCTGGTATGTGACCGGATACCCATTCGCCTCGACCTGCCGCGTGCCCTCCGGGGTCGACCAGTCTGCCCGGACCTGCGGTGCACAGAGTACCCCAAGCGCAAGCGCCATAGCCGGTAGAGCTTTCACTTTCTCCTCCCTCGTCACCTTTTGCCGGAAGTCTGGCGCAGGCAGCCGTGCTTGTCACGGAGCCGATCACCGGCATCGCCGACGTGATCGCGCAGGCTGCACGGGCTATGCAGCATGTCAGAGTTGGTCAGGCGTTGTGACGAGTCTTCTTCGTCGACGCTCGCGTTCGGGTGTTTGGTCTGCGCGATCTGCTGCCCGGATTTTTACCCGTCCGTGAGACAGGGCTTTGCCGGCTTCTGCCCTGATGAGCCGTCTGTGAAGCATGCGCATCGAGGAAGCGCCGGCATGCCTCGAAACTTGTCGTGGCCTCGGGCGGACAGGCAATGCCCTGCTCCTCAGCCAAGCTTTGAGCGTAGCGCAGCATCGCCGCGCTCGGCGGCCGATCCGTACCGGAGTGTCCTTCGGCGTCCTGCCGTGGCGCACGAGGTCCGGAATGGCTGTCGAGGAATGCCCGGCAGACGCTCACACTGCTCTTGCAGCCGCGTGGCAGCTTCACGCCCTTTCGCTCGGCCAAACTCACCGCGAACGACAGCATCGCGGGTGTCGGCGGCCGATTGTCGGCCTGACCGGACGGGATCAGGCTCGGATCGAGGTTGATCGTCGGCGCGGTCGCGATCGCGGCGATCAACTCATCGAGGCGCGCGCGCGTGCGCTGCCGGAAGGTGTTCGCGCGCTGCTCTGCCTCGGCACGCGTGGCCGCGCGACCGATCTCGGCCAACTCCGCCTCGAACATTGCGCGTCCCACCGGATCGCCGTAGGCCGGGAACACGCGCCGAACCGCCGTGATGAAGGCCAGTCCAACCTCGGTGACCTCGATGGCTGGATCCTTGCCATTGGCCAGCATGATATAGCGGCTCTTCAGGAGCTTGGGCAGGATCGTATCGCGAGTGGCGGCCGTGCCGAGACCCTTAGGCTCGTTCGGGTTGACCGGGTTCTCCAGGGCACGCTTGACCGCCGGATCATCCACTTGGTCGATCAGTCGACCCATCACCACCGGCAACTCGCCGCGGGTGATCCGCCGCGGCGGCTCGGTCACTGCGGTGGCGACGTCTGCGCTCGCGGCAGTTGCGCCCTCGCCGTCGTACACGGCCGGCAGCCGCGCGGACGCCGCCTCGGACTCGAGCTTGGTTTTGCCGGGCACGACGTCCGCCTCAATCTCGGCCTCGCTGCCGTAAATCGCACGCCAGCCCGCCGCGCACACGACTCTGCCGGAGACGACAAACCGCTTCCGACCCAGCGGGGTCTCCACCTCGACGGTGACGCTGGTGCGGGCGTCTATGCCGTCGGGAAGGTGGGCGGCAAGGTACGCCTTCGCGACCAGTTCCCACAGCCGGAACTGATCGGCTGACAGGCGGCTGCGCTCAGGCACCTTGCACAGGGGCACGATAGCGTGGTGCTCGCCTGGATCCTTGACGTAGTGTCCCTTCGTGCCGCGTCGGATCAGCGGGACCTCGTCTCTCTGCAAGACGGTGCGCACATCGGTCAACACGGTCGCGATAGCTGCTACGACCGCGGCGGCATCACCCGCCTGCCCCTCCGGCAGGTGCTCGGACTCGGTGCGCGGGTAGCTGAGATAACCCTGATCGTACAGCTCCTGGGCGAGGCCGGCCGTGTGCTGTGGATCCCAGCCGAATCTCTTGGCGCAGCGCCGTGCCAAGGTGTCTTTCGAGAACAGCCGGGGCGGGGCGCGCCGCACGTCCTTGTGCTCGACGGCCAACGGACCCGCCCACGTCGCGGCGGCTGTCCGGATCGTCTCAGCGACGCCCGAGTCGAGGATCCGCTCCTTGGGCGTATGCCACAGGGTCAGCTCCGCACCGGACCGGGTGCCCAGGTACAAGGCGACCTTGAAGAAGTCCTGCGGCACGAAGGAGCGGATGCGCTCCTCCAGGTCAGCCAGGATGGCGAGGGTGGGCGTCTGCACGCCGCCGAAGCGCCAGGGCTCCCGGAAAGCAGGCGGGCGCAGGCGCAGCGAGATGGCCCGTGTGCCGTTCAGGCCGAGGTGGTAGTCCTCGTACTGCCTGCACAGCGCTTCGAGGTAGGCGGCGTAGTCGCGCTCTCCCGAACTGGGTTCCTTGGCCAGGGCCGCGAAGGCACGCCGGATCGAGACATCGTCGAGCGCGCCGAGCTTGAGCCGGTCGACCCGTCCGCGCCAGCCGAGGTGCTCCAGCACCTCCCAGGCGATCATCGAGCCTTCGCGGCCGGGATCGGTGGCGATGATCACGCGCTCGACGCCGTTCAGCGCCTGCCGGATGGCTGCGATCTTCGGCTCGTGCGAGTGGCCGGACCGGTTCGTGCCATGACAGACCGGGATTGTATCGAGCACGATGGGCAACGCATCGAAGCGCCAGGGCTTCCACTCGGGTCGAATACTGCCTGGCTCCTCGGCCGACAGCAGGTGCCCTTCGGCGGCCACGCAAATGGTGTTCGGCGAGCGGAAGAAGCGCTGCAGCTGCCGCATCGCCGAGGGTTTTTCGAAGAAGAACAGCGTGCGGCCGGGACTCGGGGATGACATGACGTTGTCCGTGTGGGCTCAGGCGGCGCGCAGTAGGCGCTTCGCATCCATCCCGAACGGCTGCACGAGCACCCGATGCCCGCGCAGATCATGGACGCTGACCTGCCATTCGCGCCAATCTGCGCTTCGGTCGAGTTTGTTCATGACCTGGCCGGCGACGGCTCGCGCTCTCTCGGGCAGGCGTGCGGCCGAGCGGATCTCCTGACCGACAGGGTCGAGGACGCACTCCAGGCCGTTGGTGCAATGAAAGCGGTAGCGTGCCATGTCCGTATAGCCGCCCTTCTCGCGAATTGGGTTGCGTTCGCACTTTGTTCCAAAATGCCGCTGCATGCAACGGTGCCCTGAGGACAGGGGCTTCACGGCTGCTCGGGGCGCCCGCAGCCGTCCATCGGCAAACTCAATGGGGTAAGCTCGTCGACCGCCCGCCCGCGGTAGTCGCGGGCGGGGCACAGGGCCATCATCCGCACCTGCGCCTCGGTAAGGCGCTCGGCAGCAGCGCGATGGTCGAGGTGCACCACCTGCCCGTCCGCCACCACTTGACGACCCGCCACGAACACGTGCCGCACCGCCCGGTCGGCTGCGTGGAAGACGAGCGAGCGCAGCGGGTCGCGGGCCGGCATCATATCGGGTTGCTTGAGATCGACGAGCACGACGTCGGCCCGCGTACCAACAGCCAGCCGGCCGAGGTCGTCGCGTAGCAGTGATTTTGCGCCGCCCACCGTCGCGGCGTGGAACAGCATACCGGTCGAGACATCGGTGATGTCGCGAGCGGCGATCCGGCTGAGGGTGCCCGCCTTGCGGATTTCCTCCAGCATGTTGTGCGGGCTCGTGTCGGTGCCGAGCGCCATCGTAATCCCAGCGCGCACGTAGGCGCCGAAGCTCTCGAGGAGATGGCCATAGCGGGCGAACGGCGTCGGGCAGTGCGCGACCGCGCAGCCGCTTTCAGCCAAGAGGCGCAGGTCGTCGCGGGTCCAGCCCCGGATCCAGGAATGGGTGTCGAGGAATATGGCATGACCCAGGATGGTTCCTGGCCCGAGGATCCCGAGGTCGGCCGCGTGGCGGATTGAGGTGACGCCATGACGGCGCGTCATCTCCTGCAGCTCGAGAACGCCCTGGGCGAGGTGAAGGGTAAAGGGGGTACCCCGCTCGAGCGCGGCGGCACGGCTGTCGCGCAGGAGATCGTCGGTGCAGTTCTCGATCTGCATCGGCGAGACGACGCCAGAAAGCCGGCCCGACGGGTGCGCGGGCAGGCTGTCGATGAGGGCGAGGGCAGTGTCAAGGCCGCGACGGCCAGCCGCCTCGTCCCAGGCGAATCCCAAGCTGTGGCCGTTCTCCAGGCGCCAGCGGGCCGAGGCGAAACCGGGAGCGAGGAAGCCCCGAACGCCACTCTTAGCGATGGTCTCGGACCAGCCCTCATAGGGTGAACTAATGTCGCAGATACTGGTGACGCCGCTCTTCAGGAGCTCGCACAGGGCGACCTCGGTGGCGGCGCAGCGCAGATCGGGATCGGTGGTATCGAAGGCCTGGGAGCGCTCGTACAGTCCGGTCATGTACATACTCGGGAGGCCGTGCTCCTCGCGGATGCCGCGGTAGACTGGCTCGTGCCCGAGATGAGAATGCACGTCGACGAGGCCGGGCATCACCATCAGGTCGCGCCCGTCGAGCGTCTGGTCGGCAGCCCCTGTGAAGCCGGGCCCGACATGCAGGATGTGGTCCTCGGTGAAGGCGACATCGATGGCGCGCCGGTAGACATGTTGGCCCGCCGCGGCGTCCCAGGCGATTGCCCAGTCAGCACCTTTGATCAGCGTCGTCTGCCTCATCGCATCAGCTCCGTGGGTCGGCTGCCGCGCTCGCCAATGAGCTCGGTAGGTCGAGTCACGTCAAGCTTCAGAGGAAGCCCGCCCGACTGGAAGCTCGGTCCGGCAACACTCCTGTTTCTCAGCTGTGACAGAATGCAAGCGGCGGTCCGCAAAGTTCTCTACGGAGCCTTTCCTTCGTCAAGCCCGCCGGGCTCGGCACAAACCCGAGGTGAATGGCGAGAGGGAGCAACGGCGATAGAACTGGATCTCAACGACAACGAGGTCTTCGACAGATCGCTGGGACGGATGGCCCACTCGAAGGAAGTAGCGGCAACGGACGAACCCCTGAAGGTCGATGTGGGGGATGTATTTAAGCCGAGAGGAAGGTCCGCTTATCTCCCGCTTGAGCTCCGAAGGAGACAGGCAGCTTTCGGACATATTACGCCCTGCTGGGCAGCTAATGAGAGCAAAACCGGCCGTTCGGCTTTGCGCCCAATCCGGTCATCGGGCTAGCCTCGACAATGCCTCATGAGCGGACGCGATTGGACAAGCGCGGAGGCCTGAGAACGCCGAACAAATCCGCAGTAGGCAAATTAGGCGGGTATAGACGCGCAAGTATCCGACGACCTCTGGGCGGGGGGCGAGCCGCTCCTGCCATCTGAGCTTGAGCAACCGAAAGGCGGGAGGCCGCGCGCCTCGGACGAGGCGGCGCTGGCAGGCATCATCCTGATCTTGCGTACCGGGATGCTGTGGAAGCATTCACCGCGTTCCGAGGTTGGCTGCGTCGGCAAGACGATTTCGCGGCGGCTCGGCGGCCCCGCACCGCGCGAAGCTGGCGCAACTTCAGGATGCCGATGTGCTCGATTGGTCGCGCACAGTCTCCGACAGTGCCAGCCTGCCGGCAAAGGGGTACCCTCGACGGGCGAATCCGACGGACCGCGGCCTCGTTCCTGCAAGCCTGCGGGTTGCCGGGTCTGGTGATCGTACCGGACTACCGCGAGCGGTTGTCCAATCACCGCCCGCGCAAAGTGGGGTTGTCCGATGAAGCGGCGTACGCTGTTGCAGGGAGCCGGAGCCGTCGTTGCGAGCGCAGTCGCGGCACCATCCCTGGTCCGCGCAGAGGCTACAACAACCCTGCGCTTCATCCCGCAGCAGGATCTCGTCACCCTCGATCCGGTGACGACCTTCGCGTACATCACCCGCAACCACGGCTACATGGTCTTCGACACACTCTACGGCATGGACGGCGCTTACCGCGCCACGCCGCAGATGGTCGAGGGCCACCGGATCGAGCAGGACGGGCGCCGCTGGGACCTGACCCTGCGCGAGGGCCTGCGCTTCCACGACGGCACCCCGGTGCTCGCCCGCGACTGCGTCGCCTCCCTCCGGCGCTGGGCCAAGCGCGATCCGTTCGGCGGCTCGCTGATGGCGATGACCGACGAACTCTCGGCGCCCGACGACCGGACCATCCGGTTCCAGCTCAAGCAGCCGTTCCCGCTGCTGCCGATCGCGCTGGGCAAGGCCTCGGTGCCGGTCTGCGCCATGATGCCGGAGCGCCTCGCGATCACCGACCCGTTCCAGCAGGTGCCGGAGCTGATCGGCTCAGGCCCGTTTCGCTTCAAGGCGGACGAGCGCGTGCCCGGAGACCGCACGGTCTATACCCGCTTCGAGGGCTACGTGCCCCGCAAGGACGGCGCGCCCACATGGACCTCGGGTCCGAAGGTGGTCCATTACGACCGGGTCGAGTGGCGGGTGATCGGCGACACCTCGACAGCGACATCCGCGCTGATCGCCGGCGAGGCCGACTGGCAGGAATACGCCTCGCATGACCAGCTCGGCCTGCTTAAGGCCGCGAAGGGCGTGACCACCCGCGTGCTCGACACGACCGGCTTTGTCACGATGCTGCGGGTCAACCATCTGCAGCCGCCCTTCAACAATCCGGCGATCCGGCGGGCGCTGTGGGGCGGGATCGACCAGACCGCCTGCATGCAGGGCGTCGTGGGCGTAGACGATCCCGGCCTGTTCCACGTGCCCCTCGGCTTCTTCTGCCCCGACACCCCGATGGCCTCGACGGACGGGCTCGGGCCGCTCACCGATGCGCGCGATCCGGCCCGGGTGCGCGCCGAGCTGAAGGCCGCCGGCTACAATGGCGAGACGGTGCTGCTGATGGTGCCGTCGAACTCGGCGCCCCTGCTGGCGCTCGGCCAGGTCGCGGCCGACCTGCTCCAGCGCGTCGGCATGACCGTCGAGGTCTACGCGGTCGAGTTCAACGCGATGCTGCAGCGGCGTAACCGCAAGGGGCCGGTCTCCGAGGGCGGCTGGAGCGCCTTCGTGACCAACTGGTCCGGCATGGATTGGCTGAACCCCGCCGGCTACATCGCCCTGCGCGGGACGGGCGAGACCGGCTATGCCGGCTGGGCCACGACCCCGCGGATCGAGTCCTTACGCGACGCGTGGTTCACCGCCCCGGACGAGGCGGCCCGCGCCGCCCTCTGCCGGGACATCCAGCTCCAGGCGATGCAGGACGTGCCCTACTACCCGCTGGGCCAGTACCTGCAGCCGACCGCCTACCGCTCCGGCCTCACCGGCATCCTCGACGGGTTCCCGACCTTCTGGAACGTGCGGCCCGCCTGAGGAGCCCGGGGCGTCACAGCCCCGGGAAGGTCGGCGGCGCGATCGCGTCGGGGCCGCGCCCCGCCCAGTCGAGCTGCCGGATCTGCGCGAGCGCACGGCCCTGCGCCTCCTCCAGCGCCGCCGCGGCGGAAGCGTAGTCGATCGTCAGGGCGCGGCCGTCGCGCACGATCTCGCGGCCGCCGACGATGACCTGCCGGACCGCTCGGTCGCCGGCCGAGTAAATCAGCGACTGCACGGGATCGCGACATGGGCGCATCGCCGGATGCGCGCAGTCGACGAGCACGAAATCGGCCTTGCAGCCCGGCGCGAGCCGTCCGATGTCGGCGCGCCCGAGGGCCTTCGCGCCGCCCACCGTGGCGGCGTGGAACACGTCCGCCGCGCGGGTATCGCGCGGGTTCTCGGCGACGACCCGGGCGAGGTACGAGACGAGGCGCATCTCGTCGAGCATGTTGTGCGGGTAGACATCGGTGCCGATGCCCATGTTGACCCCCGCCTGTAGGTAGCGGCCGAAATGGTGAAGCGCGATGCCGCGGCGGGCGAAGACCGTCGGGCAATGGGCGACCGTGGCGCCGCGTTCGGCGAGGCGCCGCATGTCCGAGCCCGGGCTGTGCCAGTGGGTCCAGGGATGGTCGTCGAGGAAGATCCCGTGGCCCACGATGGTGCGCTCGGTGATTACGCCGAGATCGTCGAGCCACTCGATCGGCGTCATCCCGGTGCGGCGGGTGATCTCGTGGAACTCCGACAGGGACTGCGCCGCGTGCGTATGGAAGCGCAGGTCGCGCGTGATCGCCTCGGCATGAGCGTCCCGCAGCAACTCCGCCGTGCAGGTGTCGACCTGGGCCGGGCAGAGCATGCCGGACAGGCGCCCGCTCGGATGACGCTCTGCCGCTGCGATCTCGGTAAGCGCCTGCTCCAAGCCGCGCTCGCCCGCCGCCGCGTCCCACTCGTATTCCACGCTGTGGCCGTTCCGGGTGAGCCAGCGGCCCGAGCGGAACATCGGGGCGATGCAGACCCGCAGGCCCGAGGCACCCAGGAGATCGAGCCAGCCGTCGCTCGGCAGGGCAAGGTCGCAGACCGTGGTGACGCCCGACAACGCGAGCTCGGCGAGCGCCACCCCGTAGGCCGCCCGCGTGCCCTCCGCGTCGGGCCGCAGGATCGGCAGGTACTCGTAGAGCGAGGTGTTGTAGAGGCGCTGGCTGCCGACCTCGTCCCACATGCCCTTGTTCATCGGCTCCGAGAACAGATGGGTGTGGATGTCGACGAGCCCCGGCATGATCAGGCAGCCGGCGGCGTCGATGGTCCGATCCGGCGGTGGCCCCGCATAGCCCGGCCCGACATGGGTGAGGACGCCGTCGGCGAAGACCACATCCGCACCGGTGCGATAGATGTGGCCGCCGCTGTCGGGGTCCCAGGCGACGACCCACCGGGCTCCCTGCACCAGGGTGACACCGGTCGACTCGTCCGCTGCGTCGTCGTGCATCGATCACCTCTCCCTTGGGTCGCTGGGGTGGGCAAGATCAGTGCCTTCCGGGTTGCACCGGGGACGGTACGGCCCGGGTTTCGCATTGCGCCGGCCACTATCGTCAGTGGCAGGCCATCGCGCCGGTTCAGCAGGAGGCGGCATGCACCATCTCGGCGCCGTCAGGTCCGCGCGCATCCTGGTCATTAATCCGAACTCCTCCCCGAGCGTGACCGCCGCCATCGACGCGGCGCTGGACCCGCTGCGCCTCGCCGGCGGCCCCGCCATCGCGGTGACAGACCTGCCCGAGGGGCCGGCGAGCATCGGATCCCAGCAGGACGCCGATTCCGTCGTGATGCCGCTGGCCCGGCGCATCGCGGCGGATGCGGCGGACGCCTTCGTCATCGCCTGCTTCAGCGACCCGGGCCTGCACACCGCCCGCGAGGTCGCCGGGGGCCGGCCCGTGATGGGCATCGCCGAGTGGGGTATCCTCCGCGCCCTTACCCTGGGCGAGCGCTTCGGGATTGTCGCCCTGTCGGAGGGCAGCGTTCGGCGCCAGCGCCGGATGGTCCGCCAGATGGGCCTCGGTGAACGCTATGCCGGCAGCCGGCCGGTCGAGGCGCGGGCGGACGAGACGGCGGGGGAGGCCATCCGCGACCGCCTGATCGCGGCGGCACAGACCCTGGTCGAGCGCGACGGTGCCGACGTCCTCGTGCTCGGCTGCGCCGGCATGGCGCCGCATCGGGCCGGGATCGAGCGGGCCATCGGGCGGCCGGTCGTCGAGCCCGGCCAGCAGGCGGTCGCGGCCGCCCTCGGGGCGGTGCTGCTCCGGGCGGCCCCGTAAGAAGGACACGGCGATGCATTACGACCTGCTGATCCGCGGCGGCACCTGCGTCACACCGTGGGGAACCGAGACGATCGATCTCGGCATCCGCGATGGGCGCATCGCGGACCTCGCGTCGTCAGCCGATGCCACCGCGGAGTCGGTGATCGACGCCGCGGGCCTGCACGTCCTGCCCGGGCTGATCGACAGCCACGTGCACCTGCGCGATCCCGGCGACCCGGCGGTGGAGACGATCGAGACCGGCACCCGCGCCGCGGTGCTGGGCGGGATCGCCACCGTGTTCGACATGCCCAACACCGTCCCGCCGATCGCCGATGCCGAGCGCCTCGCCTGGAAGCGCGATTACGTCGTGGGCCGGAGCTGGTGCGACATCGGCCTCTACGTGGCCGGCACGAAGGCCAACATCGACGCCCTCGCCGCGCTGGAGCGCGAGCCGGGGGTCTGTGCCGTCAAAGTCTTCGCCGGCAGCTCCACGGCGGCGCTGATGATCGAGGACGATGCCCATCTCGAGCGGGCGATGCGTTCGGGCCATCGGCGCATGGCCTTCCACAGCGAGGATGAGGACCGACTCCAGGCCCGCAAGACGCTGTTCAGCCGAGGGCAGCCGTACCGGACCCACATGGAGTGGCGCGACGAGGAATGCGCCTTCCTGGGCACGCGGCGCCTCATGGCGCTCGCGCGGAAAACCGGACGGGCGACCCACATCCTGCACGTCTCGACGGCCGAGGAACTCGCCTACCTACGCGATTTCCGCGACGTCGCCACCGTCGAGGTGCTGGTCAACCACCTCACCCAGGTGGCCCCGGACTGCTACGACACGCTGGGCGGCTTCGGCGTGATGAACCCGCCGATCCGCGGCGAGCGGCATCGGGCGGCGGCCTGGGCGGCCTTGCGCGACGGGACCGTCGATACGATCGGCAGCGACCACGCCCCCCACGCGCGGGCCGCCAAGGAGCGGCCCTGGCCGGACTGCCCGGCCGGCCTCACCGGGGTCCAGACCCTGGTGCCAATCATGCTCGACCACGTCGCGGCCGGGCGCCTGTCGCTGGCGCGCCTCGTCAACCTGATGGCTGCCGGCCCGGCCCGGGTCTACGGCCTCGCCGGCAAGGGCCGGATCGCCGCCGGCTACGACGCCGACTTCACCCTCGTGGACCTGAAGGCGCGGCGTCGGATCGAGGATTCCTGGATCGTCTCGCCCTGCGGCTGGACGCCGTTCGCCGGCACCGCCGTGACCGGCTGGCCCGTCGCCACGATCGTGCGCGGCCACCCCGTGATGCGCGACGACGCGGTACTCGGCACGCCCACCGGCGCCCTCGCGCGCTTCGCCGCCTGACGAGCCAACCTCAGCCGCCGCAGGCCTCCGCCACCAGCCAGGCGGTCAGGATCGCCACTGCGTCGAGGAGGTCGTCGACCGCCATGGCCTCGTCCGGGTTGTGGCTGCCGTTGGCGTTGCGCACGAACAGCATGGCCATCGGCACGCCGGCCTTGGCGAAAGCGGCGGCGTCGTGGGAGGCCGGGCTGCCGAGGGGCCGGATGGCGATGCCGAGCGCGTCTGCGGCGGCCGCGAGCCCGTCACGGATCCGAGGCGAGACCACGCCGACGCCAGCCTCGGCGCGGGAGCCCAGAGCTACCGTGACGCCGCGGCGCTCCGAGACCTCCTTCACCGCCGCCAGGAACGCAGCCTCCAGCTCCGTCAGCACCTCGGCCGCGTAGGCGCGCATATCGAGGCTGAAGTGAAACGCCCCAGGGACAGTCGTCAGGCCATGAACCGCGGTGTCAGTGTGGAACCGGCCGAAAGTGACCGCCATCGGGCAGCCAGCCGCCTCGTGCGCCGCCCAGACGCGGTCGAGGGCCAGGGCGATCTCGGCGCCCGCCATGGCGGCGTCGCGGCGGAAGCGGCGAGGCGTGCCGACATGATCGTGGCGCCCGACGATCCGGACGTCGGGGTAGCGGACATTGCCCGGGATCCCGGTGCAGAGGCCGACCGGAATCCCGGCCTCCTCAAGGCTCGGCGCCTGCTCGATATGCACCTCCAGGAAGGCGTGGATCGCGGCGGCGTCGAGGGCGGACCGGCCGCAGCGCAGCGCGTCCGGATCACCGCCCTCCCGGGCGATGTGCACGGCGAGACTGAGGCCGCTGTCGATCCGCGGGACGTCGAGCGCCCCGTCCGGCAGGGCTCCGAGCGCCGCCCGGCTGCCAATATAGGAGACTTGGAACCAGACGCTCTCCTCGGCGCGGACGCCCATGACGGTGATGTCGCGCTCCGGGATCAGCCTGAGCGCGCGAAGCGCCGCGACGGCCGCGAGACCGGCCACCACGCCGGCGGCGCCGTCGAAGTTCCCCCCCTGCGCCACGGTGTCGAGGTGGGAGCCGATCAGGATCGGCGGTAAGCTCCGATCCTGCCCTGGCAGCGTCATGGTGGTGTTGGCGGCGATATCCCGGTGGATCGCGAGGTCGAGATCGGCGCCGCAGCGCGCTACGATGGCGTGCGCTCCGGTCTCCTCCGGGCTATAGGAGGGCCGCGTGAAGCCGGGATCCGTACGACCGCACCGGGCGAGTTCGTCGAACAGGGCTTCCACCCGGCCGCGCTGCGCACGGACCGCCGCGTCGATCGCTGATACCCTGTCCATCCCGATACTCCCGACGTGCAGCTCCGAGCCGAGCCGCGACGGCACCACCCTGCCACTTCCGTGCCGCCCGCGTCGGAATGATCCTTGCCAAGGCGCCGGCATGGCTCGCGCTGAGCCGTAGTGGTGAGAGCCTGAAGGTGAACATGCGGCGGTCCATCAGGCTCGGGATGCTGACGCCATCCTCGAACAGCGTCCTCGAGCCGATGACGGCACGCATGCTGGTCGGGCAACCCGGGATCACCGCCCATTTCGCGCGCCTGCGGGTGACGCAGATCGGGCTGTCGACGGCCGCACGCGATCAGTTCGATCAGGCGCCGATGCTGGCCGCCTCGGACCTGCTGGCCGATGCCCGCGTCGCCGCGATCCTGTGGAACGGTACGGCGGGCGCCTGGCTCGGCTTCGCGTACGATGCGGCCCTGTCGGAGGCGATCACGCAGCGGACCGGCGTGCCGGCCTCGACCTCGGCGCTCGCCTTCCGCGACCTGTTCCGCAGGCGCGGGATCACGCGCGTCGGGCTGGTGACGCCCTATACGGGCGACGTCCAGGCACGGATCCAAGCGAATTGGCAGGTCGAAGGGCTCGATTGCTCGACCGAGCGGCATCTCGGCCTGTCGGAGAACTTTGCCTTCGCGGAGGCCGACGAGGTCGAGATCGCCGGGATGGTCCGCGCCGTGGCGGCCGAGGGCGCCGAGGCGGCCGCCATCGTCTGCACCAACCTCGCGGGGGCGGCCATCGCGCCCGCCCTGGAGGCGGAACTCGGGATCCCGGTCTTCGATTCCGTGGCGGTCAGCCTGTGGAAGGCGATGGACCTCGCCGGGCTAGAGACCGCAGGGATCACCGGCTGGGGCAGCCTGTTCGCGCCGCATTGAGCGGCGTCAATCAGCCGTCGTCCCGCTCGATCCAGCGCCGCAGCGCCGGTGCCAGCCCGGTGGCAGGCTTGGCCGGAGGCCGGGCAAAGCGGCCCGCGCGCGGCGGACGCGCACCGAGCCGAACCACCGCCTGCGCCTGACCGAGGGCGGCCGCCAGCGGATCGATCAGCGGTACCGGCACCAGGTCTCTGACCCGCACGGCGAGGCCGGTCAGCGGGGCGCCGGCCAGGATCACCGTATCGGCTCCGTCCTCGGTGACGGCCCGATTGGCCAGGGCGACGATCTCGTCCTCCAACTCGTGCTGGACCTCAGCGACCGAGCGGAACGCAGCCGCGACCGCCCGGACGCAGGCGCAGCGGGCCGAGAGGCCGGAGAGGGCTACGGCATCTTCGTACCAGGGCAGCAGCGTGCCCGAAAAGGTCACGAGGCCGAAGCGCTGGCCGAGCAGGCAGGCGGTCAGCATCGCGGCCTCGGCCATGCCGACGATGGGCAGGTCGAACAGCTCCCGCGCCGCGATCAGCCCGGGATCCCCGAAGGCAGCGATCACGGCGGCGTCGTAGCCGGCTTGATGCTCGGCCAGGGTCTCCAGCACCGCTCCACCGGCGAGCTGCGCCTCCGCGCGGCTCGCGATGTAGGGCAGGCCCCGGGCGGCCGTCAGCCCGGTGAGCGTCACGTCGGGAGCAAGCACGGCCGCTGCTTCCCGCTCCATGCGGGCCGTCATCGCGGCCGAGGTGTTCGGGTTGATAAGGAGGAGCCGCACGCCGTCAGACGCGCGAGCTCGGGCGGTAGAACGGCTCGTGCCGCGACGGGTCGATGTAGTCGGCGTAGAAGCGGCGGGCGTGCGGCAGCAGGGCCTTGGAGAGCTGGCGCCGCTCGACTTCGTCGTCCGACAGCGCCCGCGACAGGTCGTCGTGCAGCGCCTTCAGGGCCGCGTCCCGGTCGACCCGGGTGAAGCGCCCGTCCGCGTAGAGCACCTCGCCGTCGCACAGCACCGTGGTGACGCCCCCGGTCTTGGCCCGCTGGATCACCGCGTCGAGGAGTGGTGTCTCCGGATCGAGATAGGGGTAGGCGATCTGGTCCCAGTCGAGCAGGACGAGGTCGGCGCCCTTGCCGACTTCGATCGTGCCGAGGCTCTCGCCGTAGGGGGTGGTGCGGGCGCCGCCGACGGTGGCCATGCGCAGCACCTGCGCCATGCTGGGCACGTCGGCCTCGTCCATGCCGGGCACTCGGTGGGCGCGCAGCACGAGGCGCATCTCCTGGAGCATGTCGCGGTCGTCGTTGATGCCAGCCTCGTCGAGGCCGATCGCGGTGTTGATGCCCTTCGCCTCGAAGCGGTTGAGCGCCGCCACGCCGGAGCGCAGCCGGAAGTTCGACGAACAATTGTGGCAGATGCAGGTGCCGGTCGCGGCCACCCGGTCGATATCGGATTCGTTGAGCCAGACGCCGTGGCCGAGCGTCAGGCGCGGACCAAGCATGCCGAACCGGTCGAGATAGTCGAGGGCGGTGCCGCCGCCGCGCTTCTCGGCATAGGCCTTCTGATAGGCGGTCTCGACGAGATGCATGTGCATCGGCACGTCGTAGGATTCCGACAGCCCGGCGAGCCCTTCGAGGGCCGCGTCCGAGCACCAGTGCAGGTTGGCCGGCGCCAGCTGGATCTTGGCCCGGGTGGCGCCTTCCTGTCCGCTGTGCAGGCTGCGAAAGAGGGAAAAATTATCCTCCAGAGACATCTGGAAGCGCTCGAACCAGCGCTTCATCGGGTCCTGCAGCGGGGCCGGTAGGCTCGCCACGAAGTCCATGTCCGCTTGGTAGACGAGGCGGTTCTGGTCGCGGACCGCGAAGCAGTACGAGACCCGCATGCCGATGTCGCGATAGGCGCGCAGCACTTCGTTGGAGCGCGCCTCGACCTCCTTCAGGCTGCCGGGCATCCAGCCGTGGATGTGCTGGACCGTGGTGATCCCGGAGCCGACCATCTCGAAGGCCGAGTACAGGGTGTCGAGGTAGAGGTTCAGGTTGCGCGCCACCATGCGGGTGACGAACCACAGCTCCAGGGGCATGTCGGGGGAGCCGAGCTGCACCGGCGTGAGGCCGACATGGTGGTGGCCGTTGACGAAGCCCGGCAGCAGGATCTCGCGGCCGGAGCCGATCACCGGCGCGTCGGGATAGCGGGCGTGCAGATCTGCGTAGGTGCCGACCGCCTCGATCACCCCGTCTTTCTGCAGCACCGCGCCGTCGGCAATCTCCTCCCAGCGATCGTGGTCGAGGGTGCGGGTGATCATCCGCCGGCTGCGGATCAGCGATGTGGCCATGGCTGGGTCCATCTTGATTGGGAAAGGGTCAGACGAGCGCTTCCTGCTCGGCGAAGGCCCGGTCGACCTCGTCGCGCAGGAGCTCGGTGAGATGCCGCCGCATCGCCTCGGCCTCGGGGGAGAACGGATCGCGCGGGCGGGCGAGGTCGTTGCGGACGATCGTCTTGATCCGCCCGGGGCGGGCGGTGAACACCACCACCCGGTCGGCGAGCGCCACCGCCTCGTCGATGTGGTGGGTCACGAACAGCACCGAGGCGCCGCTGTCGCGCCAGACGTCGAGCAGGAAATCCTGCATCTTCTGGCGGGTCTGGACGTCGAGCGCCGCGAAGGGCTCGTCCATCAGCAGCACCTTCGGGCGCATGGCGAGCGCCCGGGCCACCGCCACCCGCTGGCGCATCCCGCCCGACAGCTCGTCCGGCCGCTTGTCGAAGGCCTCGGCGAGGCCGACGCGCTGAAGCGCGGCCCGAGCGACGCTCCGGCGCTCGGCCTCCGGCACGCCCTTCAGCGACAGGCCGAAGCTGACATTCTGCCAGACGCTCAGCCACGGCAGCAGCGAGGTCTCCTGGAAGATCAGGCTGCGCTCGGGGGAGGGGCCTGTGACCGGCGCACCGAAGGCCAGGAGCTCGCCCCCGGAGGCGGCCTCCAGCCCGGCGATCAGGTAGAGCAGCGTGCTCTTCCCACAGCCCGAGGGGCCGAGGAACACCACGAACTCGCCGGGCCGCACGGTGAGGTCGATGTCGCGCAGGGCCTCGTGGGCGCGGGCGGTGCCGGACGCCCAGACCTTGGCGACGCCGCGGCACGAGACGGCATCCTGGGAGAGGGGATCAGAGGCCAAGGGCGGACCCCGTGTCACGCGGCAGCCAGTACAGCAGCCGCCGCTGGACCAGCCGGAACAGCAGGTCGAAGGCGAAGCCGAGCAGGCCGATCAGCGTGATGGTGAAGAACACGAGCGACGGGTTGAAGGTGTTGCGCGCCAGCATGATCACCTGGCCGAGCCCGTAGCCGACGCCGGTCGCCTCGGCGACCAGCACCACCATCCAGGCGCCGAACAGGTTGAGGCGGAGCACCGCGAGCAGGCCCGGAAGGATCGCCGGCACGATCACCCGGGCGTAGATCTGGCGCTTCGACGCGCCCATGGTCCGGGCGACGTTGATGTAGTTCCGGTTGACCCCGTCGATCTGGTGGATGGTCGAGAGGACCATCGTGAAGAACAGGGCGATGAACACCATGAAGATCGCCGGGGCGTTGCCGATCCCGAACATGAAGATCGCCACCGGCAGCCACGCGATCGGCGAGACCGGCGCCAGGAGCGTGATGGTCGGCAGGGTCAGCCGCTCGAACAGCACGACGTAGCGGATCGCCACGCCGACCAGGATCGACAGGGTCGCGGCCAGGGCGAGGCCCGCCAGAACCCGGCCCGTGGAGGCGAGCACGGTGATCAGCACCGCCATGGCCGGGCTCGGGCCGGCATTCATGCCGGTGCCGATCTGCCAGCGCTGCGCGGTGTTGAAGAAGCGCGCCTGCTCGGCGAGGTTGCCGAGGAAGATGTGCGGCGGCGGCAGCAGCTTGGCGTCGGCGATGCCGAACGCCCAGAGCAGCTCCCAGAGGCCGGCGAAGCAGCCGACCGAGACCAGCATCCAGCCGGTGCGTTGCAGGAGCGGGACGAAGCCGTCGGGCAGCGCGAGACGCTGACCGAACGGGAGGCGCGGCCGGACGTGCGGGACGGCGGCGCGGGCGAGATCGACGGCCATCCGCTCAGGCCGACTTCAGCTTGAGCTTGCCGTAGAGATCCGGGTTCTCGGCGATGACCTGCTCCAGCAGGGTCCAGTCGATCGCGTCGCGACCGGGCTTCTTCTTGATGTAGCCCATCTCGGCGACGGAATCGGTCCGGTCGAGGATGAACTGCGTCTGGTTGCGGGCGTCCACCACCGAGGGCTGCCGGCCCATGGCGAGCTGGGCGTTGTGCATCGAGGTCTTGTAGTAGGAGCCGACGAGCTTGTTCAAAGCAGCTTGAGGATCGCCCTCGGCCAGGGCCTGGGCCTTCATCATGCCCTTGATCAGGGCCTTCACGGCGCCCGGATTCTTGGCGATCAGCTCGTTGCGCACCGCCAGCACGCAGTCGGTGTAGCCCTTGCCGTAGATGTCGGTGCCGTCGGAGAGCTTGACCGCGCCCTTCACGTCGGTGAGCAGCGCCGTGCCGTAGGGCTCGATGGTTGAGATGATGTCCAGCGCACCGGCCCGGAACGCCTCCACGGCCTCCGGGGTCGAGCCCATGTAGCGGACCGTGATGTCCTTGAAGGCGACGCCGTTCTTCTTCAGCCAGTCGTAGGGCAGCACTTCCAGCGTATCGAGCTGGAAGGTGCCGAGCGTCTTGCCCTGGAGCTTCTCCGGGCTGTCGAGGCCGGGCTGGGCCACGAGCACGCAGCCCTCGATGCCGCCGCCCGCCACGATCTTCACCGGGGCGCCTGCGTCGTAGAGGGCCATGAAGCTCGTATAGGGCATCACGCCGGCATCGACCTGGCCCATGCCGAGGAAGGTGACCTGATCCGAGAAGGTCGGCGTGTTGACGAAGTCGATGGTCAGCCCGTCATCCTTGGCGAGCTGCATCGCCTCGGCGAGGAAGAAGTTCAGGTTGCAGAAGCCTGTCCCGTGGGTCGCCCGGATGCCGGTGGCGGCCGCGGCCCGGCCGGTCATGCCGGGCCCCACCGCGAAGGTGAGCGCGGCGGCGGTGCCGCCGAGGAAGCGCCGGCGGCTGGGCTTGAACCGCGAGAAGTCGGGCGAAAAGTCGGGAACGCGGTACTCGCCGTGACGGTCGCACATATCGGCTCTCCTCAGGAGGCGGATGTCGGGTCTTGCGGGCGGTGCGCGCCGGCGTCCGGCCGAGCGCGCGAAGATGTGTGGCTTGGGGCCGTGTCAGGTCGGTCGATGAGATCCGGCCATCCGGCACCTCATGGTCTCGACGGCACGCCAACCTGGAGCGGCCGCCGGGGGCGACGCTGCGCTTCTGGAATGCTCACAAGAAGCATGCCACCCGGCGCGAGACGTCCGGTTGAGCCGCATCCGGCAACATGGCCCCGCCACTGCGTCATCGTCTTCCTCGTCGGAAGACAGTCGCTCGCACGGGATCCGGCGGACGGACGCGTATCCGGAACGTCAATTTTGACATTCTGGGCTTAGAGCCGCCCCGCGGGCGCGCAGATGCCGCCAATATGCGCAAGCGCGTCGCCGACCTGCAGTCTCTTTGACCTTCCCGTCTTTCGGGCGGCAGCCGACAATCGACCCGTCGTTCACAGGGGCTTCGAGGTCGATGACGCATCTCACGCGGCGAAGCTTCGTCGGCACGGCGGCGCTGCTCGCGGCCCCGGCCATCATCCGCCCGGCCTTCGCGGCCGACACCGTCAAGCTCGGCTGCCTGTTCTCGTCGTCGGGCACGATGGCCAATCTCGAGGGCCGGCTGAACTATGTGGTCCGCATGGCCGCCGACGAAATCAACGGGCGCGGCGGCGTCAACGGCCGCCAGATCGAGGTCATGACCTCCGATCCCGCCTCCGACTGGCCGCTCTACGCCCAGGTCGGCCGCCAGATGCTGCAACAGGAGAAGGTCGCGGCCCTGTTCGGCTGCTGGACCTCCGTGTCGCGCAAGTCGGTGCTGCCGGTGGTCGAGCAGAATGACGGGCTGCTGTTCTATCCGCTGCACTTCGAGGGCGACGAGAACTCCAAGAACGTCGTCTACGTAAACTCGCCGCCCGCGAGTTCCGTGCTGCCGGCGGTCGATTACCTGATGGGTCCCGACGGGGTTGGGGCGAAGCGGTTCTTCATGATCGGCTCGGACTACGTCTGGCCGCGCACGATCAACAAGCAGCTCAAGGGATACTGGAAGAGCAAGGGCATCCCCGAGACCGCATGGCGCGAGGAATACGTGCCGTTCGGCTTCTCGAACTTCCAGACGCTGGTGAATCAGGTCCGGAGCTTCGCCAGCCAGCCGGGCGGCCAGGCGATCGTGGTGCTCACCGTCGTGGGCTCCTCGATCCCCGACTTCCTGCGCGAGTTCGCCAACCAGGGCATCAGCGCCACCGACGTGCCGATCCTCGGGCTCGACATGGTGGAGGCCGATCTCGAAGGGCTCGATACGGCCAAGCTCGTCGGCCACCTGAACTGCTGGGCCTATCTCCAGGCCGCCAAGGGTGAGCGGAATCAGAAGTTCCTTGCCGACTGGGCCGCCTACGTGAAGGCCAAGAACGTCCCGTTCAGCGCCGACACGGTGATCGA
The DNA here is from genome assembly GCF_022829365.1 of Methylobacterium sp. J-077. GTDB lineage: Bacteria > Pseudomonadota > Alphaproteobacteria > Rhizobiales > Beijerinckiaceae > Methylobacterium. The sequence continues at coordinate 61,276 of NZ_JAKSYJ010000246.1, read as the reverse complement.
CCCGATGGTCTCGGCCTATGACAGCGTCAACCTCTGGGCGCTCGCCGCCGCCAAGGCCGGCTCCTTCGCGGTGCCGGAGGTGCGCAAGGCCTTCGCGGGCCTGAGCTTCGACGACCCGTCCGGCTACACGCTGACCATGACGGGGGAGAACACTTACGTCTCCCGCGGCGTGTTCATCGGCTCGGTCAACGAGAAGCGCGGCTTCGACGTGCTCTGGCAATCCCCGAATGCGCCTACGCCGGTCCCGTTCAGCCCCTATGGCTGATCCGCTCCGCGCGCTCCTGGCCCTCCTCTGCTGTCTGGCGCTGCTGACGGTCCCAGCCGCCGCCGCGCCCCTCGACCGGGCGCGCTTCGCGGCGGATCTGTGCGGGGACGGCGCCGCGCAGGTCCGCGGGGCCGAGGGGCTCGTGCAGGCCGGCGGGGATCTGCCGGCCGACGACCTCGCCTTCGCGGGTGGGCTCCTCGGCGCGCTGGCCGAGCGCCGCCTGTCCTGCCCGGCGGACGGCGCCCTCCTGCTGGACCGCCCCGACGCACCCGAGGGTCATGACGCGTTCACCGGCGCGGTGCGGCCGGCCGCGGCGGCGCGCGCGCCGATCCTCGGCCTGCGCCAGCGCGCCGCCGTCGAGACCGCGCGCGGCACCGTCGCCCTGCTGACCGGCCCGGATCCGGCCGCCCGCGCCGCCGGGCTGGCGGTGGTGGAGCGCCGCATCGCCACCGTCCCGGCGGCTGTGCTCGACCGGGCGCGGGACGCGGAGACGGATGCCGGGCTGAAAGCGACGATCACCGGCCTCGCCCAGGCGGCCGCCCTGTCGTCGCCCGATCCGGCCCGGCGCCGGGCGGCCATCGCGGCCGTGGCGGCCAGTCCCTCGGGGACCGCGCAGGCGCGGCTCGCGGCCCTCAAGAATGATCCCGCCTACGCCGCCGACCCGGCCTTCCGGACGGCGCTGGATACCGGGCTCGCCACAGTCTCCCGGGCGGTGGCGATCGGGGACGGGCTCGCGGTCGTCTATAACGGCCTGAGCTTCGCCAGCATCCTGTTCATGGCGGCGGCCGGGCTCGCGATCATCTTCGGGTTGATGGGCGTGATCAACCTCGCCCAGGGCGAATTCATCATGCTCGGCGCCTACGCCACCTACGGCGTGCAGGAGGCCTTCCGCCGCCTCGCCCCCGGCCTGCTCGACCTGTACCTGCTCGCTGCCATCCCGGTCGCCTTCGGGGCGGTCGCCCTGGTGGGCATAGGGGTCGAGGCGCTGATCCTGCGCCACCTCTACCGGCGGCCGCTGATGAGCCTGCTGGCCACCTGGGCGGTGAGCCTGTTCCTGGTGAACCTCGTGCGCGTGACGGTCGGCACCCAGAACCTGCAATTCGTCATGCCGGCCTATGTCAGCGGCGGCGTTCCCCTCTACGCCGACTTCGTGATGACCTGGAACCGCCTGTTCGCCATCGCCTTCGCGGCGGCGACCCTCGTGCTGACGCTCCTGATCCTGCGCCGCACCCCGCTCGGGCTCGACATCCGTGCCGTCACCCAGAACCGCGACATGGCGGCCTGCCTCGGCCTGCCGACCCGCCGGATCGACCGCCTCGCCTTCGGGCTGGGCTCGGGCCTGGCCGGGCTCGCCGGGGTGGCGCTGTGCCCGATCTACAGCGTCAATCCCGGCATGGGCTCGGGCTTCATCGTCGACAGCTTCATGGTGGTGGTGCTGGGCGGCGTCGGCAGCCTCATCGGGACCTTGGTGGCGGCCCTCGGGGTCGGCGGCGCCAACGTGCTGATCGAGCCGATCTCGGGGGCCGTCGCAGCCAAGGTGATCGTGCTGGTCGGCATCATCCTGTTCCTGCAGCGCCGGCCCGAGGGGCTGTTCGCGGTGCGGCGGCGGCGATGAGCGGCGCCGTGCAGACCGCCCTGGCCGCCCCCGCCGGACCGGCCCGCCGTGCCGTGCGCGATCCCCTGGTCGCTGGGCTCGTCGGGCTCTGCCTCGCCGCCGCGGCGGGCCTCCTCGTGGCGCCGCCAGCGCCGTATCTCGTCAATGCGCTCGGCCAGCTCGCCGCCTCCGCCATCCTCGCCGTGTCCCTGGATCTGGTCTGGGGCTATCTCGGCATCCTCAGCCTGGGACACGGGCTGTTCTTCGCGATCGGCGGCTATGTCTGCGCCATGCACCTGCTGGCCCACGGCGTCGCCGTCACCGGCGTGCTGCCGGACTTCGTGCAGTTCATGGGCTGGAAGAGCCTGCCGGCCTACTGGGTCGGCCTCGACCACGCGCCGTACGCCCTCGTCCTCGCGCTGGCGCTCGCCGGCCTCGTCGCCTTCGTGTTCGGGCTCGCCTCGTTCCGCTCGCGGGTGAACGGCGTCTACTTTTCGATCATCAGCCAAGCGCTTGTCTACGTCGCGATGCTGCTGATGTACCGCAACGACACCGGGCTCGGCGGCAACAACGGCATGACCGGCTTCCCGCTGCTGTTCGGCTGGCCGATGGGCTCCCCCGGCGTGGTCACAGGCCTTGCCGTCGCCGCCCTCCTGACGCTGGCGGCAATTCTTGCCGGCACGCGGCTCCTCGTCGGCACCGCGATCGGGCGGCGGATGCTCGCCTGCCGCGACGACGAGACCCGCCTGCGCACGCTCGGCTACAGCACCACCCGGCTGAAGCTCGGGATTTGGTGCCTCTCGGCGATGATCGCGGCGCTCGCCGGCATCCTCTACGTGCCGCAGGTCGGCATCATCAACCCGCGGGTGCTGGCGCCCGATCTCTCCATCGAGATCGCCGTCTGGGTGGCGATCGGGGGGCTCGGGCGCCTCGGCGGGGCGGTGATCGGCGCGATCCTGGTCAACGGCCTGAAGTTCTGGCTCAGCGCCGCGATGCCGGAGGCGTGGCCTTTCATCCTGTCCGGGCTGGTGCTGCTCGTGGTGCTGGTCCTGCCGAACGGGCTCCTCGACCTCGTGGGCTGGCGCCCGCGCCCGACCTGGCTGAGGGGCGCCCGATGACCGCCCTCGTGGTCGATGCCCTCACCGTCGCCTTCGGACGCTTCACGGCGCTGGATGCCGTCTCGCTCGCGGTCGACCCCGGCGAGGTGCGGGCGGTGATCGGCCCGAACGGTGCCGGCAAGACCACGCTGCTCGATGTTATCTCAGGGATCACCAAGCCAGTCTCCGGCCGGGTGATGCTCGGCGACCGGATTGACCTCACCAAGCGCTCCGAGGTCGAGATCGCCCGGGCCGGCGTGCGGCGCAAGTTCCAGAAGCCCAGCGTCTTCCCGGCGCTCACCGTGCGGGAAAACCTAGAGATCGGCTGCGGGCCGGCCCTACCGGCGCGGGACCGCCCCGACCGCATCGCCTCCGTGCTCGGCGAGATCGGCCTCGGCCCCCGGGCGGAGGTGCCGGCCGGCCGCCTCGCCCACGGCGAGAAGCAGTGGCTGGAGATCGGCATGGTGCTGGCCGCCGAGCCGGCGCTGCTCCTCCTCGATGAGCCCGTGGCCGGGCTCTCCGACGCCGAGACCGCCCAGACCGCCGCGCTGATCCGGAGCCTGCGCCGGCCCGACCGGGCGATCCTGGTGATCGAGCACGACATGGGCTTCGTCGAGGCCATCGCCGACCGGGTGACGGTGCTGCACGAGGGCCGCACGCTCTACGAGGGCAGCATGGCGGGCGCCCGGGCCGAGCCCCGCGTGATCGAGGTGTTCCTCGGCCGATGACGAACCCATCTCCGCCCGCACGGCTCGCCGTCGAGGGGCTCGACCAGCATTACGGCAGCGCGCAGGTGCTGCGCGGGATCGCCCTCGCGGTCGAGCCGGGGGCCTGCCTCGCCGTGCTCGGCCGCAACGGCGCCGGCAAGACGACGCTGCTGCGCTGCCTCACCGGCCTGATCCCGGAAAGCCGCGGCCGGATCGCCCTCGACGGGACCGAGCTGACACGCCTGTCCTCCGACCGGCGCGCCCGCTCCGGGCTCGCCTACGTGCCGCAGGGCCGCGAGATCTTTTCGGATCTGACGGTCGCCGAGAATCTGCGTGTCGCGGCCCGGGCGCACGGGCTGGAGCGGACCGAGGCGGTCGACGAGGCCGTCGCCCTGTTCCCCGCGCTCCGGGGCCTTTGGCACCGGCCGGGGGGCAACCTCTCGGGCGGCCAGCAGCAGCAGCTCGCCATCGCCCGGGCGCTCGCCACCCGGCCCCGTGCCATCCTGCTCGACGAGCCGACCGAGGGCATCCAGCCTTCGATCGTCGCCGCGATCGAGGCGGTGATCGCCGGGCTGAAGGGGCGGATCACCGTGCTGCTCGTGGAGCAGTATCTCGATTTCGCTCTCCGGATCGCCGATTCCGTGGTGGTGCTGTCCCGCGGCAGCGTCGTCGAGCGCGGCGATCCCGGGGCACTGAGCCACGAAGCCCTGACCCGTCACATCGCCGTCTGACATCCGCAAAAGGAGCCGCCGTGCCGAGCCACCATGAGATCCCCGCCACGCCCGAGACGATGGTGCTCGGCTATTTCGATGCCGCTCTGCCGCCGGTCCTGACCGTCGCGTCTGGCGATACCGTCACCCTGCACTCGCACCCGGCGGGCGGCCGCGAGTCGCTCCACCCCGACCCCGCCCGGGTGCCGGCCGACCTGCTCCACGCCCTCGACACCCTGGAGTGCGGTCCCGGCCCGCATTTCGTCACCGGCCCGGTCCACGTGGAGGGCGCCGAGCCCGGCGACATGCTGCAGATCGATATCCTCGACCTGAAGTTCCGCCTCGACTGGGGCTTCGTGGCGATCCTGCCGCTGCTCGGCACCCTGCCGGACGAGTTCACCGAGTACGAGACGATCCACGCCGACATCGACACCACCCGGGGCGTCTGCCGCCTGCCCTGGGGCACGGAGCTGCCCCTCGATCCGTTCTTCGGCATCCTGGGCACCGCCCCACCCGCCACCTGGGGCCGCGTCGGTACGCCGGTGCCCCGGGCCTTCGGCGGCAACATGGACAACAAGGAGATGCGCGTCGGCACGACCCTCTACCTGCCGGTGTTCAACCCCGGCGGCGGCTTCTACGCGGGCGACGGCCACGGCGTGCAGGGCGACGGCGAGGTCTGCATCACCGCCCTGGAGACCGGGCTGACCGGCACCTTTCGGCTCACCGTGCGCAAGGACATCCCGGGCGCGTGGCCCTTCGCCGAGACCCCCACCGACCTGATGTCGATCGGCCTGCACGAGAGCCTCGACGAGGCGATGCGCCAGGCCGTGCGCGAGATGGTGCGCCTCGTCTGCGCGCGCACCGGCCTCACCCGCAACCAGGCCTACATGCTGTGCTCGCTCGCCGGGAACCTGCGCATCACCCAGACCGTGGACGGCAACAAGGGCGTGCACATGCTCTTGCCGAAATCGGCCCTCGCATCGGCGTCGGCCAAATCGGTCTGAGGTATGGGACACCCGGTTGATATGCGGTCGCACCGCGTCGAACTCGGTGCCTCAGTTCGCGCTTCGTCCGAAGGCGAACCGGCCGACACAGGCGTCGGCGCCGCGATGGCGCGGTGCAGGATGCACGCCTGCATGCCCGGTCTGGATCGGCCGCGTACGCTCTGCCCGTGCGGGTTGTACGAGCAGGGCAGCCCGGAGCCGCTGAACCTCCGCACGGAGACCGGCATTCTCCCGCTCGACGCGATCGAGCTGGGCCACACCGGCGGGCTTCAGTCCGCCGAGCCGTCGCCGCCAGCGATAGAAGGTGCCGAGCGAGACATGGGCGCTCGCGCAGATCGCGGCGATCGGTATACCCCGCGCGGCCTCGTCCAGCAGGAAGGCGATCTCCTCGTCCGTATGCAGGGATCGACGCATGCAGGGTCTCCCGGTTCGGCGGCCTCGGGGGCTCTTTTCGGCCGATGGGTGGGCAAGAAGCGGACCGGCCGCGACGGGCCAACCGCGACACTTTCGTGCTGCACTGCCCGCGATCCGAGCTGGCGGCCGCCAATTCGCATAACAGGCGCTCGGTTCTGCGGTCTCCGTGCGCCTGGATTTGCGAGCGCTTGTTGCGGGGGTGTGAATCAGCGCTGCGACCGAATCAAAGTGGATTTTTGGCATCGCCAAACTGACTATGCCGCGGCACGGCTGGCCACGTAGCCGCACCAGCCGCCGAACCGCGTGATGTCGGCGGCCCCGGTGACGCCCGCCGCCTCCACCAAAAAGCCCTTCGGCGCGGTCCCGTCGGCGAGCCGCAGGGTGCTGATCCCGTGGGGGACGGGATCGCGGCACCGAAGGCCCCGAAGGCGGCTGGCGGCTGGCGGCAGGGCCCAGACCTCCGTCTCGATCGCACCCCCTTCGTCGGCCGCCACCCGGAGGAGGGAGGGACGATGCGGCGGTCCGCCGGGCAGGGCGTAGAAACGGTACTCCGGTCGGGTGGCCGCCGTCCGCAGATACCGGGCGCCGTGCGCGGCGAGTTCGCGGTTCAGCGGCAGACCCGACAGGTGCGCCCAGGGCAGCGAGGAGCTCGTCGGACCTGCGCGGTGCGAGCAGGGTTAGCCCGGAGGGGAAGCCGTCGACGCGGGGGGAGGCCGCCCCGGGACCGCGAGGGCGCACCGGTCGAGCAGGTGGACGAAGTTGGTGTAGGTGCCGAGCTCGCTGTTCGGGCCGATCGGGTCGCAGCAGCGAAATTCGCCGATCAGCTTGTGGTCCGGCTCAACCGGGACGCGGTCTGACGCGGCTGGCATTCGGATGCCGGCCTGGTCACCGCCCGGCGCGTCCGGGCATGGATGCCGGTCGCAACCGGTGCCCGTGATCCTGCGCTGCTCGACGCGCGAGGATGACGGAGACGGGGCCGGTCAGGGCGCGCCCGCTTCGGCCGTGTCGAGGAAGGCCCGCACGGTGTCGCGAAGAAAGGCGGCGTCGGCTGGGTTGGTCGATGGGTTGCCGGCGCGATGGCCCCAGATGCTCGGGATCGGCTGCAGGACGGCATCGCGCAGGTGCGGCAGTTCGGCGGTGTTGTCGGCGACGCGGAAGTAGAGGTCCGTCTCGCCCGGCATCAGCAGCAGCCGGGCCGTGATCGCGTTGAGCGCCCGGATGAGGTCGCCGCCGGTGCGCGGATCGCGGCTGATGTCGCCCGCCTCCCAGGTGCAGAGCTGCGCGTAGAGATCGGCCGCGGGGCGGCGGGCGAAGCGCTCCTCCCAGTCGGTGCGCAGGAAGCTGTCGAGGTCCGGGGCGCCGAGCGCGGTGCGGTGGAGGTCCGCCCGGTAGAAGTCCTGGCTGAGCGCCCAGCCCGCATAGATGCGCCCGAAGGCCCGGAGGGCGGCGGCCGGCTCGGCCGAGAAGCGGCCCGCGCCGCAATGCTCCGGCGCCGCCTCCAGCACTGCCATGAGACCCTTCAGGAACACGCGGTTGTGGGTGGCGGTGCGGGCGCTGCCACAATTGATCACAGCGCGTTCCACGTGATTGGGGAACAGGGCTGCCCAGTGATAGGCCTGCTGCGCCCCCATGGACCAGCCGTACACGGCGTGCAGGCGCTCGATCCCCCACACCTCGGCGAGCAGACGGCGCTGCGCGTGGACGTTGTCCCAGGCGGTGACGAGGCCGGGCCAGACCGGTGTGTTCGATGGGCTCGACGACAGGCCGTTGCCGAACATGTCGGGGATGACGATGAACCAGCGACTGGGATCCAGCACCCCATCGGGGCCGATCAGCCATTCGAGGTCCGGATGCTGGGCCCCGTAGCTGGTCGGGTAGAGCACGACATTGTCGCGCCCGGGCGACAGGGTGCCGTGCGTCTTCCAGCGCAGCTGCGCGCCCGGCAGCACCGCCCCCGACTGAAGCGTCAGGTCGCCGAGTTCGAAGATTCCGGTGGTCGTCGCCCAGCCGCTCACGGGCGCAGCGTCCGCACGAAGCCGACATGCCAGCGGGCGTAGCCCCGCTGCAGCACGCCGAGACGCGCACGCATCGCGGTATGGGCGTCCGGGAGCCGGTGGAACGGGATCGACGGGTAGAGATGGTGCTCGGTGTGGAAGGGCATGTTCCACATGAGGAGCCGCATGAGGCCGTTGGTCAAGGTCGTGCGCGTGTTGGTCAGGCCGTTGTCGTCCATCGTGCAGAGCGTGTGCTCGGTGAGGAGGTAGAGCCGAAGGAACGGTTGCCCGAGGAGCTGCGGCCCGATCCAGAAGATCAGGGGCGCCCACCAGCCGACCAGAACCACGGCAAGGGCTGCCCCGGCGAGCAGGACTGCACACATCGACCGGATCGAGCGGATGATGCGGGGCGCGGCGCGATCGGTGATGAACGGGTAGGCAGAGAGATCGCCGCGCAGGCCGGCTGAGGCCACCTGCAGGCGGGTTCGCCAGTAGGGTAGCGCCAGCACGCGCCAGACATAGGCGTCCAGGGTGGAGGGCGGCATCAGCGCGAGTTCCGGATCCCGCTCGGGATCCTGGGTGTGGCGATGGTGGGCGAGATGGAAGGCCGTGTAGAAGTGCCAGTTCAGCAGCGACGGGCAGGCCGCCAGCCAGCCGACGACCGCATTGGCCCTGCGCGAGCGGAACGCGGTCAGGTGGACGGTTTCGTGGATGGGCGCGAACAGGGCCGATTGCGCGATCCCCAGCAGCAGCATGGCGGGCAGCAGCGTCCAGGGGCCCGACCGCCAGACCAGCCAGCCGGCCCCGGCCAGCATCAGCAGATGCGTGAGGAGGCGGACGGCACCGCGCCCGTCCGAACGCTGCGACAGCGCCTTCACTTCGGCACCTGTGAGGACACGTCCGCCTGCGGAGGCCATGCGTTTCCCTGGACCGTTTGAGCGCCTTGGAGATCCATGGGCTTTGCAGCATCCATGCCGGTGTCTCGGATCAGGCCCCAGGCGCGTGCGATCGGCTTGGCGTCCTGCTTGGTATCCCGTTTGCCTAGCGGGGCCGGGCAAAGGGTGAATGCGACAATGAGACGATTCTGGTTTTCCGGCCTGCTCGCGGCCGCGGCGCTGCTTGCGCCGATCTCCGGCCGCGCGGAAACGACGGTGAAGGCGGTGCTTGAGGCCGAGATCGTCACCCTCGACCCCTACTTCACCACGGCCTACATCACGCGGACCTTCGGCTACATGGTCTACGACACGCTGTTCGCGCCGGACGCGACGGGCGTGTTCCGGCCGCAGATGGTCGACACGTGGTCGGTATCGGATGATCGGCTGACCTGGCGCTTCACCCTGCGCGACGGGCTGCGCTTCCACGACGGCGCGCCGGTCCGGGCCGCCGACTGCGTCGCCTCGCTGAAGCGCTGGGCGGCCCGCAGCGCGCTGGGTGGCCGGCTCATGGACGTGACCGCCGGCCTCGAGGCCGTGGACGACCGGACTGTCGTGCTGACGCTGCGGGAGCCCTACGGTCTCGTCCTCGACACGCTCGGCACGACGTCGAGCCCCACGCCCTTCATCATGCCGGCCCGGCTCGCCGCGACGCCCCCCACGACGCAGCTCACGGAGGTCGTGGGATCCGGTCCGTTCATCTACGACCGCGCCGCGCACATCCCCGGCGACCACATGCTGCTGCGCCGGAACCCCGATTACCGGCCGCGTCCCGAGCCGGCCGACTTCCTGGCCGGCGGCAAGGTCGTGAAGGTCGACGCCCTCGACATCCGCGTCATCCCCGATGGGGCGACGGCGACGGGCGCCCTCGGCGCGGGCGAGATCGACTACATGCAGTACGCGCCCTTCGACCTGATCGGTCAGATCGAGGCCAACACGAGCTTGGCGGTGATGAACTTCACCGGCCCGCACAGGTTCACGGGCCACTATCGCATCAACACGGCGTCCAAGCCCTTCGACGACCCGGCGATCCGGCGCGTCCTGCTGCGGCTCGTCGATCAGCGCGAGGTTCTGGACGGGTTCGGCCTCGAGCCGCGCTTCTCGCAGACCTGCAACGCCTTCTTCATCTGCGGCTCGCCCTACGAGACGCATGTCGGGACGGACCTCCTGCACGACCCCTCGGTGGCGGCGGCCCGGGCTGCCCTGAAGGCGACCGCCTACAAGGGCGAGCCGGTGACCGTGATGGTGGCCAACGATCTCGAGGCGGCGCGCGTGTCCTCGACCATCCTGGCCGACCGGCTGAAGCAGGCCGGCTTCACCGTGGACCTGCAGGTCATGGATTGGGCAGCCCTGCTCGCCCGGCGCACCAAGAAGGTCGGCTGGAGCCTCTTCGGCATCCATGCGCTGGGCCTCGATCTGAGCTCGCCGCTGACGAATTCCGCGATCAACTTCAACTGCAAGGACGCGGCGAGTTCCGGGTTCATGTGCGACCCGCGCATGGTCGCCCTGTTCGACCGCTTCGCCCGCGAGCCTGATCTGGACAAACGGCGCGCCATCGCGGGCGAGATCCAGACCATCGTGTACGGCGAGGGGCTGGTCGCCCCCTTCGGCCAGTTCGCGCAGCCCGCGGCCTACCGGACCGCGCTCACCGGTCTGATCCCCTCCGCCATCCCACTCTTCTGGAACGTCGCGAAGCCATGAGTGCAGCCCCGTACGATGTCATCGTGGTCGGCGCCGGCTCCGCCGGGGCGGCTCTGGCGGCCCGCCTCTCGGAGGATCCGCGCCGCCGGGTGCTCCTGCTGGAGGCCGGACGCGACTGGCGCTCCACGGATGCGCCACCGGCGCTGCGCTCGGCCAACATCATCCCGTTCATGTATGACCTGGCCCATCAGGCGGACTGGCAGTGGCCGGGGCTGATGAGCCGGCGGACCCGTGTGCAGGAGCCCCACTTCTACTGGCGCGGTCGCGCGCTCGGCGGCAGTTCAACGGTCAACGCGCAGATCGCGATCCGCGGCGTGCCCGCGGCCTTCGACGCCTGGGCGGCGCAGGGCTGTACCGGCTGGTCGGCCGCGGATGTGCTGCCCCTGTTCGACCGGATCGAGGACGATGCCGATTTCGGCGCGGAGGGCGGTGCCCGGCGCGGCGGTCCGCTGCCTGTCTACCGCGCGAAGCCGGAGGCCTGGGGCGCGGTGGATCTGGGGCTTCGCGCGGCCGCCCTCGCGGCCGGCCACCCTTGGAAGGCGGACCTCAACGCGCCCACGGGCGAGGGCGTCTCGTGCAACCCGATCAACAGCCGCGACGGCCACCGGGTCACCACCAATGACGGCTACCTGGAACCGGCGCGCGACCGGCCGAATCTCGCGATCCGCGGCGAGGCCCTGGTCGACCGTGTTCTGTTCGAGGGGCGACGGGCCATCGGCCTGCGCGTGCGCTTCGGTGCGGAGCCCTGGACCGAGATCCAGGGCCGCGAAATCGTGCTCTGCGCCGGCGCCGTCCACAGCCCGGCCATCCTGATGCGTTCCGGGATCGGCCCGGCCGAGCCGCTGCACGCCCTCGGCATCCCCGTCCGGCAGGCGCACGAGGCGGTCGGCCGCAACTTCATGGACCATCCGATCCTGCGGGCGACCATCGATCTGAAGCCGCAACACCGGGCCCTCGGTCCGGATGCGCGCCACACCAATTGCTGCGTCACCTATTCGAGCGGCCTCGCGGGCGGCGGGGAGCGCGACATGATCTTCGTCGCCTACAATCATCGGACCCTGACCGGGCCGGAGCCGACGCCGCAGGGCGCGATCGGCGTCGGCCTCTACGACGTGTTCTCGCGCGGGACTCTGCACCTCACCGCGGCCGATCCGGAGGCCAACCCGGTCATCGACGAGAACATGCTCGATGACCCGCGCGATCGCCTTCGAATGCGCGACGCGGTGCGCCGCCTCGCGGGCCTCGCGGCGCATCCGGCCCTGGCCGATCTCGCCACGGCGATCCGGTTCGGCGAGAGGCCGCTTTCGATCGGCGACGCCGCGCGCCTCCCGGACGAGGACCTCGATGCCCTGATGCTCGCCGAGGCCGGCGACATCCAACACGCCGCCGGCACGTGCCGGATGACCGGCTGGCAGGACGCGTCCGGGGTCGTCGATCCCGATCTCAAGGTCCGAGGACTCGATGGGCTGCGGGTCTGCGACGCCTCGATCATGCCGAGCGATTGCCGGGCCAACCTACACTTCACCTGCGTGATGATCGGCGAGAACCTTGCGCGGCGGATGCGTGAGGAGCGGACGTGATCGTGTCGAACGCGTCGCGGTGGCGTATCCCCGGTTCTTAGGCATGCGCCTGTCTCGCATTCTGGTGCGTGCCGCCTGATCGCCGCGACCCTGTCGTGATGGCGGTGTGCCGGGCCCCCCACTGGTCAGGGGAATTGGCCCTCATGATGCCCGTATCGGGCGAAGTCGGCTCGATGATGTGCTTGATCTTTCGGCGCAAGCGGTTGGTTGTGCGAAATATTACCCTCAATCATGCGGGGTAATGGATCCGTCTCCATCGCCTCTATATGGCACGCGTGTTGCGAACGGGCTGGACGCTTCAGGAGTCCTCTGGCTTGTCCCGCACGTTCGACGCGACTGATCTCTCCCGCCGCACGGTTCTAGCGCTTCCTCTCGGCCTCGCAGCGGCCGCGAGCGGCGCGCGCGCCGCCGAGCCGAAGCGCGGGGGCACGATGGTGATGATCGTTCATCCCGAGCCCTCGACCCTGGCCCATTACGCAGTTTCGGCGGGCAACATCCCGCCGATCGCCACGCAGGTCTACGAGGGGTTGTGCACCTACGATTGGGACCAGAACCCGCAGCCGAACCTCGCGAAATCGTGGGAGATCGCGCCCGACGGCAAGACCATCACGTTTAAGCTTCAGGAGGGCGTGACCTTCCACAACGGTAAGCCGTTCACCAGTGCCGACGTGCAGTATTCTTTTCTGGAAATCCTGAAGAAATACAATCCGATTGCACCGGTTATGCTCGCGGAGCTGGTCGCCGTCGACACGCCGGACCCCATGACCGCCATCCTGCGGCTCGCCAATCCGGCCCCCTACCTTATGAAGGCGCTCTCCGGGCGGGACCTGCCGATCCTGTGCCGCTCGGTCTTCGAGGGCACGGACGTCCTCCAGAACCCGAGCGCCAACAAGCCGATTGGGACCGGTCCGTTCAAGTTCGCGAGCTGGGAGCGGGGCCAGTCTGTGCGCCTGGACCGCAACGAGACCTACTGGAAGCCCGGCCTGCCGTATCTCAATCGGATCATCGCCCGGTTCATCCCGGACGCGGCCACGCGCTCGGCCGCCATGGAGGCGGGGGAGGCGCATTTCGCCGGGTACAGCGCGGTGAACTACGCCGACCTCGCGCGGATGAAGACCAACCCGATCCTCGATCTGACGACCAAGGGTTACGAGATGACGCCGGCCCAGAGCGTCCTGGAGCTGAACGGCCGTCACCCGCATCTCCAGAAAAAGGAAGTGCGCCAAGCGATCGCCTACGCCATCGACCGCAAGGTCATCCTCAAGGACGTGATGTTCGGCTATGGCCTGCCCGCCACCGGCCCGCTCAGCCGCAAGTTCAAGACCGCCGGCCTCTACACCGATGACGTGCGCCAGTACGACGTGCCGGACCGGCTGGACATCGCCAACACGCTGCTCGACAAGGCCGGCGCCCCGCGCGGCGCGGACGGGACCCGCTTCGCCCTGCACCTGGAGGTGAATTCCTTCGGCGAGCAGTGGCTGCGGCAGGCCGAGTACCTGAAGCAGGCCCTCGCCGTCGTCGGCATCGCCGTGACGCTCCGCTCGGAGGACACCGCCACCTGGCTGCGGCGTGTCTACACCAACTACGACTACGACCTAAACGAGCCGTTCCTCAGCCAGGGCGTCGACCCGGTCTACGGGCTGAACAAGCAGTTCCTCACCAGCCAGATCCGCAAGGGCGTGACCTTCGTCAACGACACCTTCTATTCGAACCCCGAGGTCGATCGGATGCTCGGCGAGGGCGCGCGCGAGCCGGACCCGGAGAAGCGCGCCGCGCTCTACAAGACGGTCCAGCAAGTCCTGGCGGAGGACAGCCCGATGATCTGGCTCATCGACGTCCAATACGTCAGCGTCTTCAACCGGCGCCTCAAGGATCACACGACCGGCCCCCTCGGAACCCAGCAAGCCTTCGAGCGGGCCTGGATGGACAAGTAGTCCCGTGCGGCTCGCGCGTTTCCTCGGTTGCCGGCTGCTGCTGGCGATCCCGGTGGTGCTCGGCATCGTCGTGCTCAACTTCTTCCTGATCCACCTCGCCCCCGGCGACGCGGCCTCCGTGCTGGCGGGCGAGAGCGGGGCGGCGAGCCCCGAATACATGGAGCAGCTGCGCCACAAGTTCGGCCTCGACCAGCCGCTCGCCACGCAGTTCGGCGTCTACCTGCTGAACATGCTCCACCTCGATCTCGGCTACTCGTTCCGCAACGACAGCCCAGTCGGGAGCCTGATCGTCGACCGGCTCGGGCCCACCGGGCTGCTGATGCTGACCGCCTTCGCAGCCGCGTTGCTGATCGGCACGCTGCTGGGCCTCGTGGCGGCGACCGGGCGCAATGCCTGGCGCGACGCGATCATCTCCCTCGTCAGCCTCGTGGCCTACGCGACCCCGGGCTTCTGGCTCGGGCTGATGATGATCGTGGTCTTCGCCATCCGGCTCGGCTGGCTGCCGACCAGCGGCTACGACACGGTCGGCGCCGACAACGAGGGCTGGGACGAGGTCTGGGATGTCGGCCGCCACCTCGTCATGCCGGCGGTCGCGCTCGCGCTGTTCTACCTCGCGGTCTACGCCCGGGTGATGCGCGCCTCCGTGCTGGAGCAGGTCGGCATGGACTACGTCACCACCGCCCGGGCCAAGGGCCAGACCGAGGCCCGGGTGATGACCGGGCACGTCCTGCGCAACGCACTGCTGCCGGTGGTCACCATGGCGGGCGTGCAGGCCGGCAACCTGATCGGCGGCTCAATCGTGGTCGAGACGGTGTTCGGCTGGCCGGGGGTCGGCACGCTGGCCTTCAACGCGCTCCAGTCGCGCGACCTGAACCTGCTCCTCGGCATCTTCTTCGTCTCGGCCTGCCTTGTGGTCGTGATCAATCTCGCGATCGACCTCGTCTATGTCTGCCTCGATCCGCGGATGGAGCTGTAGCGATGCGCACGGCCCTGGCGCGGTTCGCGCGCAACCGCCTCGCGCTCGCGGGGGCGGTGGTTCTCCTCGGGCTGGTCGTCCTCGTGGCGCTCACCCCGCTGCTCTATCCGGGCGATCCGTTCGCGCTCGTCGGCCCCGCCCTCCAGCCGCCGGGCGGTCCGTTCCCACTCGGCACCGACACGCTGGGCCGGGACGTGGCCGCCGAGATCGCGTACGGCGCCCGCACCTCCCTGATCATCGGCCTCAGCGCCACCGGGGCCGCGATCCTGCTCGGGACCCTGATCGGGGGGCTCGCCGGCTACTATCGGGGCGGCGTCGAGGTCGCGCTGATGCGGCTCACGGAGTTCTTCCAGACGATCCCCGCCTTCGTGCTCGCGATCCTGATCGTGGCGATCCTGTCGCCGTCGCTGTTCAGCGAAGTCGTCGCCATCGTGGCCGTCTCCTGGCCGGGCATCGCCCGGCTCGTGCGGGGCGAGTTCGTGGCGCTCGGCGGCCGCGAGTTCGTACTGGCCTGCGACGGCCTGGGGGCAGGCGACGCGCGCATCGTCTTCCGCCACATGCTGCCGAACTGCACCGCGGCGATCATCGCGGTCGGCACGCTCCTGATCGGCACGGCGATCCTGATCGAGGCGGGGCTCGCCTTCCTGGGCCTCGGCGATCCCAACGTGATGAGCTGGGGCCTGATCATCAGCTCGGGCCGCGCGGTCCTCCGATCGGCGTGGTGGATCTGCACCTTCCCCGGACTGGCGATCCTGCTGACCGTCCTCGCCATCAACCTCGTCGGGGACGGCCTGAACGAGGTCCTGAATCCGAGGCTCCGAGAGCGATGAGCGACGCCGTCCTCGAGATCGAGACGCTGACGATCACGCTGCCGCCCGGCGCGGACCGTCCGAATGCCGTCACCGATCTGAATCTCGTCCTGCGGCCCGGTGCGGTCACCTGCCTGATCGGCGAGAGCGGATCGGGCAAGTCGATGGTTGCGCGCGCCATTCTGGGGCTGCTCCCGGGGCCGCGCGTGTGCGTCTCGGGCGGGCGCATCCAGTTCGAGGGCGCGGATCTCGCCGCGATCACCCCGCGTCAGATGCGCAAGGTCCGGGGTGCCCGCATCGCGATGATCTTCCAGGAGCCGATGACGGCCCTGAACCCGCTCCACACGATCGGGCGGCAGATCGACGAGGTCCTGCGCATCCACACCACGCTCGGGCGCGCCGACCGCCGGGCGCGCATCCTCGCGCTCCTTGAGAGCGTCCACCTGCCGGACCCGGCCCAGCTCCTGCGCTCCTATCCGCATCAGCTCTCGGGCGGCCAGCGCCAGCGGGCGATGATCGCCATGGCGCTGGCGCTGAATCCGCGGCTGCTCATCGCCGACGAGCCGACCACGGCGCTCGACGTCACCACGCAGGCGCAGATCCTCTCCCTGATCCACGACCTGCAGCGCGAGCACGGCACGAGCGTCCTGTTCATCACGCACGATTTCGGCGTCGTGGCCGACATCGCCGACACGGTCGCGGTCTTGCAGAAGGGCGTCCTGGTCGAGCAGGGGCCGGCGGCCTCGGTGCTCGGCGCGCCGAAGCATCCCTACACGCGCGCGCTCATCGCCGCCGTGCCGAAGCTCGTGCCGCCGCCGCGCCGGGCCGCCAGCACAGCACCCCTGGTGGTGGAGGCCAAGCGGGTCGAGAAGACCTACGGGGCCCGCGGCCTGTTCGGGGGCCGCGTCACCCGGGCCCTCGACGGCGTGGACGTTTCGCTGCGGCGGGGCGAGACCCTGGGCCTCGTCGGCGAGAGCGGCTCGGGCAAGAGCACGCTGGCGCGGGCGCTCACCCGGCTGATGCCGGTCGATGGCGGCGAGATCCTGCTGGCCGGGCACAGCGTCGCCGACCTGAGCCGCCGCCAGATGCGTCCGCATCGCCGGCGCGTGCAGATGGTGTTCCAGGATCCCTACGGCTCCCTCGATCCGCGCCAGCGCGTGGTCGACATCGTCGCCGAGGGGCCGATCATCCACGGCACCGAACCGGGGATCGCGCGGGTCCAGGCCTGCGAGATGCTGGCGCTGGTCGGCCTCGATCCCGCGGCGGCGCAGCGCTTCCCGCACGAGTTCAGCGGCGGCCAGCGCCAGCGGATCGGCATCGCCCGGGCGCTCGCCATGAAGCCCGAGATTCTGGTGGCCGACGAGCCGGTCTCGGCCCTGGACGTCTCGGTGCAGGCGCAGGTCCTGGCGCTGCTCGCCGACATCAAGGCGCGGCTGCACCTTAGCATGCTGTTCGTGACCCACGATCTCCGGGTCGCGCTGCAGGTCTGCGACCGGATCGCGGTGATGCGGTCCGGTCAGGTGGTCGAGGTCGCGCCGACGTCGGAGATCTTCTTCGCGCCGAAGCATCCCTACACCCGGGCTCTGTTCGCCGCCGTGCCCGGTGCCCAATGGCAGGAACCGATCCCCGCATGACAGCCGAACAGCTCCTCTCGACGGACCCGTTCCTCCCTGGGCCGCGCGTACGCGTCGCCGGATCCGCCACGGGGCCGCTCGCCGGCCTTGCCTTCGCGGTCAAGGACCTGATCGATGTCGCCGATACCCCCACGGGGGGCGGAAACCCGGACTGGCCGCGCGTCTATCCGACGCCGGCCCGCCATGCCGGCGTGGTTCAGAGGCTGCTCGATGCGGGCGCCTCCATCGTCGGCA
Organism: Methylobacterium sp. J-077; assembly: GCF_022829365.1. Lineage (GTDB taxonomy): Bacteria > Pseudomonadota > Alphaproteobacteria > Rhizobiales > Beijerinckiaceae > Methylobacterium. The sequence continues at coordinate 43,691 of NZ_JAKSYJ010000246.1, read as the reverse complement.
AGACCGTGACCGACGAGGTCTCCCTAGGGATCCTCGGCGAGAACGCCCATGACGGCACGCCGCTCAATCCCGCGGCGCCCGATCGGGTACCCGGCGGCTCGTCCAGCGGCTCGGCCTCCGCGGTGGCCTCGGGCGCCTGCGATTTCGCCCTGGGAACCGATACCGGCGGCTCCGTGCGCGTGCCGGCGAGCTTCTGCGGCCTCTACGGCATCCGGCCGACGCACGGCCGCATCGACTTCTCGGGGATCTGCGTCCAGGCACCTGGTTCGGATACCTGCGGCTGGTTCACCCGGGACGCGGTGACCTTCGCGCGGGTCGGCGAAGTCCTGTTCGGTCAGGCGATGCCGGACCGCCTGCCGCGCACGCTCCTTGTGGCCGCCGATGCGCTCGGCTTCGCCGACGCGGCAGTCCAGGAGGCGCTGGCCCCGCAGATCGACCGCTTGGCCACCCTGATCGGCAATCGCCGCGACGTGACGCTGGCGCCGCAGGGCCTGTCCGTCTGGCAGCGGGCGCAGCGCGTGCTTCAAAGCAGCGAGGCCTGGCTGACCTTCGAGCCCTGGCTCGATGCCTGCAATCCACGCATGGCCTTCTCGGTCGCCCGCTCGCTGATCCAGGGCTCGATGATGACCGATGCCGAACGCAGCGCCGCGAGCCTGATGCGGATCGAGGCCAGGGCGCGTCTCGCGCGACTCCTGCCGCCCGGCACGATCCTGTGCCTCCCGACCACGCCGTTTCCGGCGCCCCTGCGCGGGCTGCCGCTCGGCGCGCTGCATCCCCTGCGCGAGCGTATCGCCTGCCTGACGAGCCACGGCGGCCTGACCGGCGCCCCGCAGGTCAATATCCCGGGTGCCCGCGTCGATGGCGCTCCGGTCGGCCTGTCGATCATCGGCGCGCGCGGGGCCGACCTCGACCTGATCCGCACCGCGGTCGCCCTGGAGGGTTGAATGGACGTGACGGTGAACCGCCCGGAGATCGTGGCCGAGATCGCAGCTTTGTTCGAGCGCTACGAGCAGGCGCTCGTCGAGAAGGATGTCGCCGTCCTCGACGCGACCTTCTGGGACAGCCCGCACACGATCCGCTACGCGCTGGCCGAGAATTGCTACGGCTTCGCCGAGATCCACGCCGCCCGCGTCGCTGCCGATCCGCCGCCGGGCGGGACCAAGGAGGCGCGGATCCGGCTGGAGATTCTGACCCTCGGAAGCGACTTCGCCACCGTCAATCTGGAGTTCAAGCCGCGCGGCAAGCCCGGCATCGGGCGTCAGAGCCAGACCTGGATGCGCTTGCCCGGTCTCGGATGGAAGGTGGTGTCCGCCCACGTATCCACCCTACCGATCGGGACGTGATGCAGGATCGCCGGGCGCGGAGGACCGGACACATCTAGGTTCGGTCCTCCGCGGCTCGTCTCTGCCGCCAGCCAGTCGATGATCGTGTGAGCAGGACACAGGGGTCCGTCTCTGGAAGATTGCGTCGACGAGCTGAACGGCTAAGGCGTTTTGGCAGGAGGCCGTCCGCTTTTGCGGCAGTCCCGCTCCAAAGCGGCTATTCCGCTTCCGGCCAAAGAGCTAAAGTCCGGTTGCCACCCCGAGCTGAAATTGCCGCACGGCGGACGAACGTCCGCTTCTGGGGAACACCGACAGCGCTTGCGATGGCTGGGTTGGGTCGCCAGCGGAACGTCGGCATCTGCCTTCCATCTCCAGAGCCTCGGTTCGGGTGTCTCCTCGCCCTGTCGGCATGGGCCGGCAAGGAGACAGACGATGGGACACTCTGCACAGGATCCGGCTACGAAAGGGCGACCGGCCTGGAACGCCGGCCGCAAGCTCGGCGCCAAGCGGGCCCTCAAACCTCAGCAGGTCTGGGCCATCCGCTTCTGGCTCGACCGCGAACGGCGCGTGCGCGACCGTGCGATGTTCGACCTCGCCATCGACAGCAAGCTGCGCGGCTGCGACATCGTTAAGCTCAAGATTGGCGACCTCGTCAGCGGCGGTCGCGTCCGTAGCCGGGTCATCGTCATCCAGCGCAAGACCGGCCGACCAGTGCAGTTCGAATTACTCGAACCCGCTCGTACCAGCATCCTGACATGGCTGGAGGCCAGAGGCGGAACGCTCGACGACTATGCCTTCCCAAGCAGGCTCGACGGCGTCATGCACATCAGCACCAGGCAGTATGCGCGGTTGGTCGATGAGTGGGTGACTGGCATCGGGCTGCGGAGCGAGGATTACGGGACCCACTCCCTCCGTCGCACAAAGGCGTCGTTGATCTACAAACGGACCGGCAACCTTCGTGCCGTCCAAATCCTGCTCGGCCATACCAAGATCGAGAGCACGGTCAGGTACCTCGGTGTCGACGTCGAAGGTGCCTTGACCCTGGCCGAAGGCACGGAGATTTGAGCGTTCGGCCCCTCGGCTTCAGTGTCGAGGGGCTTTCAGAGCAGCCCGGCAGAAAAGCGCCCATATCAGCCGTTCAGTCCGCTTGGGGCTCGTCTACAAAGCGGACAATGCCGGGATTAGCGTGCCCTTTGATCGAGGATGCGAGCATCGATCCGGTTTGTATCAGAGAAGATGAGGCGCGTCGCGGTTCGGGCCTGAAGTTCGTCCGGCTCGAGACCCGTCAGGAGCTCGCGGACAGACAGCCCATCGGGCGTGACGTCGAGGATGGCAAGATCCGTAAAGATGCGGTCGACTACGGCTGGTGCCGTGAGCGGATAGCTGCAGCAATCCACGAGCTTAGGCTGGCCGTCCCGCGTCGTGTGCTCCATCATCACCCAGATCGACTTGGCGCCACAGGCGAGATCCATCGCGCCACCGACGCCGGGCACATCACCGGGCTTGCCCGTCCACCAGTTCGCGAGATCACCCCGGGCCGACACTTCGAAGGCGCCGAGCACCGCTACATCCAAATGGCCGCCGCGCATGAGGCCGAAGGAGAGAGCGACGTCGAGGTAGCTGCCGCCCGGAAGGACCGTGACCGGCCGTTTGCTGGCGTCGATGCTGTCGTGATCTGCCGCGCCGCTGTCCGGTAAAGCGGCGAAGTTGATGATCCCGTTCTCGCTGTGCAGGACGATGTCCTGGGCTGGCTCCACATAGCGACTGACGAGGCCAGGCAGGCCGATTCCGAGATTAACCACGGCCCCATGTGGGAGAGCCCGTGCGACGCGGCGGGCGATGTCGTCGCGGCTGAGTGGCGTCATACGCGAAGCCTCTGCTGAACGATCCGATCGACGAGGATGCCGGGCGTGATCACGGCCTCTGGATCAATGCCGCCGACGTCCACGATCTCGCTCGCCTCGGCCACGACCATGCGGGCGGCCGTCGCCATGACCGGCGCGAAGTTGCGCGCGGTCTTGTTGTAGGTGAGGTTGCCCATCAAATCGGCCTGCCGCGCCCGGATCAGGGCGAAGTCGGCAGTCAATGGCACCTCCAGCACATAGTCGCGTTCCCCGATCGTGCGGACCTCCTTGCCCGCCGCGAGGAGTGTCCCTACCGAGACCGGAGAGAAGTAGCCGCCGAGCCCGGCCCCGGCGCAGCGCATGCGCTCGACGAGGGTCCCCTGCGGTACCAGCTCCAGCTCGACCCTGCCTTGACGGTAGAGCGCGACGAAGGTCGGCGAGGTGCGCGGATAGCTGCAGATCACCTTGCGCACGAGGCCTGCGCTCAGCCAGTCGCTGATGTCCCCCGTGTGGAAGCCGGCGTTATTGGCGATTACGGTGAGGTCGCGCGGCCCGCGTTCAAGCACGGCCGCGACTAGGCCGATGGGGACGCCCGCGTCTCCGAAACCGCCGACCATCACCGTGTGGCCGGTCTCGATTCCCTCGACCGCCTCATGAAATCCGGCCGCGCGCTTGTCGATCATCGCGGCGCCTCCGGGTTCGGTCGACCACCTCGACGCCGGGCCAAGTCCGCGCCGATCCTGTCACGCATCATCTCGGTGGTCCCATCGACGTAGGCCACGATTCGCGCCGCAGCGAGGTGGCGGCCGAACGGCAAGTCGGCGCGCAGCCCGACGCCTCCCATCGCCTGCATGCAGGCGGCCACGCCCGAGAGCGCCATATCGGCGGAAAACCGCTTGGCGTGCGCTGCCGCGAGCGTAGCATCGGCGCCCGCGGCAATCCGCTGCGCGGCGCTGTAGGTCAGAGCACGCGCTGCCTCCAGGCCGGTGGCGACGTCGGCGAGGCTCCAGCGCAAGCCTTGGTGCTCGATGAGCGGGCGACCGAAGCTGTGCCGAACCCGCCCGTGGTCTACAGCACGCGCTAGACTATCGGCGACGATGCCGCAGGCCATGGCGGAGACGTGGATACGCGCACCGGTGATGCCTGTCAGCGCCCGCTTGAACGCCTGCCCGGGTGGCGCGAACAGGTCGTCGTCGGCCACGAATACGCCGTCGAGCACGATCGTCGCAGCACCGATCGCGTGGCCGCCGATCAGCGGAACGTCGGCTGCGCGCGAGACGCCATCCGCGTGCAGCTCGACCAGAAAGCTGGCGATCCCAGCTGCCCCGCTGCCGGGCTCGGTCTGCGCGTAGACCAGGGCGAGATCGGCGTGCGCGCCGTTCGTGACCCAAGCCTTGGTTCCGTGCAGGCGCCAGCCCCCGGCCGCGCGCTCTGCCCACGTCGCGATCGCTGAGAAATCGCTGCCTGCACCCGGTTCGCTCAGGGAGACCGCGGCGATCCGCTCGCCGCAGATAAGGCTCGGTAGGTGGCGCCGGACCTGGCTCTCCGAACCCTCGCGTTCGATCCGCGTCGCCATCCCCTGTGCGAGATTCAGCGCGAAGGTGCTTGGCAGGCAGGTCCGAGCCATAGCTTCGGCGAGGCCGATCTTGCACAGGTAGCCGAGACCGGATCCTCCACGTTGGCGGGAGACCTCAAGCCCTATTAGGCCGGCTTCAGCATAGGCCCGGAAGACCGGGCGCGGCAGCGCTGAGCCGGCGTGCTCCCAGGCGGCGGCGTGCGGAGCGATCTCGGACAGCGCCAGTGCGCGGCCACGCCGGACCGCCTCGCGCTCCTGAGCCGACAACAGTAGCCCATCGGCCTCCATCGGATCCTCAGCCACGGCGCACATTCCAGAAGATCGCGAACCCGTCGACGAGGTCCTTGATGTTCGAGCGATAAGGCCGTCGGCGCGAAGAACTGGCCGAGTGGGATGTAGGGTACGCTCACGAAAGCCGCGCGCTGGATCTCGGCGGCGAGGGCCTTCTGCTCGGCAAGATCCCCGGCCAAGAACCAGCGATCCCGCAGCTCCTCGATTTTAGGGTCGCTCGGCCAGCCGAACCATGCCTGCGCCCCGTTGGTACGCAGAGCGAGGTGGCCGGCCGGATCGGCAAGATCGGCACCCTCGTAGTTCGTGCAGAACGCGCTCCACCCGCCCTTGTCCACTGGGTCGCGCTTGTAGCGACGCTGCTGCACCGTGCCCCAGTCAAGGGACTGGTAATCGACGTTCAGCCCGATCTTCTGCAACGTCTCGGCGGCGACATCCGACATCGCCTTAAGAGCAGGGAAGTCGCTGGATACGATCAGCGCGACGGGCTCGCCTTTGTAGCCGGCCTCGACGATCGCCCGCTTGGCGGCTGCGAGGTTGCGTGGGCCGGTCACCGCCTCCATCCCCGCAGCGGAGGCGAGCGGGGTATCCGGGCAGAAGAAGCCGACGCCGTCCCGCCACAGGCTCCGGTCGTCACCCGCCACCGCCTGCATGAACTCCGACTGATCGAATGCCGCGAGTACGGCGCGGCGGATCTTCGGATTGTCGAAGGGCGGTTGCAGATGGTTCATCCGGAAGACGCCGATCAGGCCCTTCGGATCGAGGATCTTCACGCCTACGCCCGGGCTCGATCTCAGCATCGGCAGCAGGTCGATCACGGGGTAATCGATCCAATCGACTTCGCCGGCCCGAAGCGCCGATGCCGCCGTGCCCGGATCGGACATCGTGATCCACTCGACGCGGTCGAAATGCACACGCTTCGGCCCCGCGGTACGTGAGACCGTGCCGTCGTCCCGGGGCTTGTAGGGGGCAAACCGCTCGTAGACGTTGCGTGCTCCGGGCACTCGCTCGTCGGGGCGGTAACGGAACGGTCCTGAACCGACGATCTCCGTGATCTGCTTGGACGGGCCGACGGTCGCCAACCGCTCTGGCATCATCGCCGGAAAGAAGGCGGCGGACTTGCCGAGCGCGTGGGGCAGGAAGGGAAACGGCGCCTTCAACCGGAACACGATGGTGCGGTCGTCCGGCGCTGCGAGTTCGTCGGTGGCGGCCATCAGCGCCTGGCCGAAGGCATCCTTCGCCCCCCACCGACGGATGCTGGCGACGCAGTCGCGCGCCAGCACGCGCTCTCCGTCGTGCCACAGGAGATCATCACGCAGGGTGAGGCGCCAGAGGCGTCCGTCGGCCTCGATCCGGTGACCCGCCACCATCTGCGGGCTCGGCTCGAAATTGGAATCCTGGCCGTAGAGCGTGTCGTAAACCATGAACGCGTGGTTGCGCGTGATGATCGCCGAACTCCAGATCGGGTCGAGCACGCCGAGATCCGTGCGCGGCACGAAGCGTAGAGTCTTCGCGTCTGCCCCCAGAGCCAACCGCGGCGCGGCGAGCACAGCGGCAGCGCCTGCGATCAGGGTGCGACGCGTGGGGCTCGACGTCATCGGCAGCCCACCCTCAGAGTTCGAGCGTGATGTTTACCCGGGCGCGGGAGACGCAGGGCATCATCCGGTCCTGGCGCTTGGCGACCGGCAGCACGACGTCGCGGTGGATCACGGTGCCGTCCCGGTATCCGCACTCGCAGGAGCCACACACGCCGATCTCGCAGGACGAGGGCATCGCAAAGCCGTGACGGCGCAGGACGTCGAGCAGCGAGACATCCGCCGGAACGTGAACGACCGCCCCTGTCGAGGCGATCAGCGCGTCGAAGGGTTCCGGTTTGTAGTTCTCGTCGGCCATCGGCGCGAAGTGCTCGACATGCACCTGCTCTACCGGCCAGCCGGCGGTTTCCAGCGTGACCTGTACGGCATCGATGAGCCTTTGAGGCCCACAGGCATAGATATGAACGCCGTCCTCCGGCGCACCGAGCGCCGCGGGGTCGAAGCGCGAACCTTCCGAGGAGAACCAGCAGTGGAGCCGCTCGCCGCAGAGCGCCTGCAACTCGGCCAACAGCGGGGCATTCTCGGCGGAACGGGCGCACAGATGAATGACGAAATCGGCACCGCGCGCGGCGAGATACCAGGCCATGGCGGCGAGCGGCGTCACACCGATTCCGCCGCCGATCAGGACATGGCGCCGTGCCTCGACGGCCAGGCCGAAGTTGTTGCGCGGATGGGACACGTGCGCGACGGCGCCCGGGGTGAGGTTGTCATGTGTCCACAGCGAGCCGCCACGGCCCGCATCCTCGCGCTTGATCGCCAGGACGTACCGGCTCCGATCAGCCGGATCGCCACACAGCGAGTACTGGCGCGTGCGCCCGTCCGGCAGACGAAGGTCGACATGCGCGCCGGGTTCCCAAGCAGGCAGTTCGGGACGCTGTGGGTGGGCGAAGGTCAGCCGCACCACCTCCGGCGTTGTGGCTACGGCCTCTACGACCGTCAGCCTCATGACGATGCGGGCGGACATGGCCTCAATCCAACAAGGTGATCGGGTCGCCCGGGCGGATGATCCCGCCGCGCTCGATCCCGCAATTCAGGCCGGAGCGATTGTAGAGCGGCAGGTAGACCGGCTGCCCCAGCAGTTCCTCTAGATACTTGCATGGGAAGTTCAGGCGACCGCCGCGCAGGATCACCTCACCGACCTGAAATCTGCGGCCGACGAGATGATTGAGCGGTACGCCGCGCACGGTGAGATTCCGGCGGTGATCGACGGGCGCGAGATGGATCGGGCCGCCCTGAAGCGGCGGATCGTTGCGCGCGAGAGCATCGAGCGCCTCTTGCTCGATGAGTGTCACCTCGCGAGTGTCCGGCTTGGGCGAGTAGGTCCCCGTCCCGAGAAAGTAGCGATCGCCCTCGATGCCGCGGCCAGCGACGCAGTAGGCCTCGGCCAACTCCTCCATCTCGTAGCTCGCCGCCGGCGCAATGTGGATGTTGAGCAGCGTGCCGTGCCAGCCGGTCGCCCCTCCGGGCACGCCGGTCGCCACCGAGCCGGCCGCGTGCGCGAAGGCTTCGACATGGCGGGGTGCGGATGTCGCGCTCATCGCGCCGGCCCCGTCGCCAGCGCGATCGCCTCGACTTCGACCAGCGCGTCGCGGGGCAGGCGCGCGACCTCGACTGTCGAGCGCGCCGGCGCCGCGCCGGGGAAGTGTTCGGCATAAACCGCGTTCATCGCGGCGAAATCGTTCATGTCCTTCAGGAACACGGTGGTCTTGGCGACGCTCGCGAGGCTGGCACCTCCAGCTTCCAGCACGGCTGCGAGGTTAGCCAGCGAGCGGCGCGTCTGCGCCTCTATGCCCTCCGGAAATGCCCCGGTTTCCGGATTGATCGGCAGTTGTCCCGAGGCGAAGACGAGGTCGCCGACGCGAGTCGCCTGGGCGTATGGGCCGACGGCCGGAGCCGCCGCTTTCGTGGCGATGATGATCCTGTCCAAATTCGTCTTCCTATTGCGTCAGGCGTCCGACATCATTCCATTGTAGTGGACGCACGTCCACTGGTTAAAGCGTGTTTTTCGACCGTGCAGGACCGTTCAGTCGATCCGCCGCCGCGCTGTTTCCGGTGCCGCGAAAGTCGCCACGAGCGTCACGCACGCGAGCGCGATCAGGTAGGCGGAAATTGGCCAAGTCGCTCCGCCGCTCCAGGCCAGCAAGGCCGCGGCGATCAGCGGTGTGAAGCCGCCGCTCAACGCTGCGCCCACCTGGAAGCCGAGGGAGGCCCCGCTGTAGCGCAAGCGGGCATCGAACAGTTCGGACATCCAGGCCGCCCCAGTCCCGAACATGATGCCCTGGCCGAAGCTCAGGGCCACCGCGACGGTCAGGGTGATTATTGTCGGATCGCGCGTGTCGAGGAGCCTGAACATTGGGAACGCGAAGGCGATCGAGAACAGGCAGGCGGCGATGAACAACGTCTTGCGCCCGTAGCGGTCAGACAGATAGCCGAAGACGGGGATCGTGAAGAGTTCGATGACGGCGGCGACCAGGATGCCGTTTAGGATTACACCCCGTGAAAGGCCAAGCTGACCGGTGACGTAAGAGATCGAGAATACGGTGACGACGCTCACGTAAGCGATCTCGGAGACCTTGAGCCCGACAGCCTTCAGGAACATGCCGGGATGCTCGGTGAGGATCTCCATGACCGGCAGCCGCGCCGTCACCGCCTGTTCCTTGATTTGCCGGAACGCGGGCGTTTCATGGAGCCGCAGGCGGATGAACAGGCCGACCCCGACGAGGGGGGCGCTCGCCAGGAACGGGATGCGCCAGCCCCACGACAGGAACGCCGCCTCGGGCATCAGGCCGGTCAGCGCGAACGCGCCGATCGAGAGGATGACTCCGATCGGGTAGCCGAGCTGGACGACGCTCCCAAAGAACCCGCGCCGTTCCGGCGGGACGCTCTCCACCACCATCAGCACGGCCCCACCCCACTCGCCGCCGATGCCGATGCCCTGGACGAGGCGTAGGGCCACTAGAAGGATCGGCGCCAGGATGCCGATCTGTCCGTAGGTCGGCAGGCATCCGATCAGGAAAGTACCGATACCCATAATCATCAGGGTCAGCGACAGCATGGCCTTGCGCCCGATCCGGTCGCCGAAATGCCCGAAGACCGCCCCGCCCAGCGGACGGGCGAGGAACCCGACGGCGTAGGATCCGAACGCTGCGATGGTGCCGACCACGGGGTCGATGCTGGGGAAGAATAGCTTGTTGAAGACAAGCGCGCTGGCCGTACCGTAGATCAGGAAGTCATACCATTCGACGGTGGTGCCGATGACGCTCGACCAGACGATCTGGCGCCTGTCCGCAAGCGCCACCGCATCTGGCTCGGCGATCCGTGTCGTATCCAACGGCAGTGCGGCGTCGAGCATTCGCGGGCATCCACTTTTCAAGATGAATTTCCACTCTGCCTGATACAAGTGGCGTGCCAACCGGGGTGCGGGTCGCACGGGCGCCGCTACGCGACCTGTGCTAATCACCCCGCCTTCAGCCCCAGACGCTCAAGGATGACGCGTCAGCCGGAGGGCCAGGACGAAACGCGAATGACGGTCACGACAGAGGTACGGCGGGTTCAGATCGAGGCCGAGGCCCGCTCTCAGATCCAGGTGCTCGCCGAGGAAATTCGACGCAGACGGCGGGAGCGCGACCTCTCCCTCGAGGCCTTGGCTGCACTGTCGGGGGTCAGCCGCTCGATGATCTCGAAGATCGAGCGCGGCGAGGCCGTCCCGTCGACGGCGGTCCTCTCGCGCCTCGCCGAAGCGCTGGGCGTGACCTTTTCCCGACTGATGGCTCCAGCCACAGAACTGGAGGTGCTGCTGATCCCAGCCTCCCGCCAGCCGGTGCTGCGCGACGAGGCTTCGGGCTTCCTGCGCCGATGCCTCTCTCCGGTGCTGCCCGGGCGCGGGATCGACTGGGTCCTCAATACGCTCCCGCCGGGTGCCACCACAGGAGAGTTCGTCGCCCACCGCCGCGGCGTGTCAGAGTACATCTTCGTGCTGAAGGGGCGCCTGCGCGCCACGATCGGCGACCGCGCGGTGGTCGTCGAGGAGGGCGATAGCCTGTATTTCGAGGCCGATGCCGGACACGCTTTCACCAATCTCGGGACGGACGCGTGTCAGTATTTCCTGGTCATCGACGCGACACGGCTACGGTGAGCCTCCGCAGGCGTGATTCGGCTTCGATCGATTGGAGCGTGGCTGAGACGACAGGGGACCGCCACACGGCAATCGGAGACGAAAACGACGTCCGATCTACTGCCAGTCTGGTCCAAAAGTGGCTAGACTGAAATTCATCAGCTCCGACTGGCCTGCTTGGCGCCCATTCCTGCCATCTAATTGGTCGTGACGACGCATCGTAAGCGGACGCTACCGGTCACATCCTCTGTCGCTATGTTTGGCGTACGGCCTCGGATCCTGCGTATGTTCCAAGCGTCGATGTGAGGGCTTTCCGGCACGGTTGTCGAGATGAGCCGCTCAGCTCTAGCGTCGCTGGTCTGTGACAAACATCGCGGTAAGGGAGATCATGATGCGGCGGCGTGAACTGCTCCTGGGCATTGTGAGCCTCGCCTCGACCTCGTCCGCACGGGCTCAACAGCCTGAATCTATTCGTCGCCTGACTCTGGGGACTGCCACGCCAGGCGGCTCGTTCCCCGCCTTCGGCCGAGCGCTCATCGCAGCGGTCCATGAGGTCGACCCGGGGGTGATGATCGAGCCGAGGATCACGAAGGGCTCGACGGAGAACCTGACCCTGCTCAAATCGGATGAGCTCGACCTCGCCCTTGTGCAGGGTGAGTATGCCTACGAGGCTTTATCTGACCCGAGTGCCGACGGCGGTGGCTTGAAGGTCGTAGCCCCCATCGATGCCTCGCCAGGCATGTTCGTGGTACCGGCCACCAGTCCGGTTCGGAGCATCCCGGATCTGCGCGGCCGTGCCGTCGCGCTCGGCACGCGCGGCTCCGGCTTTACGATGATGGGTCGAACCGTGCTCAAGGGCTCCGGCATCGATCCTGACCACGACATCACGCCGATCCTTCTCGACGATGCCGGCGACGGCGCCACACAAGTCCTCGACGGTCGCGCGGCTGCCTTGTGGGGTGCGAGCCTCGGTTGGCCGGGCTTCAAGACCCTCGCGGATGCGCCCGGCGGCGCCCGCTTCTTCGGCCCGGGACCGGAGGCGATCCCGAAGATCCTGGCCCTGCGCGCCTCGATGCGCCGCCTAACCGTCCCAGCCGGCTCCTTCCGAGGACAGGATGCACCAATCGAGACCGTCGGGTCTTGGAGCTTCATCCTCGCTCGACCAGGGCTCGACGGGACAGCCGTCACCCGACTCGTGCGCGCGATCGATCGTGGCCGGAACACCTTGGCCCAGCTCTATCCTCAGGGCCGCGAGAGCGACCCGCGCAACCTGGTCTCAAACGTACCGACCACATGGCTGCATCCGGCGACTGCGGCGTACCTCCGTGAGATCGGGGCCGATCCGGACTGATCACCGAGCGAAGGCTTTCTGGCTGTGTCGTTTCGGGCTAAACCGGTGTGACCAAGCTCGGCGTTCGAACCAGCTGGCCCGTGAGGAAGCCCGAGATGATCCGCTCGCTGTGCGTTGCTGTCGGCGCGCTCGCCCTGACGCTCCCCGCCGTACGCGCCGACGAGATCAAGCCGGGTGAAGCACCCGCTTCGTCAGTGGCGATATCCTCAGCACCCGCGACGCAGGTCCCTGAGATCGCGTTCGACTCAATTCCGGACTTCCTGAAGCTGCCGCCGGACATCCACTTCGGCGAGGTGGCGGGCATCGCCCTGAACTCGAAGGGCCACATCTTCATCCTGTCGCGCGGGGCGACACAGGGGCCAGCCTACGGCGCCGCCGCCGCCCAACTCTTGGAATTCAACCCGGACGGCACCTTCATCCGGGAAATCGGCCACGGCCTTTACGCTTGGTCCTACGCCCATGTCGTGCGCGTCGATCGGGAGGACAACATCTGGGTCATGGACAAGGGCTCGGACATGGTGGTGAAGTTCACCCCAGAGGGCCGCGTCGCCATGGTCTGGGGCCGCAAGACCGAGGCTGCCGACGATGCTGCGGAGCCTTGGAAGCACCCCATGCCGCCGCTGCCGCCTGTGCAGGGCCAGTTTCGGCAGGTCACTGATGTGGCCTGGGACACGGCTGGCAACGCCTACATCAGCGACGGTTACATCAACTCGCGCGTCGCCAAGATCGACAAGGACGGCAACTGGGTTGATTCATACGGCAGTTACGGCACCGAACCGGGGCAGTTCCGCACCCTGCACTCGATCGCTTCGGACGCGAACGACAACATCTACGTCGCCGATCGTGGCAATGCCCGCATCCAGGTGATGGACACCGCTGGCCGCATCCAGCGGATCATCAAAATCGACGTGCCGTTCGACTATGACAAGGCACGCGCCATCATCCGCGGCAAACCGGTAAGGGACCGCACCACGGTCGATCTGTTCACGCCGGGCGCGCCCTGGGCTTTGTGCATCACGCCCGGGCCCAAGCAAGTGCTCTTCGTTGCCGATGCCTTCCCGGGGCGGATTTACAAGCTGTCACTCGACGGCAAGGTGCTGGGCGTGCTCGGCGAGACGGGCAAGCAGCTCAAGCAGTTTGGCTGGATCCACGAGATCGCCTGCCCGTCCGAGAACGAAATTTACGTCGGCGAACTGCTGAACTGGCGTCCGCAGAAGCTGGTTCTACACCCGTGATTGCACAGCGTCCGCTTCGCGCCCATCTCAGTCATTCGAGGGGCCTGCTCACATCCCCCGAAGCGGACGCCCTTCGACACTGAAACGCCTACACACTGAGTGGTGAGTTGAGGATTGTAATCAATACATTCCGGAAAAATGGCCCTTTTAATAGAGCGCAAGCAGCAATAAGCGGAACTCAGTTGATTGGCCGCATCAGCACTGCTTCCGTAAAGACCGGCTCCCAGGCCATAATGTGGTCCGTCATCAGGGTCATCGCATCGTCCTTGACCCGCCCTGTAACGAGGTCGACGATGCGGTAGTGCTCTGCCACAGACGCGTCCTGTCTCGTCCGCCCAGCCTTCGAGCGTATGCCGTAAAGCCGCATCTTGTCGCGCAGCTTCATGACGATGCCGGTAAGGATTGGGTTGCCCGCACGGGACAAGAGCGCTTCGTGGAAGGACCGGTCCGCCACGAGATAGGCCGGCACATCACGATCCCGCACAGCCCTCGCAATCTCGTCAGCCCAATTCATGAGGTCGTCAACGTCGACAGCTCCGGCCCGCACGACCTTCGCGAAGGCCTGAGCTTCAAGCTGCACGCGAACCTCGAACAGGTTGCGCAGCTCGTCGAGCGTCGGATCGACAACTCGGAAACCGCGATTGCGGATTGGCTGCAGCAAATCATCGGCGGCAAGCTGGAGAAGCGCCTCCCGAACCGGCGTCGTCGAGATCCCGAGAGAACGGGAGAGCGAGGGGACTGAGAATACCGTACCCGGCTCGATCGTACCGGCGAGTATGTCGAGGCGTAACTGGCGCTCGACTCGCTCCCGCAGGTTCTCCTCCGTCGCGAGCGGATTGGTTCGATCTTTGCGATCCAGCACGGCACGCCTTCTCCCGGCAGGACCAATAGCGTGTTTCGGCCCTCGCTTGAACTACCACCAACCCAATGGTAATGCGTGACGCGCTACTGAGGCTGCTTCCATGTCTGCTGACATCAAGGAAGGCTATTGCACCCTGTGCCGATCGCGTTGCGGATCGCTCAACAGGATCGAGGGCGGACGGCTCGTTTCCGTCGCACCGAATCCCGCGCATCCGACCGGCGCAGCGCTCTGCGCCAAGGGACGGGCTGCACCGGAACTTCTTGGTAGCCCCCGCCGCTTGACGACGCCCCTTCGTCGCACCCGGGAGCGCGGCAGTGCGGATCCGGGCTGGGTCGAGATCGGCTGGGACGAGGCAATGACAGACATTGCCGCCCGTCTCGGGGATCTGCGTGCACGGCACGGCGCTGAGACGGTCGCCTTCGCGGTCACCACGCCGAGCGGCACGCCGATGGTCGACAGCTTCGAATGGGTGGAGCGGTTCGTCCGGGTCTTCGGCAGCCCCAATCTGATCTACGCCGTCGAGATCTGCGGCTGGCACAAGGATTTCGCCCACGCCCTGACCTTCGGCCGCGGGATCGGCACCCCCGATTACGAGACGGCCGATACCATCGTGCTGTGGGGCCACAACCCGACCCGCACGTGGCTCGCCCAAGCGACACGCATCGCGGACGCCCGCAGGCGCGGAGCGACCGTCGTGGTGGTCGATCCCAAGCGCGGCGGCTCCGGCGAGACGGCCGACCTCTGGCTACCGATCCGCCCGGGGGCGGACGGAGCCCTGGCGATGGGGGCGATCCGCCACCTCCTGCGGGAGGGAAGCTACGACAGGGCCTTCGTCCACGACTGGACGGACGCGGCGTTCCTCGTCGATCGTGCCACTGAACGTCTTCTGAAGGCCGCCGAGTTGTGGCCCGGCGCCAGCGGCTTTGTCGTGCTCGACGAAGCGGGGCGGCCGCAGCCGCGCGACCCACGCGACCCGACTGCCGGTGCTGCCGCGCAACTCGACACACAGGTCCGCCTGATGGACGCCGCGGGCAACAGGCGCGCGTGTGCCAGTGTCCTGCGCCTGCTGACCGAAGAGGCCGACATTTACGATCCGGCCCGTGTCGCTGCGATCACCCAACTCGATCCTGCGGCGATCGCGCGCTTCAACGCGCTCTTCGCGGGCGCGCCACGGCTCGCCTACCATTCCTGGACGGGGGTGGGGCAACACACCAACGCCACCACCACCGAGCGTGCGATCGCGACGCTCTACGCCCTTACGGGAGCCGTTGACCGCGATGGCGGCAACCTCTGGACGACCGCCCCTCCGACCCGATCGGTGAATGCCTACGATCTGCTGGCCCCGGCGCAGCGGGCAAAGGCCCTCGGCTTGGCCGAATTGCCCCTAGGGCCGCCGAGCCGGGGATGGATCACCGCTCGCGATTTCACCCGCGCCGTGCTCGAGAGCGTGCCCTACCGCGTGCGCGGCTTGATGAGCTTCGGCACGAACTTCGTGGTCTCGCAGGGGGATACGGGCCGCAACCAAGCCGCTCTGGAAGCGCTGGACTTCCACGTCCACGTCGACATGTTCCTGAATCCGACCGCCGCGAATGCCGACATCGTCCTGCCGGCGAGTCTGCCCTGGGAGCGCGAGGCGCTGAAGGTCGGGTTCGAGATCACGCAGGAAGCGGTGGAACTGGTGCAGCTGCGCCAAGCCATGGTGCCGCCCCTGGGCGGCACCCGCTCCGACTACGCCATCGCCTTCGATCTCGCTTGTCGCCTCGGGCATGGCGAACAGTTCTTCGGCGGCTCGATCGAAGCCGGCTGGAATTACCAGCTCGCGCCCGTCGGGCTCACGGTAGACGACCTACGGGCATGCCCCGGGGGCATCCGCTTGCCTCAGCCGACGGCCCGGCGCAAATACGAAGCCCTCCGCCAGGACGGGTCGGTCGCCGGTTTTCCCACGGCGACGGGGCGGATCACGCTCTACTCCGAGGATCTGCTCGCGCATGGGCAGCACCCTCTCGCCCACCATGTCGAGCCCGCAGGACTCGACGAGCCCGGCCTGCCGCTGGTGATGTCGACCGCCAAGACCGGTTGGTATGTGCACAGTGCCTACCGACACATCGCCTCTCTGCGGAAGCGCGCGGCAGCGCCGACCGTCGAGGTGGCGCCCGACGACGCCCGCCTCCGCGGGATCGCCGAGGGCGATGCCGTCATCGTGCGGACCGCTCACGGCGAGGCCCACCTGCAGGCGCGCATCGACGCGACGCTGCCGAGCGGGACGGTGATCACGGAGTTTGGCTGGTGGGAGGATTGCCCGCCCATGGGGCGTGAGGGCTCGCCGGTTGCCGGGTCGACGAGCGCCAACGTCAATGCCGCCCTGTCCGACGCGGCCCGCGATCCGGTAAGTGGTTCCGTGCCCCTGCGGGCGGTGGCTTGCGAGCTTGTCCGCGCCGTCGGGGCCAATCGCGGACGTTGGCAAGGCCGGCGCTCGTTCCGCGTCGCGTCGCTGCGGCGCGAGGGGGCGGACATCGCCGCGTTCACTCTCGCGCCTGCGGATGACGGTCCGGTTCTCGCCTACCTTCCCGGCCAATACGCCATCCTCCACGCCACAGTCCCGGGCCTCAGCCGCGCCTATTCCCTGACGGGTGACGCCCTGACGCCGGAGACCTACGAGATCGGCGTCAAGCACCACGCCGCGCAGGAAGGCCGGCCGGCCGGACGAATGTCGAGCCTCGTCCACGGGCTGAAGTCCGGCGATCCGGTCGAGCTCGAAATGCCGGCAGGCACGTTCACTCCGCCGCTTGGGGGGGATCGCCCCATCGTCCTGCTGGCGGCCGGGATCGGCATCACCCCGTTCGTAGGCTACCTCGCCGCGCTTGCCGCGCGCCCGGACTCCGCGCCCGAGGTGCATCTGGTCGCGATCTCCCGCAACGGCGCGGAGGAGGCCTTCGGGGCCCGCCTCCGCGAGGCCGCGGCGGCCCTCCCACGCCTGCGGATCACCCGCGTGTTCACGCGCCCGCGCCCGGAGGATCGGCTCGGGGTCGATTACGAGCGGGCCGGCCGGCCGGCCATGTCCGAGCTGGCCCTGCCGGATCCGGCGTGCCGCCCCCTCGTGTACCTGTGCGGGCCGGATGCCTTCCTCCGCGACGGGAAGGCGGCCCTGACGAGACTCGGCGTCCCGCGCTTCGACGTGTTCAGCGAGAGCTTTGCGTCGGCCATGGCCGTGCCTTCTGACCTTGCACCGCGAACCGTGCGCCTTGCCCGCAGCGGAACGGGCTTCACCTGGACGCCCTCCGCCGGAACCCTGCTCGACGCGGCCGACGCGGCGGGGCTCGGGCTGCCGAGCGGCTGTCGGGCGGGCCAGTGCGAAAGCTGCAGCGTGCCCGTCGCGTCTGGGTCGGTCGCCCACCTCGGCCCCTACGACGGCGAGCCCGACCATTGCCTGACCTGCCGCGCTGTGCCGGTCAGCGACCTCGTCCTCGACGCCTGAAAGGAAGACACGACCGATGAGCGATACGGCTACCTTGACGCCCATCGCCACGCCCAGCCCGGATCTAGCCCGGGAGGGGCGTCTCGTGCGCGTCTCGCAGGCGATCGTGGCCTTCGCCGAGCGTTGGTTCCCCGACAGCTACGTCTTCGTTCTTATTGCAGCTTGCATCGTCGCCCTGGGAGTATTCGCCCACGGGAGCGAACCGCTTGCGATCAGCAAGTCGTTCGGCGACGGCTTCTGGAGCCTGATCCCCTTCACCATGCAGATGGCGCTGGTGGCGGTCGGCGGCTACGTCGTTGCCGTCTCGCCCCCCGTGGCCGGGTTGATGCGCAGGGCCGCCGCCCTGCCGCGCACCGGGCGCGGGGCCGTGGTGTTCGTTGGCATCACCAGCATCTTGCTGTCTCTGCTCAATTGGGGCGTCAGCCTGATTTTCTCCGGCCTGCTGGTGCGCCAAATCGCCCGCCGGCAGGATCTGCGCCTCGATTACCGGGCCGCCGGCGCGGCGGGCTACCTCGGCCTCGGCTTCGGCTTCACCCTCGGCATCAGCTCGGGGCCGGCACAGCTGCAAGCCAATGCCGCCAGCATTCCGGCCTCGCTCCTGCCGATCACGGGCGTGATCGGCTTCGAGCAGACCATCCTGACGTGGCAGAACCTCGTCGTCGTCGCCTTTGGCACGCTGCTCTCGGCCGCGATCTGCTACCTGACCACCCCCTCTGATGCGAATGCCCGAACGGCCGCAGATCTTGGGATCGACCTCGTCGACGCCCAGCCCAAGTTGATCCGCGCGAGCCGTCCGGGCGAATGGCTGGAGCACAGCCCGCTTCTGACGATCCTCGTCCTCGTTCTCGCATCCGGGTGGCTCTACGATGCCTTCAAGGCGGGCAACCCGCTGATCACGATGTCGGGCCTCAACACCTACAACTTCGTGTTCCTGCTGCTCGGCGCCCTGCTGCACTGGCGGCCGCGGGGCTTCATCGCGTCCTTCGCCAAGGCGATGCCGAGCGTCTCCGGCGTGCTGCTCCAGTTCCCCTTCTACGGCGGCATCGCCTACATGCTGACCAAGGTGAAGGCGGCGGACGGCTCGACCCTGTCGGACGCCATCGCCTACGGGTTCGTCAGCCTCGCCCACGGATCAGGGGCCTTCTCGGTCCTCGTCGGGATCTACTCGGCGGTGCTGGGCTTCTTCATCCCCTCGGCCGGCGGCAAGTGGGTGATCGAAGCCCCCTACGTGATGAAGGCGGCCAATGAGGTCGGCGCCCATCTCGGCTGGACGGTGATGGTCTACAACATCGCCGAGACGCTGCCGAACTTCATCAATCCGTTCTGGATGCTCCCGCTGCTCGGCGTGCTCGGGCTGAAATCCCGCGATCTCATCGGCTATACGGCGGTGCAGTTCATGATCCACCTGCCGATCATGCTGGTGCTGGCGGCGGTCCTGATGACGACCTTCACCTATCATCCCCCGATCGTGCCGTGACGGCCGCGCCCGGCGCCGCCGCGCTCGGACTGCGCTCAAAGGTGATCCCTTGATTCCGTTCTTCGATCACGATGCGGTTCATGCCGCCCTTGACCATCCGCGCCTGATCGAAGCTCTGCGCGGCGCCTTCGCCGCCGCCGATATCGAGGCCCCCGTCCGGACCGCCCACGAGGTCGGCGCGGCGGAGGCGCCCGGTCGCCTCCTGGCCATGCCGGCCTGGCGCCGGGGTGACGTGGTCGGCGTCAAGCTGGTGAACGTGTTCCCCCGCAATGCCGAGCGCGGCCTCGGCGCCGTCCACGCGGTGTACGTCCTGTTCGATGGAAAGACGGGAGCGCCCCGCGCGATGATCGACGGCGAGGCGCTGACGAACCGCCGCACCGCCGCCGCCTCGGCGCTCGCCTCGACGTACCTCTCTCGTCCGGACAGCGCGGTGCTCGCTCTGGTCGGGACCGGCCACCTCTCGCCGGCGCTCGCTCACGCGCACGTCGCCATCCGGCCGATCCGGCGCGTGCTGGTCTGGGGTCGTTCGGCAGCGAAGGCCGAGGCCCTGGCGGCGCGGCTGCGGGAGGAGGGGCTTCCCGCCGAGCCGGCGGCCGATCTTCCGGCGGCGGTCTCGGCCGCCGACATCGTCAGCTGCGCCACGACCTCGACGCAGCCGCTGGTGCTTGGCTGTCACGTCCACCCCGGTACCCATGTAGACCTCGTGGGCGCCTTTACGCCCGCGATGCGCGAGAGCGACGACGCGCTGATTCGCGTCGCCCGTGTCTATGTCGACACCTATGCCGGGGCCCTGCGCGAGGCCGGCGACCTGACGCAGCCGATCGCGGACGGCACGTGGTCGGAGGACCGGCTCGCGGGCGACCTGCACGACCTATGCAGCGGGGCGAAGGCTGGCCGCAGGGACGCCGAAGAGATCACCGTGTTCAAGTCCGTCGGCGCGTCCCTGGAAGATCTCGTCGCTGCCTCGCTCGTCGTCGAAGGGTAAGGTTCACACGGGCAGCGGGCTGTCCGTCTTGACCTCCTCCATCACCGCGTAGGTGCGTGTCTCCTTCACGCCGGGCAGATCGACCATGACCTGCCCCAAAAAGCGGCGGTAGGCGGCCATGTCCTTCACCCGGGCCTTGAGCAGGTAGTCGAAGCCTCCGGCCACCATGTGGCATTCCAAGATCTCGGGCACGCGGCGGACCTCCACTGAGAAGCGGTCGAACACCGTGCCGGTGGTCTTGTCGAGCAACACTTCGATGAACACCAGCAATCCCAGATCGAGCATCGCCGGATCGAGGCGAGCACCGTAGCCGGTGATGTAGCCCTCGCGGGTCAGCCGCTTCAGACGTTCGGCCGTGGCGGTGGGCGAGAGCCTCAGCCGCTCGGCGAGGTCGACGGTTGATATGCGCCCGTCCTGCTGCAGGATGCGCAGGATAGCAGCATCAGTCGAGTCCGTGCTTTTCACTACCAGATGGTTATTCCATTGAGAAATCCGCCGACTTTCGGCGCGATTGTTGGATGTTACCACCGCCCTAGCGCCCCTACAACATCCTAAGTGCCGGGCCAAGGGCCGGCGGAGGGAGACGGGTTCTGCCATGTCGATCGTGTCTTCAGCCCGGCGCGTTGCACACGTTCACGCGTCGTTTGCCGACTTCCAGGACGACCTGCCTGCACTGTCGCCGCTGCGCATGGCGATCGTTGCGGCTCACCGGCGCCCTGAGGCGGAGTGTCTGGCGCCGCTCCTCGATCTCGCACAGCTTCCTTCAGAGGCGGCGGCCCGTGTCGCCGCGACGGCACGCGGCCTCATCGCGGGCCTGCGGCGGACCACACCGCGGGGCGGCGTCGAAGGCCTGATTCACGAGTACGACCTGTCGAGCCAGGAGGGCGTGGCCTTGATGTGCCTTGCCGAGGCCTTGCTGCGCATCCCGGACGCCGCGACCCGCGACGCGCTGATCCGCGATAAGATCGCCTCCGGTGATTGGCGGGCCCATCTCGGCCACAGCCCCTCGCCGTTCGTCAACGCGGCCACCTGGGGCCTTCTGGTGACCGGCAAGCTCACCGCGACGACGAGCGAGGGCGGATTGTCCTCGGCCCTGACGCGCCTGATCGGGCGGGGTGGGGAGCCGTTGATCCGGCGAGGCGTGGACCTCGCCATGCGGCTGATGGGCGAGCAGTTCGTGATGGGTGAGACCATCGCCGAGGCGCTGCGCCGGGCGCGCCGCCGTGAGGCGAAGGGCTTCACCTATTCCTACGATATGCTCGGCGAGGCCGCGGTCACGGCCGAGGATGCCGGCCGCTACCAAGCCTCTTACGAGCAGGCGATCCATGCCATCGGGCAGGCGTCCGCCGGTCGGGGCATCACCGGGGGGCCGGGCATCTCGATCAAGCTCTCGGCGCTGCACCCGCGCTACACCCGGATGAAGCGCGCCCGCGTGCTCGCGGAGCTGATTCCCCGGGCGAGGGCGCTGGCCCTGCTGGCTAGGGGATACGACATCGGCCTAAACATCGACGCCGAGGAAGCCGACCGGCTCGACCTGTCCCTCGACATCCTCGAGGCCCTCGCCACCGATCCGGATCTCGGGGCATGGAACGGACTTGGGTTCGTCATCCAGGCCTACGGGCGACGTTGCCCCTTCATCATCGACTGGCTTGTCGATCTCGCCCGCCGGAGCGGCCGCCGCCTGATGGTACGGCTGGTGAAAGGCGCCTACTGGGACAGCGAGATCAAACGGGCGCAAGTCGAGGGGCTTTCCGACTTCCCGGTCTTCACCCGCAAGCTCCACACCGACGTGTCCTACCTCGCCTGTGCCCGAAAGCTGCTCGCGGCGCCGGACGCGGTGTTTCCGCAATTCGCCACGCACAACGCGCAGACTCTGGCCAGCATCGTGGAGATGGCTGGTCCCGGCTTCCGGCTCGGAGACTACGAGTTTCAGTGCCTGCACGGGATGGGCGAGCCGCTCTACGAGGCAGTCGTCGGCCCGGGCGGACTCGACCGGCCGTGCCGGATCTATGCCCCTGTTGGCACACACGAGACCCTGCTTGCCTACCTCGTCCGGCGCCTCTTGGAGAACGGCGCAAACTCCTCCTTCGTCAACCGCATCGCCGACGAGTCCGTCCTAATCGAAGACCTCATCGCCGATCCGGTCTCTGCGGTGCGGGCGATGCGCGAACCGGGGGCGGCGCACGAGCGGATCGCGGCCCCGCGCGACCTGTTCGGCACAGAGCGACCGAACTCGGCCGGCCTTGATCTGAACGACGAGGCCGTGCTCGCCCAGCTCGCCATCGACCTGCCCACAGAAGCCGCCACGGCCTGGACCTCTGTTCCATCCGGACGCTCCGCTGCGGAGGCCCGCGACCCGGTCCTCAACCCTGCCGATTGCGTCGACGTGGTGGGCCATGTGCGCGCCGCGGAACCCGCAGACATCGCCCGCGCTTTGGCGGCCGCATCGAGCGGCGGCACCGGACTGGGCGGCGACGCCACCGGCCCTCCGCGCCGGGCTGCTCCGCGCCGCCGCGGATGCCTTCGAGATGCGGATGCCGGTTCTGCTCGGCCTGATCGTGCGGGAGGCGGGCAAGTCCCTGGCGAATGCCGTCGCCGAGGTGCGGGAGGCCGTGGACTTCCTGCGCTACTATGCCGGCGAGGCCGAACGGGTCTGCAGCCCCGATATTGTACGCTCCCTCGGCCCGGTCGCCTGCATCTCACCCTGGAACTTCCCCCTCGCGATCTTCACCGGGCAGGTCGCAGCCGCGCTCGCAGCGGGCAACACAGTCCTCGCCAAGCCGGCGGAGGAGACCCCGCTGGTCGCGGCGGAGGCCGTGCGGCTCTTGAGCGAAGCCGGGATCCCCCCGGATGTGCTGCATCTCCTCCCCGGTGCGGGCGACGTCGGCGCCGCGCTCGTCGGCGATGCGCGGGTTCAAGGCGTGATGTTCACCGGCTCGACCGCCGTCGCCCGTCTGATCCAGCGGACCCTCGCGGATCGCCTGACCACGGACAGACGCCCGGTGCCGTTCATCGCCGAGACCGGAGGGCAGAACGCGATGATCGTGGATTCCTCCGCACTGCCCGAGCAGGTTGTAACGGACGTCCTCGCCTCCGCTTTTGATTCGGCCGGTCAACGCTGCTCGGCCCTGCGCATCCTGTGTCTGCAGGAGGAGATCGCCGAAAAGACGCTGGCCGTGCTGCACGGCGCCCTGTGCGAGTTGGAAGTGGGCGACCCCCGGCACCTGTCCGTCGATATTGGTCCGATGATTACCTCCGGGGCGGCCGAAGGGATCACCCGCCACATCGAGACGATGCGGATGCGCGGCCATAAGACTACGCAATTGGACAAGACCCCGGCTACGGATGCGGGCACCTTTGTCCCTCCCACGGTGATCGAGATTGCCAAAATCTCTGATGTGGAGGCCGAAGTGTTCGGCCCAGTGCTCCACGTGCTGCGCTATCGGCGGGATGATCTCGACGCGCTCATCGACGCCATCAATGCCACCGGCTACGGGCTGACCTTCGGCCTGCACACCCGAATTGAGGAGACGGTTACGCGCGTTCTTGACCGGATCGAGGCGGGCAACATCTATGTGAATCGCAACACCATCGGCGCCGTGGTCGGCGTGCAGCCGTTCGGCGGCTCGGGCCTGTCCGGGACAGGGCCGAAGGCCGGCGGTCCGCGCTACCTCCGCCGCCTGCTGACTCGCCTGGCTCCGTCCGCAGCCGGTGCGACCGCAACTCCGTCCTCCGCCGATACGGTCGCTCAGGATTACATCAGATGGCTCCGGCAGCGGGGCCACGCCGACGTCGCGACCCGAGTCGAAAATTATTTCGCCCAGGCACCTGCCGGCACCGAATGCGTGTTGTCGGGCCCGGTCGGTGAACGCAACATCTACAGCCTCCGTCCTCGCGGCCCAATCGCGGCCTTGGCCTCGGGCGAGGAGGGAACATTGCTCCAGGTCGGCGCGATCCTGGTGACCGGCCAGAGCGCCGTGATCACGGCTGCGAGGGCGTCGTCAGGCCTGTTCGACGGCTTGCCTGCGGGGGTCCTGCGGAAGATCGTCCCCGCAGAGGATCCCGCGATCGCCCCCGGACTTGGCGGCGTGCTCTACGAAGGCGAACGGGCCGACCTCGTGGGGCTGACCCGCCGGATCGCCGGACGGAGCGGTCCGATCTTGACGATCCAGTCGATCCTCACGGCGTCCGATCTGGACGATTACGAGCTCTCGGATCTCTTCGAAGAACGGTCGGTGTCGATCAACACGGCGGCGGCAGGTGGCAATGCGAGCCTGATGGCCCTCGACGCCTGATCCCATGCGATTTTGCAGCGCCTCATAGCACTTATCGAGAAGGAGGGATGGCAGCGCCCATCGCGTACGAACGCGAAACGGATGGTAGGCGGAATGTTCTCTACGACCGGCAGATGAGGTGTATTCAGCGAGGTCGAACGATGTGCCCGCCTTGTAGTTGGCGCCGAAGCGAGTGACTTGACCGTTTTGATGAGTTCCGTTGTTGCGCCCGTGATGAGTTGATTTCGAAATAGCTGCTTGGACGCCATGGACTCTACAGAGTAGCCATTCCGCTATCGGCCAGACTACGCCATACCGGATCGCTGACCGGCGCAAAACCGGCCGTTCGGCTTTGCGCCCGTCTCGGTCATCTATGGAGCCGCGTACGCTCCTCCATAGCGGACATTCACCGTGACGACAGCGGCGGCGGCCCATTCGCATAAGGGTTTTGCGGTGGTCGCTTCCGAGGTAAAGGCCTTGGCCGAGCAGACAGCAAAGGCCACCGATCAGATCCGCGGGCAGATCGTGGCGACCCAGGCGGCCACGCGAGAGGCGGTGGACGCGATCGGCTCGATCGGCAAGCTCGATGAGATCTCGACCGCGATCGCGGCGGCGGTGGAGCAGTCCGCAGTCACGCGGGAGATGTCGGGCAGCATGCACACGGGAGCCCATGGCGTGGCGACGATCGCAGGGGGCATGGAGGCGATCGCCCGGGCGAGCGAGCTGGTCGATACCGCGACGCGCCAAGTCCGTGCAGCAGCGCTTGCAGTAGCCTGACGATGGCACAGACCCCTGAAATGGCTACCGCCGACCTACGGTATAACTGGGTGCAGCTGTCAGAGCCTGTTTGATCTAGATCTGCTTTTGCGGGTTGTCCTTTCGAGGAGGATAACGCGATGTGGACGGAAGCAGATCGGGAGACCTACGCAGCCGACGGTCGGCGCTACCCGAGTGATTTGACCGATGCGGAGTGGGCGACGATCGCCCCGCTGCTGTCGGTCTATGATCCGCTGACGGCGGATCTGCGGGCGATGGTGGATGCCTGCCTGTTCTGGACAAGACCGGCTGTCCCTGGCGCTACTTGCCCAAGGACTTCGGCGCGTGGGAGACGGTGCGGACATGGCACGACCGGTTCCGGGCTGACGGGACCTGGTCGGAGATCGCAGGCCTGCTGAGGCGGCGGTGCGCCGTGGGCGGGGGCGCCAGCCCGAGCCGTCGACGGCGATCCTCGATTCACATCCTTCGACAAGCTCAGGATGAGGGCGTCACGTCCGGTCCGCAGGCGGGACCGCGCGGCTATGACGGCAACAAGAAGACCAAGGGCATCAAGCGCCATGTCCTGACCTGCTCGCTGGGCTTCGTCCTGGCGAGCCTGGTCACGGCGGCCAACGTGCACGACACGCAGGCCGCCGGGCTGCTGTTCGACCGCGCCGCCCGGAACGGCTGGGCGCCGGAGCGGATCAAGGTCGACGGGATCTATGTCGGCGCGCGTATGGAACAGGCAGCCGCGGCTCACGGCCTGGACATCCAGGTCACGACCCGGGAGCGGGACGCCAAGGGCTTCAAGCCGCTCCCGCTGCGCTGGCGCATCGAGGCGACGTTTGGAACGCTGACCAACAGATCGCGACGCCTGACCCGCAATCTGGAGCAGACGCCCGAAGCAGCAGAAGATGCCATCGACATCGCAAACTGCCACCGCCTCCTCAAAGCCTATCACCGAACGCAATACTACATCACATAGTCAAACAGGCTCTCAGAGGTTGAAGCTGCCGTGCGCTATGAGCTCGCGGAGCTCGTGCGCGCGTCGGGCGAGGAGCCGAGTCGACTGGTCATCTGATCCCGCTTCCGTTTCCCAGCGCCGACGTTCCGGAGATAAATCTTCGATGCTGTACCAAGGTGGCAGAGCAATCACCGAAGTATAGGCATGTTGTAAACCGATCCGTTGCTACTCTCCGTTGCGTCTAGAGGGATAGACAATTTCGGTGCTCGATCGAGTCAGAAATGCAACCAAGGGTAGATACTGCCTGGCGGGCGGAGGTGACGTCCAATGCCTCGCCGAAGTGGCCGCCACTGACTTCATCGAGCTGCGCCCCCTCACCGACGATGCGCCGTCCGAGGAGGGGGAACGTGTCACCTGCTGCCGCCGGCCGTGCGTGCCTTGATTGACCATCTGGCGGCAGCCTTTCCGAAGCTATGAAGGCAAAGACGCAGCCTGGTCGTACCCCAAACGACTCAAGCCGCGAGGGAACGGCTCTAGCCGTCGCCATTGTATCCGCATGGGCCGCGGTCTACGCCTAAGTGGATACCTTTCAGCGCAACGAATCGGTGAGGGACCGTCAATGGCGGGAGAAATTTCCGACGTTGGACTGGGGCGTTCGGAGCCGCGCGTCTTCTTAGCAACTGCTGCGACCTGGATCTTCCTCGCCGCTCTCTACGGTGTATTCGCAGGTTCGATCAGTGCGACTGAGGGACTCGCCGGCGTGGTCTGCGCCAGCCTCGGCACGCTCTGGGCGCGGCGCGTCGGGCGGATCGGCGACGCGGCCTTCCGGCTACGGGTAGGCATGCTGCGCCCGTTGGCGGGCGCAGTGGCGAACCTGCCCGGCCAGACTCTCCGTGTCGGATTCGACCTGATGCGGGCGATCGCAGGTGGCACCAGCGCCGGGTCGATCCGGACCCGACCGATGGCGTCGGTGTTTCAGGTGACCCAGGCCGATGGCGGCGCGGAGGCGCAGGCCGAACGAGCACTCGGTGTTTTCGCTGCCTCTCTGGCACCGCGTAGCTATGTCCTGCGCCTCGATCCCGGGCGCTCCGAAGCGGTACTCCACGCCTTTGAGACTCAACCGGCACGAAAGACGCCGAAGTGAGCCCATGGATCCTTGCATCGGGGGCTCTCGTTCCGGCGCTTGCCATCGCCGCGGCGATCGGCTGGCGTGGACGCATCGGGCAGCGCCTTGCGGCCTACCAGCTGGCGGGCTCGATTACGGTGATCCTACTAACGCTCCTGACTTTCGCTACCGACCAACCGTCACTGACCGACCTCGCCCTCACCCTTGTGCTGCTGACGCTACCGGGTACGCTGCTTCTTGCGGTGTTCGTGGAGCGCTGGTTGTGAGCCCGACGATCCTCGCAATCCTGCTCAGCCTGGCGGTCGCGGCGATCTGGATCGCCTGCCTCGCCGTTTTGCGGCTGCCGCGGGCGCTGGACCGCTTGCACGCGGTCGCCTTCCTCAATGCGGCAGCAGGTTTCTCGGTTACGCTGGCAGCCTTCGTAGCGGACGGTGTTTCGGGCCGCTCCCTGAAGATCGCCCTGCTGATGACGCTTCTCGTCGCCTGGAGCGCGGTACTCTCGCACGTGGTCGGCCGCGCCTTGCTGTTGCGGGAAGGATCGTCGGCGTGAGCGCGATCCTCGCCCTGTTGCTCCTGCTCACCGCCGCCAGCGGAACGGCTGTGGTCCTGATCCGCGAGCCCCGCCGCCAGGTCTTCGCGATCGGGCTGAACGGACTCATTCTGACCGTGCTCTTCACCGCGCTCCAGGCACCGGACGTGGCACTGTCTGAACTCGCTGTCGGCACCGCGGCTGTACCGTTGCTGTTCGTCGTGGCGTTGAGCGCGGTACGGACCGCCTCGCCGAGCCAATCCGCCGATCCCGGTGACCACACGAAGTCTCCTGAGGACGCATGAACGCACGATGGCGTCTCGTCCTGCTCGGGCTCGCCTGCCTCGTCCTCATGCCCTGCGCCGTCTCGGCGATCCGAGCGATGCCGGATTTCGGCGCCGACATCGCGGCTTATGGTGCGCGGATCAACGCGATCGCGCCGGCCGAGCGCCACGTCGCCAACATGGTGAGCGCCATCAACTTCGACATCCGCGGGCTCGACACGCTGGGTGAGGAGTTCATGCTGCTGGCCGCCATCACCGGCACCGTCGTGCTCTTGCGCGGCAGCCGCGGCGAGGCGATCACTGATCGCGCGGCTCGGCTCCCCGGCAGGCCGGTTCTGCCCCGCGCCGAGGTGGTCGTCCTGGCCTGCCGCATCGCTGGGCCGATCACCGCCCTGTTCGGGCTCTATGTGGTTCTACACGCCACCGTGACCCCCGGCGGCGGCTTCCAGGGCGGCGTGATCCTCGCATCGGCGACCCTGCTGATCTACCTCGGCGAAGGCTATGCCGGATGGCGCGACAGCGTCCGCAGCCGGTGGCTCGACGCCATGGAAGGCGGCGGCGCGCTGCTCTTCGTGCTCTGCGGCCTCGCACCGATGCTGGTCGGGGCCGCCTTCATGGAGAACGTGCTGCCGTTGGGGACGTTTCGCGATCTCTTTTCCGGCGGCCTAATGCTGGTGGAGAATCTCGGCGTGGCGGCGGCAGTCACGGGTGGCTTCACCCAGCTCTTCCTCGAATTCATGGAGGAGACCCGGGAACCCGACCAATCGGACGATCCGAAGGGAGAAGACGCGTGAGCTGGCTCCCCTACGCGGTTGCCGCATGGCTGTTCGGCATCGGCCTGTTCGGGATCAGCACCAGCCGGAACTACATCCATCTGATCGGCTGCCTCTCGGTCTGCCAATCGGCCACCTACGTGCTGCTTCTCGGCATCGGCTACCGCTGGGACGCCATCGCTCCGATCTTCTACGACCACCCGCCCGGCACACCCGCCGTCGACCCGGTGATGCAAGCGCTCGTGCTCACCGACATCGTCGTTGGCGCGACATTGACCGCTCTGCTGCTGGTCCTGACGCTGCAGGTGTACAAGCGTAGCGGCACACTCGACCCGGAGCGGCTCCGACCGATGCGGAAGAATGCCGGAGGCGGACGCGTCGGCGCGCGTCAGGAACCTGGCGCGGAGGCGCAGCTCTGATGCCGGATTGGTTCTCGCTCGGCTGGATCCCGAGCGCGGTGCTGCCGCCCCTTCCGGTGGCGCTGCCGCTGGCGATGTGCGCGACCCTGCTCGCGACCGCCCACCTCATGCCCGGTCGTTGGCCCGACATCCTCGCGAGCCTGACCGCGCTCGCGGTCGCAGCCCTCTGCGGCCTGATCGCCGTGCGGGCGGCGGACGCGCCGCTGGTCTACTGGTTCGGCGGCTGGACGCCGCGGGCGGGCATGCCGCTCGGCATCGGCTTCTCGGTCGATGCCGCGAGCGGCTGGGTCGCGGCATTCATTGGGACGCTGTTTGCCGCGAGCTTCGTTTTCGCCTGGGGCTTCTTTGAGGAGACCCACGGCCATTTTCAGATCCTGATGCTGCTGTTCCTGGCGGCCATGGTCGGATTCGTCTTCACCCGCGACCTGTTCAATCTGTTCGTGTGGTTCGAGGTGATGAGCGTCGCGGCCTTCGCGCTGACCGCCTATCATCTCGACGAATCGGCGCTGGCCGGCGCCCTGAACTTCACCGTCACCAACAGCCTCGCGGGCTTCCTGATGCTCGGCGGCATCGGGCTGATCTACGCGCGTGCGGGCACGCTCGACTTCGAGGAACTGGCCCGCGCGGTCGCCCATGCAGGGCGCGATCCGGTGACTGCCGGCGCCTTCTGCCTGGTCGCCACCGCGCTGATGATAAAGGCCGCCGTGGTCCCGTTTCAGTTCTGGCTCGCCGACGCCCACGCGGTGGCCCCGAGCCCGGTCTCGGTGATCTTCTCCGGCGCCATGGTCTCGCTCGGGCTTTTCGGGCTCGCCAAGCTGACCGCGGTGGTGTTCACCGGCTCCGATCAGGTCCGCGGGGCGGTCTCGCTGTTCATGATCGGCGCCGGCAGCGCGACCGCGCTGGTGGGCGGCTGGATGGCTGTGCTCCAGCGCCACCTCAAGCGCCTGCTCGCCTTCTCGACGATCAGCCATGCCGGCATCATGCTGCTCGGCATCGGGGCGCTGTCGCAGGGCGGCACCGGCGGCCTGCTTCTCTACCTCGTCGGCCACGGGCTGGTGAAGGGCGCGCTGTTCATGGTGGCGGGCATCCTGCTCGCCACTCGCGCCGGGATCGACGAGATCGCCCTGCGCGGCCTCGGCCACGGGATCGGGCCCGCCGGCATCGCGATGGCGCTCGGCGGCCTTCTGCTGTGCGGCCTGCCACTCGGCCTCCTCGACCAGGGCACCCGCGTGCTCCAGGGCGCCCTCCTCGACGGCGGCCACCCCTTCGCAGTCGCGGCGACCGTCGTCGGGGCGGGGCTCACCGGTGCAGCGGTCCTGCGCGCCGCCGGCCGGATCTTTCTTGGACTTGGGCCGGATCCCGGCAATGAAGCGCAGGCGCCAAGCGAGGCCGAGCGAGAGAAGGCCAACCGCCCGCTCTGGCTGATGTTGGCGCCCTGTCTGGTCCTGCTAGCCCTGAACATCTCGGCACCGGAGGCTGGGGTCGCGCGCCTCGCCGCCAAAGCGACACCGACCTTCATGCACCAGGGCGGCGGCTTCGGGCACGGACCCGAGTGGCTGCCCTGGCTCAGCCTCGCCCTAGCACTCGTGATCGCGGCCTTCGCGCTCGGCCGCCATAAACTGCCCCGCTGGTTCTCTAGGCCGGTCCGCGCCACGCAATTGGCGCCGACCCGGCTCTTGGAACAGGTTCATAGCGGCTTGATCGGCGACTACGTGACCTGGGTGGTTGTCGGATTGACTATCCTCGCGGGTCTTCTCGCGACCTCCTGAGCTGGCAGCTTCTTACAAACGGAGGGGGCTGCGATGCCGATGACACGGTCGGCGGATCTGTCTGGACGTGCCCACATCCGCTTCGCCGCGTAATTCCCCCGAAGCGGTCGTTCGAAGCTCTCTCGTTGATCCCCTAGAGCAGACGTCGGGAGCTGTTTTTCGGGAAACTGTTCTTGTCCCACGCCGCACGGCTGAGATCAAACAGGCCGACAGCTTTCACTCGATGCTCACGATGACCGTTCAGGCTCGGTCTGAGTCTCCGACTGGCGCTCCCCGAAAGCGGGCAAGCTACGTTAGGCCCTATCTTGTATAATTGGCGCCCCTTCGTACGGCAGTGCTGAGCGAGATCTCGTGAGAATGCGCTCCGATGCGGAGCGCTGATGGAAATGCCACGACACGGCGCCGGGCCTGAATCGCCCGGGCGTGAGCGTTGGGATTTCAGTTCTCGATCGTGAAGCCTTCGACGGCTCGCGAAGTTCGTAGTGGTTCATTGTGGGTCTCGTGGCGGCGTCACGCACCCTCAGCGTTCTGGCAGCGCAGACAGCATGCGCTCGCGTGTGCGCTTTCGCGGCCGCGGCAATCCCCGCCTTACGGGTACGGCGTGCTGCTAAGTCAAACAGCAGCCGCAGCAGGTTGCCATCAAATGCCGCGCCGTGAAGTTCGGATGTTCGCCTACGGCCTTCGCAAACGTGGGGCTCCGGTTACTCCCGGGACCTCAATCCGTCATCCGCGGCGGAAACCTCTTCGATGGCGCGAGTCGAGATCACAGAAAGCGGTTGCTCGACCAGGATGTCGGACGTCCCGCGCGGCCGAGCGGCAGCGTCCAGGCCCTTGATCAGCAGCCATGTCGTGCGGTGCTCCTCCCTCTTGGCCTTCATCCGCACCAGGCGCCCCGCGCCCGTCAGTTTCTCACCGTGCAGGTAGAATCGAAGTGAGCCCGCGGCGAGACTGGCCACGGCGTCGCCGTCCGGTTTCCAGCTGCCGCGATCCCAGACCAGCACAGCGCCCGCCCCGTACGAGCCCGCCGGGATGACTCCCTCGAACCCGGCATAATCCAGTCGATGGTCCTCCACCGGTACGGCCAGCCGCCGCTCGCCCGCCACGAGACTCGGGCCGCGCGCCAACGCCCAACTCTTGAGTACGCCGTCGAGCTCAAGCCGGAAGTCGTAGTGCAGCCGGCGCGCAGCGTGCTTCTGCACGACGAAGGCGAGGTCAGTCATCGCGTCCTCATCGTCGGGATGTTTCTACAGAAGCTGCATGACCCAGCCACGCGCGCAACTTGGTCCAGCGGGGCTTGGTATTACCGTTGTAGACCGCGAAAGGCGACGATGACCGCCTCGTCCTCCGATGACAGCGCCGTCGAACGCGGATCCTTCGGCCCCGTGTGCAGGTCAGCGACCGAGGTCCGCTATCGCCACTTAGCGACCGTCTTTGCTTGATCCCGTAGCATGTAGCGCGCTCGGTCCAGGCCTGCCAAGAGCGAACTGGGGAGGTGACCGTTCAGCTATGACTCTGCCGCGACATGGTTAATCAAAGGTTGTTGTTCACTAAATGTTCCCTTGTAGTTAACCGCCAAGCTTGGCCATTCTCTGCTTGTCGAGGGGACCATCATGCACATTCGAGCCGGACAGCGGCTGCGCCTCACCCTGTGGGGTGCGGGGGGGCCGCGCTATGGTCAGCGTCAATACGTTTGCCGTGACCCAGCCCGCGTTCGAGGGCGTGAATCCATCCGAGGACGGCTTCACCTACGACGTAACCCGCTGGTTGTATGCCGGTCGAAACACGCTCAGCGTGGTGTTGTTCGGTCCACCGATCGAGGCGCCGTTCCGTATGGAGATTGCCCAAGACGGACAAGAGGCTTGGCTGTTCAACGAGACCAATTTGGTAAGCAGCGCGGCGCCATGGCGGCTGTGGAGCCAAACGGCCGAACTCGCGGCCGAGAGCACTGTCAAACAATCCGCCAATAGGCTGTTAACGATCTATTAACCACAACTTCTGATAATTTAACCTGCGTTAGGCAGGGATTTAACGATGCCGAAGGCCCAGCGGAGGCCGCTCACCGACGTTCAAGCCGGCACTCGGGTCGGCATCCGGACTGGGGTACGGAAAATCTATGCGGCGGTCGCCAGCGAGCCGCTGCCTACAGCGCATGTCGAGCTCCTCTTGGCTCTGCGTCGCCACGAACGTGAGCAGGCTCGTCGGCGCACTGGCTGACCGCGATTTAGTAGGCAGGGCGCCCGGTTGATGATTGCGCGGGACATGACGTACGCCTCGCGCAATGCGGATCCAAATTTTCGACGGTCGGTTCGAGCCCGGCGTGCATCAAGCTCAATCCTCCGGCTCAATACAGTCGCTCATGAACGTCGCGCGCTCTGCACCCTTGAGCTTCTTCTGCGAAGCTTCGCGCTTGCAGGGCGCCAGCACCTCGGGGTCGAGATTGTCTTAGCGATGAACCGGGCGGTCAAATGCCTCTCGGGTTCCGTATCACTCTGCAGCTGTGGTCCATGAGATCCTCGGCGCTCGCATCTGGTGCACGATAAGCCAGAACGATCATGCCGCCGCGCGGGTCGTCTGAGCTGGCTGCAACCGCGGCGAAGCTCGCATCGTGCAGTTTGGCCTGCCAACCCGGCACGCGTGCGAGGGCCTCGAACGGATTGAAGCGCCCCACCTCGTCTGCCGGGACGCGCATGGCGACATATTGCTCGCCTTCGAACGTGACGGGGAAAGGGGCCCATGCTTCCTCGATAGCGCTGCCGTGTAGCTTCAGGGCTTTCATGACGCTCGGCAGCATGCAGTCGAGATGAATGTGCAGCTGGTCCTGGCTACGGCCGCCCACGGAGTTCACCTCCAAGCCCACTGCCTCGATCGGCAGCCTGTCCTGCAACGCGTCCGACACGTAGTGCCGCGCCGCCAAGGCAGCGCGCCAGTAGGCGATGCCGTCCGGGCCCTGGAGCACGGGTGCCTCGACGCCCGACACGTTGTCGGTAGGCATGATGACGGTGTGGGTCGGTTGAGCGGGGGCACGCATTATCGCTGTGCCCGGTCGTTGCTTATCACCAAGGTCCACGGCCAAGCAGGGGAAGGTTCGGTCGGCGGCTTTCTTGGCCAGGATGCAGCCCTGTAGCGCCACCCAAAGCACGTCACGGGCTGGATTGGCGGCGATCGCGACTGGAACCGAGGTCCCAGCCAGCAGAATGGCGAGGAGCAGCGTGCGTCGCATGCGTTGGCTTACTCGGCCGCACCAGCAGTCTGCACGACCGCCGCGGCCGGCTGCGAAGTCGTGGCGCCCGCGGCCTGTATCACTTCCTGATAGGCCACACCGTCCGCCAACACTACCAAGGTCACCATCAACACCAGGGCTAAGGCAGTTCGAATAAGGATCGGGTGGGAAAACATCGGCGGCATCCAGAGACGCCACCGACGTAGCAGGCGCGCCGATATCAGGCCGCCGCGCCGGAGGCACGGCGGTACGAAATGTTCGACAGCGCCAAGTGTCTACCCGCAGATCTCGACCCGGCGGATGTGCTCGTACCCGTATGGATCGATGTAGGCGCGCCGCTCGAAGTGACAGGCACCGTAGGGGCCCGGGGCGACGTAGACTGGGCGGCCGGGATAATACTCGTTATTGGCCGAAGCGATGGCGGCACCGGCAGCCACGCCGCCGACCGCACCTAGCGCGAAGGCACCGCCCGCGCCGATACCGCCACCAGCCTGTGCGGCTGGTTGAGTGGCGCATAAGGCGACGGCGGCCAGTGCGGCCTTGCCGCCGGTTAGCAAAAGAGATTTACGCATACTGATCTCCGTTAGCCCGTGAAGGACATCACAGGTCCGTAAATGCTGGATTTCTGACGTTCACAGGCGATCGGATTTAGTGGATGGGGGAGGCGCATCCGCATCTTCATCGTCGGGCGATTGAGGACCTCCACGCCGCAGCGGAGCCCCAACATCGTCGTCATCGTCATCCGGCGCCGGCCGGAAGCGATCGTGCGGCAGGGATTGGTCGAGTTCCTCATTTGGTGGCGGGGAGCGTCGATCTTCGGAGGTCTGTGCCGATGCCACGGCCGTGACCATGACGAGCAGTGTAGCGCCAGCGAGAAGTGCCCGCATGTAGCCTCCAAAGATCCGCGCTATATGGACGTGTCCACACATGAACGCCCAGGGAGCTGCGCAGCTATTAAAGCGCCTCCCCGGCGCCGGTCCGACCGAGGCTGTGTCAAAACGCGGATGTGTTGCGAAGTCGTAGAACAAACGTCTCCGCAGCAATCGCGTGGGATCTCCAACGCGACTGGGCGATGGGAATAAGAAGTCCTTCAAGCCGGTGCATCCTCCTTCGAGAGAACATTTTTCTACAACGACCGACAACATTCGAGTTTTGACACAGCCTCGACCCATGGCGGCCATTGCACGGCTGAGCTGCCGTCAGCTTATGCCGCGCCCTGCATGCACTTGTGCATGAAAGACTTGCGGTCAGGCCCCTTCTTCATACCTTTGTCGGCAGCCTGCGTTCGACACGCATCGGCGTGGGACTTCATGCAGTTGTGCATCGCGGCTTTGCGCGGGTCGCCCGTCAGGCTTTTGCCGTCGACTTGTGTCCGGCACTCCGACCGGGCCGACGTCGCGCTGGTTGGCGAAGCTCTAGGAGCCGCAGGCGTGGCTTCGGGCGCTTGGGCGTAAGCCGCAGCGGCAATCGTGATCATGCCGGCGGCTAGCGTCATTCGGAGGTTGTTCTTCACGGCGGTGGTTCTCTTCCGGTGAGCACGGGCTGAGAAAACCGGTCCGAATAGGCCAATCCATGGCCAAGGTGTTTCGGGCATGTAACGACGAAGGCCGCTGCGATGCGGCGGCCACACCAGTATCGAGTTGTTGCAATGAGCGATCCAGCGTCGAACAATATCGACACCGCCACAGAAGCCCCGCGCCCGCAGTTCCCGGTGCAAGGCGGCGCCGCTGCGGAGCCCCTCCTGCCAACGGGCTTCGGCAAAGCTGCGATGCTGGTCGAGCAGACTCGGTCCCGGCGCTCGACGATACGGGACGAACGTGCCGGCCCGCAGGTAGCTGCGCACCGTGTTGCGGGCCAGTCCGGTCCGGTGCGTGATCTGCAGGATCGGTAGACCCTCCGCATGAAGACGCAGGACATCGTCGAAGCGCCTACGGCGGTTCTCGCTCGGTTGCGAGAGAGACGGCGTGGAAGCGGGCACGGCTGGGATGCTACCGGAAGAAGACCGAAGTCCGGCTGCCTGCTGGATCTGTTTCTGGTGGCGCGCAACGACGGAACGGAGGGCTTCGGAGGCGTTGACCAGAAGGTGCCAGCGGTCGGTGACCTGGATGGCAGCGGGGGCGCCGCTGCGGGCGGCCTCGGCGTAGGGGCCTGCCCGGTCCCGGCTGACGACGGCGATGCCCGGATGCGCCGCGAGCCAGTCCCTGACTGGAGCGGACGAGCGGCCCGGCAGCAGAGCCAGAACGCGACGGCGTTCCAGATCGCAGACGATGGTGCCGTAACGTCGCCCGCGCCGCCAAGCCCAGTCGTCGATGCCCACCACCCGCGGAGCCGGGTAGGCCCGCGGTGGGTGGCGGCGGATCAGGCGCAGGACGGTATCGCCGCTCACCGGCATGCACAGCCGTTGCGAAAGACGGGCTCCGGCCTCGCCGCCCAGCACCATGCCAATTTCGGTCTGCGCCTCGGATAGACGCTCTGTCCGGCGCGCCTTGGATCCCATCAAGCCCGGGATGCGCTCGACGAAGATCCGGCCCGGGCAATGGCTGCACCGGAAGCGGCGCACCTGAACGCGTCACGTGACGGCCCGGTCCTGCCACGGTAGGTCCTGAAGCGTTCGCCAGTAGCGGCTATGGACCCGGGACGAGGCGTAGCCGCATGTGGGGCAGACAGCCTGCGCAGCGGTGGTCCTGGCAAGAAGCAACAGCCCGGACGGGTCGAGGGTCAGTTCATCGACGTGCAGCCCATCGGGCACTGTCGGCAGCGACGGGTTCGAGATCGGCATCCGACGCCTCCTCGGTCTTGGTGAGGACCAACGTCTAAAAGCACGGTTCGACCCCCGCAGCACCAGAAGTGCGGATGAACCCAGATTTTGATCACTAGACCGTTTTGGTGCCAAGACGCGCGAGGTGGTGTAGGAGGAGGTGACGACCCGGCAGCGACGGCGTCGCATCCTTCTCGTGTGTAGGTCGCGGTACATGCGCGCAAACCGGTCGTGGTGAGGTCCCGACTGTTCGGGTGCCTGCTGGTCGTCGCTGCTTTCTCGACGTTCCCGACCGCCCCCCGCGCGCAGACCCCGCCGCTCGGCTTCGCGGGCCCCGCCCTCAGCCGCGACGTAGACCAGCACCTCAGTACAATCCGCGACCGGTCGAACGATCTGTTGGTGCAAGCAGTGATCTTACCCACGGCGACCGTGAAGGCGGCCACGGCGCTTGTCGCCGATGAGGCAGCATCGCCGGCTGGTCTGGTTGCCCGACTGTTTCTGCTCTGGTTCGGTGGTTGGCTCGTCGAGCGGGTGTTCTGGCGTTGGTCCGCCCCATGGATGCAGCGGATCGTGGATAGTCCCCTCGCCACTGCACGCCAGCGGTTTGTGGCTCAAGCCCAACGCCTCTTGTTCGCCCAGAGCCTCGTCCTGAGTTTCGCGGCCGGCGCTTGCCTCGCCTACCTAATCGCGGCCCCTCCGGGCTTGGCGGGCGTCATGGCCCTCGACGCGCTTCTGGCCATCGTTGCCGCGCGCAGCGCACGAGCGATCGGCCGCTTCCTGTTCGCACCCGGGGGGCCGCGCCTGCGTCTTGTAGCTCTACCAACCAATGCGGCGTGGCGCGCACAGCATGGCGTCACGGTTCTGGCCCTTACCACAGCAGCGGGGCTCCTGTGGACCGCCCTTCTGCGTCTGGGCGGCTCGGAAACGGCTCTTGCAGATGCGGTCACCAGCCTGACGCTGTTGCTCTGCGCGTTGCTATGCCCAGCCGTCGTCGGCGCCGTCGTCGTGTCACTGCCTGGAACCGAGCGACGGTCGCCGCGTCCGGTCGCCGTGGCCCTCGGACTTGTTCCAGTCGCCTCATGGCTGCTGGCCCAGGCCGGTCTCCCCGGTGCCGCCTGGGCCGTACTGGTGCTGGGCCTCGCGCCGAGCCTGTCCCTAGCCTTGGGCGACGCGGCCCGGACGGTCGCGTTCGGGCCGAACCGCGCCGGTACATTGACGCGCGAGGAACGCATCGTCGCGCGTGCGGCTCGCAACGTCGCCCTAATCGCGTCCCTGCTGCTCCTTGTCGAGGGGCTCACCGGGGCCGATCGGGGGCTGGACCTGACGATGACCACCGAGGTTGTGTCCGCGCTGTTGATCCTTCTCGGAACAGACTTAGCTTGGCAGATCGTCCGCAGCCTCATCGACCGCGGCCTCGCCCATGTCGGGGGCGAGCAGCGCGCGGACCGCCTCGCGACCGTCCTGCCCGCCGTACGCACGGTTGTGTTTGTCGCGCTCTTGATCACGGCGGCCCTGAGCATCGCCTCCGCCTTCGGCCTGCAGATCGGTCCCCTACTAGCAGGCGCGGGGGTGGTCGGCCTTACAATCGGCTTCGGGGCGCAAGCACTCGTCCGGGACATCATCGCGGGCTTCTTTCTGCTGCTCGACGACGCCTTCCGGGTGGGCGAGACCATCGAGAGCGGCAATCTACAAGGCCAAGTGGAAGCGTTCTCCCTGCGCTCTGTCCGCTTGCGCGACGATAACGGGCACATGCATACGGTCGCGTTCGGCGAGTTGAAGGCGGTCACGAACTTCTCAAGGGACTGGGCGGGTCTGGAGATACCGATCTACGTGCCCCACGGCGTGCCCTACGAGGTCACCGCACGGATGATCGAGGCGGCCCTCGCCGAGATAGAGGCAGACGAGCAGTTCAATGCCTTGCTGATTTCGTCACCGCGCTTCCTGGGTGCGACAGCCTTATCGGAATCATCTGTTCGGTTTGCGGTGTTGATCCGTACGGTGCCCGGCAGCCAAGCCAGGATCAGATCCGAGCTGCTGCGCCGTATGCTGTCGAACGTTGCCACCTCCAGCATCCTTATGGGCACAAGCCCATCCGTCGCTTGATCACGCCAATGCCGTCGCACTTGCATAGCAGCTGCGGAACACGTGGCTGAGAATAAGTTAATCTTCTCGGAGAAAGAATGTATAAGTGACGTTCGACATGATCGATGACGCGTTTGGCTCTTGGAATAGGGCACGGCCAATCCGAGACGAAGCTTAAGCCAGGCTTAAGGCAGCATCGTCAGGTGCCGGGTTAGCCGAGGAGACAGCCGTGCGCCTGCTTGTGGTCGAGGACGATCCGATCCTGTCCGATGGTCTCAGGGTCGGACTCGGGCTGTCCGGTGCCACCGTCGATTGCGTCGGGACCTGCGAGGATGCAGCCTGCGCCCTGCGCACAACCGAGTTCTCCGCGATCGTCCTGGATCTCATGCTGCCAGACGGGTCGGGCTTCGACGTCCTGCGCACGCTGCGCGCCCGAGGCAACCTGACGCCGGTCGTGCTTCTGACGGCGCGTGACGCCATCGCCGACCGAGTCGAGGGGCTCGATGGCGGCGCAGACGACTACCTGGGCAAGCCATTCGATCTCGACGAACTCTCCGCCCGGATTCGTGCCGTCGTTCGACGTGCCGCCGGCCGAGCCTCGTCCACTCTGACCCATGGGGGCATCCGGCTCGATCCCGGCTCGCAGATTGTCACGGTCGATGACAAACCCATCACGATCTCCCGACGCGAGTTCATGGTGCTCATCACTCTGATGGAACGTCCGAATGTCCTGCGCTCGAAGGCTGAGTTGGAGGCGCGGCTCTACGGCTGGCAGGAGGAGGTCGAGAGCAACGCCGTGGAGGTACACATCCACAACCTGCGCGCCAAGATCGGCAAGCACACGATCGAGACGGTTCGCGGTCTCGGCTACCGGATGAGAGCCGTCGCATGAGGTCGCTTCGGGTCAGGCTGTTCGCCATCCTACTCGTCGCAACCGGCCTGATTTGGTTAAGCGCGGTCGCGTGGATCTACCTGAGCTCGAAGTGGGAGGTGGAGCACTTCGTCGACACCCAGCTTCAGGAAGCCGCCCGCATGGTCGTCTCGGTCGTGGACAAGGTCGACAACGCCTCGACCGGCCGAACGCCCACTACGCTTGGGTCTCCGACAGGTTATCAACGTCAGATCGCCTGCCAGATTTGGTCCCTGTCAGGGAGCCTGCTGGCCCGGTCGAGCGAGGCCCCGGCGCACCGCATGTCGGACGCGTCCTCGGGCTTCTCCGAACGCGAGGTCAATGGCGACACTTGGCGTGTCTTCACGGTGGAGGATCCTGAGAAGGGCATCCGCGTCATGGTCGGTGATCGAATCGGATTGCGGGAACGCTTGGTCACCGACCTCGTGAGAAGCTTCCTGACCCCGGTCCTCTTCGTCGTTCCGCTGCTGGGCATGCTGATCTGGGTCAGTCTCGGCCGCGGCCTGCGCCCGCTGCGGCGCATGACTCGTGACTTGGAGGCTCGCGATGCGGACGATATGCGCGCCATCGACGCCGGCCGTGCTCCGGCCGAGGTGCGCCCTCTCGCAGACGCCCTAAACGCACTGTTCCTCAAGGTCGAAACCGCACGGCGGCACGAGCGAACGGTCACGGCTTTCGCCGCGCACGAGTTGCGGACGCCGTTGGCAGGGCTGAAGACCCAGGCGCAGGTCGCGATGGCCACCCCGGATCCCAGTGTCGCAAAAGCGGCGCTGCGACAGATCCTGACGGCAGTGGACCAGACCACTCGTCTCGTGCGCCAACTGCTCGATGCCGCTCGTCTGGACGCCGAGGTGGATGGTGGACCCCTCACGGATGTCGATGTGGGCGCGTTAATCGCCGAGACAGTGCAGGGCATGCGCGTCTCGGAAGGCATCCGGACAGTCGTCGACCCGCGGCTTCGCGGCTTCAAGATGCGCGGGGATCCGGAAAGTCTACGGCTCGCAATCAGGAACCTGCACGAGAACGCCATTCACCACATGAGCACCGGCACAGTCGAGTGGGGTGTGAGGCCTAGCGGCACCGCCTTCTTCATCAGGGACGAAGGGCCGGGCATACCCGAGGAAGAGATGCCGCACGTGACGACGCGCTTCTACCGCGGTCGCCACAAGAGCACATCGGGTAGCGGGCTCGGACTGGCGATCTCGGAAATGGCGGCCCGGCGGAGCGGTGCCAAGTTGCGATTGCGCAATCGCCAAGATCGCTCGGGGTTGGAGGTGGAGCTCGCGGCTGCCTGAGCGGTCAGAACGACCTCATGCGAGTGGGAGGCTTCGGGTCAAACCTGGAACGGACATTTCCAACCCCGACACTGGGCAACGTCATGATGCTCAACCCTGACGGGGCGCCGCTGGAGAGAGCGTGCGGCGGTGAGGGATCTCGACCCTCCAGGGTCGGCCTCAGTGCGCTTAAGGTTGGCTTAAGCTGAAAGGTTCGAATGCCCGCAGCCGAGCGCCCAGCCGTCGGCCGAGTGGGACATCGACGTGATGCGGAAAAACACCCCTTCGTCATCGGCTCTGAGCCGCCGTGGCCTGTTGTCGGCAGCGGCCATGGGTGGACTCGGCCTGCTTACCCGCCAAGCAATGGGCGAGACGATCGACTTCCACGTGCCAGGTGGTCCCAGCACCCGGCCCATGACGACCACCTATCCTGAGAAGGGACGCATGATCGTCCAGCGCACGCGGCCGCCGTGGCTGGAGACGCCGTTCGACGTCTTCGACCAGGGCGTGTTCACGCCGAACAACCAGCACTTCGTCAGCTGGCACTGGGCGACCTTCCCGACGAGCGTCGACGTCAACACGTTTGCCCTCAAGATCCATGGTTTGGTTGAGCGGCCGCAATCCTTGTCACTTCAGGAACTGATGTACGACCTGCCACGCTTCGAGATCGCGGCGGTCAGCCAGTGCGCCGGCAATTCGCGCCTTTACGCCCGACCGCGGGCCGCCGGTGCGCAATGGGCGAACGGCTCGATGAGCAACGCCCTCTATACCGGCGTGCGCCTCAAGGATGTCCTTGACCGTGCCGGCGTGAAGTCCGGCGCCGGGCATGTCTTGTTCGGTGGCCTCGACGAGCCGGTCCTGCCAGAGGCGCCGAAGTTCGTAAAATCTCTGAGCCTTGATCACGCTCGCGACGGCGAGGTGATGCTCGCCTTCGCAATGAACGGCGAACAGCTTCCGATGCTGAACGGCTTCCCGCTTAAGCTCATCGTACCCGGCTGGAGTGCGGTCTACTGGATCAAGATGCTCAACGACATAGAGGTGATGGATCACTCCGATCCCAGCGTCTGGACGACACGAAGCTATCGCGTACCGGACACCCCCAATTATACGGTCAGGCCCGAGCAGACGGGCTACGGCATGATTCCGATTACCCGGAACCTGCCCCGCTCGTTCGTGACTAATCTCAAGCCCGGCGAGACCATCCCAGTTGGTGCGCCGCAGCTCGTGCGTGGCATCGCGTTCGGGGGCGACCACGGTGTCGCAGCGGTGGACCTATCACTCGACGGCGGTCGGAGTTGGCAACCGACGATGCTGGGAAGGGACGAAGGCACCTACGGGTTTCGACAGTGGCAGACCACGATCAGCTTGCCAGGACGCGGCGCGCGCACCGTGATGACCCGTTGCACCAACACCGATCGG
Organism: Methylobacterium sp. J-077; assembly: GCF_022829365.1. GTDB lineage: Bacteria > Pseudomonadota > Alphaproteobacteria > Rhizobiales > Beijerinckiaceae > Methylobacterium. Next base: position 1,010 of record NZ_JAKSYJ010000246.1, on the reverse strand, counting down.
GTTATGCAGCCGATGCAGCGCGTCTGGAACCCGGGAGGGTACTTGGCCAACCAGGTCGAGACCGTCGATCTCGTCGCGGCTTGAGGGAAGAGCACCATGACTCGACGCACACGCACGGTACTTCTCGCCGCATCACTGGCTGGTATCACCGCAGGGCTTTCGGCGGCATTGGCCGCGACACCACTGGACCTTCATTCGAAGCTCGAAGTCGACCTGCCTTTCGGCGACGATGTCGGCTTCCCCGAAGGACCTGGCTCTGACGTCATCGCATCCAATTGCGTGGCCTGTCATTCAGCCGACCATACCCTTAACCAGCCGACCCTCTCTCGGGAGGAATGGCACAAGGTCGTGGACAAAATGATCACTGCTTATAAGGCGCCAATCACGCCTGACGACGCGAAAGTGATCGTCGACTACCTCGTCCGTATAAAAGGCGAGTCGGCGTACCACGGGTAAGTTCGGCGGTGAGGCAAGAAATACCCCTTCACCCCCTCTGTTGCCCAAGCCTTTCAGCGGCAAGCCAGCTTGTGGCTATCGACCAAAGCAAGTTAGGGGGATTCCTACCGCACCGAGCGGTCCGCTAATGCCTCAGCTTGGCGCCAGCCCTCTAGAAAACGGAAGGTCGAGGTGGTGCCCGGCGCGTCGACAGACACCGTCGCCGTCCGACCCGAGACCAATCGCGCCTGGTCGTCCACCCGCTCTAACTTGATCCGCACGGGGATGCGTTGGGCGAGCCGCACCCACGCAAAGGTCGGGTTGACGTTGGCGAGCAAATTCGCCCCTGCGGAACGCTCGCGGTCCTCGATGCCGCCCGCAACGCTCTCGACATGGCCGGTGAGGAGGCCATCTTCGCCCATTAAGCGGACGCTGGCTGTGATTAGGCGTGGAATAAGGACCCCGTTCTCGGGGTGATCGGCGTCCAAACGGGACCCCCAGGACAAGTCATCCACAATGCCTTCCGGCTCGAACGGGAGGCTTGCGCGGGATGTTGGTCGTGGAGACGGTCGCAA
>NZ_JAKSYJ010000224.1 GCF_022829365.1 Methylobacterium sp. J-077 | reverse complement strand
GGCGCTCCGCCGGGTCCGGCTCCTCGTAGCCGTCCGCGTCCGCGGCCAGGCAGTCCCGGCACACCGGCACCGGCGCCAGGCCGCAATAGCGCCCGTCCGGCATCACCAGGTGGTTGCGGTGGCACACCGGCGAGAAGTCGTGCAGCGTCCAGGCATAGGGCCGCCCCGAGCCGGACACGAGGTCCATCAAGGCGCGGGCCGCGTTCCAGCGCAGCCCCGCCAGCGAGTGCACGTGGATCAGCAGCGGCGCCAGTTGCTCCACGAACGCGGCCACCGCGTCGGCGTCGCGGGGCAGGTACAGGCTGTCCAGGCTCGGCAGGTACAGGAACTCGCTGCTGCGATACGAGACGTCGACCTGGATGTTCCGGGCCCGGTCGACCGAGAGCAGCACCACGGCCACGCCCTCGGCTTCGAGCCGGGCGATCATGTCGTCGATGTGCCGCTGGATGCCCCCGCCCCAGCTGTGGGTCACGAACAGAACCGCCCGGCCGCGGAAGTGCCGGGGGAGCCGGTACAGGTCGAGCCGCGCCCGCCCCCGCCGGCCCGGATCGGCCTGGACGAACTGGCCGACGAGCGCCGGGTAGTCCGGGTGCTTGGCCAGCAGCGCCGCCTGGCCCTGGTCGTACTCGCCGCCCGGGTCGAGCCCGAACGAGATCTGCCCGGCATGGTAGACGTACACGTCCTCGGCGAGCAGGTTCGAGAACCCGGCCTTGCGGGCGCGCATGCACCAGTCGTTCTCCTCGCCGTAGCCCTTGCCGAAGGCGACCTCGTCGAGGACCCCGACCGCGTCGAGGGCCTCTGCCGTCATGTACATGCAGAAGCCGACCCCGGTTGGCACCTCGACGGCGCGGCCGCGGTTGAGCGTGCGGGCGGCCTGGTCGAGCTCGGGCCGGGGGATCTCGAGCGCCATGGTGTTGTTGGCGTTGAAGCGCGGGTAGCTGCAGATCGTGGCGTTGTTCGACAGCGGCGTGACGCTGCCCACCGGCGGGCGGCCCTCGGCCGCGGCGGTCTCGGCGTGGGCGACCAGCCGGTCGAGCCAGTCGCCGAACACCTGGGCGTCGGAGTTGAGCAGGACCACGGC
>NZ_JAKSYJ010000222.1 GCF_022829365.1 Methylobacterium sp. J-077 | reverse complement strand
GGTTCGCCTCGTTGGCGAAGCCGGCATCGCCCGAGACCTCCCGCGGCTTGCGCCCGAGATGAGCGCGGACCCCGTCCACAAGCGGCACGAGCGCGCGGTAGTCAGCCGAGTTGGTCACGAGGCGGTGCGCGACGATCACCTAATGGGCTGCGTCGACCGCGATCTGGCCGTTGTAGCCTTGTACGAAGCCGTTGCGCGTGGGCAGGATCCGGCTGTCGGGGTCGGTGAAGTTGCGCTGCGCTCGGTCGGGCGGACCGCCGTCTTCGCCGCGCAGTGGCTGGCCCTGCCAACGCAGGCCCGACGAGGCGCCCGGCCCGCTCTCGTCCTCCGGTTCGGGCGGATCAGCCGCCTCCGCCTCCAGCGCGGCCTTGGCGGCGCGGATCGCTTCCAGCCGCCGCTGCTTGTCGGCCATCCAGTCCGGCGTCTCGTCAGCCCGACGATCGGCACCGTGAGCCTGGTCCTCCGCCGTGTCAGCCTCGTGCGCGCGCTCCAGCCAAGCGTCTACCTCGGCGGCCAGGGCCGGCTCGGCGGTCTGCATCCGCCCGTAGCTCATCGCTTTGTGTCGTGAGGCGTTGTCCTTCAGCTTGGTACCATCCACCGCCACGGGGTCGAACTCGACCAGACCGGCTGCCCGACACAGGCGCAGCACCTGCACGAACAGGGCCGACAGGGCCACGAGGTGGCGCTTGCTGAAGTCGGAGATGGTGCGGAAGTCCGGCCGGTTCATGCCGGTCACCGCCATGACGTCGACACGCTCCTCACAGGCGCGGGCGAGCTGGCGAGAAGAGTACAGGCCGCGGCTGTAGCCGTAGAGCAGGAGCGCCACCATCATGCCGGGATGGGAGGGCGGGTAGCCGCCCTCCTCCGTGTAGGTGTCGAGGATGGCCGAGAGGTCGAGCGCCTCTCGAACCGTATCGCGCACGAAGTGCGCCATGTGCCCGGGTGGCACGAACTCGTGCAGCGAGGGCGGCAGAAGCCAACCCTGATCGACGTCCCAGGAGCGAAACACCTTGGTCATGAGCCAAGTGAATCACCCTCCCGATCCGCCGTCGAGGAGATTACTCGGACAGGCTCCTAGGCCTGTATCTCGGTGTGGCCAGTTCGCCAGACGTTGAGCGCCGCCTCGACTCGCATGCCTCCGGTTCATCGGGCCATCCCCTGGGCGCATTGTGCCGGAGAAATGCTGCCGATAAAAGCAGCGCACGTTGTGGAAATAATTGCTTTATAAGCATAAAAATACGCATTTACTGAATAAAAATGGCAATTTCATCTGTTATATTCGAATAGAAAACAGAATAGTACTCAGGATTTTTGATCGTAATATTTCCAAATTCTATAAAACTTGCACAAACTTGTGGGGATGCGTCCTTTGCCGTGGCCGTAACTCTGCGGTACAAGCGGGAATCATGAGCCGTCGTTCGTGTGCACCATTCCATCGAGAAGTTTAGTAGAGATGACTCCTTCCGGTCAAAAAATTTGTCTCTCGATGATTGTTAAGGACGAGGCACCAGTCGTTCGCCGGTGCCTCGAATCCGTGCGTTCGATTATTGATTATTGGATCATCGTTGACACCGGTTCCAGCGACGGAACGCAGGAGATCATTCGTTCTACCCTGGCCGATGTGCCGGGCGCCCTGCTGGAGCGGCCTTGGGTTGATTTTGCCTACAATCGTACTGAAGCGCTGAATCTGGCCCGCCCGCACGGCGCCTACACTTTGGTTATCGACGCGGACGACGAGTTGATAATCCCGGCCGGTTTCATGATGCCGATCCTCGAGGCTCCGGGGTACAGCCTCCAAATTCACGATAACAGTTTTAGATATTCACAAATTCAAATATTTAACAACAAAAATAAATGGCATTATCGTGGGGTTCTGCACGAATTTGCCGAATGCAAAGATTTAGTCTGGTCTGATACCTTGCCGATTGCAATGCGTCGAGGGCACGATGGAGCACGCCGTCGTGATAAAAGGACTTACGAGCGGGACGCGGAAATTTTGGAGAAAGCTCTGACGACAGAAAAAGATCCGTTTCTGATTTCACGATACACGTTTTATCTTGCGCAAAGCTATCGCGATTGCCAGGAGCGGCATAAGGCGATTGTCAATTATTTGAAGCGCGCCGAATTGGGATTCTGGGCCGAAGAAGTCTATATCAGTTATCTGAGTGCCGCTCTAATAATGGAAGCGCTCGACGAACCTTTCGATCAAATCGTCGCCACATTCGATAAGGCGATAGCAATCAATCCGAGGCGTGGCGAGGCTCTATTTCACGCCGCGAGATATTGCCAAGATAAAAAGCGTTATGTCGAAGGATACCATTATGCAGAAGCCGGAATCAGTCTAGCATCGCCAAGTGATGGCCTTTTTCTGCAGCCATGGATGTATGCATACGGTTTGCAAGATAAATTTTTCGTTCATGCATTTAACACAGGTCAGTACAGATCATGCCTTTCGGCATGTCTTGCTGTTCTTGGCTGCCCGGACTTTCCGGCTGAGGATCGACCGCAACGCGCCGAGCTTGCTCGTAAAGCACTTACCAAAATGGTCGACCCGGCTTGGGGAGCTAATCACTCGACTTATGTCGCAACTTATAGTCCGAGCTGGCAGTTTTTTTGATTTTTTCTGGACGGAAACTCTCTTGGGATCGGGTCCCCTGGTATACCTGGCTCGTGGCGTTCTGCTGGCAATCAGCGCATGTCGACCAACTTCGAAGCGTGAACGCTTGGTCACGCGAAGACGCCCCAGACGCTTGGCTCTACGATTTAGTTGACGCGTATAAAACTTGCGCCGCCCGATTCTAGTTGGTAATTTTCGTTGTCTCTAAGACATTAATTTGACCTTCATCGCAATCAACGTAAGTAATAGTTGTAATTTATCCGCGACAAATTTTTTTGAAAGTGGATAAATATCGACGAGAGGCGAGTCATATTTTCAAAAACTCAAATATCATAGGATTTTTTTACCAGAAAATGCTGATTTAGAGATGGTACATCGCCGCAGTCGCTAGATGGGACTGCGGCGTCGCCGAACATACTTCTGTCCGACCTGCACTTCGACGAGTCGATATTCAAGACGGCCGCTCAACGGTTCTCGATATCGCCTGCCCCTTGACGAGAACTATCGCTGGTTTCGTCCGCCGTCACATCGTGCTGCTCGAGCAGGTGCACGTTTTCTTATGTGCTCCCTCGATTATCCCCTTTCGGCACCAGACGCCACGCGCATCTCGCAATGGCCGAAGCTCTACCCGCCCGTCCACGACCCATCTCTGCTCCTGTACGCGAATTAGGCGACGGATCTGCTCTGTAGCGGGAGCTTTATTTGGGAGCACATTTCTGGACCGCGATACTAATCTGTACCTGTCCCCGATGCAGATCGACAAAGCTGTCGGATGGAGGGCCGAGTGATCGTCTACGCACACACAGCCATCGCCGCGACTTCGTCCTGGGCGTGGTGTTGTCGGTTCGAGGATCCGACACAGACACACACCCCCACACAGGAGACGACCGACGATGCCCACGCACGCCACTCTGAATTCCACCACGCCCCGTAATTCGTCAGCCCCGCACGGGATCATTTTCTTCGATTCAATGCTTGATGTGACTCCATCCAGCGATCTGCAGCGCTATTACACGCATGGACGCGCGGCACTGGCGAATGCCCTCGACGAAGGGTTGATGGCCGACGAGGTCGAGCAGATTCTCGACGGGCGGACGATCATCGACGCCTTCCCGGTCTGGCGCGGCGAGAGCCCGGCGGATTACGCGGCGCGCGCTGTCGCCGAGATGTTCGTCGCCTACCTGCAATAACCACTGTGTCCTCGCCGAACATCGATACCCCCAACCACTCGGCTGCCATCTCGGCGGACGCTGCGGAGTATTCCTACCCGCGGCGTGTCCGGAGCGCAGCGACAGAGGCTTGAGTCTCTCGCCATGCCGACAATCGAAACGCCCGGGTGCGGTCGCCCGGCGAAGGCGGCCTTGCGCGCCCTCGTGATTGGCGCCGCCGGCTTCGCAGCGATCTCGCCCGTGGCGGAGGTGACAGCCTCCGTACCGGTGCCGGCTTTGGCTCCGCGACCCGATGGGCCTGGCGACGAGCCGCCCGAGGTGGAGGCGCGGGTGGCCCTCGGGCCGGGTGGTCGGGACATCCGGTTGGCCGGCGATCTTACGGAGGGCGTAGCGGCGCGCGTGGCGGCCCTGCTGGCGGCGAACCCGGGCGTGGAGCGCATCCACCTGACCAGCGATGGCGGGCTGGTCGACGAGGCGGAGGCGCTCGGCGCGCTGGTGGCCGAGCGGGGTCTCGCCACCTACGTGCCCGATGCCTGCGCCTCGGCCTGCACCCTCGTCTTCGTGCGCGGACGGACCCGTTATCTGGCCATCGGCGGCCAGCTCGGGTTTCACGCCCCCTACGAGCTGGGACCCGGCGGCCGGATCGAGGCGGTCGATCCCAGTGCCGAGCGCGCGGCTTATCTCGCGGCCGGCCTGACGTCGGGTTTCGTGGCGCAGACCATGACGGTGGCGCCTGAAGATATCTGGATCCCCGAACCGGCGCGGCTGCGCCAGGCTGGTGTCGTGACCGAGATGGTTGGGAGCGACCGCTTCCCGGATTCCACCCTCGATTCCGATCCGAGCCCGCCGGCCGCCCGGTCCGAGCTCCTCCGCAATCTGCCGATTCTGTCTGCGGCAGATCCCGCTGCGGTCGATGAAGCGGCCGCCTGGTATCGAGACGGGTATCTGGCCGGCCGTTCGGAGGCGGAGGCCATCGCGGGTCTGCGTCAGCGGGCATCGGCCGCATTGCGGCGGAAGTTCCGGGCGGCCGACGACGCGACCGTCCGCGCTTTGGGACAGTTCGTTTTGGCGAATGCGGCCGCAGCCGAAGTCTGCGCCGCCCTCGCCGCAGCGGACTTCGTCAGGCTGGACGAGACGCTCAGGGGCGCGCAGCCGGGTCGCCCTGGGCTTGCCGCGCTCCTCGCACAGCGCTCGTCCGAAGGTGGGAGCGCCGCGAAGGTTGGCGTGAAGCAGAGTCGCATGGTGAGGCCGGAACATGCCTTCGTTCCACCCGTCTGCGCGGGGCCGATTGAGGCCGTACGGCACGCCCTTGCACGCCCGCCGCACGAGGCGGCGCTGGCGCTGAGGAAGATCCTGCTGGGTGATTCGCTGGCAACGATTGTCAGCGCTGCCATTCCGTGATCGAACCCGTCACCTTTTGAGCACGCGCGAGTGCTCCTGGCGACTGAACGGTCCTACGCCTTTCCCACAATCCTGCCTGCGGGACACCGATGATATCGACGAGGCGCCGCACCGTTCTGGCCGGAGCGCTGGCCTTAGCCGTCAGCGGGGCCGGAGCGGCGAGTGCCCTGCGGGTCGTCGCCTCCTCGGTGCGGCATGCAGAGATCCTTGAATTCATCACGCGCACGCTGGCACCAGGGTTTTCCCTGACGGTCATCGAGACGAGCGGCGATATCCGACCGGACGCCCTCCTCCATGACGGCGATGCCGACGCCAATTTCTTCCAGCACGTATCTTTCCTGCACTCTCAAGAGGCGCAGCTCGGGGTAACATTCGCGGTTGCGGCGTGGGTGCCTATTAAACTGATCGAGATCTATTCCTGGCGCGTGAAGACCCTGGCCGAGGTTCCGCAGGAAGCGAGCGTCGCCCTGCCGAATAACGTCACGAACTTCAGCTGCGGCCCAAAACCCCCTCAGGCGAAATCCTGCGGCTTGTCGCCCTGCTCACATCCGCGGGGGTCACGACCTTCATCCGTAATCGCTATCGCGATTCGGCGATCTCCGTCCGGGCAGCCTGATCGGATGACCCACAGTGTGGGCAATCTGGGCTTCGTCCCCGCCTGTTTGGCAGATCGGGCTGCATTGATCTCACCTGCGACGAGAATGATGGTTTGTACCGACCTGCCGACGTCATCGACTGCTTTGATAAGATGAAAAATAGAACGGAAAATACGAATATTTCTTCTCAATGTTTATAAAATTATGCGAGAAATGAAAATAACTTGCTAGTTACGTCGAACGAGTCGCTATAAGTTATTGCCTATTTAATGAAAATCTGATAGAAATACGCTGAACTCATTTCCCGGTTTGAGATATGGACGTCGGTTTATTGCAGCCTAGAAAAAAATTATCTCTCAATTTGCGTTCGATCATCATCGGGTCTTCGATAACCCTGTTCGTGATATCAGCGACGATTGGAATATTTTCTGTATTCCGCATCGGTATGATCAACGAGGTCAGCCGATCGATCTCCGAGGAGATCAAGGCGGTCACGATCCTCGGGCGCATGAAGGAATTGAGCCAGGGACTGCGGGCCCTGGATGTCCTGGCCCACAACGCCCGCTCGGACGACGAGCGCCGCCGCTATCTCGCGGAAGCCGCCAAAGCCCAGGAGACGTTCTCCGCGGCCTGGAGCGCCTACGCGCCGACCATCTCTGGGGCCGATGAGCAACGATTGGCGCATCGGTTGCGCCAGGCCTGGCAGCACTTCCTGACCGTGGAGGCCGAGGCGACCGCGCTGGACCGCGCCGGTGAGCGTGAGCTGGCCGATGCGGTGTTCGCCGATCCGTTCCAGAACGACGCCGTCGCCTTCACCCAGGCGGTGGATTCCGTCTTGGTCCACCGGCAGGGGCGAGCCTTCGAGCAGACGGCGGCGGCCGATGCGATCGGTGCCATGTCCCGGCTTGCGGTGATCGCGGCGTTGGCCATCGCGGCGGTTCTGAGCCTGGGGATCAGTTGGTTCATCATTCGTCGCGTGGTCGCACCGATCGCGACGATCACGCGGGTGATGGCCTGCCTCGCTGAGAACGATCTCGCCGTCGCGATCCCCGGCGGCGAAAGAGGCGACGAGATCGGCGCTATCGCGGGGGCCATGCAGGTGTTCAAGGAGAACATGATTCACGCCAAGGCCCTGGACGAGGCGGCCGCCAGGATCCGCCAGGAAGCGGAGCAGCGGCGCAAGGTCGTGCTGCGCGACATGGCGGAGCGGCTCGAGGAGACGGTGGGCGGGATCGTCGGCACCGTCGCATCCGCGGTGACGCAGCTTCAGGGAACGGCCCGACAGACGAGCGAGGCCGCCGGGCAGACGGCAAGCCAGTCCACGACGGTGGCGGCCGCGGCCGAACAGGCCCAATCCAATGTGCGGATGATCGCGGCCGCCGCCGACGAACTCGGCGCGTCGGTCCAGGAGATCGGCCGCCGGGCCCAGCACTCCGCCGCCATGGCCGACGGTGCCGCCACGGAGGCTGCCCAGACCATCGCGTTCGTGCAGGTGCTCAGCGGCGCGGCGGACCGGATCGGCCACGTAGTCCGGCTGATCGCCAAGATCGCGGCGCAGACCAATCTGCTCGCCCTTAACGCCGCCATCGAGGCTGCTCGGGCCGGCGACGCCGGCCGGGGCTTCGCAGTGGTGGCCGCAGAGGTCAAGCAATTGGCGGGCGAAGCGAAGCGCGCAACCGACGATATCGCCAGCCATGTCTCAGTCATCAAGGCGTCCACCTCCGACGCCGTCGCGGCGATTGAGGGGATCGCCACGCGGGTCAAGAACATGAGCGGGGCTGCCGCCTCGATCGCCGCGGCCGTCGAGGAACAGGGCGCCGCCACCCAGGAGATCGTGGTCAACATCTCGCAGGCTGCCAATGGCACCGGCGAGGTGACGGCGAACATCACCAATGTCGCCGGCGCGGCGGAGCATACCGGCGTTGCGGCGGATCGGATGCTCACCTCGGCAAGTGCGCTGTCGCGCGATGCCGAGCGCCTGGGCGAAGAGGTCCAGCGGTTTCTGAAGAGCATCCGTGCCGCCTGACGCGGTCCTGTCACCAAGCTGGGGCAAGTCAGGCGGCTGCTTGGCGTCCTCATCGGCGAAGATCTTCGCTATCGCGTCCAACGCGAACCCATTGACTTCACGCGCTCGCTCGCGCCGAGGCGGCATCGACCGCGGTGGAGAGCGCTGCAAGCAGGTGGAAGTGCCATGATCCGAACCCTCCGCGGAAGGACCCTCGTCCAGAGGTTCAATGCCGCCCGAGAGGCACTCCAATCGTGTCACGTTCGAGTTCGGGGTTCGATCGTCGCCAGAGGCAGACGGCCGGCAGCCTGTGCAGCTGTGCTCGCCAGCCTGGCAACGCCGGCTTTGTCGACCACGATCGGCGTCGCGATGGTCCAGCCGAACGGCTTCACGCAGCTGCTTCACGATCGCCTCGAAACCTACGCAAGGTCCCTTCCCGACCTCGCCGTGCAATTCGCCTACGCCCCGGAGGGGGCGGGCGAGAAACAGATCGAGCAGGTCCGCCAGTTCATCGCCGCGAAGGTCGATGCCTTGGTGGTCCTTCCAGTCGACCCAGTGGCAAACGCGACGATCACTCGGCTCGCCCAGGAGGTCGACATCCCGCTGGTCTACGCCAACAACGGTCCCCGCGAGGACTGGTTCGACGGGCGCGTGGCGTTTGTCCTGCCGAACGATCTCGTGGCGGGGCGGCTCCAGATGCGGAAGCTCGCGCAGATGCTGAAGGGCAAAGGGCGGGTCGCAATCATCAACGGGCATCCAAGCCACTTGGCGACCGCGTTGCGCACGCAGGGCGTCAAAGAGGTGGCCGCCGCGTTCCCGGAACTCCATGTCGTGGAGGAAGGGACTGCGGACTGGGATCGCAAGAAGGCGGCGGCGCTCGTTGCCGCATAGCTGGCGAAGGGGACCGCGATCGACGCGATCGTCGCCAACAACGACGAGATGGCGATCGGGGCGGCCGATGCCGTCAAGGCGGCCGGGATCCCATCCGATCGGATCCTGATCGGCGGTGTCGACGCGACGCCCGACGGCCTGAAGGCGATGCAGCACAAGCGCATGGCCGTGACGGTCTTTCAGGATGCAGGCCTGCAGGCGCGCCGGGCGGTGGACGATACGCTGAAGCTGATCCGGCGCGAGACCGTGCAGCAATACGATTGGGTGCCATTCGAACTCGTCACGGACCAGATGTCGACCACGCATTTTTCGAAGTAGACGTTTCGGCCCTCAGCGATATCCTGTTGCCCCTGCCGTCTCGCCAAACTCATAGTCGTGGCAGCGCGCGAGAGCGTTGGTCGGCTGCGGACTTACAGGAATAGATATGCAAAAGGAGCCATGTCGTAGGGCGCCGTTTTGCGATTATGGGCGACCGGTGATGTTGTCTCAGGAAAAGAGCAGCGTGCTGACCTGCGACGCGGGATGTCGTGAGCTGCGCGACAGGGCGCGGCGGATCTCGAAGCTGAATCCAGAGCGCTCGGCATGACGGTCGTCGCCCTCGACACGCTTGCCATCGTCCGCAAGCTCCGAGCTTCCGGCCTGCCCGAAGATCAGGCGGAGGCTATCACCGATGCGATTCGAGACAGTCGCGACGCCGACCTGACAGCCCTCGCCGCGAAGACGGACATCCGCGAGGCAGAGCTCCGGCTTGAGGCTAAGATCGAGGCTACGAAGGCAGACATCATCAAATGGGTGCTATCGGCCATCGGCTACCAGGCGTTGATCATCGTGGGTGCGATCATCGCAATGGCCCGTGCTCTGCATTGACGGCGTTGCGATCATCAAGGCCTCCCTTGCGCCGGACTTGTCACCGACCCGTTGCGGGGGCAAACGCCCCTGCGCCGGATCGGTGGCGGGCAACGCGGCTTGAAACCCTATCGCATCACGAACGGGTTCTCGGGCGCGTCGCGGCTGGTGGAGATCCAGACGCTCTTGGTCTCCAAGTACTCGCGGATCGACTCGATCCCGCTTTCGCGGCCGATCCCGGAGCGCTTCATGCCACCGAACGGCATCATGTAGCTCACCGCGCGGTAGGTGTTCACCCAGATCGTGCCGGCGCGCAGGCCCTTCGACATACGCAGGGCTCGGCCGATATCCTGGGTCCAGACGCCGGCCGCTAAGCCGTAGATCACGTCGTTGCCGAGCCGCAGTGCCTCGGCCTCGTCCTCGAACCCGATGATCGACAGGACCGGGCCGAACACCTCCTCCTGGGCGATGCGCATGTCGTTGGTGACGCCGGTGAAGATCGTCGGCTCGACGAACTGGCCGCCGATCACGCCCGGTCCGGAGGCGGGGTTGCCGCCGAGCACGCAGCGCGCGCCCTCGCTCTTGGCGAGCGCGATGTAGTCCAGCACTTTGGCGTATTGCGGCGGCGTGGTGATCGGCCCGATATTGGTCTCCGCCCGCATCGGATCGCCGAGCCGAGCCGAGCGGGCCAGTTCGACCAGCCGCTCGACGAAGGCTTCACGGATGCTGTTCTGCACCAGCAGCCGCGAGCCGGCGATGCAGGTCTGCCCGGTCGCCGCGAAGATGCCCGAGATCGCGCCCGCGGCGGCGGCCTTCAGGTCGGCATCGGCGAACACGATGTTGGGCGATTTACCACCGAGTTCCAGCGACACCCGCTTGATCTGGCGCGCGGCCGCCTCGTAGACCTTCGCGCCGGTGACATCCGAGCCCGTGAAGGTGATCTTGGCCACGTCCGGGTGCTCGACGATGGCACTGCCGGCCTCGCCGCCGAAGCCCGTGACGACGTTGAACATCCCGTCCGGCAGTCCGGCCTCCTTGGTCAGGCGGGCGAATTCCAGGGTGCTTGCGGAGGCGAATTCCGACGGCTTGACCACGACGGCGCAGCCGGCCGCGAGGGCGGGTGCGCATTTCCAGGCGACGAACAGCAGCGGCGAGTTCCAGGCGGTCAGCGCCCCGACCACGCCCACCGGCTCGTGCCGGGTGAACGCGAAGGTCTCCGGCTTGTCGATCGGCACTTGAGCGCCTTCGACCTTGTCGGCGAGGCCGGCATAGTACCACCACCATTCCGGCTGGTAGCGGGTCTGGCCGTACATCTCGGCGAACAGCTTGCCGTTGTCACGGACCTCGACCTCGGCCAGCGCCTTGGCCTCGCGCTCAACGAGGTCGCCGATCCGGCGCAGCACCTTGCCTCGGGCCGAGGCGGTCATGGCGGCCCAGGGGCCGTCCCACATGGCGCGCTTGGCGGCGGCTACCGCCCTGTCGACATCGGCCTTGGAGGCGCGCGGGATTCGGGCCCAGGGCTCGCCTCGGTAGGGGTTGACGGACTCGAACCACGAGCCCTCGACCGGATCGACGTCCTGGCCGTCGATGTAGAGCTGATAGGTTTTCACGGCGCGCCTCTCTCGCGAATGACGCGCGCGATATGGGCCCGAAGCGGGCCCGTGACGAGGCTCGCCGCCTTATCCGTTAGCGCTGAGGCGCTTGATGTCGGCGTCGACCATCTCGGTGATCAGCGACTCGAGGCTGGTCTGCGCCTCCCAACCGAAGGTTGCCTTGGCCTTGGCCGGGTTGCCGAGCAGCACCTCGACCTCGGCGGGACGGAAGAACGCCGGATCGATGATCAAGTGATCATCGATGTTCAGCCCGACATGCTTGAACGCGATCACGCACATGTCCCGCACCGTCGTGGTCCGGCCGGTGGCGATGACGTAGTCGTCCGGCTTGTCCTGCTGCAGCATCAGCCACATCGCCTCGACGTAGTCCCGGGCGTGGCCCCAGTCCCGCTTGGCGTCGATGTTGCCCAGCCGCAATTCCTTCTGCTTGCCGAGCTTGATCCGCGCCACCGCGTCCGTGACCTTGCGGGTGACGAACTCGACGCCCCGCAGCGGGCTCTCGTGGTTGAACAGGATGCCGTTCGAGGCGTGCAGCCCGAAACTCTCGCGGTAGTTGATAGTCATCCAGTGCGCGTAGAGCTTGGCCACGCCGTAGGGCGAGCGCGGGTAGAACGGCGTCGTCTCGCTCTGCTGCGCCTCCTGGATCAGGCCGAACATCTCCGAGGTCGAGGCCTGGTAGTACCGGGCCTGGGGGGCGACCGAGCGCAGGCATTCGAGCATGTGCACGGCGCCCAGGCCGGTCACCTGGCCGGTGAGCAGCGGCTGCTGCCAGGAGGAGGTCACGAACGACTGCGCGGCGAGGTTGTAGATCTCGTCAGGCTTGGCGGCCTGGACGATGCGCAGCAGCGCCGACTGATCCAACAAGTTGCCGTCCACGAGCTCGACATCGTCCAGGATGCCGAGCCACTTCAACCGGTGGTCGAACACCCCGGCATGGCTGGAGCGGCGCACGATGCCGGTGACCGTGTAGCCCTTCTGCAGCAGCAACTGCGCCAGATACGCGCCGTCCTGGCCCGTCACCCCGGTGATCAGCGCGCGCTTGCCCGTCATGAATCCGTCCCATCCCGTTGCTGCCCGGCTGCTACGACCGTGGTAGCCCGCGCGTCAAGGTGAGGCCAGACCGCGCATAGTCTTCGCGGTGTGGCGCGTGCCGGTGCGATGTTGCCCGTTTGCGCGAAGAATTGCGCGCCGTCGGGCCAATTCTTCGCGGCCTGCAGGCTTCGCCTCACGGTTGGGTCAGCCAGGCGGTCACGCCGTCGAGCGACCGGAATTCCTCCAGCGCGTGGACGCGGGCGTCGGGCAGCGCCGTGCGCGCCATCGTGGCCAGGGCGTGGCCGGGGCCGAGTTCCAGGACTCGGTCGGCCCCGTATTCCCGACAGGCCTCCAGGCAGGCGGCCCAGTCGAGGGTGTGGGAGATCTGGCGCGCCAGCTTGCCGAGACCCTCTTCCGGGCGGAACACCGTCGCCCCGTCGAGACCGCTGACGAGGCGCGGGGCGCCCGCAGGCGGGCGGTTCAGGCTGACGGCGCCGAGGGCGCTCCGGAACGCAGCGCTGGCCTCCGCCAGCAGCGGCGTGTGCGAGGGCGTGTGCACCGGCAGCAGGACGGCCCGCTGCGCCCCGGCCCCGGCGGCCTCCCGGCACAGGGCGTCGAGGGCGTCGCGCCGGCCTCCGACCACACCGCTGTCCGGGGCGTTGCGGATGGCGAGGTGGCAGTGATGCCGGCCGGCCAGGGCGTCGAGGGCGTCGAGGCCGAGGCCCCGGATCCCGGCGAGCCCGAACCCATCCCCGGACGCGGCATCCATGGCCTCGGCCCGCTTTGCGGCGAGCGCCAGGATTTCGGCCTCGGCGATCCGTCCGGCGACCCCCCAGGCGGCGAGGTCGCCGATGCTGTAGCCGGCCACGATGGCCCGGCCGGCAAAACCCAGCGCCCGCCAGGCGGCGAGGGCGGCGGTGCAGCACAGGATCTGCCCGGCTCGGTTGGCGTGGAGCGCATCGCCGCCGCTCCGGACGAGGTCGCGCGGGTCGGTGCCGCCGAGGAGCGGCGCGGCGGCGGAAAAAACCGCTTGCGCGGCAGGATGGTCGGCGGTGAGGTCGAACATCCCGGGATGCTGGCCGCCCTGGCCGGACAGAAGGATCGCGACGCTCATGCGGGCTCCCGGAATCGTAAGGCGGCGACCGGGCGCATCGCCAGACCGTCCAGACCCTTGGCCAGCACCGTCCCGCCCTCGGGCGCATCGCGCAGCTCGCGCCAGTGCAGGCCGGTCCCGTCGGGCAGCAGGATCTCGCCGTCGAGGCGCATCGGCGCCTTATCGGCGATGGACGCGAGCCCGTCGAGCAGGCCGGTCGGCACGGGCGCCTGACAGGGCCAGAGCAGGTCGAGGTCGGAGGCCTCGGTCAGGTAGGTAAGCCCCGTCACCGCCTGCCAGAGCAGGCCGCCGAACGGGCGGGGTTTCAGAGCGTAGCGTTCGCCGAGCGCGACCGCCGCGGCGATCGTCGCCTGCCAAGCCTTGGGGGCATGGGATGCGGCCTCGGCGAGGCTCGGGCCGGCCATGCGGGTGAGGTGTTCGGCCGGCAGGGCGAGGCCGATCCGGCGCTTGCCGTCGCCGGGCGGCAGCGGAAGGCCGAGCGGGACGGCCGCGCGGCCCTCCCCCGGGATTCGGCGGCGGACGATCAGCGGACGCCCCGCCTCGGCCCAGCCGGCGAGATGCGGCACGCCCGTGAGGTCGTCGCGGGTGCGGAGCCAGGACGCCCAGGCGTAGGAATCGGCGCGGACGAGGTCCTGACGGGTCACGGTGCCGGGCGGGCGGGTTTCGAGCATTGGTTGAGAGATCTGTCCCATCCGCGACCGTTTTTCGAGGCGTCGGGTGATTGGACTGCAAGATACGATCTTCCGCCCGCGTCCGAAACGTCACGGATGGCGGGGCTGCTGCCGACGCTTTACCGATCCTCGGAAGGTCCGCTCCTCGGCAGCTCGGTAGACGATGACCTGCAAACGGAACGGGTGGTTTTGCAACGGACGGCCTCCGGACGATGAGTGAGCTGGAGCCGACCTTGCAACTCGGGCCGCTATCGCCGCGAGGGATGCCATGGCGTGTGGAGTGATTACGGCGACGGCCGATCCGCGCGAGGGGGCGAAGCGCGAACCGGCTGTCTATCGTCTGCTCGAAATTGTCGGGTGATCTGGTGAAGCAGCGGTCTCAGTGAGCCTCGACGGGACCCGAGGACCGCTGCGGCTTCTTGAGGATCGCAACCACGGCGAGGCTGAGCACGAGGCTCACGCCGACGAGGTAGAAACCGTCCGCGTAGGCCATGACGGTGGCCTCGCGGCGGACCTGTTGCGCCAGCATGCCCAGCGCCGCGCCCTTGGCGGCGAGCGGGTCGGCGATGCGCGCGTGCATCCCGGCCGCCAGAGCCGCCAGCCGGTCCTGGGTGCGGGTCGCGTTGACGGTGATCGCCTCGGCTAGAACCGAGAAGTGCATGTGCTCGCGTCGGTCGATCATTGTCGACAGCATGGCGATGCCGATCGAGCCGCCGAGGTTACGCATCATGTTCGACAGCGCTGAAGCGTCCGCTGTATCCCGGGGCGCCAGACCCGCCGTCGAGAGCTGCGAGAGCGGGATCGTGAACAGCGGCTGGCCGATGGCCCGCATCAGTTGCGGCAGGATCAGCTGGTCGGCCCCGACATCGTGGGTCAGCCCGACATTGATCCAGCAGCTCGCGATGAAGAACAGTGTGCCGGTGACAACCAGAAGCCGCGCTTCGAAGGTCCGCATCAGCAGCGGCATCATCGGGAACAGGACGAGCTGCGGCAGGCCCGACCACATCACCACGTAGCCGATCTGCTGGGCGTTGTAGCCCTGGATCTGCGCGCAGTAGACCGGGATGATGTAGATCGACCCGAACGAGACCGCGCCGAGCACCGTCATCAGCACGCAGGCGCCGCCGACCGAACGGTTGGTCAGCACCCGCAGGTTGATGAACGGGCGCTCGGTCGTGAGCTCGCGGACGATGAACCCGGTGATGCCGGCCGCCGCCAGCAGCGACATGTTCACGATGATCTGCGACCCGAACCAGTCCTTGCGCTGCCCCTCCTCCAGCACGTAGGTCAGGGCCGGCAGGCCGGTCGCCATCAGGCCGATGCCGATCCAATCCCCCTTGAGCAGCTCGCCCCAGCGCGCGGGAACGCTGTCGAAGGCGCCGAGCTGGATCGCCGCCGCCACGGGTCCGAAGATCAGGTTGAGATAGAAGATGTAGTGCCAGGACAGGTTGTCGGTGAGCCAGCCGCCCACCGTCGGGCCGATGGCGGGCGCGAAGGTCGCGGTCAGCCCGAACAGCACGATGCCGATGGGCTGCTGCGCCTTCGAGAGTCGCGTGCGCACAATCACGATGGCAGTGGGGATCAGCACGCCGCCGGTAAAACCCTGGCCCGCCCGGAACAGGATCATCTGGCTCAGGGTGGTCGAGAGCGCGCAGGCCAGCGAGAAGGCGGTGAACAGCATCGTGTTCACCGCGAGGTAGCGACGCAGGCCGATCACCGAGGACAGCCATCCGGTGAGCGGGATCACGATGATCTCGGCCATCAGGTAGGCGGTGGAGATCCAGCTCCCCTCCTCCGTGGAGGCGCCGAGCGCCCCCTGGATGTCGGCGAGCGACGCATTGGTGATTTGGATGTCGAGGATTGCCGTGAAGGCGCCGAGGATCGCGCCGAACACGGCAAGCCAGTCCCGGGCGCTCGCCTTCGCGGGAGCGGTGCCTGCGGCGGCGGCCGCGCTCATTGCGGCAGCGCCTCGCTGACGAGCGCGGGCGAAGCCTTGCGCTGGCGCGGCTGGACCTGCGCGATGGGATCTTGCGTGTGGACCGTGGCCTCGACCGACAGGCCGGGACGCAGGCGGGCGAGCTGCGGATCTGTGTCGTCCAGGGCGACGCGCACGGGCACGCGCTGCACCACCTTGGTGAAGTTGCCGGTGGCGTTCTCCGGCGGCAGCAGGGCGAACTGGGAGCCGGTACCCGGCGAGAAGCTCTCGATCCGGCCCTGGAATTCATGGTCCCCGAGTGCATCGACCGTGAAGCCGACCCGCTGGCCCACGGCCATTTGCCCGGTCTGGGTCTCCTTGAAGTTCGCTACGAGGTAGATGTCCCGGCCCATGGGCACGACGGTCAGGAGCCCCGTGCCGGCGGAGACGAACTGCCCGACCCGGAGCGACCGGTCGCCCGCGACCCCGTCGATGGGCGCCGTGACCGTCGTGTAGGTCAGGTTGAGCTTGGCCTGCTCGACCTTGGCCTGGGAGCCCTCCAGGGTCGCCCGAGCGCTACCCTCCAGCGCCTTTAGGCTCTCGACCTGCTTCTTGGCCGCTTCCAGGGAGGCGATGGCCTTGTCGTGCGCCGCCCGCTTCTGGCGCAGGTCGGACTCCGCTTGCTGCTGGCGCTGCGCCGTGCCGGATCCGGTCTGCAGCAGGTTCTGGTAACGGGCGTACTCTTTGCCGGCGAAGTCGAAGGCGGCGTCCGTGTTCTCGACCTCGGCTTGCGAGGCCTGAACCTGGGCCTGCTGCTGCAGGATCGCGGCGGCTGTGCCGAGGAGCTGGGCGCGGCTCTTCTCGACATCGGCCTCGGCCTGCTTGAGGCTGACTTGGTACTCGCGGTCGTCCAGACGCGCGATGGTGTCACCGGCCTTCATCGGCTGGTTATCACCGACCATGACCTCGGCGACGTAGCCGGCGATGCGCGGCGCCACTGTTACCTTGTCGGACTGGAGGTAAGCGTCGTCGGTGGTCTCCAGGAAGCGACCGACTGTCCACCAGTGCCAGCCGTAGGTCCCACCACCCCCGAGGGCAGCCACAAGGGCAAGTGGCAGGATCACGCGGCCCTTCCGGCGCTTGCGTGCTGGAGCCGTCGGGATGGCGACTGCTGAGGAACACGAGGTGACGGCACCCGGCGAAGCGGGAACGGCACCCGGTTGTGGAAGGTCGCTGGGTCGGGCGTCCATGACAATAGCCAACATCAAAACGATACGGTAAAGTATGGATACGTGAGGAATGCGGCTCAGGCAAGGAGTCAGAGGATGGAAACGGTGGCAGAGCGGCCGGCAGCACAGAAGCGGGGTACCGGTGGGCGCCCAACCCGGGAGGAGGCGGCACGGCTGGAGGCCCGCATTGTCGAGGTCGCCATGCAGTTGTTCATCGAGCGCGGCTTCGACGCCACCTCGATCGACGCGGTGGCCGAGGCTGCCGGCGTGAGCAAGCCGACGCTCTATGCGCGCTACCGTGACAAGCGCGCGCTGTTCGAGGCCGTGCTGAACGCGCGGGTCCGCGAGTGGCTCGCGCCGCTCTCAGCGGCGGCCGAGGCGCAAGCTCTTCAGACGGAACCTAAAGACGCCGGGATGGTGCTCGACGAGTTGAGCCGTACGCTGCTCGCCCGCTCGCAGGATCCCGGTGCGGCCGCGCTCACGCGCTGCATCGCCGCCCAGGCCTTGCAGTTCCCGGATCTGGCCAAGCTCGCCTACGAGGAGGGCTGGTTGCGTGGCGTACGGGCTGTTGCCCGGCTCCTGGAAGTGTTGGCCACGCAGGGCCAGGTCGAGATCGACGATGTCGAGATCGCCGCCGACCTGTTCCTCAACCTCGTCCTCGGACGCAGCTCGAAGCAGGCCCTTTACGGCATTGAGGTGGACCTGGAAGCGCAGGAGAAGCGCCGTCGCGCGGCCGTCGCACTGTTTCTCGCGGGTGTTCGCCGATCCAGCAAGATTTGATCCCGCGTGCGAAAGGGATGAGCGCCGAACCGGCAACCAGCCCGCCCTCGAACAGCCCGCCTTCGGGTCACGTTGGCCGCTCAGGCGGCGCTGGGCGCGAAGCGGGATGTCGGCTTTGGGCGGCAACCCACTGCCTGCTCACCACCCCCAGCAGACGTCTGACGCGGGTACCCAGCGTCAGATCTGAACCACTCGGGCGGCGCACGATCCCCGAAGGAGCGCAACACTCGGCTTCTTCGCTGCGCGCGCAATAACGGCGCGGGTCATCGAGATCAGCCGGCAAAGCGCCTACAAGCGCCCGGCATGTGCGATCACCGCCTCGCCGATCCCGCGCGCCACCGGCCGTCCCCCGCGCTCTTCCCCGAGGCGGTCGCGGTCGTCGCCGGGCTGGAGGTCGGCGATCAGGTCGCGGATCTGGCCGTCGAGCGGCTTGGCCGGATCCAGCACGACGTGGACTGCCCCGGTCGCCACCATGTTGTCGAGCCCGGGGGCGAAGACCGGCGTCGACTTTGCCATTTCCTGCAGCTTGTCCAGGGGCAGCTTGGTGACGCGGGCCACCGAGGGCAGGTCCATCACGCTCGGGTTGGCACCGGGCAGCGCGGCGAGCACCCGGGTCGCGAGCGCGGTGGCGATGAAGGCGCCGGCGGCCGAGTGGCCGTAGATCAGCCCGATCGTCGGGTGACCGGAGCGGTCGGCGAGCAGCAGCGCCTTGGCGAGATGGGCCAGGCACTCGTTGAGCCCCAGCAGCTCGTCGCGCCGGCTCATGCGCTGGCTGTCGGAATCGACCACCACCAGGATCGGCGCCTTGTCGCCGGCCCGGACCGCGTCGAGCACGGCGCGGGACAGGACGAGCGCCCCGTCGACCCCGAGGGGCGTGTCGCCGTCGACCCCGACGACGTGAAGCGTTTTATCGCCCGCGAACGGGCAGCCCCCGGTCACGAGGCCGTCGCGCACGGTGACGGAATGGCCCTGCGGAAAAACCCCGGCCAGGATCTCAGCGAGCGTCATGATCGGCCTCCCTCACCCGGGACACGGTCTCGTCGAAGGCGCGCGTGTCCATGGCGGGCACCGCCTCCGGATCGTTGACGCCGAGCCGCGCCCACACATCGGTGGCGTCCCGGCAATCGCCGAAGCGTTCGATCCGCGATTCGAGCCGGGCCTGCTCGGCCTCCAGGGTCGCGAGGTCGAAGGCGGGCGCCCGGCCGATCAGGTCCAGCGCCGCCTGCCGGAAGGCCGACACGGTGTCGGCGCAGAAGGCATCGGCCCCGCCGATCAGCCGCCGGTGCTTGCCGCCCATGGTGCGCCAGACCAGCGCCCGGTCGCGCGAATCGAACTCTTCGGCGCCCTTGTTGGTCTCGATCACCTCGGGGCCCGACACCGAGATCCGGCCGCCCTCCGACACCGCGAGCCGCGAGCAGGTGCCGGCGATCAGGCCGCCGCCGCCGTAGCAGCCCGCCCGGCCGCCGATCAGCCCGATCACCGGGATCCCGGCCGCCCGGACGTCGACGATCGCCCGCATGGTCTCGGCGATGGCAGTCTCGCCGGCATTGGCCTCCTGCAGCCGGACGCCGCCGGTATCGAACAGGATCAGCACCGCCGCCGGCTTCAGGGTGAGCGCGGCGCGCAGGAGGCCGACGAGCTTCGCCCCGTGGATCTCCCCGAAGGCGCCGCCCATGAACCGGCCCTCCTGGGCGGCGATCAGCACCGTCCTGCCGTCGAGGGCGGCGCGGCCGACCACGATGCCGTCGTCGAAGGCCCGCGGCAGGTCGAACAGCGGCAGGTGCGGGCTCATCCGCCGCTCGGTGGGCGGCAGGAATTCCTGAAAGCTGCCGGGATCGGCGAGCGCCACCACCCGCTGGCGGGCGGTGGCCTCGTACCAGCTCAGGGCGTCCGGGTCGGTGCTCGCGGCGGGTGCGCCAGCCATGGTCAGGCCTCCATCAGCCGGGCGCCCTGGAGCAGGCGCAGGGATACGGTGTCGGGACGGGCGCCGCCGTCATTGATGCTGATGCGCAGGCCGCCGGGCTGGGCGCGGGCGACGAAATCCGCCACCACCGCTTCCCAGACGGCGCCGTAGCCGGCGACCGGCGTCGCGATCGCGACCTCGCAGGCATCCGGCGGCAGCACCCGCTCCAGCAGGATCTCCAGATTGCCCGACGCCACCACGCCGGTGATGGCGTTCGGCACCGAGCCGGGCAGCGGTTTTTTCGTGGTGTGGCGGAAGGTCAGGGATTCCATCCGACTGTTCCTTGCGAGCGCCTCTCCTCCCCCTTGCGGGGAGGCGATGGAGGTGGGGGTGGTTCAGGAGGCACCGGGCCGGTTGGCTCTGCACCACCCCCACCCCTGACCCCTCCCCGCAAGGGGGAGGGGAAATATCGTGATCGATCTACCAGTTTCGGAACTTCGCGGGCGGCTCGTAGAGGCCGCCCGACCAGTGCACGAGATCCTTGATCGACTTGGCCGCGAGCAGCGACCGGTCGGCGTCGAGGGGCTCGATGCCGAGATCCTCGGGCCGGCGGATGACCCCGCGGGCGCGCAATTCCTCGACCTTGGCGCGGTCCCGGCCGCGGCCGACCTCGGTGTAGCCGGCGACCCCGCGGATCGCCTGCTCGCGCTCGTCCGCGTCGCGGCACAGCAGGAGGTTGGCGATGCCCTCCTCGGTGACGATGTGGGTGACGTCGTCGGCGTAGATCATCACCGGCGCCAGCTCGAGCCCGATCTTCTTCGCCAGCTCCAGGGCATCCAGCTTCTCTACGAAGGTCGGGACCAGCTTCTCGCCGAAGGTCTCGACCAGTTGCACCACCAGCTTGCGACCGCGCATCAGCGCGGGATCGCCGACGATCTGGCCTTCCCGGCCGGCCTTCATCCAGGCATCGGAGGGGTGGCGGCGGCCATGCGGGTCGGAGCCCATGTTGGGCGCCCCGCCGAAGCCCGCCACCCGCGACTGCGTGATGGTCGAGGAATGGCCCATCAGGTCGATCTGGAGGGTCGCGCCGATGAACATGTCGCAGGCGTAGAGCCCGGCGGTCTGGCAGAAGGCCCGGTTCGAGCGCAGGGAGCCGTCGGCGCCGGTGAAGAAGATGTCGGGGCGCTCCCGGATGTAGCGGTCCATGCCGACTTCCGAGCCGAAGCAATGGACCTGTTTGACCCAGCCGGATTCGATCGCCGGGATCAGGGTCGGGTGCGGGTTGAGCGCCCAGTGGGTGCAGATCTGGCCCTTGAGCCCGAGCTTCTCGCCGTAGGTCGGCAGCAGCAGCTCGATCGCGGCGGTGCCGAAACCGATCCCGTGGTTGAGCCGGCGGATGCCGTACTCGGCATAGATGCCCTTGATCGCCATCATGGCTATCAGGATCTGGGTCTCGGTCATCGCCGCCGGGTCGCGGGTGAACAGGGGCTCGACGTAGAACGGCGTGTCGGCCTCGACCACGAAATCGACCCGGTCGCCCGGGATGTCGACCCGCGGGACCTTGTCGACGATCTGGTTCACCTGGGCGATGACCACGCCGTTCTTGAAGGCCGTGGCCTCCACGACGGTGGGCGTATCCTCGGTGTTGGGGCCGGTATAGAGGTTGCCGTCGCGGTCGGCCGAGACGCCGGCGATCAGCGCGACGTGGGGCGTGAGATCCACGAAGTAGCGGGCGAACAGCTCGAGGTAGGTATGCACCGCGCCGAGCTGGATCTGGCCGCCGTACAGCATCTTGGCGATGCGGGCGCCCTGCGGGCCGGAATAGGAATAGTCGAGCCGCTTGGCGATGCCGGTCTCGAACACGTCGAGATGCTCCGGCAGGACGATGCCCGACTGGACCATGTGCAGGTCGTGGATCTTGCCCGGATCGCAGGCGGCGAGCCCCCGCGCCAGGCAATCCGCCTGCTTCTGGTTGTCGCCCTCCAGGCAGACCCGGTCGCCGGGGCGGAGCACCGCCTCCAAGAGGTCGACCACGGCGGCGGCCGGCACGACCTTGCCGTCGGCCTGGGCGCGACCCGCCTGGATGCGGGCATCGCGGGCCTGCCTCTCGCCGCGCCACTCGGTCATCCGACTGTCTCCTATGGTATGCAAGACGCAGGATATGCCCGCCGCTTGGCATTTTCAAAGCGTATTTATTCACGGTTTCGTATACGGGATTGCTGAAGTGTCAATATCCTGCATACTAGACGAAAACCAGCACCTGGCTGATTCGGGAAGGAAACGCTCCATGTCGAGCGCGTCGAGACGGGCGCCGCAGCGCGCCGCAACCGGTGCCGCGGGAGGGCAACGCCGATGATCGTCCTGGGTGTCGCCCTCCTGGCCGCGTGCACGCTGATCGGCGTGTATCTCGGCGATCTCCTCGGCGTCGCGCTGGGGGTGAAGGCCAATGTCGGCGGCGTCGGCATCGCCATGATCCTGCTGATCGTGGCCCGGCTCTGGCTGTCCCGCCGGGGCGGCCTGACCAAGGGCATCCAGTTCGGCGTCGAGTTCTGGGCCGGCATGTACATCCCGATCGTGGTCGCCATGGCGGCCCAGCAGAACGTGGTCGCGGCGGTGAGCGGCGGCCCGATCGTGATCATCGCGGCCACCGGCTCCCTGGTCCTGTGCTTCGGCGCCGTGGCGCTCCTGAGCCGGATCGGCCGGCGCGACCCGGGGAGCCCGGAGGTCGAGCATGGCGGATCGGTGATCGGCGGCGACGCCGATCCGGTGCCGGCCGGGAAGCAGGGGTGAGCGCCATGGAACTCGGACATTACATCTGGCACGGCATCGAGCACGTCTTCGTCGAGCAGAGCCTGGTGGCGGCCTTCGCGGTGGTCGGCGCCCTGATCCTGGTCTCGAACCTCGCTGCCAAACGCTTCACGAACGGCCGCGTTCACGGCTCGGCCATCGCGATCGTGCTGGGCCTGGTGCTCGCCTATGTCGGCGGGCTCTATACCGGCGGCAAGAAGGGCATCGCCGACATCCCGGCGCTGGCCGGGATCGGCCTGATGGGCGGGGCGATGCTGCGCGATTTCGCGATCGTCGCCACCGCCTTCGAGGTCGACGTGACCGAGGCGCGCCGCGCCGGGCTGATCGGCGTGCTGGCGCTGGCGCTCGGCACGATCATCCCGTTCATCGTCGGCACGCTCACCGCGGTGGCGTTCGGCTACCACGATGCGGTCTCGATCACGACCATCGGGGCGGGGGCGATCACCTACATCGTCGGCCCGGTCACCGGCGCGGCGATCGGGGCGGATTCCACCGTCATGGCGCTGTCCATCGCCACCGGGGTGACCAAGGCCGTGATGGTGATGGTCGGCACGCCGCTGGTCGCCAAGCTGATCGGCCTCGACAACCCGCGCTCGGCCATGGCCTATGGCGGGCTGATGGGGACGGTGAGCGGGGTCGCGGGCGGGCTCGCGGCCACCGACCCGAAGCTGGTGCCCTACGGGGCGCTCACCGCGACCTTCCACACCGGGATCGGCTGCCTGGTCGGTCCCTCGATCTTCTACTTGACGGTGCGGGCGCTGGTCGGTTGAGCGTTCCGGAGCGCTCGCCGCCGCGGGGGATACCGGTTCGGCGTCGGCGAGCGCGCCCGATCTGAAGGGGCGCGGGACCAGCGGATGCACGGCGAAATCCAGACGATCGACAGCGGGCTGCTCTCGGACCGGATCCGCAACGCCCTGACCGACGCGATCACCTCCGGCGAGCTCTCGGCCGGCACGGCGCTCGACGAGCAGAACCTCGCCCAGCGCTACGGCGCCTCGCGTACCCCGGTGCGGGAGGCCCTGCGCCAGCTCGCGGCCTCGGGGCTGGTCGAGGTCCGGCCCCGCCGGGGCGTGGTGGTGGCCCGGCTGACGCCGGAGCGCATCGCCGACATGTTCGAGACCACCGCGGAGATCGAGGCGCTCTGCGCCCGGCTCGCGACCTACCGGATGACGCCGCTGGAGCGCGGCCGGCTGATGGACCTCCACGCGGATTCCGCCGCCGTCGTGGAGGCCGGGGACGTCGACGCCTACGACCGGCTCAACCGCGCCTTCCACGAGTCGCTCTACGCGGCGACCCATAACGGCTTCATGGCCGAGCAGGCCCTGGCGATCCGCGAGCGCCTGGCCGCCTTCCGCCGGACCCAGCTCCGCCACGCCGACCGGATCCGCCGGTCCTGGGACGAGCACGGCGAGATTCTGGCCGCCATCGCCGAGGGCGACGGCGAGCTGGCCGCCCGGCGGATGCGGGCGCATATGCTGCGGGCGGCGGCGGCTTTGGGGCGGTATATTTCGGAGACGGTTGGTTGAGGGGACAGTGGGACGTCTGTGTCCGGTATTGTCCTGATCTGATCGCCCCCACGGCTGCTATTCGCTGACCGTGGGTTCTTTCAGTGGTGCCTTCGCCGCTCGCGACCGATCACGCACCGTCAAACTTTAAGAGTGGCTTCGACTAATGCTTGCAGTACAACAGCGCCGGCCGGACTTTTGGTGGGGCGCACGATTGGCATGTTTGAAGTAACTAAAAATCATTTCTTCCGTGCGGCTTTAGAAATTGGACAAAGCGGCGAGAATGACACATTACCTTACGATATAGATGCGGCGTTTATCAAAGACAAAGCTGAAAATCTTTCAAGTATTTGCATCGCCTTATTTCGAGAAATAGAAGCCGGTATTGTTGGAAAACCAGTCGCGTTCATGAATGGATTAAATGTCGCGTCCGAACGACTCCTAGTTCCTTCGGGATCACATGGCTTTCGCATCACTGCTAGAATGCACCCATTTTGGAATCTCTATTTAAACGGCCTCGGGCTAGCAATCGCCGAGGCTAATGAACGCAATCGAAGCTCGCGCGTACACTCCTATCGACTCGGCGGCGAGGGACTAGATTTTTTCGATCGCAAAATATCTTGGCGCACATATAAAGAGGCTACGATAAACGAGCATGCACTAACAAAAGAAGACGGTATTGTCATTCAAACCGATATCGCAAGTTTTTATGAGCACATCTATCATCATAGGCTTGAGAATATTATAAAAGATTTGGCGCCAGATAATTCGACAATAGCAATGCAGATCGACCGCATCTTGAGTAAACTGGCGGCCGGCCGTTCGTTTGGCCTACCGGTTGGCGGGCAATGCGCTCGCGTGCTGGCCGAAGTCATGATGACCCCGATCGATCGATCTCTCTCCGATGCAGGCATTATATGGCATCGCTATGTGGATGATTTCACCCTAATCTGTAGTTCTCAGCAAGAAGGCTACAAAGCACTATCGGTATTGTCGCACGCCCTTGCAGATTATGGGTTATCGCTAAATCGAAGCAAAACAACTTTTTTAAGTGCCAAGCATTATAAAGATTTTATCGCAGTTCAACTAGGTGAAGGAGATGACGCGAGTTCCGCGCTTCGCGAGTTGGATCTACACTTCGACCCCTATTCTGACAACGCCAGAGCAGAATATCACAAATTAAAAATGTCATTTGAATCAATAAATATCTCATTTTTGTTGGATCTTGAGATCGAAAAATCTCATCCTGACGCTTTTGTTGTCGCACAGATCGGCCGAGCACTAAAGTTTCAAGAACCCAAGGTAGCAAAGCAGTTGTGCGTCACTCTCTTGGACCCAAATAATCTAGATGCATTTAGAGCATCTTGGTCGAAGATTATGCGTGGAGTTTACGCTGTTCGCTCCGGGTCTGAATTTGAAACTATTTTTCCGATTTTGGATAATTTGCTTGATCAGATACCAGCTAAAGCCGCTCATCTTTTGGTTCCAGAAGCTAATATTCTGCATTATTTGCGTGCTATTCGTTTCACGCGAACGGAAATTCGAGGGGCCTTCGTTAGGCAAACCTATGATCGGACATCGTCTCCCGCTGTCAGGCGCGCATGTATCGATTGCTGGAGATATTGGAAAGACCGAGCAAATTTTACTCGATTACGTAACCAATGGTTCAATCTGACGCCAGATGAGCAGCGAATGCTGTGGCTTGCAGCCGAAGCATTTGGAGACGAGGGCTCCAAGATGAGGACTCAATTGCGCGGTTCACTAATCGAATCTTGGCGACTTGGCATTGAGAGCGATAAAAAGCTCAGCTTCGCCTCCTGCTACGAGGAATGGGCTCACAATGCCGTTTAGTCGTCTTCCCAGGAGAGATCCGCGAACCGTAGCACGAGATATTCCAGGTGTTCTCGATGTTCTGTTTCCAAGGTTGACTGGCGGGTTAGTCAGATCGCTCAACAAAAGAATGTTTTCCTTTGACGATATTGATCCTGTTTCAGATGAGCTCATCAGCAACGTTCAAATTCGAAAAGCCATGCTGTTTGAGTTGTCTGTTGCTCGTGCCGAAGCGTCGTTGCGCGGGACGGGATCTTATGGTTGGGACGAATGCCTTAAGGTGGCTTCATTCCGCCAGAAGCGGCATTACGATGCTCTAATACCTGAAAAGCTGAGTGAATTCGATATCGCAGCTGCCGACCATGCTGCATCTAATCTGATTGCGATGCTAACGAGCTTACAAATGCAGCGTCCCGGCATACCTTTGGAGCATGGGCCGCTCATTCCGGGCCTTGGGTGGATAGCTTCGGGCCGGGGTGACTTTGCAATTGGCTCCGTGCTTATAGAAGTCAAACATACCGAAGATAATTTCAGATCTAGCGATTTCCGGCAGGTACTGATGTATTGGCTACTCAAATATGCCAAATCAGTTGAAAACAATGATCCTATTTGGTCGAAAATATTGCTTCTTAATCCACGCAGAAATTCGGCGCTTATGATTGAATATGAGTATTTGATACGATCTGCATCGGCTCGACTGAATCGAATTGAGCTCGTCGAACTCCTGCGGTCGGCTACAGCGCAAGAAATCAGTCGAAGATAGTATAGGAAAATTATATAAAATTTTGCTATTCATAGCATCAAATTGAGATAGCATCTCAACAGAATACCTCCATTGTCCGATCTTGTTTTTAAAGATTTTATTATGCCCGGTCGTTCAAGGTCCACCCTCACACTACCTCCCGAGCCACCCCACCCTTCCCTACCCCACTCCCCCCAAGCGAATCCGCCAGCTTCCCGATCCGCTCGGCCGCCCGCCCGATCCCATCGGCGGCGCGGGCGGCGTCCTCCGCGCGGCTGCGCTCGGCGGCCTCGGCGGTCTTGCGCAGTTCGGCGGTCTCGGCCTCCAGGGCGGCGAAGCGGGTCCGCAGCTCGGCCAGCTCGTCGGCGATGGTCAGGGCGGCCATCACCTGCAGGCGCATGTCGCCGATCTCGCCAAAACTCTGGCGCATCTCGCCGATGCGCGTCCCGAAGCTCTCGGCCAGCCCGGTGAGATGGGCCTCCTCGCCGGCGCCGCAGGCCATGCGGTAGAGCTTTCCGTCGATGGTCACGTTGATCTGGGGCAAGGAGCGCTCCGAGGGGCGGCGGGGCGTAGAAACAAAAAACCGGTCAGGCGCGGCCGAGCACGCCCTGCACCGTCTCGATCGCGCGGTCGAGCCTGTGGCCGACCACGCCGGTCGTGGCCTCGACATCGGCGAGATGCGCGCTGGCCGCGTCGAGGGCGGCGGCGAGGCGCGCCCGGTCCTCGTCCATCAGCGCCAGCTCGGCATCCCGGTCGTCGGGCGCGGCGTCGGCCTCCAGGCGTCGGGCCACCACGGCGTCCAGGCGGGCCAGCGCGGCGTCAAGCCGGGCGAAGGCGTCGTCGATCGGGCGCGTCGTCTCTGTGCTGTCGTCGGCCATGGGGCTCCGCTCGCCGCGCATCGTCCCGGAACGGGTGGCCGGCTCTCGGGATACGAGGATGCTTCCGGGGTGCAAGTTTCGGCCGGTTGCGCCTCGAATTCCAGTCCGAAATGGCGGTCCGCGTCCGCCGGAGCGCGCGCCTCCGCATCGGATGCCGGTTCGGCGCGAGCGCGTCCGTCGAATGAACGGGCTGCAACCCGTGCGGCTCAGCAATCGCCGCCGCACGCGCCTGTTTATTGGATGTGGGAGACCCCCATGTTTGTCACGCGCGTGCGTTTGACAGGTGGAGACGCCATGTTAGACAGCCGCGCGCTCCCGAAAGGGGCCGCAAGAGACATGCCGGATGGCCGGTCCGTGACGATCCCGAGGCGCCCCCGCCGCCACCGTCGGACCCGACGCGTGAGGGCAGCGGAGCCCGGCCTCGCGCGGCGCGGTTCATCGCAGGTTCAAACCCGCCCGCCCAGATCCGCCCGGCCCGGTCGGCCTGGAGGCGGGCCAGCCGAGACCGTCCCGAGGATCGTCCCCACCGGTCCGGCGCGCGGTGAGCCGCATCAGGAAGGAGTCACGCCGTGACGAAGGTTGCCATCAACGGGTTCGGACGCATCGGTCGCAACGTCCTGCGCGCCATCGCGGAAGCCGGCCGGACCGACATCGAGGTCGTGGCGATCAACGATCTCGGCCCGGTGGAGACCAACGCCCACCTGCTCCGCTTCGATTCCGTGCACGGCCGGTTCCCCGGCGAGGTCGCGGTGGACGGCGAGTTCCTGGTGGTCAACGGCCGGCGCATCAAGGTCACGGCCGTGCGCAACCCGGCCGAGCTGCCGCACCGGGATCTCGGCGTCGACATCGCGCTGGAATGCACCGGCATCTTCACGTCCAAGGACAAGGCCAAGGCCCATCTCGAGGCCGGCGCCAAGCGCGTCCTGGTGTCGGCCCCGGCCGACGGCGCCGACCTGACCGTGGTCTACGGCGTCAACCACGACAAGCTCACCGCCGAGCACCTCGTGGTGTCGAACGCCTCCTGCACCACCAACTGCCTGGCGCCGATCGCCCAGGTGCTCAACGCGGCGGTGGGCATCGAGCGCGGCTTCATGACCACGATCCACTCCTACACCAACGACCAGCCGTCGCTGGACCAGATGCACAAGGACCTCTACCGGGCCCGTGCCGCTGCGCTCTCCATGATCCCGACCACCACCGGCGCCGCCAAGGCGGTGGGCCTCGTGCTGCCGGAGCTGAAGGGCAAGCTCGACGGCACGTCGATCCGCGTGCCGACCCCGAACGTCTCGGCGGTGGACCTGGTGTTCACGGCCAAGCGCGCCACCTCGGTCCAGGAGATCAACGACGCGGTCAAGGCCGCCGCCGCCTCTGGCCCGCTCAAGGGCGTGCTCGGCGTAACCGACCAGCCGAACGTCTCGATCGACTTCAACCACGACCCGCATTCCTCGACGTTCCACCTCGACCAGACCAAGGTCATGGACGGCACCTTCGTGCGCGTCCTGGCGTGGTACGACAACGAGTGGGGCTTCTCGAACCGCATGGCCGACACGGCCGTGGCGATGGCCAAGCTCCTCTGAACGGCCTGCCGCCCGCCGGCCCGGAGACGGACGGCGGGCATGTCTTGGACGACCGGACGACCTCACCTCGAACCAGGGATTCTCCCGGGATGACCGACGCTTCGCAGGGCACGTCGAGCGGACAGGGCGCTGTCGTGACGCCCGTGCCGAAACCCGCCGCACCTCCGGTGGCCGCGACTCCGGTCGCCACGCCGCCGTCGCAGGGGCTGCCGGCCAGCCACCTCATCGACCAGCTCGCGCGCATCGAGGACAAGTGCTCGCGGATCGAGGACAAGTACGCGCGCTCGGAAGCTCTGCTGTCGCGGGTCGAGGACAAGGTCGAGACCGCCGCCAACCGGATGAACGAATCCGCCCGGCAATCCGACCTCGCGGCCCTGCGCACCGAGATGCGCGGGCTCGCCGATCGCACCCGGCGGCTTCCGGGGACCGGCGCGCTGGTGCTGACCGCGGTGATCACCGCGATCCTCACCGTCGTGCTGATGGTCGCGGTGCAGCGGCTCAACCTCGACCGTCTGATCCCGGCGCCGGCCGCCACCACCGCCCAGTAATCGCAACAGGACCGTATGAGCGCCTTCCTCACCCTCGACGACGCCGGCGCCCTGGCGGGCAAGCGCGTGCTGATGCGCGTCGATCTCAACGTGCCGATGGAGAACGGCCGCGTCACCGACGCGACCCGCATCGAACGCGTCGCCCCGACCATCCGGGAGGTCGCCGATACGGGCGCCAGGGTGATCCTGCTGGCGCATTTCGGTCGGCCCAAGGGCAAGCGCGAGCTGAAGGACTCTCTGGAGCCGGTGGTGCCGGCGCTGAGCCAGGCGCTCGGCCGCACCGTCGCCTTCGCGGCCGATTGCGTCGGCGACGATGCGGCCCGGGCGGTGGCGGCGCTGAAGGATGGCGACGTCCTGCTTCTGGAGAACACCCGCTACCACGCGGGCGAGGAGAAGAACGACCCGGCCTTCGCCGACGCCCTCGCGGCCAACGGTGACGTCTACGTCAACGAGGCGTTCTCCGCCGCCCACCGCGCCCACGCCTCGACCGAGGGCCTGGCCCATCGCCTGCCGGCCTTCGCCGGTCGCGAGATGCAGGCCGAGCTGGAGGCCCTGACCAAGGGTCTCGAAGCCCCGCAGCGCCCGGTGATCGCGCTGGTCGGCGGCGCCAAGGTGTCGTCCAAGATCGATCTGTTGGAAAACCTCGTCGCCAAGGTCGATGCGCTGGTGATCGGCGGCGGCATGGCCAACACCTTCCTGCACGCGCAAGGCAAAGCGGTCGGCAAGTCCCTGTGCGAGAAAGATCTGGCCGAGACCGCCCTGCGCATCCTGGCGGCGGCGGAAAAGGCCGGCTGTCGGATCATCCTGCCGGTGGACGCGGTGGCGGCGACGGAATTCAAGGCCCAGGCCCCGCACGAGACCGTGCCGGTGGATGCGGTGCCCGAGGGCAGCATGATCCTCGATGCCGGCCCGCGCTCGGTCGCCGAAATCAACGCCGCCATCGACGGTGCCAGGACCCTGGTCTGGAACGGCCCGCTCGGCGCCTTCGAGCTCGCCCCCTTCGACGCCGCCACGGTGGCCGCCGCCCAGCACGCCGCCGCGCGCACGAAGGCCGGCCAGCTCGTCTCGGTCGCCGGCGGCGGCGATACGGTGGCGGCGCTCAACCATGCGGGCGTGGCCGGCGACTTCACCTACGTCTCGACGGCCGGCGGCGCCTTCCTCGAATGGCTGGAGGGCAAGGCCCTGCCGGGCGTCGAGGCGCTGCGGGCCAAGGGCTGAGACTGACGCGGCGCGCGTGCGCGCCTCCCGCGCCGCCGCGGACCTATCTATACTCCTCGCGTCGGACGGCGGGGGCCTGAGTCGATGAGTGACAATGTGGAGATCGCGACGATCGAGATCCTGAACGGCATTCAGGGCAGCATCGCGCAATTGCGGACCGAGACGCTCGCGCGCTTCGACAAGCTCGAGGCGAGCCTGCGCAAGGATCGGCGCAACGCCGCCGGCATGCTGGTGATGATGCGTGCCACCGCGGGCGATTTCGATGCGCGGGTCAGCGAGGTCGAGGAGCGCGTCACGGCCCCGGAGGCTCGGGCGCTGTAGACAACAGCATTCGAACCGGTCGTGACCGGTTCACGGGATGCTATGATGCGCAGTTGATACGCTAGAGCCTGGGTGTGGATCCGATATTCAAGCCTCGGCACTAGCATTCCGGCGCCGGGGGCGATCGGGCGGACCACCAGACGGCAAGCGGGAAGACAGACGACCATGGCACGGATCACCCTGCGGCAGCTCCTCGACCACGCGGCCGAGCACGAATATGGCGTGCCGGCGTTCAACCTGAACAATATGGAACAGGGCCTGGCGATCATGGCGGCGGCCGACGCCACCGACGCGCCGGTCATCCTGCAGGCGAGCCGCGGCGCCCGCGCCTACGCCAACGACGTGGTGCTGGCCAAGCTGATCGACGGCCTGGTCGAGATCTACCCGCACATCCCGGTCTGCATGCATCTCGACCACGGGAACAACGAGGCGACGTGCGCCACCGCGATCCAGTACGGCTTCACCTCGGTGATGATGGACGGATCGCTCAAAGCCGACGGCAAGACCCCGGCCGACTACACTTACAACGTCGAGATCACCCGCAACGTCACCAAGATGGCCCATTGGGCCGGGGTCTCGGTGGAAGGCGAGCTCGGCGTGCTCGGCTCCCTGGAGAGCGGCCAGGGCGAGGCCGAGGACGGTCACGGTGCCGAGGGCACGCTCAGCCACGACCAGCTTCTGACCGACCCGGACGAGGCGGTGAAGTTCGTCGAGGCCACCAAGGTCGACGCGCTGGCGGTGGCCATGGGCACCAGCCATGGCGCCTACAAGTTCACCCGCCAGCCCGACGGCGAGGTGCTGGCGATGAACGTGATCGAGGAGATCCACCGCCGCCTGCCGACCACCCACCTGGTCATGCACGGTTCCTCGTCGGTGCCGCAGGACCTGCAGGACATCATCAACCAGTATGGCGGCCAGATGAAGCCGACCTGGGGCGTGCCGGTGGAGGAGATCCAGCGCGGCATCAAGCACGGCGTGCGCAAGATCAACATCGACACCGACAACCGCATGGCGATGACCGGCCAGATCCGGAAGGTGCTCACCGAGAACCCGTCCGAGTTCGACCCGCGCAAGTACCTGAAGCCTGCCATGGATGCGATGACCAAGCTGTGCAAGCAGCGCTTCGAGGAGTTCGGCACGGCGGGCAAGGGCTCGACGATCCGGCCGATCTCGGTGTCCGAGATGGCCAAGCGCTACGCCAGCGGCTCGCTCGACCCGAAGATCGGTGCGCGTTGACGCGCCGGCCTGCCCGATGAGCAGCACCCAGCGCCTCGCCCTCCTCGGGCCCCACAACCTGGATGCCGACGGCATCGACGCCTTCGCGGCCGCGCTCGGCGCGGCCTGCGCGGCGGGCGCGGTTGCGGCGGTGATCCTGCGCCTTGCCGCAACCGACGAGCGCGGGCTCACCGCCCGGGTGAAGCAGATTGCGCCGATCACGCAAGGGTGCGGCGCCGCCCTGCTGGTGGCCTGCCCGGGCTTTGCCGGCGACCTCGTGTCGGTGGCGACCCGCGGCGGCGCCGACGGCGTCCACGTCGACAAGCCGCGCGACCTGAAGGACCTGCGCGAGCGCCTCCGGGACGGGCGCATCCTTGGGGCGGGCGGCATCGAGACCAAGCACGGCGCCATGGAGGCGGGCGAGGCCGGCATCGATTACCTGATGTTCGGTGGGCTCTATCCGGATGGCGTCGCCCCCGAGGCCGAGACGGTGCTGGCGCGCGCCGAATGGTGGGCCGAGATTTTCGAGACCCCCTGCGTCGCGGTCGCCGTGAACGCGGACGAGATCGCCTCGTTGGCGGCCACGGGCGCGGAGTTCGTCGGTCTGGAGAGCGGCCTGTGGCTGACCCAGCCCGACGCCGTCGCGCAGGCGCAACGCCTGCTCGAAGGGCAGGCCGCGTGAGCCTGCGCGTTCTGAGCCTCGCGGTATTTTGGGCCGCCGCGCTGCCGGTGCCGGTGCTGGCGGCGTCGAGCCCGCTCGATCCGGCCAAGACCGCCGCCCCGGCCGACAAGAAGGCGATGCCGGAGCTTCCGAGCCCCTACACGCCGAATTATTCCCGGGGCGCGGTCCCGCCCGCCAATGGCCAGCCGGCGGATCTGGCCTACGGTGCCTATCAGCGCGGGCAATACGTCACCGCCTTCCGGGAGGCGACCAAGCGGATCGAGGCCAATCCCAAGGATGCGCCGGCGATGACGCTGCTCGGCGAGCTGTACAACCAGGGTCTCGGCGTGAAGCAGAACCCGGTGAAGGCCGCCGAGTGGTACCGCCTCGCCGCCGCACAGAACGACGCCGCCGCGATGTCGTCGCTGGGCCTGATGGCGCTCGACGGGCGTGGCATGGCCAAGGACCCCAAGGCCGGCCGGCGCTGGCTGGAACAGGCCACCGCCAACGGCTCGGCCACGGCCGCCTACAATCTGGGGCTGATCCTGATCGGCACCGGCGCCTCCGCCGACGAGGCCGCGGCCGCCGCGCAGTTCCGCAAGGCCGCCGATGCCGAGATCGGCCCGGCCCAGCACGATCTCGGCGTGCTCTATCTTCAGGGCCGCGGCGTCCCGAAGGATGCCAGCCAGGCGGCCCAGTGGTTCCGGCGCGGGGCTGATAACGGCGACCTCGCCAGCGAGGTCGAGTACGCGATCCTGCTGTTCAACGGCAACGGCGTGACCAAGGACGAGCGCTCGGCCGCCCGCTACTTCCTGCACGCGGCCTCGCGCGGCAACGCCATCGCGCAGAACCGGGTCGCGCGGCTCTACGCGGTCGGACGCGGCGTCGCCAAGAACCCGATCGAGGCCGCGGCCTGGAACCTCGCCGCCGCCGCGCAGGGCCTGTCCGACGCCTGGCTCGACCAGACCCTGTCGGGGCTCTCCGGCGACGAGCGCACCCGCGCCGAGCGGCTGGCCAATGAGCGCAGCGAGCAGCGGTAGCGGCAACTCTGAGACAGACGGCGCCAGACTGCGGCGAGGCCATGTCTCTCCCACCCCGCCCTCATCCCGAGAAGCCGTTGATCCATCGACCTGTTGCCCTTCGGCCTACGATGGGACGGGCGCAGGTTCCGCCACCGACAGGCCTAAGTACCAGGAGAAAGCGTGGGTCCCCTCTCCCGTGCGGGAGAGGGGGCATGTCGCGCTCCGTCATCGACCGCCGCCTCAAACCTGTGACACCTACCCCTCGGCCATCGACCAATCGACCCCGGCCTCGAGCTCCGGCAGCAGGACCACGCTCTCCTGCTCGTTCGGATCGGTCCGGGCGATCACCGCGGTGACCGGCTCGGTCCGGCTGCGGTTGTAGGGCAAGTGCGGTACGTCGGCGGCGATGTAGACGAACTCGCCGGCCCCGGCGATCACGTGGTTCTCCAGGCGCTCGCCCCAGAAGCATCCGGAGATTCCGGACAGGACGTGGATCGCGGTCTCGTGCGATTGGTGCTTGTGGGCGTGGGCGCGCTCGCCCGGCGGGATCTCAAGGAGCTGCATGTGCAGGGCCTTGGCTCCGACCGCCTCGGCCGAGATCGCCGGGCGATAGATGTGCCCCTGCTTACCGCGGAACGGCGCGCTCTCGCGCAGGACCACCAGGCCCGGCCGTGACGTCTCGGCTGCGTCGGTCATGACTCGCCCACCTTGAACGCGGCATCCACGGGAATCTGCAGGCCGTTGACCAGGGCGTTGGTCTGGTTCGCCATGCCGACCACCGCCAGGAACTCGCCGTGCTGCTCCGGGGTCAGGCCCTTGGCGCCGGCCGCGGCGGTATGAGAATGGATGCAGTAAGGGCAGCCATTGGCGATCGAGACCGCGATGTAGACCAGTTCCTTGGTCAGCGGGTCGAGGCTGCCCGGCCCCATCACCACCTTGAGGCTGGTCCAGGTCCGCTCCAGCAGGCCCGGATCGTTGGCGAGGCCGCGCCAGAAGTTGTTCACGAAATCCGAACCCCGGGTCGCCCGGATGTCGGCGAACACTGCCCGCACGCGCGGGTCGGCCTCCGCCTCGGCATCGCTCCAGAGCTTCACGGTCGCCATCGATCCCCTCCCCGCCTCAGAGCTTGCACGCCCCGTCGAGGGCCCGGTTCTCGGCCTCGGTGAACAGGCGCGAGCGGATATGGAAGCGCTTCTCGCGGCCGTTTTCCAGAGAGAACATGCCGCCGCGCCCCGGCACCACGTCGAGGATCAGGTGGGTATGCTTCCAGACCCCGAACTGCGACCGGCTGATGAAGAAGTCGGCACCGCCGACGGTGCCGAGATGGACGTCGCCGTCGCTCACGAGAAAGTCGCCGACCGGGTAGCACATCGGCGAGGACCCGTCGCAGCAGCCGCCGGACTGGTGGAACATCACCGGGCCGTACTCCCCCCGCAACTCGTCGATCAGCGCGAGCGCCGTCGGGGTGGCGGTGACCCGCAGCGGCGTGCCGTCGGCCCCGGTCTGCTCCGCGGTGGTGGCGTCTCGCGTGGAAACCGCACTCATGCTGCCCTCCCCTGCTCATTATTAAATATGCGTGCTGGGATCCCGATTTCCATGACGCACCGGATCTGACCTGCTGCCAAATCGGACATTCCCATCCTCGCCCTCATCCTGAGGTGCCGGAGGCGCCGGGGAGGCCTCGAAGGAGCCCGCCAGCCGGCCGCGCGATCCCTGGAGCCCTCCTCCGAGGCTGCCGCGCAGCACCTCAGGATAGGGGGTGGTTAGGATATCCCGAGGGGCACCGGCGGTCGCGCTCGCATACGCGGCCCGGGACGAACAGGTCGATCGCACCCCCCAACGAAAAAACCCCGGCCGTGAGGCCGGGGCGAAGTCGGCTCGGGGGATTAACCCGGACCAGGGCTCAGAAGAATCCGAGCTTCTTGGCCGAGTAGCTGACCAGCATGTTCTTGGTCTGCTGGTAGTGATCGAGCATCATCTTGTGGGTCTCGCGGCCGATGCCGGACTGCTTGTAGCCGCCGAAGGCCGCGTGGGCCGGGTAGGCGTGGTAGCAGTTGGTCCAGACCCGGCCGGCCTGGATCGCCCGGCCGAACCGGTAGGCGCGGGTGCCGTCCCGGGTCCAGATGCCGGCGCCGAGGCCGTAGAGCGTGTCGTTGGCGATCGCCAGCGCGTCGGCATCGTCCTTGAAGGTCGTGACCGACAGGACCGGCCCGAAAATCTCCTCCTGGAAGATCCGCATCTTGTTGTGGCCGCGGAACACCGTCGGCTGCACGTAGAAGCCCTCGGCCAGCTCGCCGTCCTTGACGTTGCGCGCGCCGCCGGTGAGCAGCTCGGCGCCTTCCTGGCGGCCGATATCGATGTAGCTGAGGATCTTCTCCATCTGCTCGCCCGACGCCTGGGCGCCGATCATCGTGGCCGGGTCGAGCGGCGAGCCCTGGGTGATCGCCTCGACGCGCTTCACCGCCCGCTCCATGAAGCGGTCGTAGATCGACTCGTGCACCAGCGCGCGGCTCGGACAGGTGCAGACCTCGCCCTGGTTGAGGGCGAACATCGTCAGGCCCTCCAGGGCCTTGTCGAAGAAGTCGTCGTCCTCGTTGGCGACGTCGGCGAAGAAGATGTTCGGCGACTTGCCGCCCAGCTCCAGGGTCACCGGGATCAGGTTCTGCGAGGCGTACTGCATGATCAGGCGGCCGGTGGTGGTCTCACCGGTGAACGCGATCTTGGCGATGCGCGGCGAGGAGGCCAGCGGCTTGCCGGCCTCGAGGCCGAAGCCGTTGACGATGTTGATCACGCCCGGGGGCAGCAGGTCGGCCAGCAGCTCCATCACCACCAGGATCGAGGCGGGGGTCTGCTCGGCGGGCTTGAGCACCACGCAATTGCCGGCTGCGATCGCCGGGGCGAGCTTCCAGACCGCCATCAGGATCGGGAAGTTCCACGGGATGATCTGGCCGACGACGCCCAGCGGCTCGTGGAAGTGGTAGGCCACCGTGTCGTGGTCGATCTCGGAGATCGAGCCTTCCTGCGCGCGGACGCAGCCGGCGAAGTAGCGGAAATGGTCGATCGCCAGGGGGATGTCGGCGTTGGTGGTCTCGCGGATCGGCTTGCCGTTGTCCCAGGTCTCGGCGAGCGCGATCAGATCGAGGTTCTCCTCCATCCGGTCGGCCATCTTGTTCAGGATGCGGGCACGCTCGGCTGGGGCGGTGCGGCCCCAGGATTCCTTGGCCGCGTGGGCGGCGTCCAGCGCCTTGTCGATGTCGGAGGCGTCGGAGCGGGCGACCTCGCAGATCACCTTGCCGGTGATCGGCGAGGTGTTCTCGAAGTAGCGGCCGGCCGTCGGGGCGACCCATTGGCCGCCGATGAAGTTGTCGTAGCGGGCCGAGAACGGCGACCTGGTCCGGGCGTCGCCGAGGAATTCCGGCTTGTTCATGGCTGTATTCCCTCCATAGGCCCCGGCCTCGCGAACCGCGGCTCTTGGGCTGAAGCTAGGACGCGGACGGCCGATTCGATCGGCGGCGTCCGGTTCGGCTCTGACGGCAGCCAATGGCTTTTGGCGTGCCGAATCAAGGTGGACTTTTGGCCAGTGCGCGAGTGGGCTGATCCTACGCCCTCCCGATCAGGAGCGCGAGAGGACAATCTTCGGTCAACCCGAGGCAGCCCGTTCTGCCGCAAGAATCGGATTTTTTGCCCTGTGCGATCGGCGATTGTTCGACCAACACTGCGGTGTTCGTCCCATGACGGATCTCTGACCTTGACTGTAGGCTCGGCGATCGGGTCCTAAGCCCCCAGGGCGAATGTCAGGGCGATCATCGCCAGCGGCAGCGCCGCGACCGCCGCGGCCCGCAGCCAGGCCGGCCGGTAGGACATCACCGCCACCACCAGCAGCGCCGCCCCGGTGAGACCGCCGATCCATTGGACCGGACCGAAATTCCAGCCGCTGCAAGCGATGGAGGCGGCCAACGACACGGCGAGCCCCGACCATCCGGCGGCGCGCAGGCTCCGGACCCGGCTGCGGGGCGCGGCCACGCGGAACACGGCGCGGTGGTGCCGGTCGAGGCTGAGCGCCAGGGCCGCGAAGCTGGAGAAGCTGAGGCACAGGCTCAGGGCCAGGGCGGAGGCGGTCACGCTTCCACCGTCCGCGACAGGTTCGGCCGGGCCGCCCGCAGCCGGCTCGGCGCCCTGGCCGCGAGGCGTGCGCCGAGGGCGAGGAGGATGGCCACGACCAGCATCGCCGCATCGAACCCGAGGAACCGAGCCTCGCCGATGGTGAACGCGTCGACGACCGGGATCGCCAGAAAGGCGAGTGCCGACACCCCGAGGGCGGCGGGCCAGGCCTTGGCCTTCGGGTAGAGGATCGCCGCGAGGGCGGCGAGGATCCAGGCGGCGAAGAAGCCGCGCACCTCCCAGCTCGCCCGGCCGGCAAGGTCCAGGGACAACAGGCGATTGGCCAGGAAGTAGGCGGCCAGGCCGGTGGGAAGCCCGGCGATGGTGCCGAGATTCAGCACGCGCACGAGCCGCAGGCCGAAGCCCGCCGGATCCGCGCCCTTCGGCGCGCGCGCGACGGTCCAGAGCACGAGGCCGGAGGCGATGGTCGCGGCGCCCATCACGCCGCAGAGAAACAACAGCACGCGCAGGGGCGCGGCGGCAAAATGCGCCTCGTGCAGGCCGATCATCACGGCGCCGGTGCGGGTCGCCGCGCCGACATCGCCGGTCCGGGACAGTTCGGCGCCGGTATCGCCCGCATAGACGATCTGCGGATGCAGATGCGCGAGGCCGGGCGGTTCCTCGAAGAACGCCGTGACGCTCGACGCCGCATCGCCCGGCATCGTCACCAACACGACCTCGGGGGACTCGCCGTGGGCGTCGATCGCCCGCGCCACGATCTCGCCGAGCGGAATCAGGGTGCCAGGCCGGCCCGCGGGCGTTCTGGTCGCGGCCATGATCCCGGATTCGGCGTAGTAGGCCAGGATGTCGTGCCGATAGGCCGCTTGGACGCCCCAGGGCATCAGCATCGGCCCGAGCTCGATCAGACCGGTGTAGACGATCATCAGGTGGAACGGCAGCGCCAGCACGCCGACGACGTTGTGGGCGTCGAGCCAGCCGCGCTGGGCCGACTTGTCCCGCCGGAACGTGAAGAAATCGGCGAAGATGCGCCGGTGGGTGACGATCCCGCTGATCAGCGAGATCAGCAGGATCATCGCGCAGGTCCCGACGATCCAGCGGCCCCAGACCGGCGGCAGGGCCAGCTCGAAGTGGAAGCGGTAGAGGAAATCGCCACCCTTCGTATCACGCGCCCGCGACGCCTCGCCGGTGGCGGGATCAAGGAGCGCATGGTGATACGGCCCGTCCGGGTTGTTCCACCAATAGACCTCGACCGCGGGGTTCTCCGCCGTCGGAGGCCGGATCGACCAGCCGATGGCATCCGGCATCTGCCGCGCCAGATAGGCGGCGGCCCGGTTGGCCGCGGCGGCGGGATCGGCCGGCGTCTCGGACAGCTCCGGCCGCATCCAGTGCGAGATCTCGGTGCGGTAGTAGCTCGCCGTCCCGGTCACGAAGATCGCGAACAGCACCCAGCCGACCACCAGGCCGGACCAGGTATGCAGCCACGCCATCGACTGCCGGAGGCTTTTCTTCGGACGGCTCATGGGGCGTTCGCCGCGCTGAACGCCCCGGCCAGCCAGAGGCCGGCCGCCAGTGAGGCCGCGACCAGCCCGAGGACGAGCGCCGCACGCCCCAGGGTCCGGGCCGCAAAGACCCAGACCACCGCCCCGGCCATGATCGCGAAGCTCGCGAGCGTCCCGGTCGAGACCGCCTCGGAGCGCGGCATCGGCAGGGCGAGCGCCAGGAGCATCGCCGACAGCGCCGCGACTCCGTAGCCGCCGAAAGCCGCCAGCACGACACGTCCGGCCACCGCCAGACGGTGGGTCAGGCCCGACATGGAGCGGGTGCTCATCGCGCGGCCTGCCGGTTTCGTGATCCCATGCCGCGGCGTAGCAGCGGCGGGCCGGGACTCGCAACGGCTATGTTTGGGAACGATTCCAGTGTTCCGCGAGCCGCTTAGGAGGACACGGCCGATCTTCGCGCGTCATTCATCCGATGTCCGCCTGACCGAGGCTGCGTCCAGGGGATCGACATGCGGCACGATGCTTGAGAGGGCTCGCCGTGGCGTGGGTCAGTGTCCGGCCGTGGCGCCGGAACCGGTCCGGCCCGATCGCTGAGCGCCGGCGGCGGCGCTGCGTGCGCTCGGCGGCAGATCGGTGCCGGTGCCGGGACGGTCGGAGCCGGCGCCCGCTCCAGCGGTGGGCGCCGTCACGACGCGGTCGCGGTCCTTTCCCGCAGCGTAGCCGGCGTTGACGCCCGCGTAGAAGCCGCTGAAATCCTCGGCCCGAACGGGGACGCTCGCGAGAACGAG
Organism: Methylobacterium sp. J-077; assembly: GCF_022829365.1. Classification (GTDB taxonomy): domain Bacteria; phylum Pseudomonadota; class Alphaproteobacteria; order Rhizobiales; family Beijerinckiaceae; genus Methylobacterium. The sequence continues at coordinate 19,902 of NZ_JAKSYJ010000222.1, read as the reverse complement.
CAGGATCGTGGGCATCAGCAGGCGGCGCATGGCGGTCCCGAAACGTGAAAGGCGGCGACCCCGCCTGGGATCTCCGCCTTCCAGCATTCTCACGGATCGCGGCAGCAAGACGGCCGCGGGACCGATCAATCTTCGACGTTGATGCTCGAAGCCTCACGGCCCTTCTGGCCCTCGACGACGCCGAGGGTGACCTGCTGGCCTTCGGCCAGCGATTCGAGGCCGGCGCGGGACAGAGCCGAACGGTGGACGAACACGTCCTTGCCGCCGTCATTGACCGAGACGAAGCCGAAACCCTTGGCGGGATCGTACCACTTCACGGTGCCGCTCATCTCGACCGAGGGGCCGGAAGCCGCGCGGCCACCGCCGCCAGCACCGGCACCATAGCCACCACCGCCGCCGCCGCCGTAACCGCCGCCGGCACCACCACCGTAGCCGCCGCCACCGCCGCCGCCGAAGCGGTCGCCGCCGAAGCCGCCGGTGCGCGGGCGCAGCTCGCGCCGGGGCGCAGGCGCCTCGGCCGTGGAGGTGTCGACGCTGGTGACGCTCGTGACCTGCGGGCCCTTCTGGCCTTGGGCCGTCGTGACCGTCAGCCGGGTGCCCGGCATCAGATCGGCGTGGCCGGCAGCCTCGACGGCGCGGATGTGAAGGAAGGCATCGCCCGACCCGTCACCGAGTTCGACGAAGCCGAAGCCCTTCTCCTTGTTGAACCACTTGACCGTCGCATCGCGCTCCGGCCCGGTTGCGACCGGTGCCGCACCGCCGCGGGCCGGGCCACGGTCGAAACCGCCACCACCGAAACCGCCGCCGCCGCCACCACCGAATCCACCACCGCCGTATCCGCCGCTGGGGGGAGCCTGATCAGGCCATCTCGGCTCGCCAGCCTCGTCGAAGCCGCGCTTCTGCGGCCCCCTGAAATCACGACCACGTCCCATCGAAAGCTCGCAAAAACCGTCCGCCGCCCTGGTCTTGAATACCGCGTGCGCGCCATCCCAGACAGCCCACGCCCCGCACTATCATTACCCCCGGTCGCGGTAACCAAGAATAACGCCCCAGTCCTGACGCAATCGGGCCTTGACCGCAAGGACCTTCTTGGCCAAGACGCGCCCGTTTCGTTACTTTCTTGCGGTAAACAACGCAGATCGACGGAGCTGATGATCGGGGCGTTCGCCTTTCGGGCAAGGGCGTTAGCGAAACGCAAAGGCTGTTCGGCTAGACTCGCGGCGCGCCCCGCAACGGCACCCGGCCATGATCGCGACTCCGACCTTCCCCGATCTCTCGGCCCTCGTGGTCGACGAGAGCCTCTATATCCGGCGAATCGTGCGCGACATGCTCATGCGAGTGGGCATCAAGCGCGTGCTGGAGGCGCCGGACGGCGCCGAGGCCCTGGGCGTGCTGGCCGAGAGCAAGCCCGATATCAGTATTATCGACTGGGATCTGTCGATTCTGTCGGGGGAAGAGTTCATCCGGCTGGCGCGCACGCCGGCGACCTCCCCCTGCCCCACCATCCCGATCATCCTGATGCTCGCCCAGCCGCGCCGCAACGTGGTCGACCGGGCGGTCGCGCTGGGCGTCAACGAGATCATCGCCAAGCCGTTCTCGCCCAAGACCCTGTGGTCCCGGCTCGACGAGGTGATCAATCGGCCGCGGCCCTATTCGCAGGTCAAGAGCCTGCTGCGGCCGATCCCGCGGCGGGCCAGCGCCATGAAGGCCGTCGCTTGAAGGCCGTCGCTTGAAGGCCGTCGTCCGAGCCCGCGACGATCGGACGTTGCAGTTCCCGACCGACCCTGTAGGGTCCGTGTCTAAGAATGGCCGAGCGCGATGCTCGTGGCCGACCCGAAGGACCGACGGCCGCGCCGATGAGGGACGAGACCGCTGCGGCCGCGCCGTCCCGCACCTCGACCGGCGCAGCGCCGCTCCAGCCGACGGCCCAGATGCCGGGCCGCGACCGCAGGCGCGTCGCCTACGCGGCGCTGGACCTCGGCACGAACAATTGCCGCCTGCTGATCGCCGAGCCGACCTTCAGCGGCTTTCGGGTGATCGACGCCTTCTCCCGCATCGTCCGCCTGGGCGAGGGCCTGGGCACCTCCGACCGTCTCAACGAGGCCGCGATCGAGCGCACCGTCGAGGCCCTGCGCATCTGCCGGACCAAGATGCAGACACGGGGCGTGCGGCGGGCCAAGGTGATCGCCACGGAGGCCTGCCGGCTTGCGGTGAACGGCGCCGCCTTCGTCGAGCGCGTCCGGCGCGGCGTCGGCCTCGATCTGGAGATCGTCGACCGGCAGACCGAGGCGTATCTGGCGGTGACCGGCTGCGCGGCTTTGGCCGACCCGGACGCCGAATCCGTCGTGATCTTCGACATCGGCGGCGGCTCCACCGAGATCGCCTGGCTCGACGGCGAGGCCGCCAATCCGTCCACCGACCCGACGCTGCGGATCCGCGCCTGGGATTCCCTGCCGGTGGGCGTGGTGACCCTGGCCGAGCGCCACGGCGGCGCGGAGGTCACCCGGCGGATGTTCGAGGGCATGGTCGAGGAAGTGGCGGAGAAGCTCTCCGCCTTCGCGCTCCGGGCGGCGGCGGCGGCCACGGCACCGCATTTCCACCTGCTCGGCACCTCCGGCACGGTGACGACCATCGCGGCGATGCATCTGCGCCTAGCGCGCTACGAGCGGCGGCGGGTCGACGGCCTGTGGATGAGCGACGACGAGGTCTCGACCGCCATCGACGATCTGCTCGACACACGGCTGGAGCAGCGGGCCGACAATCCCTGCATCGGACGCGACCGCGCGGATCTGGTACTGGCGGGCTGCGCGATCCTGGAAGCGATCCGGCGAGCCTTCCCGTCGGACCGCCTGCGCATCGCCGACCGGGGCCTGCGCGAAGGGTTGTTGATGAACATGATGCGGGAAGACGGCGTCTGGAACCGGAAAGCGGTTCGATGAGCGACCGGCGCGGCGGCGCGGGCTCCACCGGGGGCGTGCGCGGCGATCTCAAGCAGCGGGTGAAGACCGGGCGCGGCCGGACCCTGTCGCAGAAGCGGTGGCTGGAGCGCCAGCTCAACGATCCCTACGTCGCCCGGGCCAAGCGCGAGGGCTATCGCTCCCGCGCGGCCTACAAGCTGATCGAGATCGACGAGCGCTACAAGCTGCTCAAGCCCGGCCAGCGGGTGGTCGATCTCGGTGCGGCGCCCGGCGGCTGGTCGCAGGTCGCGGCGCGGATCGTCGGGGCCACGGGCCGCGTCGTCGGCATCGATCTGCTGGAGATCGAGCCGATGCCGGGGGTCGAGTTCATCACCCTCGACTTCCTCGATCCCGAGGCGCCGGCCCGGCTCACCGCTCTGCTCGGCGGTCCGGCCGATATCGTCCTGTCCGACATGGCCGCCAACGCCACCGGCCACAAGAAGACGGACCATCTGCGGATCATCGGGCTCGCCGAGACCGCGGCCGAGTTCGCCCGCGAGATCCTCGGCCCCGGCGGGGCCTATCTCGCCAAGGTGCTGCAGGGCGGCACCGAGAACGCCCTTCTCGCCGATCTGAAGCGGGACTTCACCGCCGTGCGCCACGTGAAGCCGGCCGCCAGCCGGTCCGATTCGAGCGAGCTCTACGTGCTGGCCACCGGCTATCGCAGCGCGGCGGCCCGGGCTGCCGCAGCGGCTGCGGACGAGGCCTGAGCCGGACCCGATGCTGGTCGAGTGGGCGCTGTCGCTGGTCAATCCCGCGCCGCTGCACCTGCGCCGGCTCGGCTATGTTCGCCAGAGCGGCCTGCTCCACGCCCGGTCGCGCCGCTGCCGCGCGGCCTGGGCGCCGCACCTCACCCGGGCGCGCGGCGTGATCCTCGCGGCCGCCGAGGCGACGGCACGACGGGGTTCGGCTGTGGTGCTGGGCTCAGGGCTCCTCGACGACGTGCCGCTCGACGCCCTCGCGGGCCTGTTCGAGCGGGTGACCCTGGTCGACGCGGTGCATCCCTGGCCGGCGCGGCTGGCGGCGCGGCCGCACCGCACCGCCGCGCTCGTGACCGCCGAGATCAGCGCCGGGCTGACCGATCCCGACCTGTGGAGGATCTGCGCGGAAGCCGACCTGATCGTCTCGGCCAACCTCCTGTCGCAGCTGCCGATCGTTCCGATCGAGGCCTATGAGGCCCGCGGACGGGAGGCGCCGCCGCGGCTCGGAACGCAGATCGTCGAGACCCATCTCGCCGCCCTCGACCGGCTGGCCGCCGGGACCGGACGGGTCTGCCTGATCACCGATACGGTGCAGCGCGAGGAGGACCGGGCTGGCGGGGTCACCGACAGCCACGACCTGATGTTCGGCGTGGCGCTTCCGAAGCCGGCCGAGGCCTGGGACTGGCAGATCGCCCCGTTCGGCGAGATCGGCCGGCGTCGCCGCCTGATCCACCGGGTCCACGCCTATCCGGATTGGCGGGCCTCAGGGGGCTGATTGTCGGGCCGCGCGGCGCGCGAAAAAGAGCCGCCCCGGTTTCCCGGGGCGGCTCTTTTCAAACCGCCGTGGCGCTCCGGCCTACTCGGTCGGTGCGTCCTCGGCGGGTGTCCGCGCCTCGCCCTCTTCCGAAGCGATGCCGTCGAAGCGCGGCCGGCGACGGCGACGCGGCTTCACGGGTGCTTCCTCGGCGGCGGTCTCGACCGCGGGGACGGACGGCTGCTCGACGGGGGTTGTCGCCGCTACCGGACGGGTCGGCGCCATCAGGAAGGCCGGCAGGCTGGCCGGATCCTCGGCGGTGACCGGAGCCGCGACCGCTTCCCGACGACGCTCGCGACGGGGCGCGGGCTCGGCCTGGCGCGGCGTCTCGCTGCGGGGGGCCGCCTCGTTCCGGGTCTCGGCCCGACGCGGCTGGCGCTCGTCCGAGCGCACATCCTGCCGAACGTCCTGCCGGTTCTCCGGCTGCCGGGTATCCGGCCGCCCGGTGTCGGAACGGCCGGACTCGTAGCGGTTCTGGTCGCCGCGATTGTCCTGCCGGTTCTCTTGGCGGCTCTCTTGCCGGTTGTCCTGGCGATCCTGCCGGTAATCCTGGCGCCCGTAATCCTGGCGCCCGTCCTGCCGGTTCTCTTGGCGGTTCTCTTGCCGATTATCCTGGCGATCCTGACGGTAGTCCGGACGCTGATAATCCTGACGCTGCGAGTCCTGCCTCTGGGAATCCTGCCTCTGGGAATCCGGGCGCTGGTAATCCTGCCGGGGCTGGTCCTGGCGCCGGTAATCCTGGCGGCCGTTGTTGTCGAACCGGCGCTGGTCGCGGTTCTGGAACCGGTCGCGGCCCTGCTGGCGGCTGTCCTGGTTCGTGTCCTGGCGCATCTCGTAGGGCTGCGGCTGCTGGCCGAGATCGCTGTCGTCGTAGCCGTTATAGGCGTGGCCATTCTGGCCGGAACCGTTGCCCTGGCCCTCGTCGTCCCCCTCGTCCATGTCGTCCTCGTAGGAACGACTGGCATATCCGCCGGTATTGGCCGGGCGGGTCTGCTCCTGGGCGCCGGAGACGATCCGGAAGTAGTGTTCGCCGTGCTGGAAATAGTTCTCCGCTGCCACGGGATCGCCGGCCGCCTGCGCGTCGCGGGCGAGCTGGGCGTACTTGTCGGCGATATGCTGCGCGGTGCCGCGGATTTTGACGTCGGGGCCGTTGGATTCGTACGAGCGCGTCAGCGGGTTCGGACCTTTGGGCCGGTTGCGGCCGCGCATCCGTCGATTCTGGTTTGGTCTCATCGGTCTTCAGTGACCCTCGTTCACGCAAACGACAGTTCTTCGGGGCGTCCGGCGTCGATCTTGAGACGCGCTCCGGCCAAATGCACCCGGTGAAGCCGCGCATCCGACCGCTCCGCGGTCCGCGCGCCTGCCTGACCATCCCTCGCACCGCGCGTCCGGGCCAGACGCCAGAAACCAGTCGATTGTCAGGTTCGAGTGCTGTCGGACCGCCGCGCATTCACACGCGCGCTCCAGTCCAACGGTACGGGGGATCAGCGAACCAACCAGCGACCAAAGATCATCGCCGACCTATAGGAGTCCGTCTTAACGAACCGTTCGCGATCTTCAAGCGGACTCTAGCGTTCCCAAAGAGATGCAACAAGCATTTTCTCAACGCATCGATCGTGGTGCCGGATCTAGGCATCCGTGTGGCCGGATGAAAGGCCGAACACCAGCACCCGGTCATGGCCGGCGAGATCCCGCGTGAGTCCACGATCCGCGAAGCCCGCGGCTCGCGCGAGGGCGCGCACGGCATCGGCCTGATCGTAGCCGATCTCGAACAGGAGCGACCCGCCCGGTGCGAGCAGATCGGCGGCCCGAACGCCCTTGAGGATCCGTCGATAGGCGTCGAGCCCGTCCGGACCGCCGTCGAGGGCCGCGCGCGGATCGTGCAGGCGGACGTCGCGGTCCAAGTGCCGGATGATGTCGCGCGCGATGTAGGGCGGGTTCGAGACCACGAGGTCGAAACTGCCTTGGACGGCGTCGCACCAATCCCCAGCCGCGAAGGTCGCCCGGGCGCCGAGCCCGTTCACCGTGGCGTTGTACCGTGCCATGCGCAGGGCGCCCAATGAACGGTCGAGACCGATTCCGGAGGCGTTCGGACACTCGCTCAGCAACGCCACCAAGATGCAGCCGGAGCCGGTGCCGAGATCGAGGCAGCGCAGGGGCGCGGTCCGGTCCGGCACGGACGCCAGAGCCGCTTCGACGAGAATCTCCGTATCGGGGCGTGGGACCAGCGTCTCCGGCGTCAGCCGGAACGGCAACCCCCAAAACTCCCAGGTTCCGAGGATACGGGCCACCGGCTCCCCCGACAGCCGCCGCGCCAGGGCCGCGTCGAGGCTTTTCGCCTCGTCCGCGCCGAGGGTTTTCTCGCCGTCGAGCAGGAGGTCGCGGGTCTCGAAGTCGAGGACGCCCAGCATCAGGAAGCGCGCGTCGCCCGCGGCCTCCGCGATGCCGCCCGCGCTCAGCACGGCTGTGCCCCGGCGCAGGGCCGCCCGGCGCGACAGGCCCTGGCTGGTCTCCGCCGTCATGATCCGCTCAGGCCATGCCCTCGGCGGCCAGGAGCTCGGCTTGGTGCTCGGTGATCAGGGCGTCGACCACCTCGTCGAGCGCGGTACCGGCCATGACCTCCTCCAGCTTGTAGAGGGTCAGGTTGATCCGGTGGTCGGTCACCCGGCCCTGCGGGAAGTTATAGGTGCGGATCCGCTCGCTGCGGTCGCCGGACCCGACCTGCGCCCGCCGGTCGGCGGCGCGGGCGGAATCCTTGGCGGTCCGCTCGGCGTCGTAGAGCCGGGCGCGCAAGAGCGACATGGCGCGGGCGCGGTTCTTGTGCTGCGAGCGCTCCTCCTGGACGAACACCACGATGCCGGTTGGCAGGTGGGTGATGCGGATCGCCGACTCGGTCTTGTTGACGTGCTGTCCGCCCGCGCCCTGGGCGCGCATCGTATCGATCTTCAGGTCGGCGTCGTTGACGGTGATGTCGACCTCCTCGGCTTCCGGCAGCACCGCCACGGTGGCCGCCGAGGTGTGGATGCGCCCCTGCGTCTCGGTGTCGGGCACCCGCTGCACCCGGTGTGCGCCGCTCTCGAACTTCAGGCGCGCGAACACGCCCTTGCCCTTCACCTCGGCCACGACCTCGCGGAAGCCGCCGACCGTGCCCTCGCTCTCGGAGATCACCTCGACCCGCCAGCCCTTCGACTCGGCGTATTTCGCGTACATCCGGAACAGGTCGCCGGCGAACAGGGCCGCCTCGTCGCCGCCAGTGCCGGCGCGGACTTCCAGGATCGCGCTCTTCTCGTCGGCGGCATCCTTGGGTAGCAGCATGAGTTGGAGCGCCCGATGCGCCCCTTCGAGCCGCTCCTGGGCTTCCGGCTTCTCGTCGGCGGCCAGCGCGCGCATCTCCGGATCGGTGCCCGGCTCGTCGATCATCGCCTCGAGATCCGAAAGGTTCGCGAGCGCTGCGCGGTAGGTGCGGATCGCGTCCACCACGGGGTCGAGGTCGGACAGCTCCCGGGAGAGCTGGATCACGGTCTCGGATTCACCTTCGCCCGTGGCGAGCTGCGCGGTGACGAATTCGTGCCGCGCCAGGATGGCGTCGAGGCGCTCGGTGGGAAAGGGGATCATCGCCCGTGTTTCTGCAGGTTTTTGCGCACGACGTTCCGGGCCGGGCGGGGTCTCGTCTCAGAGGTTGAAGCGCGGACTCGGAAGGCTGACCGACGCGGCAACAAAGCTCCCCCTATTCGACACACGGCGCTCGTTCGAGAGCGGACGCCGCGGCGCATCGACCGAAATCGCCGCGGCCCTGCCGTACAACTCCGGCCGAACCTTCGGCAAGGGTCGCTTGCGGGTTAGATAGGTACGCCGTGGGCATGCGCGAAGGCGGCGAGCGCCGGGCGCAGGGAATCGCCGTCGTGCATCCGCGCCATCTCGGTGTCGATCAGCTCGGTGATGGCGCCCGCATCGAGGCTGAGCACCATCGCCTTGACCGGGCCGATGGCGGCCGGCGACATCGACAGGCTGCGGTAGCCCAGCCCGATCAGCGCCATCGCGTCGAGGGGCCGGCCGCCGATCTCGCCGCACACCGTCACCGGACAGCCGGCGGCGTTGGCCCGCTCGGCGATCAGACGGAAGGCGCGGAGGGCCGCGACGCAGAGCGGGTCGAACCGGTCGGCGACCCGGCGGTTCTCCCGGTCGACCGCGAACAGGAACTGCATCAGGTCGTTCGAGCCAACCGAGAGGAAGTCGGCCTCTTTCGCGATCTCGTCGATCTGGAACAGCAGCGACGGCACCTCGACCATCGCGCCGAGCTTGCACTCGGTGGGAAGCTGATAGCCGTGGCGGCGCAGATAGGCCTTCTCGCGCTCGACGATGCCGCGGGCACGGACGAACTCGTCCACGGTGGCAACCATCGGGAACATGATCTTGAGCGGGTCGCCCTCGGCGGCCTTCAGCAGGGCGCGCAACTGCATCCGCAGCAAGGCCGGCCGGTCGAGGCCGATCCGGATCGCCCGCCAGCCGAGCGCCGGGTTCTCCTCCTCGAGCTTGGCCATGTAGGGCAGGATCTTGTCGCCGCCGATGTCGAGGGTACGGACCGTCACCGGCTTGCCGGCCGAGGCCGCGAACACCTTGCGGTAGAGTTCCTGCTGCTCTGCGGCCGAGGGCATCCGCTGGGCGACCATGAACTGCAATTCGGTGCGGAACAGGCCGACGCCCTCGGCGCCGGTCTCGTGCAGGTGGCTGAAATCGACCAGCAGGCCGGCATTGAGGTTCATGCCGACCCGCACGCCGTCCCGCGTCTGGGCCGGCACGTCGCGGAGCGCCCGGTACTGCTCCTGCCGGCGCGCGCGCAGCCGCACCATCTCGGCATAGGCCGCCTCGACCTCGGGGCCGGGCCGGACATGGACCTCGCCGGCGACGCCATCGACGATGATGGCATCGCCCGCATCGCACAGGGCGGAGGCGTTCTCGACCTCGCCCACCGCCGGGATCCCCAGCGCCCGTGCGACGATCGCGACGTGGCTGGTGGGGCCGCCCTCCTCCAGCACGATGCCGCGCAGCGTCGAGGAATCGTAGTCGAGGAGCGCCGCCGGCCCCATCGTGCGCGCCACCAGGATGGCGTTGTCGGGCAGGACGACGGTGCCGCCCGCCTCCGGCCCGGTCAACGTGCGCAGCAGCCGGTTGGCGAGGTCGTCGAGATCGTGCAGGCGCTCGCGCAGATACGGGTCGGACTGGCGCATCATCCGAGCGCGGTTGTCCGACTGCACCCGCTCCACCGCCGCCTCGGCGGTCAGTCCGGAGGCCACGGCCTCGCGCATCCGCCGGAGCCAGCCCTTGTCGTGGGCGAACATCCGCACGGTCTCCAGCACCTCGCGCGATTCGGCGGTGCCGATCCGGTCGCCGCGCTCGACCAGCGCGTCGATGGCCGACCGGACCTCCTCGATCGCCGCGTCGAGCCGCGCGACCTCGCGCTCGACATTCTCGGCGATCAGCGTCTTCACGACGACGCGGGGTTCGTGCAGCACGACGTGGCCCAGTCCGATGCCGTCGGCCAGGGCGATACCGCGGGCGACGACGGGGCGGCGGGCGGCGGTGCCGGCATCGGGCGCCAGGCCCTCCAGCTCGCCCGAGGCGATCATCTCCGAGAGCACCATCGCGGTGGTCTGGAGCGCTTCGATCTCCTCCTCGGAATAGACCCGGTAGGTCTTGTTCTGGACGGTGAGCACGCCGAGCGTGTTGCCGGCCCGCAGCAGCGGCACGCCCAGGAAGGCGTGATAGGCCTCTTCCCCCGTCTCCGGCCGGTAGGAGAAGGCCGGATGGTTCTGCGCGTCCGAGAGGGAGAGCGGCTCGGCGGTCCGGGCGATCAGGCCGACGAGGCCCTCGTCGGCATGCATGCGCGTCTGGTGCACGGCCTCGCGGTTGAGGCCCTCGGTGGCGAACAGCTCGAGGGTGTTGTCGTCCCGCAGGACATAGACCGAGCAGACCTCGGCCACCACGTTGGCGGCGATCAGCACGACGATGCGGTCCAGGCGTGCCTGGGGGCTGACCGGCTCCGCCATCGCTTCGCGGAGGCGGCGCAGCAGCAGGCGCGGGCCTCCGGGCGCAGCGGGCATCGGTTCGTCGTTCCAACGTCGGCGAGCGGCCTTGGCGTCGACCACCCTGCAACCTTGGCGCCAACAGAGAAACGGCCGGCGCCGGATGGACCGTACCGCAAGCCCCCGGACGATCCCCGGGTTCTGCGGAAAGGCCCGCGACTGTTCTAGCTCAAGACACCCGATCGGCGCCCGAAACCCCGCCCGATCGCCCTGCGATCGCACACGATTCCAGGCCCTTGTCCCAGCCCTCGTTTCAGGGCGCGCCCGTCACCGGACCAGCATCCGTTCCGGCCGAGCGACGCGCTAATCTGAACCCTTCCGGGCTCAGGCCTGATCCAGGCCGTATAGCGAGTGGAGCGTGCGCACGGCAAGCTCCGTATAGGCCGCGTCGATCAGCACGGAGAACTTGATCTCCGACGTGGTGATCGCGCGGATGTTGATGCCCTTCTCGGCCAGCGCCCGGAACGCCTTGGCGGCGACACCCGCGTGGCTGCGCATCCCGACGCCGATCGCCGAGACCTTGACCACGTCGGTGGCGCCCTCGATCTGCGCATAGCCGATCTGCGGGCTGGCCTGGTCGAGGATCGCCCGGGTGCGCTCGTACTCGGCCGCCGGCACGGTGAAGGTCATGTCGGTGGTCGACTGGTCGCCCGACACGGTCTGGATGATCATGTCGACGTTGATGTTCGCATCCGCCAGCGGCCCGAAGATGGCGGCGGCCACGCCGGGGCTGTCCTTGACCCTGCGCAGGGTGATCTGCGCCTCGTCCCGGGAGAACGCGATCCCGGTGATGATCTGCTGTTCCACGATATCGTCCTCGTCGCAGATGAGGGTGCCCGGGCGCGCTGCGTCCGGCGGATCGAAGGAGGATCGGACCGTGGTCGGCACCCGGTGGACCATGGCGAGTTCCACCGAGCGGACCTGCAGCACCTTGGCGCCGAGCGACGCCATCTCCAGCATTTCCTCGAAGGTCACGCGCTCCATGCGCCTCGCCTTCGGCACGATCCGCGGATCGGTGGTGTAGACCCCGTCCACGTCCGTGTAGATGTCGCAGCGCTCGGCCTGGATCGCGGCCGCCACGGCCACCGCCGAGGTGTCCGAGCCGCCGCGCCCGAGGGTGGTCACCCGGCCGGTCTCGGGGTGGATGCCCTGGAAGCCGGCGATCACCGCGACCTCGCCCTTGGCGAACCCCGCCTCGAGATTCTTCGGGTCGATCTCGGCGATGCGGGCCGAGCCGTGCGCGTCCGAGGTGACCACGGGGATCTGCCAGCCCTGCCAGGAGCGGGCCTTGATCCCGTCCTTCTGCAGGGCGACCGCCAGCAGGCCGGCGGTGACCAGCTCGCCCGAGGCGACGACGGCGTCGTATTCCCGCGGGTCGTAGAGCGGGTTGGCGTCCTTGACCCAGTCGACCAGCTCGTTGGTCTTGCCGGACATCGCCGACACGATCACGGCGACCTCGTAGCCGGCCGCGACCTCGCGGGCGACGTGGCGGGCCACGTTGCGGATGCGCTCGACATTGGCGACGGAGGTGCCGCCGAATTTCATCACCAGACGGGGCATGATGGTTCTTCGCGGGTTCCCGGCGCCTGGGGAGGGACCGCCCTGGCGGGTCCCGGACAGTGCCCGGCGGGTACAAGCGGCTCGGTGAGGTGTCAACAACCGTCCAAGCATGGCGCCGGCGCGCCGCGGCGACGGGGCCGGGACAGGCGTGCTATGGCGGCCCCGACAGGTCCCGCCGATAGCCCCGACCCGGATCGCTCGTCGAGCGCCGGGTGCCGGGCATCGCGCGGGCCCGGACGGCCTCTTCTGGACGGAACGCGCATGGACAGGGTAGCCACGAACCCCGGAACGGACGGCTTCGTCGATCGCGGCGAGGTCGCGCGGTTCGACGCCCTCGCCGCCACCTGGTGGGACGAGGCCGGTCCGATGCGGGTGCTGCACCGGTTCAACCCGGTGCGGCTGGCCTATATCCGCGACGCGCTGTGCCGGCGCTTCGGCCGGGATCCGCAGACGCCGTTTCCACTGGACGGGCTGACGCTCTGCGATGTCGGCTGCGGCGGCGGCGTGCTGTCGGAGCCGCTCGCCCGGCTCGGCGCGAAAGTCACCGGGCTCGATCCCGCGGAGCAGAACATCGCGGTCGCCCGCGCCCATGCCGAGGCCGCCGGCGTGCCGGTGGATTACCGCGGCGAGACCATCGAGGCCGTGGTCGCCGCCGGCCGGAGCTTCGACGCCGTGCTGATCATGGAGGTGGTCGAGCACGTCTCCGACATGCCGGCCTTCGTGCGCACCGCCTGCGCGGCGGTGAAGCCCGGCGGCATGCTGTTCGGGGCGACCCTCAACCGGACGCTGCGCTCCTTCGGGCTCGCCATCGTTGGCGCCGAGTACGTGCTCGGCTGGCTGCCGCGGGGCACGCATGACTGGGAGAAGTTCGTGACGCCGGACGAGTTCAGCGGCGCCATCCGGGCGGGCGGCCTCGAGGTCACCGACACGATCGGCGTCGCCTACAACCCCCTCACCGACGGCTGGCGCACCAGCCGCGACAAGGCGGTGAACTATATGGTCGCGGCCGAGCGCCGGGGCTGAACCGGAGCCTCCCTGCGTGGTTGAGACCGCAGCGGAGACCCAGAGCATGCTCGAGAAGATTCCCCACGCGGTCGGTGAGGCCCTGTCCGGCCTCAAGGCCGGGATCGACAAGACCGCCTATCACGCGGATTTCGCGGATATCCCGGAGACGCTGACGCTGACGAGCCCCGCCTTCCCGGACGGTGGCGAGATCCCTCCCCGCTTCACTGCGGACGGGCCCGGCCTCTCGCCGCCGCTCGCCTGGAGCGGCCTACCGGCCGGCACCGCCACGCTGGTCCTTCTGGTCGAGGATGCCGGCAGCCCGACGCCGCAACCGCTCGTTCACCTGATCGTGTGGAATCTGTCGCCCACCGCCGACGGCCTCGGTGAAGGTACGCTCCCGAGCCCCGATCGTCCGGGCAACGGGACGAGCCTCGGCAAGAACAGCTTCCTGCGGCCGGAATGGCTCCCGCCCGATCCGCCGAGCGGCCACGGGCACCACGATTACCTGTTCCAGCTCTATGCCCTCGGAAGCGCCCTCGATCTCCCCGAGAGCCCCGGCCGCGGCGCCCTCCTCGACGCGATGCGTGGACGGGTGATCGGCAGGGGCAGGCTGGTCGGCACCTATACCCGCGCCTGACGCGAAGTCTTCCGATAGCGGGGATTGAGGCGCGCCGGCCGGGCCGCTCGCGTTGAACGCGGTTGCGCGCCACGCTACTGTATCGACCTGGTACCGCCTCTGCGGAAAACTACGGGCATTCGGTTTCGGAGGCGGGATCTGTGGGTATCGATGCGCAGCCGAGGCGGCGGGACGCGCAAATCATTGCGCGGGCTCTCGCAGCCTCGAACGTCGGGACCTGGGAATGGCGGATCGCCGACGATGTCGTGCGCTGCGATTCCGTCGCCGCCACGATGCTGGGCATTCCTCGGGCGGCCACCGGGCGCGGGACCACCTACGCAATGTTCTTCGATCGGATCCATCCGCAGGACCGTCCGCGGGTCGGGGCGATCGTCAAGAATCTGCAGCGCCACGGCGGGCTCTACGTTGCCCAGTACCGCACGGTGCTGGCGCCCGACGACGTGCGCTGGGTCCTGGCGCGGGGCCGTTTCGTCATGGGCCCGGACGGCATCGTGAGCGAGGCGCGCGGCATCGTCATCGACGTGACCGAGAGCAGCCGGGATGGCTATATCGATGAGGCCGCCTTCTGCGCGATCGATGCCCCGGGAGGCGGGATCGACCGGGTCGCCGAGCTGGCGCTGGCGCTGTTCACCGTGGCCGAAGGCCTCGGGGAGAGCGATTTCGCCCGGCTGAAGCCGCTGATGGACTCGCTGCTGCACGAGATCGGGCGGCAATTGGTCGGCAGCCCCGCGGTGCCGGCCGCCGACAGCATCCACTGAGCGTCGCACCTGCGACGCCTTGCCTTGCGGTGGCGAATCCTGATATGGCGGCGCCATCCCGCGATGCGTGTGCCGTGATCGCTGGACGCGTTCGTCGCGTCCCGCCCCGCGACCACGTTCCCGATCCCCCGTGAATGGACGGCCCCACCCGGGCTCGAGAAACCGATGAAGATCCGTAATTCCCTCAAGTCCCTGCGCGGCCGCCACCGCGACAACCAGCTCGTGCGCCGCAAGGGCCGGGTCTACGTGATCAACAAGACCCAGAAGCGCTTCAAGGCCCGCCAGGGCTGAAGCCTCCGGCGCCCGGCCTCGGCCGGGTATCCTATCCGAAGGCAGCCGCGCCCGCCGGGTTGCGGCTGCCTTCGCATGCGCGGCACCGCGGCACGTTGACGAGCGCGGCACCGCCGCACACTCTACAGCGATGACGCCGATCCGCCTTTTCGCCGCCCTGGTCTGCCTGCCGGTCCTCGTATCAGCGGCCTCCGCGGATGCGGGTCGGGCCGGTCGTGCAGCGCCCGAGGCGAAGCCGGCGCCGAAGCCCGTGAGCCTCGACGACCTGTTCGCGCGCCTGCGCGCCAGCGAGGATCCCGCCGAGGCGAAGGGCATCGCCAAGCTCATCGAGCGCCGTCTCGACGTGTCCGGCAGCCCGACCGCGGACCTGATCACGGATCGCGCCCGGCAGGCCATCGCGGCCCACGACTTTCCCCTGGCGGCCGAGCTGATGGACCGGGTCACCGCCCTGGAGCCGAACTGGTCCGAGGGGTGGAACCGGCGCGCCACGGTGTTCTGGCTCCTGACCGACAAGGACGACGCGATCGCGGACCTGCGCCGGGCTCTGGTGCTGGAGCCGCGCAATTTCGAGGCCTGGGCCGCCATGGGGCGGATCTACGAATCCCTCGACGACAAGACCCGGGCGCTGGCGGCCTTCCGCCGGGCGCAGACGCTCTATCCGACCATGGAAAAGATCGGCGAGGCGGTCGACCGCCTGGCGCCCGAGGTTGACGGCCGCGACCTGTGAGCCGCGTGGCCGGATTGCTCCTCACGCTCCTCGCCCTGCCCTTCGCGATCCTGGGTTTGATTCTCGCGGTCGGCGCGGTGGCGAGCCTCATCATCGCCCTGCGGGTCGGTGCGGAGTATCCGCCGGCCGGTCCCTTCGTCGACATCGCCGGCGGGCGCCTCGCGACCATCCAGGCCGGGCCGGTCGACGGTCCCCCGGTCATCCTGTTGCACGGGGCCTCGGCCAACGCCTCCGACCCGATGGAGGGATTCGGCCGCAGGCTCGCCGAACAGGGGTTCCGGGTGATCGCGTTCGACCGGCCGGGATTCGGCTGGAGCGACCGGATCGCCGGGGACGAAGCCGCCGCGCCGGCCGTCCAGGCCCGGATCATCGCGGAGACGCTGGACAAGATGGGCATCGGTCCGGCGGTGGTGTTCGGACATTCCTGGGCCGGCGCCCTGGCGCTCGCGCTCGCCCTCGACCACCCGGAGCGTGTCTCGGGTCTGGTCCTCGCGGCCCCGGTCGCCATGCCGATGCCGGCCCGGATGCTGGTGCTGCCCTGGTACTGGCGCCTCGCGCTGAAGCCGCCCGTGGCCTGGCTGCTGAGCCGCACCATCGGGCCGCCGCTGGCCCAGTATTATCTGCCCGAGACGGCCAAGCGGGTGTTCCTGCCCCAGCCGGAAGTCCCCGGCTATGCGGAGATGGTCCGCGCGGCCCTGGTGCTGCGGCCCGGAACCTTGCTCGCCAACGTGCAGGACCTGGTCGGCCTGCCCGCCGCCCTGGCGGCGCAGAGCGCGCGCTACGGCGACCTGCGCGTCCCGACCCTGGTGATCTCGGGCGAGGCGGATCCGATCGTCCGCAGCGAGACTCAGGCGGTCCCCCTGGCGAAGGCGATCCCCGGGGCGCGGCTCGTGCTGCTGCCGGGTATCGGCCACATGCTCCACTTCGTGGCCGCAGAGCGCGTGACCGACGAGATCGCCCGGTTCGCCGGGGAGCGGCGCGAGGCCGCTCCTCTTCTCAAGGAATAGACTTCACGCCTTCTCGGCATGCTCCCGTGTGATGAAGGTGAGCCGCACGAGGTTCGTCGCCCCGGGCGTCCCGAAGGGCAGACCGGCGACAACGATCACCCGGTCGCCCACCGCGGCGAACTTTTCGCGCACCGCGAACTTGGCGGCGCGGAACGACATGTCGTCCACGTCGCTGGCATCCTTGGTGACGATCGGGTGCGTGCCCCAGGCGAGCGCCAGGCGGCGGGCCGTCTCGCGCCTTGGCGTGAGGGCGATCACCGTGGCGTTGGGGCGCTCGCGCGACAGGCGCAGGGCGGTCGAGCCGGAATTGGTCCAGGCCATGATCGCGTCGAGGTTCAGGGCGTCGACCATCTGGTGGGCGGCGGCCGCGATGGCGTCGGCGGCGGTCTCGTCCGGGGTCGCGCTCTGCGCCCGGATGATCGACCAGTAGACCGCATCGCGCTCCACCTGCTCGGCGATGCGGTTCATCGTCTCCACGGCCCCGACCGGGAAGGCGCCCGAGGCACTCTCGGCCGAGAGCATCACGGCGTCCGCGCCCTCGTAGACGGCGGTCGCCACGTCCGAGACCTCGGCGCGGGTCGGGACCGGCGCCGTGATCATCGATTCGAGCATCTGGGTTGCCACCACCACCGGCTTGCCGAAGCGGCGTGCGCTGCGGGTGATCCGCTTCTGCACGCCCGGCACCTGCTCCAGCGGCATCTCCACGCCGAGATCGCCGCGGGCGACCATCAGCCCGTCCGAGATCTCGATGATCTCGTCGAGCCGGGTCAGGGCCTGTGGCTTCTCGATCTTGGCCATCACCAGGGCGCGGCCGGCGCAGACCTTCTTGACCTCGGCCACGTCCTCGGGCCGCTGGACGAAGGAGACGGCGATCCAGTCGGCCCCGGCATTCAGGCCGGCATCGAGGTCGGCCCGGTCCTTCTCGGTCATCGCCGGCACCGGGATCACCGTGTGGGGCAGCGACACGCCCTTGCGGTTCGAGATCTTTCCGCCGACCTCGACGCGGGTGACGGCGCGGTTTTCGGAGGTTTCGAGCACGGTCAGCCGCAGCTTGCCGTCGTCCAGCAGGATCGCGTGGCCGGCCTCCAGCGCCTCCAGGATCTCCGGATGCGGCAGGTGGCAGCGGCCGGCATCGCCCGGCGTCGGGTCGCCGTCGAGCACGAAGGTCGCGCCGGTCTCGATCATCACCGCACCCTCCGCGAAGGTGCCGAGCCGGAGCTTCGGCCCCTGCAGATCGACCAGGATGCCGATCGGGTGCTTGGCCTCGCGCTCGATCGCCCGGATCACCTCGACCTTCTCGGGCAGTTTCTCGCGGGGGAGATGGCTCATGTTGAGCCGGAACACGTCCACGCCCGCCCGGAACAGGCGTTCGATCATCTCCGGCGAGTCCGAGGCCGGCCCGAGGGTGGCGACGATCTTGGTGCGGCGCGAGCGTTTCAAGCGGGATCCTCCGGGTAGTCCGCCGCGTCCGCGCGCGGTCTGCCCGCGGCGGCGTCGGTTCGGTTCGTTGGGTGGCGGTGTAGGCATCCCGCCCGGGGCAGCGTCAAGGGCGCAGATGCGCATTGCCCGGCAAGGCCTGCGGCTGCCGACATACGCAGCGGTCGCACTGAGTCTCGAGCGGAACACCCTGTACAAGGGCGTACGAACGGACCCCGTCAGCGGCGATCATTGCCGTTTTCGGCCTGGTCGATAGAGTGCCTTTCAATGCATCTCGGTCCGGTGCTCAGGGCCGTGCCATGCCCACGCTGATGCGCTTCGCGAATTGCAAGATCGCCATGTACGCCGACGATCATCAGCCGCCACATTTTCATATCGAGGGTCGTGGTTGGCGCGTGCTCGTCGAGATCGAGACTCTTCGGATACGGGCGGGGGATGCCCGGCAGGCGGACGAAGCTATGGCCTGGGCCAAGGATAACACCGCGCTGCTCGTCGAGTCATGGAACCGTCTGAACCGGAGGTCTTGAGCTGATGGATGTGCCGACCCTGAAAGGTGTTCGCGCCGGGCCGGGGCGGACCTTGCTCGTGACTTGGAAGAACGGAGCAGAGAGCCCGGTCGATGTTGAGGCGCATCTCGACACCTTCGCGGTGTTTGCACCGCTGCGCGCCGATGCCCATGCGTTCGCCACCGTGACGGTCGGGGAATGGGGTCGGAATGTCCATTGGACCCACGATATGGAGATCGCCGCCGACACGCTGTGGCGGCTCGCCTTGGAACAGGGGGCCGCGTGGTTGCACGCATGGCGGCTCGGTCGCGTACCGCGGATGACGCAGCACGAAGCCGCACGCGCACTTGGCGTCAGTGTCCGGATGTGGCGCTACTATGAGGGCGGCACGCACCTGCTTCCCAAGACCGTGCGCCTCGCCGCCATCGGCCTCGACCACGCTGCCGAGGCCGCCTGAGGAACATTCTACGGCTTGGCCGGCGCGTCCGCCCGGTTGGGATCGGTGAGCTGGATGGTCCAGCTCTTCTGCTCGCCGGTATCGACCTCGAAGAAGCCGTTCCGGTCGTAGCCGCGGGCGAGGCAATCCTCGACGCCGCGGATCGTGAACTCGGAATCGCGGGTGCACATCAGCGAGCGCCCGCTCCACTCGCCGCCGCGCGTGTAGTCGACCGCGAACACGTAGTAGAACCGCGCCGCCAGCGCACCCTTGAGCAGGGTCTCGCAGGCCTTCGGGGCCAGATCCCACCAGCCCTCCGTGACCCAGCCCTGCGGGTCCCGGTAACCCAGCGAGATGCCGACCTTGCTGGCGGTCTGGTTGCACAGGCGCAGGTCGGCCTTGGCGGGCCCGGCGCCGAGAAGCGCGACGCCGATCCCCAGGACCACCGACAGTACGAGCGGCGGCGCGGCCACCAGCCCCAAAAGCCTACCCGACGAGGATGATGCGGCAATCGTTGACATTGGTGCGGGTCGGGCCGGGGTTCACGAGGTCGCCAAGGGCCGCGAAGAACGCGGTCGAATCGTTCTGCGCCAGCATCGCGGCCGGGTCGAGGCCGGCGGCGCGGGCGCGTTCCAGGGTGGTCGGGTCGACCAGGCCGCCGGCCGGGTCGGTGGCGAGGCCGCGCCCGCCATCGGTGCCGTCGGTGTCGGCGCTGATCCCGAAGATGCCGGGCTCGCCGTCGAGCGCCACGGCGAGCGCCAGGGCGTATTCCTGGTTGGGGCCGCCATGGCCCTCGCCCCGGATCGTCACGGTGAGCTCGCCCCCCGAGATCAGCGCCACGCGCTGGCCGGCGGCTTTGTAGCGCTTGGCCTCGCTGGCATGCACGGCGGCGACCTCCCGGGCCTCGCCTTCAAGGTCGGCGCCCAGCATGATCGGCTCGTAGCCCGCCTCCCGGGCCGCCGAGGCGGCGGCCTCCAGGGCGT
>NZ_JAKSYJ010000214.1 GCF_022829365.1 Methylobacterium sp. J-077 | reverse complement strand
CTACAATCCGCTGCGCCGGCACTCGGCGCTCGGCTACCGCTCGCCCGTCGTCTACGAGAATGAAACCCGCTCCGACCCGTTGCCCGAGACCCCGCTTAGCCAAGCCCCCTGAACCGTCCACAGAAAAGGGGCAATCCCAATCCCACTATTGCCCCTGCCGGCTCGCTCGCCCGAACTCCACCCCGTGAAGAACCTTTGGCAGTTCATGCGCGACAACTGGCTCGGCAACCGCGTCTTCAAATTCTACGCTGACATCCTCGACCACTGCTGCCACGCCTGGAACACCCTCATCGACCGACCCTGGCGCATCACCTCCATCGGACTGCGCGCCTGGGCTCATGAGTTCTGATCCGTGAGGATTGGTATTACATCGTCGCGACGACGGACGCGTCGTCGGGGCGCTTTACGGCGTGGATCCGGTCTGGCGTCAGGCGATGCTCCCGCCGGGTCCGCTGGACGGAGCGGCGAGATCGCGATGCGCGCGGCAACAGCGCGACCGGTCCGGCGGGTCCCCCCGCCGGGCGGCTCCAAGTAGGTCGGCGCCAGCGCCACCACTATGGCTCGCGTGGCGTACGGCCGTGACGCCTGGCGAATGGGTCTTGTCACGCGGCCGGCGCCCGAGCTTTTCCTCAAAGCGATGTTGCCGGCGCCGTACGGTGGACCGATCGCGGCTCGACGCGGAGGTCTACGGGCCCGCCCCGCCACGGCCGTTCGGCCCGATCGGGCGCCCGCGCCTGGAAGGCACGAGGCTGCCATGCCGGATTGACGTACTTACGGCCAGGCGCCGAGGCTATCATCGTTCCGGGCCGGTCTGGGGAGGGCGCGTGCACCCTCGCGATCGCTTCCGCGACCGTTGTGTAAGGCCCGACCGCCGCCCACACCACATCCTGTCTGCCCGCCGTTTTCGTGCGTGTCGCGGCTCACCGACCGTCCGCCGAGCTGCGAACGTGCCCAGGCACGACGGCATCATGTTGTGCCAAATCGAAGCCGACTTCGTCGAGGCGCTGGCACCTGAGCGCTACGTGCTATGGCGTGGACAGACTTCTGTGCTGTACGGTCGCCAACGCCACGGAGCTAAACGGCACCTTATACTACCTCGCCCCGGATCCAGCATCTTTGCCAAACCGGAGGACCAGTGGATGCCGAGCTGAGACGCGGCGAATTAATTCAAGTATAGTCGCAATCCACGCCTGAATACTTGCGAGAACGGCCCAAGCCCGACCAGAGAGTCTCATGTGATCGGTCCCGGATATCACGCGCTAGCCATCTTCAGCCGGGAGGAAAGGCTTCCAATGGGTTTGTCCTTCCTGCAATCCATTGGAACTCCGCACGCGCGTCACGCGCGGGCGCATGATCTGTAGCACTTACAGCTCGTGGACGCATGAAGCAATCCGCCCCGAGCGGATCTCGACGGTCGCGTTACGGGAACGAAACGCGACGCTCTGAGTAACCCCTCGATGATACTGAACAAACGCATATTCACCGCCACGCTTTCCATCGTGACGATCGTCGCGGGGCTGGCGCTGCTCTCGGGAATGCCTTCGCTCACCTTATCGGCGCCTTCGCGAGATGCGGCGGCGGCCCCTTCGCCATCGGCCGGTCTCACCCTCGTGTTCGCCGATGAATTCGACGGCTCGAGTGTCGATCGCACCAAATGGTACGTCGGCGGTAAACCGAACAGCGACGGCGGCCAATGGGGAGGCGCGCATTTTGTTGGCCCAAATGAGCCGCAATTTGCCAGCGTCTATCACGTCGGCGACGGCGTCCTGACGATCACGGCGCATCACGATGTGGCGTATCAGGATCCCGAGCGATGGGGGCGGAAATGGTATTCCGGACACCTCTCGGCCGGGTTCCGAGATGGTCGGACCAGCGTGGCGCAACGGCAAGGTTACTTCGAGGCGCGCATGAAGTTTCCAGATGTGCCTGGTGCGTGGCCCGGCTTCTGGCTGCTCAACGTCGCGAGCATCGATCAGACCAAACAACCGATCACCGTGGAGGAGGATGTGGTCGAGGCCTACGGGCACGACGTAAATTCTTACGTCTTCACCCAGCATGCATGGCGCGTTCCGAGGGGTAGCCCTGGTGACGCTCAGGTCCAGGTTCGACAGCTGCCGAACACCAGTGCCGATTTCCACACCTATGGCGCACGCATTACGTCTACTGAGATCATCGTCTACTTCGACGGAGTCGAAAAGGGTCGAGTTCCTCTGGCCGCCGCTACCGGTGTCGATCCATTTTTTCCGCTGCTCGATCTCGCGATCAGCCAGGATTGGCCGGTGACGATCCCTTCATCCGGAACGATGACCATGCAGGTCGATTACGTCCACGTCTACGCAGCACCATGATGTCCTCGCACCTTGAACAGTTAGACAAACACCGCCTTTCGACCCGAAGGGCTGTCTACCGGTGCGGCGCTGCGTTGGGCTAGGAGCCCGTCCGGGTAACGAGTTCCTGAGGTGGGATGAGCGTCGAAGTTTGGGCAGACGTGTGCGTCGGCTTTGGGCTCAGTGCCTGGCCTTCGCCAGTTTGAGGAGGTTGTGGGCGGTGCAGATCATCGCCCATTCGCCCCGGACCTGATCGAGGCCGCGGAGCAGGAACTGTCGGAAGCCCCGGGCCTGCTTGATCTGCCCGAACACGGGCTCGACCATTTGCTTCCTGAGGCGATAGCGGCTGCGGCGGCCAGCCTGCTTCAGGCGCACAGCCATCGCGCTCATCAACTGCATCTTCGTCAGCCTCCAGCGGCCGGCCGCGTTCGCCTCGCCATGACGCGCCCGACCCGGAGCCAGGTAGGCGGTGATCCGCCGCTCCTGCAGCGCGACGAGGTGCGCCTCGTTGGCAAAGCCGGCATCGCCGGAGAGCTCCCGCGGCTTGCGCCCGAGATGAGTGTGGACGTCGTCCACGAGCGGCACGAGGGCGCGGGAGTCGGCCGAGTTGGTCACGAGGCGGTGCGCGACGATCACCTGATGCGCGGCATCAATGCGGATTCCGACGGAAGCCGGCCACCCATTCCGACGCGAAGCCGGCCAGCATTCCGATTTGATGTCGGCCACCATTCCGAGATGAAGCCGGCCACTCGGTAGTCAGTATCGGCGACGTATCATCCCCGCGGGTCAGCAACCGCGGCATCCCTGTCCTCGACCACGAGGAGAGCGGGATGCCGGCCAGGAGAGAGCTGACCATGCGACAGATCAAACAGATGCTGCGTCTCGCCCGCGACGGGGTGAGTTCGCGAGAGATCGGGCGAACGCTGGGCATCGCCCGCTCGACCGTGCAGGACAATCTCGCCCGGGCGAGCGCCGCCGGCCTGACCTGGCCGCTCGGCCCCGAGGTCACCGACGCGGTACTGGAGCAGCGCCTGTTCGCCCGGGCCGGGGTGAAGCAGGGCATGCGCCGGCTGCCCGAGCCGGACTGGTCTTCCGTCGTCCGAGAGATGCGCCGGCCCGGGGTCAATCTCACCGTGCTCTGGGAAGAGTACCGGGAGGTTCATCCGGACGGTTACGGCTACTCTCGGTTCTGCGATCTCTACCAGGAGTTCGAGCGTCGGCTCACCCCGGTGATGCGCCAGCACCATGCTGCCGGCGACAAGGTCTTCGTCGATTACTCCGGCAGGAAGGTCGGGATCGTCGATCCGGCCACCGGCATCGTGCGCGAGGCCGAGATCTTCGTGGCGGTGCTGGGCGCGTCGAGCCTGACCTACGCCGAGGCGACCTGGACCCAGACGCTACCCGACTGGATCGGCGCGCATGTCCGCCTGTTCCGTTTCCTCGGCGGCGTCCCCCGCCTCGTCGTGCCCGACAACCTCAAGAGCGGGGTCCACAAGGCGTCGTTCTACGACCCCGAGCTCAACCGCTCCTACGGGATGATGGCCGAACATTACGGTGTCGGCGTCCTGCCGGCGCGGCCCCGCAAGCCGCGTGACAAGGCCAAGGTCGAGGCCGGCGTCCGCTTCGCCCAGAGCTACATCCTGGGACGGCTGCGTCGCCAGACGTTTTTCTCCCTGACCGAGTGCAACGCCGCCATCGCCGTGATGGTGGAGCGCATCAATGCCCACCGCATGCGCCGGCTCGGCACGACGCGCCGCGTCCTGTTCGAAGCGATGGAGCGCGCGGCGCTGCGGCCGCTGCCGGAGCAGGACTACACCTTCGCCGAGTGGCGGCTGGCCCGGGTCAACCTCGACTACCACGTCGAGGCGGGCGGCTTTCTATACTCGGTGCCCCACGCCCTGATCCGCGAGCAGGTCGACGTCCGCCTCACGGCGCGCACCGTCGAGGTGTTCCATCGCGGCCAGCGCGTCGCCGCCCACGACCGCCGCTACACCGGACGGCGGCACGGCACCGATCCCGACCACATGCCCAGTGCCCATCGCCGCTACGCCGAGTGGAGCCCCGAGCACTTCCGGCGCTGGGCGCGCGGCATCGGGCCGGAGACGGAGGGGCTGGTCATCGCCATCCTCCACGACCGGCCCCATCCCGAGCAGGGCTTCCGGACCTGTCTGGGCATTCTGCGCCTCTACCGCGGGCTCGACCCCGGCCGGGCGGAGGCGGCCTCGGCCCGAGCCGTGGCGCTCGACGCGCTCACCTACAAGAGCATCGCCTCGATCCTGGCCAACGGCCTCGACCGTGCGGCCCCGCCGGCCGAGGCCGTCCCGGTGATGCTCCACCCCAACCTGCGCGGCCCGCGCTACTTCCACTGAGAGAGACGTCGATGCTCACCCACCCCACGCTCGATCTCCTGCACGAACTTGGCCTGAGCGGCATGGCCTCGGGCTTCAAGGCGCTCGACGCCAACCCGGAGGCTCGGGCCCTCGGCCACGCCGAGTGGCTCGGATTGCTCCTCGACCACGAGGCCACGGCCCGGCGGCAGAAGCGCTTCGAGGCCCGCGCCCGCGCCGCACGGCTGCGCCACCCCGCCAGTATCGAGGACGTCGATTACCGCAGCCATCGCGGCCTGGACCGGGCCCTGTTCCTCAAGCTCGCTACCGGCGACTGGATCCGGACCCGGCGTAACCTCGTGATCACCGGTCCCTGCGGTGTGGGCAAGAGTTGGCTGGCCTGCGCGCTCGGGCACAAGGCCTGCCGGGACGACCTCTCGGTGCTGTACTACCGGGTCCCGCGCCTGTTTGCGTCGCTCAGCCTCGCGCGTGGCGATGGTCGCTACGGCCGGCTGCTGCGCCAGATCGCGAAGGTGAACCTGCTGATCCTCGACGATTGGGGCCCCGAGCCGCTCCTGCCCGAACAGGCGCGCGATCTCCTGGAGATCGTCGAGGACCGCTACGACGCCGGTTCGACCCTGATCACCAGCCAGGTGCCGGTAGATCGCTGGTACGAGATCATTGGCATCCCCACGCTCGCCGATGCCGTCCTCGACCGGCTGCTGCACAACGCCAACCGCATTGAGCTCGCCGGCGAAAGCCTGCGCAAACGCAAGGCGGCCGAGCCGACCGCTTGACCTATTGAACCGACCTCATGATCTTCACCCCAGACCCGCGGGAGTGCCCCGTCGCTGGCCGGCTTCAGATCGGACCGGTGGCCGGCTTCGCCTCGGGATGATGGCCGGCTTCAAATCGGAAACCCCGGCCGGCTTCGTCGGAATACGCACGGCATCGACGGCGATCTGCCCGTTGTAGCCCTGCACGAACCCGTCGCGGGTGGGCAGGATGCGGCTGTCCGGGTCAGTGAAGTTGCGCTGGGCCCGGTCGGGCGGACCGCCGTCCTCACCGCGCAGAGGCCGCCCCTGCCAACGCATGCCCGAGGATGCACCCGGCCCGCTCTCGTCCTCGGGGTCGGGCGGGTCGACCGCTTCCGCCTCCAGCGCAGCCTTGGCGGCACGGATCGTCTCCAGCCGTCGCTGCTTGTCGACCATCCAGTCCGGCGTCTCGTCCCCACGACGGGTCGCACCCTGCGCCTCATCCTCGGCCACGTCCGCCTCGCGCGCCTGCTCCAGCCAGGCGTCGACCTCGGCGGCCAGCGCCGGCTCGGCCGTATTCATGCGTCCGTAGCTCATCGCCTTGTGGCGGGAGGCATTGGCCTTCACCTTGGTGCCGTCTACCGCCACGTGGGCGAACTGGACCAAACCAGCCGCCCGGCACAGACGCAGCACCTGCATGAACAGGTCGGACAGGGCCACGAGGTGGCGCTTGCGGAAGTCGGCGATGGTTCGGAAGTCCGGCCGGTTCAGCCCGGTCACCGCCATGACGTCGACCCGCTCCTGGCAGGCCCGGGCGAGCTGACGCGAGGAGTACAGGCCGCGGCTGTAGCCGTAGAGCAGGAGCGCCACCATCATGCCCGGATGGTAGGGTGGGTAGCCGCGCTGTTCGCTGTAGGTGTCGAGGATGGCCGAGAGGTCGAGCGCTTCCCGCACCGTGTCGCGGACGAAGTGCGCCATGTGCCCGGGCGTGTTTGGTTCCGGGATGAGGTGTGACGGATCGAGTCTGAAGCGTTTGGGCTCTTTGGTCCAGACCTGAAGGACATGCTCGTAGGGCGTGAGGCCGCGCAGGGTCTTCAGCCGACGGGCATGGTTGTAGGCGTCGACGAACAGCTGCAGGTGCGCCCGGAGCTGGTCGTGGGTGTCGTAGTAGTAGCGCTTGACCGTGGCGTCCTTGATGGTGCGGTTCATCCGCTCGACCTGACCGTTGGTCAGTACGCCTACGGTGAAGGCCGCGTTCGTGGTTCCGACGGGGTATCAGGCTGCGATCTGCTGGGGCTGAGGCTGGGTCCAGTTCCAGGGCAGAAGGTCGTCGATACGCTGGGCCGGATGGTCGGGCAGACGCCTGAGCACATCGGCGAGCCAGGCCTGCGGATCGATGCGATTGAGCTTGGCGGTCTCGATCAGCGTGTAGAGGGCAGCCGTACGATGCCCGCCCGCATCCGAGCCGGCGAAGGTCCAATTGCGGCGGCCCACCGCGATGGGACGGATTGAGCGTTCGGCGGCGTTGTTCGAGAGGCAGATGCGCCCGTCGTCGAGGAACCGGGTGAAGGCGGTCCAGCGCTTGAGCAGGTAGTCGATCGCCGCTGCCGTGGGCGCTTTGGCCGAGAGTCTGGCGCGGTTCTCCCGCAGCCACGTCTCCAGGTCGGTGACGAGGGCAGCCGAGCGTGCGCGGCGGTGCGCGCAGCGTTCATCGGGGGCAAGACCATTGGCGGCGCGCTCGATGGCGAAGATCGCATCGATCCGTGTCACCGCCTCGATCGCGATCGGAGCCTTCTTCAGATCGGCCAGCTCGAAGAACTTGCGTCGGGCATGGGCCCAGCAGGCCGCCTCGTGGATCGGACCCGGCTTGCGGCCGGGTTCGTACAGGCGGCCGAACCCCGAGAAGGCATCCGCCTGCACGATGCCGTGGAAGTCGCCGAGCCAGGTCTCGGCATGCGCGCCGGAGCGGTCGGGAGAGTAGAAGTAGGCCGCCGCCGGCGGCTCGGGTCCACCGAAGGGGCGGTCGTCGCGCACCACCGTCCAGAGCCGGCCCGTGCGGGTCTTACCCTTGGCCAGAACCGGCACCGGCGTGTCGTCGAGATGGAGGCGCTCGGCTTCCCGAACATGGGCCTCAATCCGGGAGACCAGAGGCGACAGGGCAGTGGTGACGGCTCCGACCCAGCCGGCCAGGGTCGAGACGTCGATCGGCACGCCCTCATGGGCGAAGCGCTGGCTCTGGCGATGCAGTGGCAGGTGCAGGCCGAACTTGGCCATCATCACCTCGGCCAGGAGGTTCGGGCCGGCCCGGCCCCGCGGGATCGGATGGAAGGGAGCCGGGGTCTGCGCGATGGTCTCGCAGTCGCGGCAGGAGAAGCGCTCGCGCACGTGCTGGATCACGACCCAGCGCGCCGGGATCCGCTCCAGGGTCTCGGTGACGTCCTCGCCAAGGTGGCGTAGGCGTGCCCCGCCGCAACAGGCGCAGGTCGTCGGGCCGGGATGGACGACGCGCTCGCGCGGCAGGTGCTCGGGCAGAGGTCGACGAGCGGGCTTGCGCCGCGAGGAAGCTACACCGGGGAGCGCATTGGGCTCGGCAGCCGCCTGCGCGTCCGTCTCGGCCAGCGTCTCCTCCAGATCCTCCAGGACGAGTTCGAGCTGGTCGATCCGGGCGCTGCGTTCCGAGGAGGCCCCGAAGCGCTCCCGCCGCAGCCGGGCGACCTCCAGCTTGAGCCGTTCGACCGCGATCTCGGACACGAGCCGCGCCGCCCGCTCGGCCAGGATCATGGCGTGGGCGGCAGCGAGATCGGTGGGAAGCGGCGGGGGCTCGGACGCGTTCGGCACGCCCGAGAGAAGAGCATATTGCTCAGCCTTTGTAACGCGTTATCCTCATCCGATCGTACTCGGACGCCAGGTCTTCTGTGGCATCCGCCAGTCGATGCCCGAGAGCAGGTAGCCGAGCTGCGCCGTCGAGATCGTCACGGCTCCGTCCGCCGCGGACGGCCACAGGAAACGGCCCTGGTCGAGCCGCTTGGTGTAGAGGCACGCGCCCTGGCCATCGTGCCAGATCACCTTGATCAGGTCGCCGCGCCGGCCGCGGAACACGAACAGGTGCCCGGAGTGGGGATCGCGCTTCAGCGTCTCCTGGACGATTATCCCCAAGCTGGAAAAGCCCTTGCGCATGTCGGTGTGGCCGGTCGCCAACCAGACCCGCACGTTGGCCGGCAGCGGGATCATCGGCCCTCCAGGGCATCGAGCACCCGACGCAGAGCTCCGGCGTCGACGTCCCGGTCGACCGTGAGACGCCGACCGCCGCCGAGATCGATCTCGATGACGCCACTCTTGCGACGAGGCCGGCGCGGCGGCGCTGGAGTACGCGGATCATCCGACTGCGCAGCGGGAACACGAAGTGACGGCTCCGGGGCGATCGCGACGGGCACGAGGACCGGGGCCTGCGCGTCCCCGCCCAAACGGCCCTCCCGCGCCTGACGCCGCCAAGTGAACAGCAGGCCTTGGGCGATCCCGTGCCGGCGCGCCACCGAACACACCGACACGCCAGTCTCAAACGCGGCTTCGACGATCCGCGCCTTGTCGTCGAACGACCAGCGCCGCCGCCGTTCGGTATTCTCCAGGACCTCGACCCGCATCACCCCGACCCGCCGACCTTAACGCCAGCATTAAGGTCAGGCTTCAGCGCAGAGCGCGATGCCCTCGACCGCGGCCCTCACCGGAGGCGTACCCACATGCGTCGTTCACGGATGTAGTTGTGGCGGCTAGAGTTCCATCGTCATAGATCTACGAGCTGTTTCGCTAAAACGGGTCTGGGATCACGCCGGCGTAATCTGCACCTCGGTTGAAGGCAGGTCGCCATGCGTGTCCTTGATAGCGTCTAGCACAGCCTGGGGGTTCGCCGGCCGCGCCATCGCCTCCGCTTCATCGTCGACCCGATCGGTGAGGTGGGGATGGTCACGCCTCATCTCCTCTAGCAGAGCGATGATCTTGGCACTCTTCTGTTCGGAAACGATCGCGAGTTCCAGGGTAAGCTGAGCGCGGTGCTCTGCCAGCTGCTCATCGTGCCGCTGCGTGATCAGGATCAGGCTGGTGACGTATAGGCTCAGGACGCCGCCAACGTCCTGCATGTACGCGAAGGGTGGCGGATCGAGACTGGCGTGACCGAGGGCTGGTAGAATGAGGTTCAGGCCGACCCAGGCGAAGATCGCCAAAGTGAGGACGCCGACGAAGCGTGGGCGTCCGACAGTGCTGGTCATGCGGGCGACGGTGCGCTGAACCGCCGTGGCTTTACGATGATGATCGTGATGAAGATCCGCGATAGCGCGGACTGTGTCCTCGATGTGCGCAGGCAGGATGGGCGTAGCCCCTTTATTCTCACGGTCGAGAATTAAATTGGGCATCGGCGGTGCGATCTCGGTTTTTGAAACAGCTCTGTGAAGCTGGAACATGCCGACGGCGCGACAGGTTGCTCTTAAATATTTCTACGACAGCCGAGACAAGACGATGGTCCGCTCTCCCCTTGCACTGAGCATGGCCTTTGCCGCGTTCGCAACTCTGGCACTCACCGCATCCGTGCAGGCCCAGACTAAGCCCGGCGAGATCAAGGGCTTCGATGCGATGGGCGACAAGGACCGAAGCGCCCAGGATGGCTGGAGCCAAGCGCCGGTCCCGCGGGAGGAGTCCGCAGCCAAAGACGCCCCCAACCCTGGCGGGAAGTCAGCCGCGCAGAACAAGGATCGGCCAGTGCCAGCCGCCCCGACCACCTACAAGCCCGGCGAAGATCCTCAGGCACCAGTTAAGCAACAGGCAGAAGCCCCATCGGGCAATAGCCCAGCAACACCATCAAAGTAGGTCAACTATTCTGTGCAATCAGATAGTTTGACGTCGACGCGCACAAATTATGAAAGGCCGTTCTCTCCAATCGGAAGAACGGCCTCTAGTTTTGGTGGCGGCGATTACATCACGTATTTGGCGATTGTCGATAACGCCTACTTCCCGCCACCGCTGCCCGTCGACCCCATCCGCGAAGGCTGCCCTTCGTTACCGGCAGCAGCCGAGTCGTTCGAGATGCTATCGGCAGCACGACCCGTCGGCGAATAGGAGATGGCGCCTTCCTCCCCAGTCGAGCCAGGCTGGCGCGTGACGACACCGGGTGCGCCGGGTGGGACGATCACGGTCGTGGTGGTCGGGGTCTCGAAGACCTGTGCAGAGACAGGGGTAGCAAGCACCGCAGCAAAAGCCGCGGCGAGAATGAGCTTGGTCATAACGTTCTTTCGTCTGTGGGCGTGGGGAACAGTCGATCGTGCGCAATGGGTCCCGACGCCGATGTCACAGGGGCGTGAAGGCCTTACCGACGCATGCTCCTCTCAGGCCGATCGATTGTAAGTTGGTCCAAGCTACGCGTTAGGCGCTGGCGAAACTGATATGCGGAACGCCCGCAGGAAGGGTCAGAATGGATCTTTTTCGCCATCCTTGCGGAACGAGGTAACGCCGTTCTCGATCAGCGGCTGACCCCTGACCCCGGTACTCTCCCGTTACTCCCTATCAGCGGCTGACACAGCCCCCTGGCGCGCTGGCGATCCTCTTCGCAACGATAGGGGCTTGTGCCTTGCCCTGTGCGCCCAATTCGGCACGACGTCGGGTGCACAGAGGCTGGAGGCCGGCCTCAAAAAGCAGAAAGGGCGACTTGCTCGTGAAGTGGGGGAGTGGCCCCTTCGCTGACCTGGTCGAGTGTCACCCTGGAAAGCCTGAACGCTTTACGCCACACGCACGGTTGCCAGAAAGCGTCCGACCTCGGCCGCAAGATGCTCGGATTGGCGCGACAGCTCAGAGGCCGCCCCAAGCACCTGGCTCGCCGCCGCTCCGGTCTCCTCGGCCGCGCCTGCCACACCCGAGATATTGCTCGTCACCTCGCCGGTGCCCATCGCGGCTTGGCTGACGTTGCGCACGATCTCTTGGGTGGCCGCAACCTGCTGCTCAACGGCAGCCGCGATCGATGTGGCCACACCGCTGATCTCGCGGATCCGCCCGGTAATGCCGCCGATCGATGTGACGGCCTGGCCTGTCGAAGCCTGGATACGGGTGATCTGACCCGAGATCTCACTCGTGGCCTTGGCGGTCTGCTCGGCGAGTGCCTTCACCTCGGAGGCGACGACGGCGAAACCCTTGCCAGCGGCGCCTGCCCGTGCGGCCTCGATGGTGGCATTGAGCGCTAGTAGGTTGGTCTGTCCGGCGATAGTCGAGATTAGTCCAACTACGTCGCCGATCCGCGCTACCGCGGCACTTAGTTCCTGCACTAGCGCCCCGGTCTGGTCGGCCTCGTACACGGCAAGCTGTGCAAGTTCAGCCGAGCCGCTGACCTGCCGGCCGATCTCCTGGACGGATGAGCCCAGCTCCTCCGCTGCGGCGGCGACCGTGTTGACGTTGCTGGCTGCCTCCTCGGCCGCGGCCGCGACCGTAGTCGACTGGCTCGCCGTCTCGGTCGCGGTGGCTGTCATCGTCTGTGCTGTCGCCCGCAACTCGGTGGCTGACGAAGACACCATGCCGATGATGCCGCCGACCGCCCGCTCGAAGTTCTCGGCCATCTGGCGCATGCCGGTCTTGCGCTGTTCCTCGGCGGCCAAGCGGGACTCCGCCGTCTCTTCTTCCAGCGCCCTCATGCGGATCAGGCCGTCTTTGAAGATCTGAACTGCCGATGCCATCGCGCCGATCTCATCGCGGCGTTCCGCGCCTGGCACCTCCCGGCTTAGATCTCCTGCGGCGAGATTGGTCATGAATGCCGTCATGGCGCGTAGCGGCCGCACTACGCTACGGCCTATGAGCGTAGCGAAAAGACCGATCATCGCGGCGACGATGGATGCACCTCCTAGTAGACGCATCAGGGTCGGGCGCATCTGCGCCGCCGTGTCGTCCGCGTAGATGCCCGATCCGATGATCCACCCCCACGGCGCGAAAC
>NZ_JAKSYJ010000213.1 GCF_022829365.1 Methylobacterium sp. J-077 | reverse complement strand
CGTCGAGGCCACCGTCCCGCCCGGCAAGGCAATCCACGCGATCCTCGACAACGTCGCCACCCACAAGCATCCGAAGGTACGCGCCTGGCTCGCCCGGCATCGGCGCTGGACGTTCCACTTCACCCCGACCTCGGCTTCGTGGCTCAACGCGGTCGAGGGCTACTTCGCTGCCCTCACCCGTCGTCGGCTGCGGCGAGGCTCATTCACCGGCGTCGTCGACCTACAGGCAGCGATCAAACGCTACATCGCCGAGCACAACCGGAGCGCCAAACCCTTCGTCTGGACCAAGCCGGCTACCGACATCCTCGCCGCCGTCAGCCGGTCCCATGAACCATCCGTCTGAGTCAGTGCACTAGGTCTGGTCGAAGGCGGAACGTTCGCTATAAGGCAAAGAGCCGGCTTCCGTTCACCACCCAATCCCGACCTGCGACACGCTTCTCGGAGGTCGGCAACAAAACGGATCGATCAGTTGGGCTCCAGACCCTTGGCGCGGATGATCGCTACCGCGGCGGGGGCCTTGAGGAACGCAAGCAGTGCCTCGGCCCGAGCCTTGTCCGCAGTCGCCGAGATCGCCCCAGTCAGCACGACGTAGGACTGGACCTCCGCAGGGAACGGACCAATCACGTCCACCCCTGAGACCGACATCAACTCGGGCATCAGTTGCACGGCAAGGTCCGCCTCGCCCCGGGCGACGACCTCTCCGGTCAGACCGTTCGGGATCGCTTTGCCTCTGGCCTTCACCTCGTCCGTGATCCCGAGCTTCTGAAGGGCGGCGGCGAAGACCGCTCCGCTCGCGCCGGACGTGCTGTAGGCCACTGATCCTGCGCCGGTGAGAGCCCTCTTGAGTGCTTCGGCAGAGCCGATGTCAGGCCGCGCTGCACCTTTCTTGACGGCCAGGCCGACGCCCGTGCGAGCGAGCGCGGTCGCGGTGCCATCCGCGACCTTGCCCTGCTGGATAAGCGCCGTGATCAGAGGTGGGGTCAGGACCACAACGTCGAACGGCTTGCCCGTTTCGACCTGCGCCTTGAGGATGGCCGAGGTGTCGTAGGTGACGACGAGGCTGTCGCCGCTGGCCCGCTCGAATTGCGGGATGAGTTCGTCCAAGGCGGTCTTCAGTCCCTGCGAGCAGAGGACGATGACCTCAGCCGCATGGGCGTTGGTCGCGACACCCCAAACAGAGATCGCGAGCAGACAGAGTGTACGGAGCCTTCCTGAAAATCGCACCATCGTGCCCTCGACTTCGGCACTATTAGCTCTGCATTCGCTCCTCGGATCAATGGCGCCGTGACGGATCCCTCAGACGCGGTGGCCGAGGTGTTCGGCATACGCATCACCAAACCGCGGTTGCCGCCGTCCGCTCGAACGTCCGGTTTCAGCCGCAACGCGAGAGCCCGCTTCCCACCCAATCCGGTCTTTGACACTTGTCGCGCGATTGTTGAGCGGTGAACATCTCGAATAAGGCGTCGCGCTTCCACAGCTACGGCCGCATGCCTACATATCGCTCGTGCCCGTCCTCATAGCGCTTGGCGCCGCCCTCCTGTTCGGTTTCGTGTTCGGCCCCCATTGGTGGGTGCGCCGGGCGATGCAGCAACACGCCACGGAGCGGCCGGACTTGCCCGGGACTGGCGGCGAACTCGCCCGCCATCTGCTTGACCTGGCACAGCTGGAGCACGTCCCCGTCGAGATCGCGCCAGCCGACCACTACGATCCGGTCGCGAACATCGTGCGGCTATCGCCGGAAAACTATGATGGCCGCTCGATCACGGCAGTCGCGGTCGCGGCGCACGAGGTCGCCCACGCGCTCCAGCACGCGGCGGGGGACCGGCTCCTCGCGGCGCGGGTGAAGTTCGCACCGGTCGTGCGGGGCTTCGAGTTCGCCGCGGCCGTAGTGATGATGACTGCGCCAGTGGTGCTAGCCTTCGTCCATTCGCCTGTCCTGCTCGCCTTACAGGTGGGTATCGGCATCGCGCTCCTCGGCGTTCGCCTCCTATTCCACTTCCTGACGCTACCCGTCGAACTCGATGCAAGCTTCCGCCGGGCCCTGCCCATCCTGGAAACAGGTCGCTTCCTCGACGCCAGCGACATGCCCGGTGCCCGCACTGTACTGCGCGCCGCCGCCCTCACATACGTGGCCTCGTCACTCGTTGCGCTCGTGAACATTGCGCGCTATCGGCGACTCCTCCCGTTCTAAAACCTCCCAGGCGAGCGTCTTATTCTTCAGCCGCACTTACTTGGAAGCGCACCATCTCTTTCCGGTCAGACCCAATCCGCTGCTTGGCGCACTTATGGGACGGCAGGGAACTGGGCGCAGCGGCCTGCAGTAGGCCGCTGCGATCTTCTTCAAATGTCAGTCTGCTCGGACATAACCAGCGCGTCGTCTGCCTCGATGCCGAGGTAGCGCACTGTGCTCTCCAGCTTGGTGTGCCCGAGAAGCAGCTGGCAGGCTCGCAGGTTGCCCGTTCGCCGGTAGATGAGCGCGACCTTTGTCCGGCGCAGGCTGTGCGTGCCGTAGCCCGCGGGGTCGAGCCCAATCAGCGCCACCCACTCATCGACGAGCCGGCCATACTGGCGCGTCGTGAGATGCTCGCCCGGCCGGCTTCGGCTCGGGAACAGCCAGTCCCCGGCACGTAGACCCCGCAGCTTCAGCCAAGCCGCAAGCGTCTCGCGGGTCGTCTCGGTCAGTTCGAAGGGTACAGGCCGGCCAGTCTTCTGCTGCACGATGGTGGTACGCATGCGGATGCCGTCGCCGAGGTGGACGTCGGCCACACGCAGG
Source organism: Methylobacterium sp. J-077 (assembly GCF_022829365.1). GTDB lineage: Bacteria > Pseudomonadota > Alphaproteobacteria > Rhizobiales > Beijerinckiaceae > Methylobacterium. Next base: position 2,036 of record NZ_JAKSYJ010000213.1, on the reverse strand, counting down.
CGGACGAGGTCGCAGCCGCGGAGTTTGCTGTCGATGGCGGTGTTGAACAGGGCGAGATCGCGAATGCGGCCCTCGTGCTGCAGGCGGGTGCGGATCGCCCAGATGTGCTTGGGCTTAAACGGCGGCTTGGGGCCGACGAGGCGGCCGAGGTTCCAAGGTCGACGGATGGTGTCACTGGTCGAAGGCATGACGAAACTCCGTTTGAGGAGCCATCAGCATCTCACCCCGACCGCGATCCGCCCTCGCCGCAGCTGCGCGCCATGAATTGAAGCCGCGTCGTTGCCTCGGAGCAGGCCTGCCGCCACGAAAGGGCATGCGGTTGGCATCGGCTGCCCTTAGAAGAGCTCCATGCCCAACGCCCTGTTCTCGCCGGCCGTGGCCCGCAACGCCGCCCCTATCGCCGAAGTCCTCAAGCGTGTTCTCCCGCCCAGCGGCATCGTCCTCGAGATCGCGAGTGGGTCCGGCGAGCACGCCGTCCATTTCGCCCGTGCGCTGCCCGCGCTCGTCTGGCAGCCCAGCGATCCCGATGAAGCCGCCCGTCGCAGCATCGTCGCCCATGCCCGCGCCGCAGGGCTAGCGAACATCCGGTCGCCGCTGGCGATCGATGCGATTCGTCACCCGTGGCCGGTCACCCGGGCTGATGCGGTCGTCGCGATCAACATGATCCACATCGCCCCCTGGGACGCGATCATCGGGCTGATGGCTGGCGCAGAAGCGACGCTCGCGGAAGGTGGTGTGCTCTACCTGTACGGTCCTTTTCGGGAGGGTGGCGCGCACACCGCTCCGAGCAACGCCCCGTTCGACGACAGCCTGCGCGCTAGGAATGCCTCCTGGGGGATCCGCGACGTCGAGGCGGTCGCGGCAGCCGGCCGGACGCACGATCTGCATCTGGACGAGCGCGTCGTGATGCCGGTTAACAATCTCAGTCTGATCTTTCGCCGGGGGCGCCGAAGCCCCGCCGTCGACAGGGAGGCTGGGTCTTGACCCCCACGCGCCCGACCAGCGCGGTTGTCGTCGGTGCGTCCGGCGGCATAGGCGGAGCATTGATCCGCGCGCTCGCAGCGCGTGCGGCCCACGCGCCAATCTTCGCGCTCTCTCGCTCGGGGGCGTCAGTTCCGCAGGGCGTCCGAACACTTCCGATCGACCTGTCCGACGAGGCGACGATTGCGGCGGCGGCGGCCAGGGTTGGCGAAGCCGGACCGGTCGGTCTGGTCATCGTCGCCACCGGCCTTCTTCACCAGACGGGCGTCTCGCCCGAGAAGACGGTCAAGGCGCTTGACCCCGCCGCGATGGCCACCGTTTTCGCGATCAATACGATCGGCCCTGCGCTCGTCGCCAAGCATTTCGTGCCCTTGCTGGCGCGACGGGAGCGATGTGTTTTCGCGGCCCTGTCGGCGCGGGTCGGATCAATCGGCGACAACCGACTGGGCGGCTGGTACGCCTACCGGGCCTCGAAGTCGGCGCTGAATCAAATCCTGCGAACGCTTGCGATCGAGGTCGCAAGCAGCCGACCGGAGGCGATTGTCGTCGGCCTGCATCCAGGCACGGTCACCTCCGGCTTGTCGCGGCCCTTCCGGCCGGACCCGACGGCCATCGGCGTCTTCTCACCCGAGGAGAGTGCAGCGCATCTTCTGCGCGTGCTGGATGGCCTGTGCTCGGACGACACCGGCGGCGTCTTCGCTTGGGACGGCTCGCCGATCCCCGCCTGAGCGCGGTCTCGGCCCGAACGGATAGCCAGGGCGACGCCATGCGATTGTGTGGGACCGGGATCGCTTACGACATGCGCCATCAGCGGACCTTCGGGCAAAACCACCTGAATGGCCGCTTGGAGTCCGATAGCTGCCGTTGAGATGGAATGGTCGGTCCGGCGACCACAACGTCCTCATGTCGTGCCCCATAAAGTTGACCCTAACCTTTGGGCGTCGATACGGTCGCCGTCATGGCCATGGCATACTCATACATCCGCTTCCCGCACCCGGAGCAGATGCACGGCGACAGCCTCCGCCGGCAGCGAGAGGCCGCTGATAAGTGGGCGG
>NZ_JAKSYJ010000211.1 GCF_022829365.1 Methylobacterium sp. J-077 | reverse complement strand
ATACCGATCCTCATTGATCAGAACCCATGAGCCCAGGCGCGCAGTCCGATGGAGATGATGCGCCAGGGTTGGTCGATGAGGGTGTTCCAGGCGTGGCAGCAGTGGTCGAGGATGTCGGCGTAGGATTTGAAGACGCGGTTGCCGAGCCAGTTGTCGCGCATGAACTGCCAGAGGTTCTCCACGGGGTTGAGTTCGGGGGAGCGAGCCGGCAGGGGCAATAGGGTGATGTTGGCGGGCACGACGAGTTTCTTGGTTGTGTGCCAGCCCGCCTGATCGAGCAGCAGGACGGCGTGCGCACCGGGGGCGACGACCTGGGCGATCTCTTCGAGATGCAAGGCCATCGCCTCGGTGGTGCAGCGGGGCCTGACGAGGCCGGCCCCTTTGCCAAGGACGGGGCAGATCGCACCGAAGATGTAGGCGGAGGCGGTGCGCTGGTGCTTCGGCGCCGCAGGTCGCCTGCCGCGCTTGGCCCAGCGGCGGGGGATCGTGTTCTTCTGGCCGACCCGAGCCTCGTCGGCGAACCAGATCTCTATCGGCTTGCCGCCGACGGCCTGCGCGATCTCCGCCATGCGGGCGGGGAAGCTTTTTTAAAAGCGGGGATGGCGTCCGGATCCTGGGCGTGGTGGCGCGGGCGGGCGGAGAGCTTGGCGTAGCCCATGGCTCGCAGGACCCGGCTCAGCGTCTGCTCGGACACCGACACGCCGTGATCCTCGAACAGGATCTGGGCGAGATCGACCAGCCGCCAGCGCACCACCCCGTGGGCGGCCGGCATCGGCCCCTGCTCGATCAACGCGCGCAGCGCCTCCCGCTGCTCGACGTTCAAGCGCGGGCGGGCCCCAGGCGCCTTGCCGCCGATCAGCCCGTCCGGACCGTGCGCGTTGAACGCCACGACCCAGTCCCGCACCGTCTGAAGCCCGACCCCGCCGAGAGCGGCAGCGGTCGAGCGCGAGCCGCCCGCATAGATCGCCGACAAAGCCAGAAGGCGCCGTGTTTGGGCGGGATCACGCGCGCACCTGGCCAAGGTGCGCAGACCGTCAGCGTCAAAGTCTGACCGCAGCGGTACCGGAGCAGCCATGACATCCTCCTCGGGCTCCACCACGAGGACCTGAGCCTGGTCGCCGGCGGCAACATCCTGATCACCGCCCAGGCGGTGACCAATAACAGCCTCACGGGCTCCAGGAACCACTGGATCGCCACCGACAGCACGGTCAACCACGCGGCGCTGGTCGCGGCCGGCGGCGACCTCACCATGGTCGCGGGCGGCTCGCTCTCGGTCCTGGGCTCGACCGTCACGGCCGGCGGCGACGCGCTGCTCGCCGCGCGCGGGCCGATCACCATCGCCTCGGTGCTCGACACCGTCTCGACCACGACCTTCTCGCGCAAGGACGGGCTGTTCTCCAGCTCGCGCACCTTCACCAACCAGTCCAGCCAGACCAACGTCGCCTCCGTGGTCGCGGCCGGCGGCGACCTGACGGTGGTCTCGGGCAGCGACCTCGCCGTCAAGGCGAGCCACCTCGTGGCCGGGGGCGACCTCGGCCTGCGCGCCGCCGGCTCGGTCTCGATCCTCGCTGGCGAGGACGTGCACCGGAGCATGTTCTCGAAGCGGAGTTCGGGCTTCGGCCTGTTCGGCGGCGACGGCAATCTCGACATCTATCATTCGAAGCGCACCACTGCGGCCACGACCAGCGTCGACAATGCCCCCTCGACCCTGGTCGCCGGCGGCAACGCCAGCGTCGTCGCGGGGCAGGACGTCAAACTCGTCGGCTCGGCCGTCATGGCCGGCAAGCAGGCGACGCTCGTGGCCGGACGCGATCTGATCATCGAACCCGGTCAGGATCGGACATCGGCGGGCTATTCTCGCACCGTGTCCGGCGTCGGCATCGGCGCTCAGGCCTCGAACGGCTCGGCCTCGATCTCGGCCGGCGCCCACAGCAAGGGCACGTTCACGGCCCAGGACACGACCACGCCCGTGGCCTCCCTGGTGGCGGGCGGGACCGGGGTCGCGCTACGTGCCGACCGCGACGTGACGATCACGGCGGCCGACCTCGTCTCCGGCGGCAACCTGTCGATCAAGGCCGGGCGCGACCTGTCCCTGCTGTCGCAGGCCCAGGTCGAGCACACGCTGACGGCCCGCAGGCAGAGCTTCGCCGGGCTCAAGCTGGAAGTCAGCCAGAACGTCACCGGCGCGATCGACACCCTGAAGAGCGCCGGGCACACGTTCAACTCAGGGTATGGCGGTGACACCTACCGGGCGATCGGGGCGATCTCCGGGGCGCTGAAGACCGTGGACGCCGTCTACGAGCTGACCCATCCCTCGGTCTCGGCCAGCCTGACCGCGGGCGCGTCCAGCTCGCGCAGCCGGAGCGAGCGTTATGAGGAGACGGCGCGGCCGACCACGATCCGGGCGGGGGGGGATGTCAGCCTCGGCGCCGGGCGCGACCTGCACCTGCAGGGCACCCAGGTCGATGCCGGCGGCTGGCTCGCCCTGGACGCCAAGCGCGACGTGCTGATCGAGAGCGCGCGCTCGCGCTCGGCCGCGTCGCAATCCTCGTCCTAGTGGCAGGCCGGGGTCGGGATCGGGGCGAATGTCGGGCTCTCGGGGCCGAGCGTCGGGCCCAAGGTGGAAGGTTCGGCGTCACAGTCGCGCTCGCAGGAGCAGGGCGAGACCAACACCAACGCGCACCTGAACGCCGGCAAGGGGATCAGCATCAGCTCGGGCCGGGACACCACGATCGCGGGCGCGCGCCTGAGCGCGCCGGAGATCGATCTGAAGGTCGGGCGCGACCTCACGGTCGCTTCGCGCCAGGACACCAGCCAGGGCCGGAGCCGGTCGTCGAGCCTGGGCGGCAGCGCCACTCTGGGCATCTCCGGCCCGAGTTCGGGCTCGCTCTCGGTGGGACAGGGCCGTGGCTCGTCGGACCGGGCCTGGGTCGGCGAGCAGACCGGGATCGTGGCCGGGGACCGGCTGAGCGTGACGGTGGACGGCCACACCTGGATCCACGGGGCGGTGCTCGATTCCGGCACGGGCAACCTCAGCCTCGACACCGGCTCGCTCACGGTCACCGACGTGCACAATCACGACCGGGGCCGGTCGTTCCAGGCGACGGTCGGGGTGAGCGGCAGCCGCAATCCGGACGGCAGCACGCCGGCGACCGGCCCGGACGGAAAGCCGGTCGGCGGCACGGTGTCCGGCTCGTTCGCCTCGCACGACAAGCAGGGGCTGAGCCGCGGCACGATCGGGGCGGGCACGATCACGGTGCGCGACCCGTCCCACCAGAGCCAGGACCTGGCCGCGATCAACCGCGATCCGAAGCAGGCGGAGGTGATCACCCGGGACCGGAAGGCGGGGGTCGAGTACTACGGATCGAGCTCGTCGCTCAAGAAGATCGGCAGCGGGTTCGCCGGCACCCGCCAGGGGCTGGACCAGCTTGGGAAGGCGGCGCGTGACGGGTTCACAAATCTGCCCGCCCGGGTGCAGGCAACAGTCATGGACGTGGCCGGCAAGCTCGATCTGACAGGCCAGACGCTGAAGGGCGCCGTCAACGCGTTGGTTAACGCGCTAGTGGCCAAAGGCGAGCTGAGACGCACCGGCCAGGTGCTCGCATGCTACTCGATGAAGGCGAACGTCACTTGGGCGTCTCCGCGAAGAGGCCGATCGCTTTTTCAGGACGTCGCGCTCCATGCGCGTCCGGTTGAACTCACGCCGCAGACAGGCGATCTCGGCGGCTTGGTCGGAGGGGGAAGCTACCGGGCTCTCAGGTGCAGTTCCCGGTGACCCGGCTGTCCGCGGTGGTAGGGAGCCTCGCGTCAGTGCCGAGCGCCACCGCCGCAGCATCGAGGGTTGGATCTCGAGTTCGGCCGCGATCTGCATATGCGCCCCGCCGCTGCCTTTCAGCAGGGCCACCGCCTAGCGTTTGAATGCCGGCGTGAACGCGCGTCTCGTCTTGGCCATCAAACACCTCCCCGCCCGCAAGGAGCGTATCAGAGGTGTCCGTGAGGCAGAGGAGAATCAATCTCGAGGTCCGTCGTCGATGGCCACACCTGTTCCGCGGTACGACGGCCCAGGTCGTTGGCGCTGCCATTTGCACCACACGGTTCCTTCCGAACGCCCGGCGCACGCCGAGTTGAAGGAACGATGGCTTCTTCATCTTGAGCGAATCGGTTGTGCCGGGGCGTTCGGCCGCGCGAGGCCGACATTCCTTCGATAGACGGATACCGCACCGATCTGCGGGGACAAATCGGGGGCAAATCTTAATTTAGTGTTTCCGAAAGGCGAGCACTCGCAACGACTTAGAAAGTGTCGTATGATGCTGGCGGAGACGGAGGGATTCGAACCCTCGATACCCCTTTCGGGGTATGCTCATTTAGCAAACGAGTGCCTTCAGCCGCTCGGCCACGTCTCCGGCGCTCTGGCTCTAGAAGGTCGGATCGGGCGGGTCAACCCGATCCAGGCCGGTCGGTGCGCGGCGGCGGCGTTCGTAGTGCTTGGCGATGCGCAGATGCCGCGACATGGCGTAGTTCATGGCCGTCAGGAAGCCGTAGGTTCCGCGCAGGACGTGGCGCCGGCCGAGATAGGCCTTGAGGAAATTGCCCGGCAGCTCGACGAACACCCGCCAAGTCGGAATCACCACGCCCCGGGCTTCGAGGTCGTCGGCCTGCTGGTCCGAGTAGCGGTTGAGCTTATCCAGTTGGTCGCCCAACGAGCGCACCGAGAAATGGTGGATCACCCCCCGGAGGCGGCCGGGCTTCACCCCGGGCTCCAGGGCGACGCGATCGTGGACCGGGGAGGGGGCATAGCGCCCCCGGTCCTTGCGGTAGAGCCGCACCGGCGTGAGCCGATAGGCCCAGGGCTGGGGGCGGCCCTCGCCGGGGAAGACCTCGGCGATGCCGATCCGCCAGGCTGGGCGGCGCGGCTCGCCGGCGGCGAACAGGGTTCGGATCTCGGCGGCGAGATCGGCGGGGACGACTTCGTCGGCGTCGAGGTTCAGGAGCCAGACATGCCGGCACTGCTCCTCGGAAAAACGCTTCTGCGGGCCGTAGCCCGGCCAGGGATTGTGGATCACCCGGGCGCCGAGCGAAGCCGCCAGCGCCTGGGTGCCGTCCGTGGAGCCCGAATCGACCACCACGAGGTCGTCAGTCAGGTCGCGCACCGCCCGGATCGTCGCGCCGATCCGGTCCGCCTCGTTGCGGGCGATGATGAAGATCGACAGCGGCAGCGGCGCCGGATCGGTCGCCCCGAAGCCCATCGGCGTTTCGGTCACGCCAGCCAGTCCGGCACCCGGTCGAGGGCGACGAGTTCCTCGACGCGCACCCTCGGGCGCACCACGGCCGCGCGGTCGCCGCGCACCAGCACCTCGGGCACGAGGGCGCGAGTGTTGTAGGTGCCGGCCTGGACCGCCCCGTAGGCGCCCGCGCTCATCACGGCGATCAGGTCGCCGGCCTTCACCGCGGGCATCTCGCGGTTGAGGGCGAGGTAGTCGCCGGTCTCGCAGACCGGGCCGACCACGTCGGCGGTGATGCGGGGCGTGTCCGGCTCCGGCTCGGCGACCGGGCGCAGGCCGTGATAGGCCTCGTACAGGGTCGGGCGGATCAGGTCGTTCATCGCCGCATCGACGATCACGAAGGTGCGCCCCTCGGAATGCTTCACGTACAGCACCCGGGTCACCAGGATCCCGGCATTGCCGGAAATCATCCGGCCGATCTCGAAGACCGGGTGCAGGCCGAGCGGCGCGAAATGCGGCCGCAGGGTCGCGGCTAGGGCGGCGGGGTCGGGCGGCGGGGCGTTGTCGTCGCGGTACGGGATGCCGAGGCCGCCGCCGAAATCGATGTGGCGCAGGGGATGGCCGGCCGCCAGGAGCTGCCGGGCGAGGTCGGCGAGCAGCTTCGCCGCGCTGGCGAAGGGCGCCAGGTCGGTGATCTGGCTGCCGATATGCATGTCGACGCCGTGGACCGCGATCCCCGGCAGGGTCGCGGCGGTGGCGTAGACCGCGGGCGCCCGGGTGATCGGGATGCCGAACTTGTTCTCGTACTTGCCGGTGGAGATCTTGGCGTGGGTGCCGGCATCCACGTCCGGGTTGACCCGCACCGAGATGGGGGCCTTCAGGCCGAGGGCGACCGCCGTCTCGGAGAGCTGGGCCAGTTCCGGCTCGCTCTCGACGTTGAAGCAGAAAATGCCGGCCTGGAGCGCGGCCACCATCTCGTCCCGGGTCTTGCCGACCCCGGAGAACACGATCTTGGCCGGATCGACCCCGGCCGCCAGCGCCCGGTGCAGCTCGCCCCCCGAAACGATGTCCATGCCGGCGCCCTGGGCCGCGAGGGTCCGCAGCACGGCCTGATTCGAGTTCGCCTTCATGGCGAAGCAGACCAGCGCGTCGTCACCCGCGAAGGCCTCGGCGAACACGCGGTAATGCCGCTCCAGGGTGGCGGTGCTGTAGCAGTAGAACGGCGTGCCGACTTCCGCGGCGAGGCCCGTCAGGTCGACGTCCTCGGCCTGCAGGCGACCGTCGCGATAGTGGAAATGGTGCATCTCGGCCGTATCTCTCCTGCATGCCGGAGCGCGAGGTGTTTCCCGTGAAACATCCCGGCCGCCTGTCGGCGGAGCGCCCAGCGACGCGGGCGGACACGGCGCAGGCGCGGAGCAGGGCTCCGGCAGAAGCCGTCTACAGCAGCGGATCGAGAATGAAAGGCTCCTTGGGGATCCGATAGCCGCGCTTCGCGCCACGGCTGGTCTCGATCGGCGCCCCGGTGCCGCCCGGCGGAACCGCCGCGACGGAGAGCTCGTCCCCGGCCCGCACCCCCTCGGCCGTCGGCTCTTCCGTGCCGCCGCCGAGGCCGACCGAAACCGGCAGGGTCCGCCGGCCGTTGGCCGTGTCGGATCCCGCCTGCGCGGCCGGGGCGGGGGCCGCGGTCTGCGGCGGCTCGAGGGAGCCTCGTCGTCCGCAGGCGCAGACCGCGAGGGCGACGAGGCCGGACACGGCGAGGAGCTTCAGGGCGGGAGACGACAACATCGCGCGCGGGTCCGACAGGCTCGGCGCCGGCGCTCGAGGGCCGGCGGGAGCGCTACCTTAGCCGTTGCCGGGCGTCGGCGCGAGCGCGCCGCCGCTACACGCGGCCCGGCTCTGCTCAGCCGCGTTGGTCCTTGGTGCCCTGCGCGCCCTGCTTGCCCTTGGCGGGGGCGTCCTGTTGCTGCTGGGCCTCGTAGGCGTCGATCGCCCGGCGGCAATTCTCGCTGAGCTTCTTCCAGTTCTTCTGGAAGCAGGCGTCGGTGGCCGGATCGTCGGGGGCCAAGTTGCCGCAATAGGTCAGATAATCGCCGGTGCAGTATTTCTTCAGGGTCTCGTTGCCGCGCTTGGACTGCTGCGCCGCGGCCGGCAGCGTCAGGGTGACGGCCGCCGCGACGGCGAGAAGGATTGGCTTCAGGCGCATGGGGATACGTACCATCTCTCGGAGTCAGGAATGTCGGGATCAATCCGGGTTGCGATGATGCCTTTGCATGGTCGAAACAAGGCAACTCGCGAACGTTTCTCGGCGGCGATCGGCCCGCGCGGCCCGGTCAGACGCGCTCGGGCTGCGGGGCCGGGAACGCGGCCCTGGGCATCCGGTCCTGACCGGTCAGGGCATCGGCGACCTCGGTGATCCGCCGGCGTAGATCGGCGTATTCCGCCTCGGTGCCGCCCTGGCGATCCGCCAGATTCTGGGCCAGGGCCTCCTCGGCCACCTTCAGGCTGGCGCGCAATGCGTCGCGCTCGGCTGCCAGGGCAGCCTGATCTTCACCCTGCGGCTGATCGGCCCCTCGGCCCTGCCGAACCGCCAGGAGACTGTCGAGCAGGTCCGCATGCGCCTCTTCGAGGGCGCGCAGGGTGGCGAAGCTCGCGGTGCCGTCCTCGCGGGCGCTGGCCAGTTCGGTCTCGAGTTCCCGTGACTTGGCCTGCGCCTGCGCGATCTCGGCGTCCCGGGCGGCCACGTCCCGGGCGAGGGCGGCCGCCCGCATCGCACCGGCGCCGATCGCCGCGAGGTCTTCGTGACGCTTGGCCTGCACGGTCTCGACCCGGCGCTCCAGGCGCCGCTGCTGCACGGCGAATTGCGCGCGCAGAAAATCCCGCTCCGCGGCGATCTCGGCCGGCGACAGCGGCAGCCTTGCCTCGGCGCGTCGTCGCGCCAGGCGCGCCGCGCGCGCATTGAGCGCCGGGAGCAGCAGCAGGCCGCACAGGCTCGCCGCCAGAAAACCCAGCGCGAAGATCATCACGGTTTCGATCACGAGGGAGCAGCCCGCGCATGCGGCCGGAAGACCCGGCCCGGTCTCAGTCTAACCCAGGTCGGTCGCCGGGGCGAAATCAAGCTCCGCTCGTCAATCAGAACGGGTTCCAGGTCGCCTCCCGGGTGAACTTGAGATAGCCGACATTGATCCCCAGCCGGGCGCCGACGCCGCTGCGGATCGGCACCACGATGATGCGGTCGTTCACCACAGCGGTCATGCCGAAGCCGCCGACCAGATAGGCCGACCCGTCGACGCCGCCGAAGCGCCGGAACAGGTCGCGCACGTTCGGCAGGTTGTAGACCAGCATCATGGTGCGCGCCCCGTCGCCGCCGACGTCGAAGCCCACGGACGGGCCCTGCCAGTAGACGTGCTTCTGACCGGCATTGCGGGTGTAGAGCGTGCCCTCGCCGTAGCGGACGCCGGCCACCACCGCGCCTCCGCCCTCCTGACCGAGAATGTAGCCGTTCGGCTCGCCCCAGCGCCGCCCCGCCTCCTCGACGGTGAGCGCGAGGCCGCGGGAGACCGAGCCGAAGAAGCGATGGCCCGATTCGACGATCTCGCCGGGGCGGAAGGTCTCGGGCGTGTCCTGGTCCTCGCCGCGGGCGAGCGCCGCGCCGATCCCGGCGAGACCCGCCAGCGGCGTGCCCAGCGCCAGGCCGAGGCCCGCCCGGAGCAGGTGGCGGCGATGGGTGCCGCGCTCGTCTCGTGCCGTCATCGTTGCCTCCTCGCCCGGTTCGACTCCACATCGCCCTTTTTCCGAAAGCCGGTGGCCACCTTTCGGGACGATGCTCTAACGGTTCCGCGGTGGATCCTTGCCGCCACGCCCACGGGCCGGTCTCGGCCGCCGCGACCAGGATCATCCCGCGATCTGGGACGGCGCGGACCGCTCCGTCGGACCAGCTTCTGAGGAAAACCGCAAGATGTGGTTAACGCGCCCTGACGCCGCCCCCGCTCCGGGCTCGATGCGCGCGCCGGATCGCGCGCCCTTACCGTGCGCTGTTCCACTATCGTTTCCGAACGCGGGCGGCAGCCGGACACACGCAGCTCTCCCTCCCCCCTCTGCGGGAGAGGGTGGCCCGCGAAGCGGGTCGGGAGAGGGGAGCGCCGCTTCCGGAGAGGCTGCGCCGGGCGACACATCCGCCGACGTCGCGCTGCCCCTCTCCCGACCCCTGCTGACGCAGGGGCCACCCTCCCCCGCAGAGGGGGCAGGGAGGGCGCGTGTCATCGTCGGACCGGGCGTCCGGTCGGGCCGAGGAGGATCAGAGGCCCAACGGGTCGATCAGCTAAACCCCGCACCGGGGGCAACTGATCTTCTCAAATGCGCCGGTCGCATCAAGAGCCTATGCGTGCGCCCGATCGCGACGCGATCGGGAACCGCGAACGCTCTGTTGCTCGCCGCACTCCTGATCACGGCCGGCGTGCCGGCGGTGGCCGAGCCGGCAGCGGCGGCGATCGAGTTGCTAGCCCTCGAGGGCTTCGACCCGGTCAGCTACTTCCTGAAGGACGGGCCGCTGGCCGGCGCTGCGCGGTTCGAGCTGTCCTGGGGCGGTAAGGTCTGGCGCTTCGCCAGCGGCGCCGACCGGGCCGCCTTCCGCGACAATCCGGAGGTCTACGCCCCGCGGCTCGGCGGCTTCGACGCCGCCGGGATCCTCGACGGGCGCCTGGTCGATGCCGATCCCCTGGTCTTCGCGGTGATCGGCGAGCGCGTGTACCTGTTCCGGGACCCGGAGCGGCGCGCCCGGTTCCTGGCCGAGCCCGACCTTGTCCGCCAGGCGGAAGCCGCCTGGCCCGGCCTGCAGGGCCAGCTGGACATGCCGATCAGGGATGCGCCGCGGTGAGCGGCTTCTCCGGTGCCCGGCTTTTTCCACCGGGGGCGGGGAGGGCGAGGCCGGCGGTCAGGTCCGGATCGCCCAGGGCCGCGAACGGCCCGTTGCGGTAGCCCGACCGGTAGCGTCCGTACAGGATAGGACCGCCGCCCGGGACCACCACGCAGCCGCCGGCCGCCGTCAGGATGTGGTCGCCGGCGGCCGTGTCCCATTCCATGGTCGGGCCACAGCGGATGTAGACATCCGCCTCGCCGGCGGCGATCAGCCCGAACTTGAGCGCGGATCCGGATTGGCGGGTCTCCGACACGGGTAGGGCGGAGAGGCAAGTGGCGGTCTCGGAATCGCCGTGGCGCCGGCTCCCCAGGGCCACGAGGCCGCTGCGCGGCGCCGGACGGGTCCGCACCGGCCGGCCCGCGCCCGGGCGCCCCTCGATCACCGGGGCCTCGACGCTGGCCTGCCCCGCCCACCAGACCCGGCCAAGGCCGGGGGCGACGAGGGCGGCGGCCACCGGCCGCTCGCCCGCCACCAGGGCGATGTTGACCGAATAGTCTGGCGTCCCGGCCAGGAAGTCGCGAGTGCCGTCTAGGGGATCGACCAGGAAGAAGCTTTGGGCCGGCCGCGCCGCGAGGTCGTCGGCTTGCGCGCTTTCCTCGGCGATGATCGCGATCCCGGGAAAGCGGTCGGCGAGGGCGGCGACGATCAGGGCCTCGGCCTCGACATCGGCGTCGCTCGACGGCGAGCCGTCCGGCTTCAGGGCGTGCGGGCAGGGTCCGCGATGATAGCGCCGCAGCACCTCACCGGCGGCGCAGGCGATCTCGGCGAGCGCCGCGGCAATCCGCTCGCGCTCAGGCCCCGAAAACATCGCCGCGCCGATCATTGTTGCCTCCCGTACCCGCCTGAATGCCCGAGCGGGTTGAGATTGTCGACGGTTTCGACCGGGAAACGGTTCCGTTGCGTGGTCTTGACCGTGGGAAGACCGCCCGAGAGAACGAGTTCCGATGCACCTGATGCCGAGCAATCCCGGCATGGCGGAACACCCGCTAGGGACGCTGCGCCCCGACCACCGTCCGCTTGATCCGCGCCAGCAGGGCGCAGGTCCGGCGCCGGTGGCGATGCAGCTCGGCCGCGAGGCTGCGGGCATCGGGCAGACCCACGGCCTTGGCGATTTGCCGGGCGGCGCTGTCCGATGGGACGGCGCCTGGATCGGTCGTGACCAGCCGCTGCCACTGGTAGACCGCGTCGAGGAAGCTGTAGGTCTCGGCGAGGGGTTCGGCCATGGCGGTGTCCAGCAGGCCGTGCGCGCCGGCCCGGCGCAGGACCGCCTCGCCGGAGAGGTCGATGCCGTCGTGCCAGGCTTGGGGGTGGCTCAGCACGATGGACTGGGCCAGGAAATCGAGGTCGAACAGCCCGCCGGGGGCGAGCTTCAAGTCGTAAGGCCCGACATGACCGCGCGCGTCCGCGACGAACCTGCGCATGTCCCCGGCCGCGGCGCAGACCTGGGCTGGATCGCGCGGCTGCGCGATCGTCTCGGCGATCACCGCCATGATTGCCGCCCCGAGTTCGGGATCGCCCGCCACCACCCGGGCTCGGGTCAGGGCCATGTGCTCCCAGGGCTCGGCCGCCTCGCTCTGATACGTGACGAAGCCGTTGAACTGCACGGCGGGCGGGCTGTGGCTGCCGTAGGGCCGCAGGCGCAGGTCGACCGCGTAGAGCCGGCCGCGCCGCGTCGCGGTGGTGAGCGCCGCGTAGAGGCGCTGCGCCAGACGGTTATAGGCCACGACCGCGTCGAGCGGGCGCGGGCCGTCGCTCATCCGGTTCTCCGGATCGAAATCGTACAGGAACACCAGGTCGAGGTCGGAGACGGCGCTGAGCTGCCGGGATCCGAGCCGGCCGAGCGCCAGGACGCAGCACCGCCCCTTGGGCACGACGCCGTGGTCCCGGGCGAAGCGCCGCTCCTCCGCTTCGAGGTTCAGCGCGACCGTCGCCTCGGCGATGGCCGAATAGGCCTCCCCGGCCTGGCGCGGCGCGATCAGGCCGGACAGGAGCCGCGCCCCGGTGACGAAGGCCATCTGGCGCGTGGCGTCCCGGCACCGGTCCCAAAACTCCTCGTGGCTCGCCGGCTGCCCGACCAGCGCTCGGTATTGTTCCAGCACCTGCTCGGGGGCCGGCACCGGCGCCACGAAATCCGGGTCGAGCACGGTGTCGAGGACGTGGGGGCTAAGGCTGACCGTGTCGGCGAGATGGGGCGAGGTCCCCAGGATGTCGGCGAACAGGAGGCGCAAGCGCGCGTGCGAGCGCAGGATGGCGAGCAGCTCCGCCACCGCGGGCATCCGGGCGAAGGCCCGGTCGAGGGTGAGGAGCGCCGCGTCCGGATCGTTGGTGCCGCCGAGCGCCCGCAGCAGGCTCGGAAGAAGCTCGGCCAGGATCTCCCGCGGCCGGCCCGCCTGGAGCGCCGGACGGCGGCCGACATGCCAGCCTTGCACAATCTCCCAGGCCAGCCGGGAATCGCGGAACCCGAACGCCGACAGCGTCTCCAGGGTTGAGGGGGCGGGTTCGCTCTCGCCGAAGACGAGGGCGTCCTCCGGTGCGCCGTCCCCCGGCCGCGCCTCGAACAGCAGGGCGTAATGGGCCTGGACCCGGCCGGCCTGGTGGAGCAGCGCCGCCTCGAAATCCGCCCGGGTGGCGAACCCCGCGAAGCGCGCCAGGGCGTCGAGCGCCGCGTCGCCGGTGGGCAGGCGCTGGGTCTGCTCGTCGCGGATCATCTGGATCCGGTGCTCGAGGGTGCGCAGGAACCCGTAGGCCTCCGTGAGCTCGTCGCGGGCTTGCGCGTCGATCCAGCCCTCCTCGACGAGGCGCCCGAGCATCTCGACGGTCCGGCGCCCCCGCAGGGCGGGCTTGCGGCCGCCGAACACGAGCTGCTGGGTCTGGACGAAGAACTCGATCTCCCGGATGCCGCCGCGGCCGATCTTGATGTCGTGGCCGGCCACCGTGATCGTGTCGTGCCCGCGGACCAGGTGGATCTGGCGCTTCATGGCGTGGATCTCGGCGATGGCGGCGAAGTCGAAGTGTCGGCGCCAGATGAACGGCGCGAGATCGGCCAGGAACGCTTCGCCGGCCGGGAGGTCGCCGGCGATCGGCCGGGCCTTGATGAAGGCAGCGCGCTCCCAGTTCTGGCCCAGCGTCTGGTAGTAGTCGAAGGCGAAGCCGGTGGAGAGCGCCACCGCGGTGGAGCCTGGGTCCGGCCGCAGCCGGTAGTCGATCCGGTGGACGTAGCCGTCCGGGGTACGCTCGGACAGGAGCTTCACCAGGCCCTGCGCGAGCTTGACGAAGAACGCCTTGGGGTCCCCGCCGGTGGCCGCTGCGGCCAGCTCGGCGTCGTAGAAGACGACCAGGTCGATGTCGCTCGAATAGTTCAGCTCGGTGCCGCCATGCTTGCCGAGCGCCAGAATCACGAGCCCGGAGCCGGCCTGGGGCGCCTCCGGGTCCTGCGGGCGGAACCGGCCGGCCGCCATCCCCTGCCGGAGCAGCGCGTCGGTGGCCGCGCTCACCGACGCGTCGGCGAAATCGGACAGGGCCCGGACGACCGCGTCGAGATCCCAGCAGCCGCCGAGATCGGCGAGCGCCGCCAGCAGGGCATGCTCTTCGCGGTTCCGGCGAAGCCGGCGGGCGACTTCCGCCAGGTCGGGATTGTCGCCGCAGGCGCCGCCGACGGCGCGCTGTCGGGCGATGATCGCGCGGCTCGCGGCCTCGGGCGGCTGCCCCATCAGGGCGACGAGGCGCTCCGGCGACCGGGTGACAGCCTGCCAGAGGAACGGCGAATGGTCGGCCAGCCCGAGCAGCAGGGCGCGGCAGGCCGGGGTGAGGAAGCCCCCCGGGAAGGCCGGCTCGATCTCGGCGAGGCGCGCGCGCGCGGTCTCCGGGTCGGCGAGGTGCAGGCCGGGGCGCAGGCGCGCCAGCAGGGTGGGTTCAGGCGACATGGAAGCCCCGGTTCGGCTGGCGGTCTCGCGTGGCACGCCGATTCCTCCTGGCTCGCGCCGACCCCGATCGCGTCGGCGCCGGGGCGGCTCGCGGTCGTCGCCGGGACGCAGGTTCGTTGGCCGGCACCGTACCCGATCCGGACGCGGCCGGCACCGGCGCCCTCCGAACCGCCCGGTAACGCTTTTCAAAGCCGACCGTGGCGTTTATCCGTGCGGACCGGTCCATCGCCCCCGGCTCGGCCGGCGGGCCGCGCGGGATGTTTCGCAGGGACTCGACCGCTTGATCGGGCGGCCAAGGATCGGCGGCTCCGAAGCGACGAGCCGGCCCGCAGAGTGTTCGCCCCCCCAGATCCGCCCGCCCGGAGCGCGCCATGTCCTCCCCGAACGCCCCCAGCCTGACCCTCGACGGCCTCGACCTCGCCGCCCTGCTCTGCTCCCGCGTCTGTCACGACGTGATCAGCCCCGTCGGCGCGATCGTGAACGGATTGGAGGTCCTGGAGGACGACGATGACGAATCGATGCGGACCTTCGCCCTCGAACTGATCGGCAAGAGCGCCCGCCAGGCCTCGGCCCGGCTGAAATTCGCCCGGATCGCTTTCGGGGCGGCGGGTTCGGCCGGCGCCTCGATCGACCTCGCCGACGCCGAGGGCGTCGCCAAGGGCATGTTCAGCGACGAGAAGACCAAGCTCGCCTGGAGCGCCCCGCAGGCCCTGTTCCCCAAGAACAAGGTCAAGCTGCTCCTCAATCTCGTGATGATCGCCACCTCTGCGATCCCGCGGGGCGGGCTGATCGACGTCGTCGTCTCCGGCGACGGCGAGGCGCCGACCCTCGTGCTCACGGCCAAGGGCTCGCATGCCCGCATCCCGCCCCATGTCGAGGAACTGATGGCGGGCAGCCCCGAGAGCGGCACCGTCGACGCCCACGGCATCCTGCCGTTCTATGCCGGCCTCGTGGCCCGGGCCGCCGCCATGGATGTGCGATTCGCCATCGCGGGTGATGAAGTGACGATCACGGCCTCGCCGACAGTGATCGCGGCTCCCGCAGAGGGCGATGACGAAGCTTCCGACACTGCTCTGGCCTAAAAAACCGGAAAACCTCGGGGTGGGGAGGGGATCGAAACGCTTCCCTAACCCCGCGTGAGTAAGTACGTTGCGCGAGAGCCTCTTCGTGTAACGAGTATCGCCGATGGACGACCTGCTTCGTGAATTCTTGACCGAGAGCGGGGAGCACCTCGACACGGTCGATGCTGAACTTGTTCGGTTCGAGCAGGACCCAAATAATCAGACGATATTGCGGAATATTTTTCGCCTCGTCCATACGATCAAAGGAACCTGCGGTTTTCTCGGGTTGCCGCGCCTCGAAGCCTTGGCGCATGCCGCCGAGACCTTGATGGGCCGCTTCCGGGACGGCCTGCCGGCCACCTCCGAATCGGTCACGGTGATTCTCTCGACCCTGGACCGGCTCAAGGCGATCCTGGCCGACCTCGAAGCCACCGGCGCCGAGCCGGCGGGCTCCGACGACGACCTGATCTTGGAGCTGGAGCGCATGGCGACGGCCGAGCCCGCGGCCGCGCCGGCCCCGCCGCCCGAGCCGGTGCTGCCGGAGCCGGTCTCCCGCGAGCTGAAGCCCGGCGAGGTCTCCCTGGACGATCTGGAGGCGGCCTTCTTGGCGGCGCCGGGCCCCGGCGAGGCGGATTTCGCTGCACCGGTGGCGCCCCCCGTCGCGGCGTCCAAGGTCGAAGCACCGAAGACCGAAGCTCCGAAGGTCGAGGCGGTCAAGGCCCTGGCTCCGAAGGCCCCGACTCAGAAGGCCGCGGCGCCCAGAGCGGAGCCCGCCGAGACCGATTCTGGCAAGGCCGAGCCGGCCGGCGACGCCGAGGCGGTCGTGGCCACAGAGACCACGGCGGCCGGGAGCAAGATCCAGACGATTCGCGTGAACGTGGACACGCTCGAGCACCTGATGACCATGGTGTCGGAGCTGGTGCTGACCCGCAACCAGCTCCTCGAGATCGCCCGCCGGCACGAGGATTCGAGCTACAAGGTCCCGCTGCAGCGCCTCTCCCACGTCACGGCCGAGCTGCAGGAAGGCGTCATGAAGACGCGCATGCAGCCGATCGGCAGCGCCTGGCAGAAATTGCCGCGCGTCGTGCGCGACCTCTCGGCCGAACTCGGCAAGCAGATCGACCTCGTGATGGTCGGCGCGGAGACCGAGCTGGACCGGCAGGTCCTCGAGGTGATCAAGGACCCGCTGACCCACATGGTCCGCAACTCGGCCGATCACGGCCTCGAATCGACCGCCGGGCGCATCGCGGCGGGCAAGCCGGCCCGCGGCACGATCCGGCTGGCCGCCTACCATGAAGGCGGCACGATCACGATCGAGATCGCCGACGACGGCAAGGGCCTCGACCTCGCGGCGATCCGCAAGAAGGCGGTGGAGCGCGGGCTGGCGGCTCAGGCCGATGTCGAGCGGATGACCGACGCGCAGGTCGCCAAGTTCATCTTCGATGCCGGGTTCTCGACCGCGGCGGCGGTCACCTCGGTGTCGGGCCGCGGCGTCGGCATGGACGTGGTCAAGACCAACATCGAGACCATCGGCGGCATCATCGACATCGCCACCACGGCGGGCCGCGGCACCACCTTCACCATCAAGATCCCGCTGACGCTGGCCATCGTCGCCGCCCTGATCGTGCGCGCCGGCGAGCACCGCTTCGCGCTGCCGCAAGTGGCGGTGCTCGAACTGGTGCGGGTCGATGCCGGGGCGCAGCGGGTCGAGCGCATCAACGGCTCGCCGGTCCTGCGCCTGCGCGAGCGGCTGCTCCCGATCGTCTCGCTGACCGGCCTGCTCGGGCAATCGAGCGGCCAGGGCACGGAGACCGAGCAGGCGGGCTTCGTGGTGGTGGCCCAGGTCGGGCGCGAGCGCTTCGGCATCCTGGTCGACGAGGTCTTCCACACGGAAGAGATCGTCGTCAAGCCGATGTCGGCCAAGCTCCGACACATCCCGATGTTTGCCGGCAATACGATCCTGGGCGACGGCGCCGTGGTGCTGATCGTCGACCCCAACGGCGTGGCCCGGCAGGTGGCCCAGGGCATCCAGGGCAGCAACAGCCACGCCGATGCCGACGCGGAGGCCGAGACGGCCGATCTGGGCGATGCCAAGACCACGCTCCTGGTGTTCAAGGGCGGCCAGGGCAGCTTCAAGGCGGTGCCGCTCTCCCTGGTGACCCGCCTCGAAGAGATCGAGTGCGACAAGGTCGAGTGGCTCGGCGGCCGTCCGCTGATCCAGTATCGCGGCCGGCTGATGCCGCTGGTCCCGGCAGATGCGGCGATCACGATCCGCTCCGAGGGCACGCAGGCGCTGGTGGTGTTCTCCGACGGCGAGCGGGCGATGGGCCTCGTGGTCGACGAGATCGTCGACATCGTCGAGGAGCGCCTCGACATCGAGATCGCGGCGGATCGCTCGGACCTGATCGGCTCGGCGGTGCTGCGCGGCCGCGCCACCGACATCATCAACATCGCCCACTTCCTGCCGCTCGCCTACGACGACTGGGCGCGCGGCCCGAAGCGGGCGGAGCAGGTCTCGACGCTCCTGCTCGTCGACGATTCGGCCTTCTTCCGCGACATGCTGAGCCCGGTGCTGAAGGCCGCGGGCTACCAGGTCATCACGGCGGCGAGTGCCGATGCCGCGCTGACGATCCTCCAGTCGGACGCGCGGATCGAGGTGGTGGTCACCGACCTGGAGATGCCGGGCCGCAGCGGTTTCGACCTCGTCGCCGCCATGCGAGGCGCCGAGCCGCGGCTCGCCGGCCTGCCGGTAATCGGCCTCACGGAGGCCGTTGGAACCGACGTGGTCGAGCGGGCCCGGATGCTGGCGATCAGCGACCTGGTGGCCAAGTTCGACCGCAGCGGATTGATCGCGGCCCTGGCCGAGATCAGCACCGCCAAAGTTTCCCAAGCCGCCTGATCCCGGCACCGCCCGCCATATGACGATCGAATCCGGAGAGTTCTGATGCAGGCTGCCAATGCCAACGGCGCCGAGACCGGCCCCACCGACGAGTATGTGACCGTCTATGTGGCCGACACCCTGTTCGGCCTCGCGATCGAGCGGGTCCACGACGTGTTCGTCCCGTCCGGGGTGACGCCGGTGCCCCTGGCGCCCGACGAGATCGTCGGCCTGCTGAACCTGCGCGGGCGCGTGGTCACGGCCGTGTGCCTGCGCCGGCGGCTGGGCCTGCCCGATGCCGTGGCGCAGGACGACAAGGCCAGCCCCAAGATGGCGATCGGCCTGGAACAGACCGGCGAGACCTTCGCACTCGTGGTCGATGGTGTCGGTGAGGTGCTGAGGCTCGGCGCGGACAGCCGCGAGGCGGTGCCGATCAACCTGGATCCGCGCTGGCGCAACCTCGCCACCTTCGTCCACCGCCTCGACGGCCGCCTCCTAGTGATCCTCGACGTGGACGCGCTCCTCGGCTTCAGCGCTGCCGGCGCGAAGGCGGCGTGAAGGAGGGGGTATGAAAGCGCCACACGAGACGACCTGCCTGGTGGTCGATGATTCCGCGGTGATCCGAAAGGTCGCGCGGCGGATCATCGAGGCCCTCGGCATGAATGTGAGCGAGGCCGAAGACGGCAGCGCCGCGCTCGAAGCCTGCGCGGCGAACATGCCGGACGCGATCCTCCTCGATTGGAACATGCCGAACATGGATGGCTACACCTTCCTCCAGGCCCTGCGCCGGAGCGAAGGGGGAGCGGCCCCGAAGGTCCTGTTCTGCACCACCGAGAACGATGTCGGTGCGATCGCCCGGGCGCTCCGGGCCGGGGCGGACGAGTACATCATGAAGCCCTTCGACCGCGACATCCTGGCGGCCAAGCTCGAACAAGTCGGACTGGTCGCCGACGCCGCCTGAACCGACGCCGACATCAACCGCGACCCAGTACCTGAGGCATTCACCATGGCCCTGAGCCCCGCGGTCGTCCCGCTTCGCAGTCCGCCTGCGCAATCCACGACATCCGCGGCGCCGATCCGGGTGCTGATCGCCGACGATTCCGCCGTGGTGCGCGGCCTCGTCGCCCGCTGGATCGCCGAGGCCGGGTTCGAGCTCGCCGGCACCGCCTCCAACGGCCGAATCGCCCTGGAGATGATGGCCAAGCACGACCCGGACGTCGTGCTGCTCGACATCGAGATGCCGGAGCTCGACGGCACGACGGCGCTGCCGCGCATGCTGGCGATGAGCCCGAACCTCCAAGTGGTCATGATGTCGACGCTGACCACGCGCAACGCCGACATCTCGCTGAAATGCCTCGCCCTCGGGGCGGTCGATTACATCGCCAAGCCCGAGAGCAACCGCGGCGTCACCACCTCGGAGACGTTCCGGGTCGAGCTGATCGAGCGGGTCCGGGTGTTCGGTGCCGCCCGCGCCCGGGCGCGGCGTCCCGCCGGTGCCCCGGGGACCGCGCCGGCCCCCGCCCATGCGGCGCCCGCGCTGGCCCCCGCGGCGCCGGCGCCGCGTCCGGCTACTCCCTTCACCCTGCGGCCGAAGGTGCGCAACCGGACCCAGCCCCGGGCCCTGCTGATCGGCTCCTCGACCGGCGGACCCCGCGCGGTGGGCGAGATGCTGGAGGGGATCGGCGCCGCCGCCCTGCGCCGGGTGCCGGTGCTGATCGTGCAGCACATGCCGCCGATCTTCACGGCCGTGTTCGCCGAGCACCTCTCCACCCGCACGGGGCTGCGCGCGGCCGAGGGCAAGGCCGATGAGCGCCTGGAGGCGGGCCGGATCTACGTGGCGCCGGGCGGGCGCCACATGGGGCTCGTGGCGGGACCCAACGGTCCCATGATCCGGCTCACCGACGGGCCGCCGGTGAATTTCTGCCGCCCCGCCGTCGACGTGCTGTTCAAGGACGCGGCCGTGGTGTTCGGCGCCGCGACCGCGACGGTGATCCTCACCGGGATGGGCTCGGACGGCACCAACGGCGCGCGCGCGCTCACCGATGCGGGCGGGCCGGTCCTCGCCCAGGACGAGGCGACCAGCACCGTCTGGGGCATGCCCGGCAGCGTCGCCCGGGCCGGCCTCGCCGAGGCCGTGCTGCCGCTCCCCGAACTTGCGACGGCGCTGCGCGCCCTGATCACGGGCCAGCCGTCATGACCGAGCTCGAGTTCGAATACCTGCGCACCTTCCTCAAGCAGCGCTCCGGCCTCGCGCTGACCGCCGAGAAGCGCTACCTCGTCGAGAGCCGGCTGACCCCGGTCTGCCGACGCTTCGGGATCGCGACCCTCGGCGAGCTCATCGGGTCGCTCAAGCTCGGCCAGGACGGGGCGATCGAGCGCGCCGTGGTCGAGGCCATGACCACGAACGAGACGTTCTTCTTTCGCGACCGCATCCCGTTCGACCTGTTTCGCGACACGATCCTGCCCGAGGCCCTGGCGCGCAACGCCAGCAAGCGCCGGCTGCGGATCTGGTGCGCGGCGGCGTCGACCGGCCAGGAGCCCTATTCCCTGGCCATGCTGCTGCAGGAGGCCGGGCCCCGGCTCGCCGGGTGGCAGGTCGAGATCGTCGCGACCGACCTGTCCACCGAGGTGATCGAGAAGGCCAAGCTCGGCCTCTACAGCCACTTCGAGGTCCAGCGCGGCCTGCCGGTGCAGTGGCTGATCAAGTACTTCACACAGGTCGGCGAGCAGTGGCAGATCGCCCAGAGCCTGCGCTCCATGGTCGATTACCGCCAGCTCAACCTGCTGCACAGCTTCGCGTCGCTCGGCCAGTTCGACGTGATCTACTGCCGCAACGTGCTGATCTACTTTGACGCGCCGACCAAGTCGGACGTGCTGGCGCGGCTCGCGGCCCAACTGGCGCCGGGCGGCGCCCTCCTGCTCGGCGCCGCCGAGACGGTGATCGGCCTGACCGACCGGCTGAGCCCGAATCCGAAGCAGCGCGGCCTCTACGGCCACGCCGAGCCGGTGGGCCGGGCCTCCGAAATGGCAGCCCCCCTGCGCGTGGCCGCCGGCATCTGATCGCCGAGCGTCCGTCCCGGTCCGAGCCCCGCTCGGACCGGGACCGCGGTGCCTGGCGGCGTGCGCGCAATTCCACCCCGACGCCGCGTCCCCACGGGGCGCCGGGGTTTTGCCGCGCGGCTCCCCATTCCGAAGGTCAGCGATCGGCCCCCGGAACAGCGTTCTCGAATGTCGGAGCGCATCGTCATCACGCGGAAAGACCCTCTTAAGAAGCGCGTGGGTAATTTGCACACGGACCCGCAGCCGGGCGATTCCGGCGAATCCGTGTTCCGAGCGCCCCGATGAGTACCGTCTCCTCCACCACGACATCGCAATTCGCCGTACAGCAGCGGCCGCCGCATCTCCAGGGCTCCGGCAAGACCCGGATGACCGACACGATCAGCAGTGAGCTGTCGGCCGGCACCCTCAGCAGCACCGACGCCACCGCCCTGACGAGCGCCCTCGATTCGATCGATTCGAGCCTGTCGTCGGACACGGCCGCCGCGACGGCGAGCAGCACGTCGGATGCCAAGCTCGATCCGTCGTCGATGAAGGACCGGATCGACAGCCTGATCTCCGATCAGGTCAGCAGCGGCAGCCTCACGAGCGATCAGGCCACGGAGCTGAAGACCCTGTTCGCCAGCCACGGCCAATCGACCCAGGCCACCGACGCAACCGGCTCGAGCGCCGAGGGCGTCTCCGGGGCCGGCGGCCCGCCTCCGGGTCCGCCGCCCGGTCCGCCCCCCGGTGCCGATGCGTCCGGAAGTTCATCCGGCAGCACGTCCTCCAGCGGCACCTCCACGAGCGACCTGCTCTCGACCTTCATCCAGCAGCTCCAGGCTTCCCAGTCGAGCAGCGCGAGCTACGGGGCGAGCGGCACGACCGGCTCCGGCACCAACGCCTCGGCCCTGCTGTTCGACTTCCAGAGCTGAGGCCGGAACCGCGGAGGGGATAGGCCTCCGCGGTCCCGGCCTTCGATGTCGCGACCCGTCGCCGGGTGCATCGCCTGCCTGCGCGCGCACGGGGTCGACCGAGGCCGAGCGAGGCGGCATCACGTACCTCGGCGGGGCCGGCGGGCGGCCGGGCGGCGGCCAGGAGGCACGGCATGGCGGCAGGACACGGGGCGGGATTGCCCAAGGTCGCGTTCATCGGCACGGGCGGCACGATCGCGTCGCTGGGGCGCGATGCCCTCGACATCCTCGATTATTCCGCCACCGACCGGCGTCTGGAGGCCGGCGCGATCCTGGATGCGGTCCCGGAACTGGCCGCTTTCGCCAACGTGATTCCGGTGCCGTTCCGGGCGGTCCCGAGCCCGGCGATCGGGTTTGCCGAATGGCGCGATCTCGTCTTGCTGTGCGAGCAGACCGCCGCCCAGCATCCGGACCTCGCAGGCATCGTCATCGGGCACGGCACCGCGACGCTGGAAGAGACCGCCTACGCACTAAGCCTCACCCTGACGATCGACCTGCCGGTGGTGCTGGTCGGCTCGCAGCGGCCGATGAGCGCCCTGTCCACCGATGCCAAGCTCAACCTCGTGGCGGCGATCCGCACCGCCGCCGCCGCCGAATCCCGCGGGCGCGGCGTGCTGGTGGTGCTCAACGACGAGATCCAGGCGGCGCGCGAGGTGACCAAAACCTCGGTGGCCCGGCTGCAGACCTTCCGCACCCCGGATTTCGGCGTGCTCGGCCAGGTCGACGGTGACCATGTCCGGTACTACCGCCGCTCCGAGCGCGCCCATGCGCCGGGAACGCCCTTCGACATCCGGACGCTGCCCGCCCTGCCGCGGGTCGACGTGTCCTACGGCTACGCCGATGCCGACGGCACCGCGGTGCGGGCGTTCCGAGCGGCGGGCGCGCGCGGCCTAGTCTCGGCCGGGCTCGCCCCGGGCATGACTCCGCCGGCCGAGGCCAACGCCCTGGAGGAGGCCGCCGCGGCCGGCATCCTGGTGGTGATGTCGACCCGGGCCGGCAGCGGGGTGGTGCCGCTGACCACGCGTCTGCGCGCCCGCGGCATCCTCAGCGCCGACAACCTGACCCCCCAGAAGGCCCGGATCCTGCTCGCCCTGGCGTTGACCGTGACGTCCGAGCCCGAGGCGGTCGCGCGCTTCTTCGCCACCTACTGAGGAACGATGCCCCTCATCGACCCCGCCCGCACGCTGCTCCTGGTCATCGACATCCAGGTCCGGCTCATGCCGGCCATCGCCGACGGCGCCGGGGTGATCGCCAACACCGGCCGCCTCCTCGCGGCGGCCAGGATGCTCGACGTGCCGTCCCTGTTCACGGAGCAGAATGCCGGCGGCCTCGGGCCGACCGTGCCGGAGCTTGCCCCGGAACCCGGGACGGCCTTCCCCAAGATGAGCTTCGGCGCCGCGCAGGCGCCGGGCTTCCTCGACCGGATCGGGAACCGCGACTGCGTGGTCGCCGGCTGCGAGGCGCATATCTGCGTGCTGCAGACTGTGCTCGGCCTCCGTGAGGCCGGTCGGCGCGCCTACGTGGTCGCCGACGCGGTCGGCTCTCGCCGGCCCGAGAACCGGGATGCCGGCCTCGCCCGGATGGCGGCGCACGGGGCCGAGATCGTCACCACCGAGATGGTAGTGTTCGAGTGGCTCGGCACCGCCCGGCACCCGCGCTTCCGCGAGACGGTCAAGCTGATCAAGTGACGGCGGGTCAACCGCCGTCCAGCGCCGCACGGGTCCGGGCATCGGCACCGATATCGTCCGGGCCCTCCAGGCCCAGAACCTCGATCAGCCGCATGCGGGCGCGGCTGACCCGGCTCTTGATCGTCCCGACCGCGACGCCGCAGATCGCGGCCGCCTCCTCGTAGGTGAAGCTCTGGGCGCCCACCAGCACGAGCGCCTCGCGCTGGGCATGGGGCAGCCGGTTCAGGGCACTCTGGAACTGCGCCATCTCCATCCGAACCTCCTGCTCGGGCAGGGAGGTCAGCTTGCCGGCGAGTACGCCGTCGGCATCCTCGACCTCGCGCTTGCGCTTGCGCTGCTCCGAGTAGAACAGGTTGCGCAGGATCGTGAACAGCCAGGCCGTGAGGTTGGTCCCGCGTCGGAAGCTGCCGGCGTTGACCCAGGCGCGCACCAGCGTGTCCTGCACGAGGTCGTCCGAGCGGTCGAGGTCGTAGGTCAGCGAGAACGCGAAGGCCCGCAGGGCCGGGATCGCCCCGAGCAGGAGGTCGCGCATCTCGGCATCGACCCCCGGAGACGGCAGGGCGGATCCGCCGCCGGTCGGGGCAGCTTGCATCGTCATGGTCATCGCGAGGCCTCCGTGTCGGAGCATGCGGCGAGGTCGTCGATCAGCGTCCGGAGCCGCTCCGGGATCGGCAGGGCCAGAACATTGGCGTAGTGCAGGCGCAGGCCGCGCCCGATCCGGGCGCGCGCCGCGTCGTCGATCGGCCGGCGCCCCTGCGCGGTTCCTGCGGCCGCGCCACCGGGCAGGGGAGGGGCGTCGGTCGCGGATGCCGCCCCGTCTCCGTCCGCATCTCCGGCGAAGCGCGTCACCGCCCGCCCGTCCTTGCCCTGGCTCATGATCGCGCCCCGACCCTCTGGCGATGCGGCCCAGACAGGGCCCGCGATCCGCCGCCCCGGTCTCGCGACCGGGTCCGGCGGAGACGCGATTCATCGCCTTCCGGTGGCGCTGGTAGGCGCAGCGGATTTAATCGGTTCTGAACTTCATATTCATCAAATTTTAATGTCGTTATCTATGAGCTAGACGGTAATCATCTGGCAAAAATCGCAGATACAATTCAGAAATACTTGATTTAGCTTGGCTGTAAATGGAAATGGCGCGCGGCGACTGAACGGATGCTGAGCACGTGTCACCGGTCGCCGGGCCGGCGCGTTTGCCGATCACCCGGCACGTGCGGCCGGCGCGGAAGCTGACGGATGGTCGAGGCGAGCCGTGGCGGCTGGCTTTAGCCGCCGGTGTCCCATGGCGGGCATCGCCCCCGGGGGGTGGTGCCGGTGGAGAGGATCGAACTCCCGACCTTCGGTTTACAAAACCGCTGCACTACCGCTGTGCTACACCGGCCCGCGACACGCTTGCTAGCAGTCGCGGTGCCGCCGCTCAAGCCGAGCCGGGCGACGATCTGAAGTCTGCCGGGCGGATCGGTATCGGTGCGGAGGGTTAGCGCCCGGAGCCGCGCACCAGGGACTTCAGGCGTTGGTCCGCCCGGTCGATCCGCTCGGCGATGCCTCGGCGGATGCACTTGTCGACCGAGTCGCCGGCGTAGAAGCCGATGGTCTTGTCCTGGTGCCGGCAGGCCTGGATCGGCGGCCAGGCGACCACCGCCGCCACGACCAGCAGGACGACCAGGGCATCGACGACGAGCCAGCCCTTCCAGCCGAGGCGGAAGCCGCCCCGGGCGGGAACCCGCGGGCCTCGCGGGCGGCGGCGACTGGCCGGGTCGGTACCGAGCCGCGCCATGCGAGCGCGGAATTGGGCCTCTTCGAGCGCGTCGGGCATGCGCGCGGACGACGGAGGGAGGGGCTGGCTGGACATGCAGGGCTCGCGAGGGTCGGTGCGGCGCGGGGGGGGCGACGGGCGGCTCGAACCGACCGCCTCAATCGATCAGCCGCTTCAGGAGGGCGAAATTGTCCTGCATCGAGAGAACGCTGCCGATCATCTCGCCACGTGCGCAGGCGCCCGCGCCGATGAGCCCGAACCAGCCCGCGGCGGCGGAACCCGCACTGCAATCGGCGAAGCGGCCATAGAGGAACATCGCCACGGGCAGCAGGAAGACCGTGAGCTTCACGAGCCCGATCATTCGCCCGAACAGGCTCTTGCGAGGACGCCGCGGCTCATCCCAATCGTCGTCCCAATCCGCCTCGGGGGCGCTCCTGTCTCGACGGTCCATCGCGTTGTCATGTCCGGTCGGATCGAAATGTGCCGGATAGACTGACACGCTTTCGTGAAGCGTCGCCTAAAAGGGATGTTTAAAGGCAGCTCAACGCGACATCCGCACGCCGATACAGGGTTCGCCTGTA
Source organism: Methylobacterium sp. J-077 (assembly GCF_022829365.1). Classification (GTDB taxonomy): domain Bacteria; phylum Pseudomonadota; class Alphaproteobacteria; order Rhizobiales; family Beijerinckiaceae; genus Methylobacterium. Next base: position 6,275 of record NZ_JAKSYJ010000211.1, on the reverse strand, counting down.
GAGCCGGGGCCAGGGTCAGGCGGCGAGCGCCCGTCTCACAGTAGCGCGCAGGTCGGCCAGGGAGAACGGCTTGGTCAGCACGTCGGTGACGATCGCGTCGAGCCCGCGGGCGCGCTCCCGCTGGTCGGCGAACCCGGTCATGAGCAGGATGGTCAGGTCCGGGAAGTCGCGCTTGGCGGCGAGAGCCAGGGCGATGCCGTCCATCAGCGGCATGCGGATATCGGTCAGCATCAGGTCGAACCCGCCATCGGCCTCATTGAGCCGGTCGAGCCCGTCGCTGCCATCGTTGGCGGTCACGACGGCGTGGCCGTCGATCTCCAGCCCCCGCTTGAGGAAGCCGCGGACGGTCTCTTCGTCATCCACGAGAAGGATGCGCGCCATGGGGTTCCGTAAACGTTCTTGATCCCGGGCCTGATTCCGAGGGCGTCCCGACAGGATGAGACTTCAGGCCTGTTTATGGATAACAGATCACGAACGGAACAGTCGCTCTGTCAAGCCAGGCGACGGGAAAACAATCGCATCGCCGGGCGGCGCGGCGAAAATGCCGCGCCGGATCGCGGGCCCGTCAGGCCTCGTCGAACAGGTCCGGATCACCGCTGCCGAAATCGACCACGCCCACGAAGGGCAATTGGCGGAAGGCGTGGGCCGCATCCATCCCGTAGCCGACCACGAACACGTCCGGGCAGGTGAAGCCGACGAAATCGGCGTCGATCGTGACGGCGCGCTTGCCCGGCTTCTCCAGCAACACCGCGGTGAGCACCCGCTTGGCGCCCCGCGCCATGAGGAGGTCCTTGGCGAACACCACTGTCCGGCCGGATTCCAGGATGTCGTCCACCAGCAGCACGTCCCGTCCGCGCACCTCGCTCTGCACGTCGCGCAGGATCTCAACCTGTCCGGTGGAGACGGTGCCGGTGCGGTAGCTCGACAGGTGCACGAACTCGACCTGCGGCGACAGCCCGACCCGGTGCAGCGCCCGCAGCAGGTCGGCGGCGAACATGAAGCTGCCCTTGAGCACCGCGACGACCAGGAGGTTCTCCGGGTTCGCCGACAGGATCTCTTCGGCCAACTCGGTGTTGCGCTTGGCGATCGCCGCCTCGTCGAACAGGGGGCGGACGCGCCGCTCGGGGATACTCATCTGACGGGTCCCGGGAGTTTCTTTTTGTGCGGGCTCACCGCCGCGATCGAGAACGATCTTAACGCCCGGGACCCGCCGGGGAAACTCCGGATCGAGCCGGCGGCCTGCCGTCAGCCGTTGTCGCCGCGGATCGCCGCGATCACCGCGTCCGTGACCTGACGGGTGGTGGCCTTGCCGCCGAGATCGGGGGTGTGGAGGGCGGGATCGGCGGTGACACGCTCGACCGCGCGCATCAGCCGGTCGGCGGCGGGCTTCTCGCCCAGATGCTCCAGCATCTGGCAGGCGGTCCAGAACGTGCCGACCGGGTTGGCGATGCCCTTGCCGGTGATGTCGAAGGCCGAGCCGTGGATCGGCTCGAACATCGAGGGAAACCGGCGCTCCGGGTTGATGTTGGCGGTGGGCGCGATGCCGAGCGAGCCCGCCAGGGCCGCCGCGAGGTCCGACAGGATGTCGGCGTGGAGGTTGGTCGCCACGATCGTGTCGAGGGTTTCGGGCTTGCCCACCATCCGCATGGTCATGGCGTCGACCAGCATCTTGTCCCAGATCACGTCGGGGAAATCGTGCGCCACCTCGGCGGCGATCTCGTCCCACATCACCATGGCGTAGCGCTGGGCGTTCGACTTGGTCACCACGGTGAGCCGCTTGCGCGGGCGCGCACGCGCCAGATCGAACGCGTAGCGGATGATGCGTTCGACGCCGGAGCGGGTCATCATCGACACGTCGGTAGCGACCTCGTTGGCATGGCCCTGGTGCACCCGGCCGCCGACGCCGGCATACTCGCCCTCGGAATTCTCGCGCACGATCACCCAGTCGAGCTCGGGCCCGGTGACGTGGCGCAGGGGGCTGGTGATGCCGGGCAGGATCCGGGTCGGCCGGACATTGGCGTATTGGTCGAAGGGCTGGCAGATCGCGAGCCGCAGGCCCCAGAGGGTGATGTGGTCGGGCACGTCCGGCGCGCCGACCGCCCCGAAGAAGATCGCGTCGTGATCCTTGATCTGCGCTAGCCCATCCGCGGGCATCATCACGCCGTGGGCCTTGTAGTAGTCCGAGCCCCAGTCGAACGGATCGAAGGCGAACTCGAAGCTTCCGTCGCGCTCGGCGAGGGCGTCGAGCACCTCGATGCCGGCGGCGATGACCTCCTGGCCGATCCCGTCCCCCGGGATGGCGGCGATGCGGTACTGCTTCATGGGCGGTCTCCCTGATGTTGACCCCACACCCGGCGAGGGGCGTGGGTATCCCGGCACGATGGCACACGGCCGGTGCTCTGCCGACATCGGTCCCTGGCCCGCGGTTCCGCGCGCGACATCGGGAAACGCAAAAAGGGGTCGGCGATCCGCCAACCCCTTGCGCTGTCGTGCTGAATGGATGGTACCACCGCCCCGGCTCGAACGGGGGACCCCCAGATCCACAATCTGGTGCTCTAACCAACTGAGCTACGGCGGCACTGGCGGGCGGTGTATCGTGGGCCGCGGCAGTTTTCAAGGCGATCCGTGAAGCTTGATGATGCCTCGGTGGACGCAGGCCGGATTCGCTTCATAAGGAGCGGGTGAAACCACGTGGCGCCGGCCGGGGCGGACCGGGGTGAGGGGCGGGATGTGAGCGCGCGACAGCCGGCGCCAGCCGCGACCGGGGGCCGGGATTCGGGCCAGGCCACCGAGACGGCGGCGGAGAACAGGCCTACCCGGAAATCTGCCCGGCCGGGCCCTCGCCCCCGCGGGCGCTGGACCCGCTCCCGGATCCTCCTGGCGCCCGGGCGGCTGCGCAGCCTCGTCCGGCGCAGCGAGGGCGGCCTCGTCCTGCTGGCGACCGTGGTGGGGTGCATCGCCGGGCTCGCGGTCTCGGCCATGACCTGGGTGACGCAGGCCCTGCGCGAGGCGCTCTACCACCTGCCGGCAGGGACCCGACTCAGCGCCGCCGACGCCGTGGCACCGCCGCTCCTGTTGATCGGCCCCTGTCTCGGCGGGGTGCTCCTCGGGCTGCTGATCGTCGCGGCGAACTACATCCGCGGTCCGCGCAAGCGCCAAGCCATCGACCCGATCGAGGCGAATGCCCTGCATGGCGGCCGGATGTCCCTGCGCGACAGCCTGTACCTCGCCCTTCAGAATGTGATCTCGAACGGCTCCGGAGCCTCGGTGGGGCTGGAAGCCGGCTACACACAGCTCGCTTCCGGTCTCGCCTCGCGGCTCGGGATCGCCTTCGAGGTGCGCCGGGGCGATCTGCGGACCCTGGTCGGGTGCGGGGCGGCCGGCGCCATCGCGGCGGGGTTCGGGGCGCCGCTGGCCGGGGCATTCTACGCCTTCGAGCTGATCATCGGCACCTATACGATCGCCACCCTGGCGCCGGTGGTGGTCGCGGCGCTCTGCGGCAACCTCGTCTCCCGGGCGCTGATCCACATGCCGCCCCTGGTCGAGCTCGGCGACATGCAGGCGGTCACGACCTCGCACATCACCAGCCTGGAGATCCTGCCGAGCCTCGCCCTCGGGCTGATCTGCGCGCTGCTCGGCATCCTGATCATGCGCGGCGTCACCCTGGTCGAGCGGCTGGTCCAGGCCTCCGGCCTGCCGCGGGCGGCCGGGCCCGCTTTCGGGGGGCTGTGCGTCGGCGCGCTGGCGCTGATCGCGACGCCGCAGGTGCTCTCGGGCGGCCACGGCGCCCTGCACATGCACTTCGCCGCCGATGGGCAGGGCCACGGGGCCGCGATACTGGCCGGGCTGTTCGCCGCCAAGGCGACGGCCACGGCGATCTCGATCGGCGCCGGGTTCCGCGGCGGCCTGTTCTTCGCCTCGCTGTTCCTCGGGGCGATCGCTGGCCAGCTGTTCGCCGTCGTGGCGCCGGATCTCCTGCCCGCGATGGCGGGGTTCGGCCTCACGCCGCTGGCCTACGCGGTGATCGGCATGAGCGCGCTCGCCGTGGCGATCATCGGCGGCCCGCTGACCATGACGTTCCTGGCGCTGGAGGTCACCGGCAGCCTGCCAATCACCGGAGTGGTGCTGGCGGCGGTGATCGCCTCCTCGCTGACCGTGCGCAAGATCTTCGGCTATTCCTTCGCCACCTGGCGCTTCCACCTGCGCGGCGAGAGCATCCGCAGCCCGCACGATGTCGGCTGGATCCGGTCGCTCACCGTGGGCCGGCTGATGCGCCGGGACGTCCCCACCGTGGCGGTGGACACGCCGCTGCCGACCTTCCTGCGCGCGCATCCGCTCGGCTCGCCCTCCCGGGTGGTCGCCGTGGATGGACGGGGCCGCTATGCCGGGATCGTCAACGTCCCCGAGGCGCACGCCGCCGCCCGGGACGCCGCGGCCGGCGCGGCGCCGGTGCTGGCCGACCTCCTGCACCACACCGACCTGTTCCTGACGCCCGAGATGAACGCCAAGGACGCGGCCGCCACCTTCGACCGCAGCGAGAGCGAGGCGCTCGCGGTGGTTCAGAGCGCCGAGAGCCGCCAGGTCCTGGGCTTGCTCACCGAGAGCCACACGCTCAAGCGCTACAGCGAGGAGCTGGACCGCCAGCGCCGGATGATGGCAGGCGAAGCCGCGTGATTGTCAGGCCGGGGTGTTGACCGCGTGGGCGCGTGCAACACCCTGGGGTCGGACAACCCAGGGCCGGCAGGCGGTCCGTGACGCGACACCCGTGAGGATCCATGGCCGGTCAAGACAGCAGCTCCCAGCGCCGCTACCGCATCGCGGTGATCCCGGGCGACGGCATCGGCAAGGAGGTGGTGCCCGAAGGCGTGCGCGTGCTCGAGCAGGCGGCCAAGCGGCACGGCTTCGCGCTCCAACTCGACTGGTTCGATTTCGCGAGCTGCGACTACTACGAACAACACGGCCGGATGATGCCGGAGGACTGGAAGCCGCAGATCGAGACGCACGACGCGATCTATTTCGGCGCCGTCGGCATGCCGGAGCGCGTGCCCGACCACATCTCGCTCTGGGGCTCGCTGATCTTGTTCCGGCGCGAGTTCGACCAGTACGCCAACCTGCGCCCGGTTCGGCTGATGCCGGGGGTGAAGTGCCCGCTGGCAGACCGCAAGCCCGGCGATATCGACTTCTGGGTGGTCCGGGAGAACACCGAGGGCGAGTACTCGAACGCCGGCGGGCGCATGTTCGCCGGCACCGACCGGGAATTCGCCCTGCAGGAGACGATCATGACCCGCCACGGGGTCGACCGGATCCTGAAATTCGCCTTCGATCTCGCCCAGACCCGGCCGAAGAAGCACCTGACCTCGGCCACGAAGTCGAATGGCATCTCGATCACGATGCCGTACTGGGACGAGCGGGTGAAGGCGGTGGCCGAAGGCTACCCGGACGTGCGGTGGGACCAGTACCACATCGACATCCTGACGGCGCATTTCGTGCTGAACCCGGACCGGTTCGACGTGGTCGTCGCCTCCAACCTGTTCGGCGACATCCTGTCGGATCTGGGGCCCGCCTGCACGGGCACGATCGGCATCGCGCCGTCCGGCAACATCAACCCAGAGCGGGTGCATCCGTCGGTGTTCGAGCCGGTCCACGGCTCGGCGCCCGACATCGCCGGGCAGGGGATCGCCAACCCAATCGGCCAGATCTGGTCGGGGGCGATGATGCTGGAGCATCTCGGCGAGCACGAGGCCGCCCGGGAGATCGTCAGCGGGATCGAGCGGGTGCTGTCCGAGCGGACGCTGCGCACGCGCGACCTCGGCGGCAATGCCGACACGCAGGCCTGCGGGAAGGCGGTGGCGGAGGCCTTGGGATAGGGGCGGTCGGTCCCGCCGCCTCCCATCAACCCCCCCTCATCCTAAGGTGCGCGGCGATCGAAGATTGCTGGGCCTCGAAGGAGCTCTCCAGGGATCGCGAGACCGCTGGAGAGCTCCTTCGAGGGCTACGCTGTGCTTCGCCGCCTCAGGGTGAGGGAATTGGGTTGGACGGTCGCCGCGTTCAAAAATCAGCGCGGGCGGCGGCGGACGCTCACCACATTGCTCGCCTGCTCGATCTGGCCGGAGGCGGCCGGCAGGGTGGCCAGCGCGGTCTTGACGATGGTGGCGGCGTCGAGGCCGGCCTCGGCGTACATCTTCTCCGGGCTGTCGTGGTCCTGGTAGGTGTCCGGCAGCGTCAGCGTCCGCACCCGGACCCGGCCCGCATCCAGCGCGCCCTGCTCCGACAGC
>NZ_JAKSYJ010000203.1 GCF_022829365.1 Methylobacterium sp. J-077 | reverse complement strand
CGCCGCCAACCTCGTCCCGGCCTATTACAGCCCGATCGGCCGCCGCGCCGACGAGTTCGCCGTCGTCCGCGCCGGCCTGAACTACAAGTTCGGCTCGTACTAGGACCCCGAAAACCGCTCCCGGCCTCCGGGCCGGGAGCGGTTCCGGATTCGCCCCGGCCTCCAGCCCGATCAGACTGGCCGCTCAGGTCGAACAGAAGCCCCGGACGCCCATGGCGCCCGGGGCTTCCGTCGTTTCGCAGGGTGCCGGCCCATCGGCGAACCGATCGGGATCACCCACGCCAGGGCGAGGTCCGGATCACGCGGCAAAAGTTTCCGGCGTGAAAATGCGGCTCCTTGTCGGCGACGACATCGGCCTTGACGTTGCCGAAGGTCGTGTCCGGCTTGTGCCGGATCCCCTCGTAGAACGCCTGGATGATGTCCTCCTTGAAATGCGGGCTCCGCGGATGCGCCCCCACGACCGCCTCCCGCTCGGCATCGCTGTAGTTCGCGTAAGTGAGCCCGAGCACGTCCATCTCGACCCCGGCGGTGACCAGGGCGATGACGGGATGCATGTGCTGCGGGATGCCCGGCGTGGTGTGCAGCGCGATGGCGGCCCACACGGTGTCGATATCGGCCTGGGCGATGCCGTGGCCGCGCAGGAAATTCCGGGCCGCGTTGGCGCCGTCGACCTCGAAGCGCTCGGTCGCGCTGCTGTGCTGCGGCGTCAGCCCCATGTCGTGGAACATCGCGCCGACATAGAGCAGTTCCGGATCGTAGGTCAGGCTACGGCGCGTCCCCGCCAGGGCGCCGAAATAATAGACGCGGCTCGAATGGTGGAACAGCAGCGGCGATTCCGTATCCCGGACGAGTTCGGTCACCGCCCGGGCGAGCGCGCTGTCGGGGATGGCGATGTCATTGATGGGATGAGCCATGGCCTTCACTCCTTTTGCTGATCCCCAAAGGCTAGCCTCGAAGCTTCGTGTCTGGGTTTGACGGAACGCGTCTCGAACGGCCAAATGACGCGGCCGACGGACGCGATGGAGTGCGCTTTGGACCGGAGGCTGGGGATCGTCGCGGGACCAGGCGTGCAGATGCTCGACGTCGCCGGGCCGCTGGATGTCTTCGCGGAGGCAAACGTCCAGGCCGGACATGGCGTCTACCGGACCGAGATCGTCTCGACCGACACCGCTGCCATCCGGACCTCGTCCGGCGCACGGCTGCTGGCAGACCGGACCATCTTCGACGCCGATGCCGGCACCCTCGACACGCTGCTGGTGGCTGGATCGCCGGACGCGCCGCATCGGCGTCCGGCCGCCGCCCTGCTTGATTGGTTGCGGCGCACGGCGCCCGCGGCCCGGCGCTACGGGTCGGTCTGCACCGGCGCCTTCGCGCTCGCCGAAGCGGGCCTGCTGGACGGGCGCCGGATCACCACGCATTGGGCGGCCGCCGATGCCCTGGCGCAGCGCTATCCCGCAATCCAGGTCGAGCCCGACGCGATCCAGGTCCGCGACGGGCCGGTCTGCACCGCCGCCGGGGTGACCGCCGGCCTCGACCTCGCGGTGGCCCTGGTCGAGGAAGATCTCGGCCGGGAGCTGGCCAAGCGCGTCGCCGCGCAGCTCGTGATGTTCTTCAGGCGCCCCGGCGGCCAGATGCAGTTCAGCCGGAGCGGTGCGACCGAGCCCTCCGGCCGGGCAATCCTCCAGGAGATCCAGCGCTGGATTGCGGCCGCGCCCGCGGAGGACCACAGCGTCGCCCGGCTGGCGGAGCGGGCCGGTCTCAGCCCCCGGCATTTCGCGCGCCTGTTCCGGAGCGAAGTCGGCGTGACGCCGGCCGACTGGGTCGAGGCCGCGCGGGTCGCGGCGGCGCGGCGCCGCCTGGAGGCAGAGGGCCTCCCGCCCAAGCAGGTCGCCGCCCTGACGGGCTTCGCCAATGCCGACACCCTGCGCCGGGCCTTCGTTCGCCACGTCGGCATCACGCCGGCGGAATTCCGGCGGCGGAACGGCGGGGGATAGCGACGGACATCCCCAGGCCATGAGCTTCGCGGTGCTCGAGCCTCATATCCTGAAGGGCGGCTTCCGGCTTTCGGGATGATGCACAACCGGAGACCTGGCGCATCGTCCCGGTTCCGATATCCAGAATGACGCCCTAATCTGGAAGCATCTTGGGCAACGTCCCAAAACCGCGAGGCGTGATTCCAAGCCTGTCGCCTCGAAACTGTTTCGGGCACGATGTGCAAGCCGAGGCGTGTTTCACGGGAAACATCGGTGGCAAACGGCAAAAGCCCTCTGCCGCCGGCTCACGTGGCCAACATATGGATGGCGACCCCGGTTGGGCTCGAACCAACGACCTGCCGCTTAGAAGGCGGCTGCTCTATCCAGCTGAGCTACGGAGTCTGGGTGCCAGCGCGCCCAAAAGCCACGGGCTTGCCCGAGGGTCAAGCGTCTGCGCTGCGGACCGGCCGCGGCGGAGCCGGCGCGCGCGTTCCGTCGCTCGGGGGCGGCATGGCGGGGTTGCGGCGTGGGGTGGATCCGGACAGGTGAGGGCGTGGTTCATGCCGGGGTGCCGCGCCCGCACAGGAGTCCGAGGTTGTCTGGCCCGAATCCGTCCGCATCGTCCCCCGACCGCGCCCGGCGCCGTCGGGCCGCCGGCCGGGGCAGCCTCGCCCGGCCCGGAGCGGATCTGCGGCGCCTGCCCATGGGCCTCGACCTGCGCAACGTCCGGCTGGTCGAGGGCGTGCGCGCGGCCTTCGCGTTCGGCGTCGTCATCCTGATCAACATCTGGGTGCAGTGGCCGCCGCTGCTGACCATGGCACTGGCCGCCAACCTCACCTGCTTCTGCGACAATGGCGGGCCGATGCGGGTGCGCCTGCACGTGCTCACCACGTTCTCGCTGCTCGGCGGCCTGCTCTGGGCCGGGCTCGGCCTGCTCCAGCCCCTGGGGCTGCCGGTGGTGGTGCCGGTCTCCTGCGCGGTGATTTTCGCGTGCTCTTACATCCGCGTCTGGAGCGTGCAGGCGCAAGCGGCCGGCAACGTGCTGGTGGTCGTGCTGTGCATCGCCCTCGACCGGCCGCTCACCCCGGAGCAGGCCGGGATCGTGGCGCTGATGTTCGCCGCCGGCGGCCTCTGGGCGACGCTGCTCGCCCTGGTGATCTGGCGCCTGCACCCGTATCGCCCGGCACACCGGGCGGTGGCCGAGGTCTGGCACGGTCTGGCGCGGCTCTGCGGCGATCTCGAACGGCTCGTCGCCCTGGCCGACCCCGACGTGGATGCGTTCGACGGGCATGCGCGGGGCCACCGGCGGGGCGTGCGCGCCAGCATCGAAGCCGCCCGGACCATGATCCTCGACCTCGCCCGCTCCCGCGAGCGCGTCTCCGAGCGCACCGCCCAGGCCCTGCTGCGCCTGGAGAGCGCCGAACAGATTTTTTCCGCCCTGATCGCCGTATCGGAGTTGATCGAGAGCCGGCCCGATGCCCGCCGCCGGGCCCTGGCCAAAACGTTCCTGCGGCGCCTGCGGCCGCTGCTTGTCACCATCGCCCGAGCGATCCGCGACGATGCCAGCCTCGATCTCGCCCGGCTCGAGCACTCCATCGCCCGGTCGGCGGAAGGCCTGTCGGAGGATGCCACCCTGGCCCGGCTGGCCGATGGCATCGTCGGGCGCGTGCGGATCGGCGCCAAGCTCTCGACCTCGGAGGGCTACCGGCCCGGCGCCACCCTCACGGACGGGCGCGGCCTCGACCGCTGGACCCGCTACGCCGAGCCGCTGCGGCAGAACTTCACCCTCGCCTCGCCGAACCTCCGGCACGCCCTGCGGGCCACCGTGGTCGCGGCGCCGGCGCTCGCCGCCACCCTGACCTATGCCGGCGCGTTCACGCACTGGCTGGTGATGACCGTGGTGCTGACCATGCAGCCGTTCTACGCGGCGACCTGGCAGCGGGCGCTGGAGCGGATCGGCGGCACGGTGCTGGGCGGGCTCGCGGGCGCGGTGCTCGCCTATTATGCCACGACCCCGCTGGTGGAGGCCGGGCTGATCCTCGTGCTCAGCGTGATCGGCTTCGCGGCGCGCCAGATCTCCTACGGCTTCTTCATCACCTGCCTGACCCCGCTGGTGGTGCTGCTGGTCGAATTGCTGGAGCCCGGCCATAGCTCCTGGGAGATCGTCGGCATGCGCGCCGGCTTCACGGTGCTGGGCGGGCTGATCGCGGTGGCGAGCTGCCTGGTGCTCTGGCCGATCTGGGAGCCGGATCAGGTCCGCCAGGAATTGCGGCGGGCGCTCAAGGCCCATGCCGCCTTCGCCGAGGCGGTGCTGCTCAGCTCCCCCGGGGAGGCCCGTGAAGCCGCGGTGCCGGCCCGCGCCCGGGCGGCCGGCCTCGCCCTCAACGACTTGGAGGCGGCCCTGTCCCGGGCCCTGCAGCAGCCCCGGGCCGGCGGCCACCCGGAGGTGGAGGCCGCCATGGTGGCCGACGCGACCCTGCGCCGGATCAGCGCCCGGCTCACGGTGCTGCGCCACGCCCCCTAGGCGGCCGCCCCGGAGGCGCAAGGCTGGCGGGCCTGGATCGCCGCCACGCTGGCGGCGCTTGGCGAAGACCGGCCGCTACCGGAGCGGCCGGATCAGGATCGGGGGCAGTCGCTCGCCCGGTTGGTGAGCCAGGTCGATCTCTTGAGCGGGACGCTGCGCCCGGGAGAGCTGCGCGCAATCGAGGGGGCAGGGCCTGAGGCCGAGGCCGTGGCGCGCGACGGCCGGGCCGTCCCGGCGACCTGACGAGAGGCCGGCCTCGTCTCAGTAGCGCGGCAGGGCGTTGGCCGGGCCGCCGGCATGCGGGCCGGCATAGCGATAGGCGGGCGCCGGCGCGGACGCGGCCCGATCCTGCTGCAGGGAGCCGGCATGGCCGATCCAGCCCGAATAGGCCGAGGCCGGGAACGGCGAATGCCGCGAGTCCAGCCCCTGCGCGAGGGCCGGCGACGCGACAGTGGCAAACAGGGCGGCGGCGGCGAGCATGCGCATGGTCATGATGATCTCCTGTATCTGAGTCCGACTTCGACGGGATGTCATCCGGTCAACCGGGTCGGGTTGAGGACGATCGTCGGTGCGGCGGTCTTGATCGCTCGGGCTTTGCTTGGCCGAATGTGAACGCTCAACCGGGATGGTCTGCCTGCCGTTCGATCGATGCCGTGCGCTGGCGCACGGGTGGTGCGCATTCGGCTCCGAATGCCTGACGCACCTATTAGGAGAGGCCGGTGCGCCGCCGCGGCGGCGCTGATCGTCGGTGCCGGGGCGGGGATGCGCCGCGTACCGAAGCGTGCCAGAGACCGCCCCGAAAGGGATGCGCTGAGGGAAGGCCCCATGACCGGGAGCGCGCCAGGGACTCTGCCATGCGGTTGATCGTCGGCCTCGGAAATCCGGGTTCGCGCTACGCGAACAACCGGCACAATATCGGCTTCCTGGCCGTCGACGCGATCGCCCGGCAGCACCGGGCGAGCCCGTTCCGGCACCGGTTCCAGGGCGAGGCCGCCGAGGTCGTGCTGGGCACCGAGCGGGCGATCCTGCTCAAGCCCTCGACCTTCATGAACGAGTCCGGGCGCGCGGTCTCGGAGGCGCAGCGCTTCTACAAGATTCCCTTGAGCGACGTGATCGTGCTGCACGACGAACTCGATCTCGCCCCGGCCAAGCTCCGGGTGAAGCTCGGCGGCGGCAATGCTGGCCATAACGGCCTGCGCTCGATCACCGCCCAGTGCGGCAACGACTATCACCGGGTGCGGCTCGGCATCGGCCATCCCGGCGACAAGGCGCTGGTGCACGCGTACGTGCTCAACGATTTCGGCAAGGCCGAGCTGCCCTGGGTCGAGGATCTCTGTCACGCGGTCGCCGAACACGCCGCGCTGCTGGCGGCGGGCGAGGATGCGAGCTTCCAGAACAAGGTCCATCTCGCCATGGCCGGCCGGGGCTGGGACGACGTGAAGACGCTGGGTTCCAGAAATTGACACGAAAACACGAGGACACGATATAGGCGGTGGAGGCTGCCATGAAGAACGTCACCGTGACGATGAGCGAGGCCCTGCTGCAGCGGGCGCGCGTCGCCGCCGCGCGCGACGGAAAGAGCCTGTCGCGTTTCGTCGCCGAGGCCGTCGAGCAGCGCGTCGGACGCCCGCTGACGCAGCGAGAGGCGCTCGAACGCTTCCTGGCCGGTCCTCTCATGAATTTGACGGACGAGAACGGCAAAGCACCGTCGCGCGATGAACTTCACGATTGAGCCGATCTTCATCGACACGAACGTGCTGATTTACGCACGCGACGAACGAAACGCCGGCAAGCGCGGGCGCGCACGTGCTTGGCTGGCTGCCATCACCGACCTGGACTGCGCCCGCACGAATCTGCAAGTTCTCAACGAACTGACGCGATGGATCCTCAAGAACGAGCTGGGGCGCTCGCTGCGCGACGTTCAGGACGAAGTCGAGACGATCGGGGCCTGGGGAGCGCGCCCGATCGATCAAGATGACACCGAACTGGCATGGCTCGTCCGCAAGAATCTCGGCTATCAGTGGTTCGACTGCCTCCTCGTGGCCGCGGCCCAGCTCGCCGGATGCCGATACTTCCTGACCGAGGATATGGCACACGGCGCCGTGTTCGAGGGCCTGACCCTCATCAACCCTTTCCGCGCGTCGCCCGGCGACGTGCTTCAACGGAACTGAGTCCATGGGCTTCAAATGCGGCATCGTCGGCCTGCCGAACGTCGGCAAGTCGACCCTGTTCAACGCGCTGACGCAGACGGCGGCCGCGCAGGCGGCGAACTATCCGTTCTGCACTATCGAGCCGAATGTCGGCGAGGTGGCGGTGCCGGATCCGCGCCTGGACGACCTCGTCCGGATCGCGAGCTCGAAGGAAAAAATCCCGACGCGGCTGACCTTCGTGGACATTGCCGGGCTGGTGCGCGGCGCCTCCAAGGGCGAGGGCCTGGGCAACCAGTTCCTGGCCAATATCCGTGAGGTCGACGCCATCGCCCACGTGGTGCGGTGCTTCACCGACGGCGACGTCACCCATGTCGAGGGCAAGGTCGATCCGGCGGCCGATATCGAGACCATCGAGACCGAGCTGATGCTGGCCGATCTCGACAGCCTGGAGCGCCGGGCCGTCGCCCTGGAGAAGAAGGCCAAGGGGGCCGACAAGGAGGCCAAGGAGACCCTCGACCTCGTCAACCGCGCCCTGCCGCTGCTGCGCGAGGGCAAGCCCGCCCGGCTGGTCGTGCGTAAGCCGGACGAGGAAAGACTGTTCCAGTCCCTCGGGCTGATGACCGCCAAGCCGGTGCTCTACGTCTGCAACGTCGATGAGAGCGATGCCGACAAGGGCAACGCCTACTCGGATGCGGTTTTCGCCCGGGCCAAGGCCGAGGGTGCCATCGCGGTGGTGGTCTCGGCCAAGATCGAGAGCGAGATCGCCGTGATGCCGGAAGCCGACCAGGCCGAGTTCCTGGAGGCCGTGGGGCTCACAGAGCCCGGCCTCAACCGGGTGATCCGCGCCGGCTACGATCTGCTCGGCCTCGTCACCTACTTCACGGTCGGCCCCAAGGAGGCCCGGGCCTGGACGATCACCAAGGGCACCCGCGCCCCGGGCGCCGCCGGGGTGATCCACTCGGATTTCGAGAAGGGCTTCATCCGGGCCGAGACCATCGCGTTCCAGGACTACACCACGCTCGGCGGCGAATCCGGCGCCCGGGATGCCGGCAAGCTGCGGCTCGAGGGCAAGGACTACGTGGTGCAGGACGGCGACGTGCTGCATTTCCGCTTCGCCAACTGAGCCCCCTCCCCTGACGCACTGGACGAGGCTGCCATGCCGGACCCCGCGATCGAGGATTTTTCCGTCGGCGACGTGATCGTCGGCGAGCCCCTGACGGTCGGCCGCGACGATATCGTCGGCTTCGCGCGGGCCTTCGACTTCCAGCCGTTCCACCTCGACGAGGCGGCGGCGGAGGCGACTTTCGCGGGAAGGCTGATCGCGTCGGGCTGGCACACGGCGGCGCTCGGGATGCGGCTGCTTCAGAAGGGACCGTTCGGCGGCGGCTCGTCGCTCGGCGCGCCGGGGATCGACGAACTGCGCTGGCTCGCGCCGGTGCTCCCGGGCGATGCCCTCACGCTCACTTTCCGGGTCGTCGGGATTCGGGACTCGGCCTCGAAGCCCGGGCTCGGCTTCGTGACCGCCGAGGTCGCCCTCGGCAACCCGCGCGGCGAGACGGTTCTGACCCAGCGCTTCACCTTCATGCTGGCCCGCCGCGGCACCGATCCCCTGCCGCCGCGCCCCGTGGAGATCGGCGAGCCGGGGCCGGTGGCGGAGCCGGAGGATGCCGAGATCCTGCCGTTCCTGCGCGATGCCGAGATCGGCAGGGTCCGCGACCTCGGCGCCTACCCGTTCAGCGCCGCGGCGATCGTGGCCTTCGCGGAGGCCTACGACCCGCAGGCGTTCCACCTCGATCACGCGGCAGCCAGGCGCAGCCATTTCGGCGGCCTGTGCGCCTCCGGCTGGCACACCGCCGCCGCCTACATGAACCGGCTGCTCACCACCCGCGCCCGCGACGTCGCCTACACGGCGACCCGCGGTCCGGTCCCGGAAGCCGGCCCCTCCCCGGGCTTCAAGAACCTGCGCTGGCTCAAGCCCGTCTATGCAGGCGACACGGTCCGGTTCAGCACGAAGCTCACCGACACGCGCGCCTCCGCGTCCCGCCCCGGCTGGGGCCTGGCCTTTGCCCGCAACACCGGGGTGAACCAGCGCGGCGAGCCGGTCTTTTCGTTCGACAGTGCGGTGTTCCATCGCTGGGAGCCGTAAGGCGCAGCGGTTGCCGCCCCCGTGCGTTGTCGCGACGGACACGGACGGGATCCCGCGCACATGTATCAGAAGAAGCTCGGCAACACGGGGCTGTTCGTCTCGGAACTCTGTCTCGGCACGATGACCTTCGGCGGCGGCGGCGGAATGTGGCGCCAGATCGGTGCCCTCGATCAGGCGGAGGCCGGGCGTCTCGTCGGGCGGGCGATCGATGCCGGCATCAACTTCATCGACACGGCCGATGTCTACGCGGAAGGCCTCTCCGAAGAGATCACCGGCCAGGCTCTGCGCGACCTCAAGGTCTCGCGCGACAGCGTCGTCGTCGCCACCAAGGGCTACGGACCGATGGGACCGGGCGCCAACGCCAAGGGCGCCTCGCGCCTGCACCTGATCGACGCCTGCAAGGCCAGCCTAAAGCGGCTCCAGCTCGACCATATCGACCTCTATCAGATCCACGGCTTCGACCCGGCGACCCCGATCGAGGAGACGATGCGGGCCCTCGACATCCTCGTGCAGCACGGCCACGTCCGTTATGTCGGCGTCTCGAACTGGGCGGCGTGGCAGATCGTCAAGGCGCTGGGCATCGCCGAGCGGGCCGGCCTCGCCCGCTTCGAGACCCTGCAGGCCTACTATTCCATCGCGGGCCGCGACCTTGAGCGGGAAATCGTCCCGATGCTGCGCTCCGAGGATCTCGGGCTGCTGGTCTGGAGCCCGCTCGCGGGCGGCCTGCTCAGCGGCAAGTATTCCGGCGGCTCCGGGGAGGGCCGGCGCGCGAGCTTCGACTTCCCGCCCGTGGACCACCCCCGGGCGGATGCCTGCATCGACGCCATGCGGACTGTCGCCGAGGCGCGCGGTGTCTCGGTGGCCCAGGTGGCGCTCGCCTGGCTGCTGCACCGCAAGGCGGTGACCAGCGTCATCGTCGGCGCCAAGCACCTCGACCAGCTCGAGGACAACATCGCCGCGACGCAACTGCACCTCACCGACGCGGAACTCGATGCCCTCGACGCGGTGAGCGTTCTCCCGGCCGAATACCCGGGCTGGATGTTCGAGCGTCAGGCCGCGCGGGCGCAGCAGCTCGCGGATTCGGGTCGGCCCGGGGTGCGGTGAGGCCGCACACGCCGCCGTCCGGGGCGCTCATCGCGCGCGTGGTACGGCGGCCCCGACCGGGTTCTGGCGTCATTCCGGCCGATCCTTCTAAGGTGTGGTGGGAGATCCGCCCATGACGGATCTACTGGACAAGGCGGTGGCGGCCGTTCGTCGGATGTCCGCCGCCGAACAGCACACCATCGCCCGGGGCATGCTCAGCCTGGCGCAGATCGCCGAGCCGCTCGACGTCGAACCAGAGCACAGGGCCGCCGTCACGGCCGGCCTGGAGCAGGCTGATTGTGGCGCGTTCGTAGAGGGCGAGGCGACCGAGATCATCGCGGCCGCCTTCGCACGGGTGCGCGATGCACCATGAGGCTACGCCTCACCCCGCAAGCCCAAGCCGATGTGGAAGCGATCGCGGCCTATCTGGAGGCTCGCAATCCGCGCGGCGCACGGCAGTCGAGACGGCCATCCAGGCCGCGCTCGTGCTCATCGGCCGCTATCCCGAGATCGGCCCAATGAGGCGTCGCCGTGTCCGTCGTTTCGCCCTGCCCCGCTATCCGTATCTGATCTTCTACCGTCTGGACGCATCGGCGGATGCCATCGCGATCCTCGCGATCCGGCATGCGTCTAGGAAGCCGGGCGGCCCATCCTAAAGCACGACACGACAGCAGCCCGCCCCGTGCGATGGTCAAGATGACGGCTGAGCCACGCGGGCCTTCCAGCCTGCCCTCACGCTGCCTTCCGGCGCTCCGGGTACAGGCCGTACAGCCCCTCCTCGCTGGCCTCGCAGACACCGCGCTCGGTGATGATGCCGGTCACCAGCCGCGCCGGCGTCACGTCGAAGGCGGGGTTGGCCACCGGGCTGCCGGGGGAGACCACCTCGATCGTCGCGAAGCCGCCGTCGGCCAGACGGCCGGTCATGTGGGTGACCTCGCGGCCGTCGCGCTCCTCGATCGGGATCTCCTTGACGCCGTCGTGGAGCGTCCAGTCGATCGTCGAGAACGGCAGGGCCGCGTAGAACGGCACGCGGTTGTCGTGGGCGGCCAGCGCCTTCAGGTAGGTGCCGATCTTGTTGCAGACGTCGCCCGACGCCGTGGTCCGGTCCGAGCCGACGATGCACAGGTCGACCCCGCCATGCTGCATCAGGTGGCCGCCGGCATTGTCGGCGATCACCGTGTGCGGCACGCCGTGGCCGTGGAGCTCGAAGGCGGTGAGCGCCGCGCCCTGGCTGCGCGGCCGGGTCTCGTCTACCAGCACGTGCACCGGCACGCCGCGCTCATGGGCGGCATAGATCGGCGCCAGCGCGGTGCCCCAATCCACCGTGGCGAGCCAGCCGGCGTTGCAATGGGTCAGCACCGTGACCGGTCGGCCGCCGTTCGCCTTGTGCAGGTCGGCGATGATCTGGCCGCCATGGGCGCCGATCGAGCGGCAGCTCGCCACATCCTCCTCGGCGATGCGGCCGGCTTCCGCGAAGGCGCGCAGGAAGCGCTCGGCCGGCTGGATCTCCCGCAGGTTGCCGGCGACCCGGTCGAGCGCCCAGCGCAGGTTGATCGCCGTCGGGCGGGTCGCGGCCAGCGCCGCCACCGCCCGGTCGATCCCCTCCATCGAGGGATCGGCCTGCATGGCGAGCGCCAGCCCGTAGGCCGCGGTGACGCCGATCAGCGGCGCGCCGCGCACGATCATGGTGCGGATCGCCAGAGCGGCGTCGTCGAGGGTGGCGAGCCGCTTCAGCTCGAACGCGAAGGGCAGGCGCGTCTGGTCGATCACCTGGACACTGACGCCGTCCGGGTCCGGGAAGATCGTGCGATAGGGTTTTCCGTCGATGTTCATGGCGGTTTCTGTGCCATAGCGGGGCGGTCTTTGCACCACCCCGCGCCGAGTTCCGCCCGCGCCGGGTTCAGCCCGATCCCTGGGGGCGCCGGGTCAGGCTTCCTCAACCTTAGCAGGTCGTTAAGGCCAGCATGACTAGCCTCGGGAGAGAGTCCCCGTTCGCGTCCGGTCCCGCATGCGCTCGCTTCGCCGTCCCGCGTCGCCCTACGACACCTACGTCGACAGCGTTCGCCCGTTCCTGGGCAAGCGCCTGACGGAGCTCGGAGGGCTCGTCCTGTTCACCGGCGCGGTCGCGCTGACCGTGGCGCTCGCCACGTGGTCGATCGACGACCCGAGCCTCAACCACGCCACCGACCACCCGGCCCACAACGTGCTCGGCCAGCCGGGCGCCGTCGTGGCCGATCTCGCCATGCAGATCCTCGGCCTGGGTGCCCTCGCCTTCGTGCTGCCGCCCGCGCTCTGGGGCGTGCGGCTGATGCGGGAGCGCGACCTGCCGCAGGGCGGCCTGCGCCTGGCGCTCTGGATCATCGGCTTCTGCGCCGCGAGCGCGGTGGCGAGCGCCCTGCCGCCGACAGCCCGCTGGCCGCTCCCGACCGGGCTCGGCGGCGTCGCCGGGGACGGCCTGCTGTCGATGGCCCGGGTGATCGTCGGGGCGGTGTCCTCGGCGGCGGCCCATCTCGTCGGCTTCGTCTACGCCGCGGTGGCGATCCTCAGTCTGACCGGGGCCTGCCGGTTCGGGACGGTAGAGGACGAGTCCTTCCACGACGAGCCCTATCCCGCCCGGCACCCGCCTGTCCGGGGCCGCGACGAGCGCGAGGATGCCGATGAGCCGAGCCTCGGCCTCGTCGGCATCGGTGCCCTGGCCCAGGGCCTGATGCGGATGCGCGTCGCCCTGGCGCGGCGGGTCGAGGCCTGGCGGACCGGCCGGGTCGAGCCCTTCGACAGCGCCTCACCGGCACTGGCGGCACGGCGCGCCTTCACGGATGCGGACCTGCCCTGGGCCGAGCACCTGCCCGAAAACCCCCAACATCCGGGCGCGGAGCGGCGTGAGCCCGTCTTCGACGCGCCGGACGAGCCGGTCGCCGCACCCGTTCGCCGCGCCGCCCTGCCCCCGGAAGACGACGCGCCGGACGCGTTCGAGGCCCCGCCCCGGCCGGCGCCGCCGCGCACCCCGGAGCCGACCGCCTCGCGGGTCGCCCCGCCGGCCGCCGCGCCGGTCCCGGCCCGCCGGGCGCCCGCGCCGCAGATGCGGCCGGAGGATTACGCCCTGCCGGCCCTCGACCTGCTGGCGCCGCCGCGCGGTCCCTCGCCGGCGAGCCAGGTCTCGGCCGACGCCCTGGAGCAGAACGCGACCCTGCTCGAGGCGACGCTCGGCGATTTCGGCGTGCGCGGCGACATCCTGGCGGTGCGTCCGGGCCCGGTCGTGACCCTCTACGAACTCGAGCCGGCGCCCGGCACCAAGTCCAGCCGCGTCATCGCGCTGGCCGACGATATCGCCCGGTCGATGTCGGCAGTCTCGGCCCGCGTGGCGGTCGTGCCCGGCCGCAACGCCATCGGCATCGAATTGCCGAACGCCAAGCGCGAGACGGTATTCTTGCGCGAGCTCCTGGCCTCCACGGACTTCGCCGAGAGCAAGCACAGGCTCGCCCTGTGCTTGGGAAAAAACATCGGCGGCGAGCCGATCATCGCCGACCTCGCCCGGATGCCCCACCTGCTGGTCGCCGGCACCACCGGCTCCGGCAAGTCGGTCGCCATCAACACCATGATCCTGTCGCTGCTCTACCGGCTGAAGCCGGAGGAGTGCCGCCTGATCATGGTCGATCCCAAGATGCTGGAATTGTCCGTCTATGACGGCATCCCGCACCTGCTCTCCCCGGTCGTGACCGATCCCAAGAAGGCGGTCATCGCCCTCAAATGGGCGGTGCGCGAGATGGAGGAGCGCTACAAGAAGATGTCCAAGATCGCGGTGCGCAACATCGACGGCTACAACGCCCGCGTGGCGGAAGCCGCCGCCCGCGGCGAGGTGCTGACTCGGACCGTGCAGACCGGCTTCGACCGGCAGACCGGCGAGGCGATCTACGAGGACGAGGCCATGGACCTCGCCCCCCTCCCCTACATCGTGATCGTGGTCGACGAGATGGCCGACCTGATGATGGTGGCGGGCAAGGACATCGAGGGGGCGATCCAGCGCCTGGCCCAGATGGCCCGCGCGGCCGGCATCCACCTGATCATGGCGACGCAGCGCCCGTCGGTGGACGTGATCACCGGGACGATCAAGGCGAACTTCCCGACCCGCATCAGCTTCCAGGTCACCAGCAAGATCGATTCGCGGACC
>NZ_JAKSYJ010000196.1 GCF_022829365.1 Methylobacterium sp. J-077 | reverse complement strand
CCTGATCATGGCGACGCAGCGCCCGTCGGTGGACGTGATCACCGGGACGATCAAGGCGAACTTCCCGACCCGCATCAGCTTCCAGGTCACCAGCAAGATCGATTCGCGGACCATTCTCGGCGAGATGGGCGCGGAGCAGCTTCTGGGTCAGGGCGACATGCTGTTCATGGCCGGGGGCGGGCGCACGACGCGCGTGCACGGGCCGTTCTGCTCGGACAGCGAGGTCGAGAGCGTGGTCGCCCACCTCAAGCGCCAGGGCCGCCCGAGCTACCTCGACGCCGTCACGGCGGACGACGAGGAGAGTTCTCCCGAGAAGGGCGCCAAGACCGGCAAGGCCGGCGCGGCCGAGCTGGAGCTCGACGGCGCCGTGTTCGACCAGGGCTCCTTCGGCGAGGCCGGCGGCGACCTCTACGACCAGGCCGTGCAGGTGGTGCTGCGCGACCAGAAGGCCTCGACCAGCTACATCCAGCGCCGGCTCCAGATCGGCTACAACCGCGCCGCCTCCCTGATGGAGCGGATGGAGACCGAAGGCATCGTCGGCCCGGCCAACCACGCCGGCAAGCGCGAGATCCTGCTGGAGGATGCGGCGAACTGAGACTCTCTTGGCTCGGCCGAGGGGCGGATTTTTCTCCCCTCTGCGCGACGATGTTCACCTATCGCATCTTGCAGAGCCCGACGGGCCCCCTCTCCCGTTCGGGAGAGGGTTGGGGTGAGGGACCAGGTCTTTCCGGAAAGGTCGCATCCCTCACCCTGCCCCTCTCCCGCGCGGGAGAGGGGACCTGTGTTAGATCCGGCATACCGTGAAGCCGGTGGCCCTCAGAGGGGGGAATAGAGACGCGCCGGTCCGGCCTTCGGCTCCTCTCGCAGCGATCCGTGAACGGCATCGTCCCACACGCGTCGCGCGGGGATCCCCGCCCATACGGCGAAGTCCAACACGCCCGGAAAAAAGAAACGCCCCTCTTGCGGAACCGCTCCGCAAAGCAAACGTTACGCGCGTGCGAGGCTCGGAAACGAGTTCGCTAGTTGGGCGCCGGTCTTGGTGTCCGGCGTCTCTTGTAGTCACGTTGCTCAACGGAGGATGTGGTTATGAGGACTTACGACGTTGCGCCCCTGTTCCGGTCGTCCATCGGGTTCGACCGTCTGTTCGAGCTGCTGAACCAGCCCGAGCGCGTCGAGACCACGGCGGCCTGGCCGCCCTACAACATCGAGAAGGTCGCGGACGATCAATACCGCATCACCATGGCGGTGGCGGGCTTCACCCCCGACGAGATCGAGCTGACCCAGCAGGATACGGTGCTCCTCGTGTCGGGCCAGAAGACGGCCCCGGAGACCGAGCGGCAGTATCTGCACCGCGGCATCGCGGCCCGCACGTTCCGCCAGACCTTCAACCTGGCCGACCACGTGAAGGTCGTGGGCGCGAACCTGGAGAACGGGCTCCTGACCGTCGCGCTCAAGCGCGAGGTGCCGGAGGCCCTGAAGCCCCGCCGCATCGCTATCGGCGGTGTCACGGCCACCTCCGGCCAGGACAACGCGCCCGCGCAGATCGCCGAGGGCAAGGTCGCCCAGCCCAGGGGCGCCGAAGCCAGGGTGACCGAAGCCAAAGCCGCCTGATCGCGGGCTGTCCGGGTCCGGGCCGCCCGATCCGCGGCCCGCCCGGGCTCCCCCGTTGGATGAAGCGACATGCCGCGCGAGCCCGCGGGCCGCCGCCGGTTATCCGAACGAGAAGCCCATGACAGCAAACTGAAGGAGACAGCCATGAGCGTGAGAGACCTGATCCCGTGGACCCGCAGCGCCTCCAACCCGGCGCCGGCCGCCCTGGCGAACGAGGCGTCCAGCCCGTTCCTGACGCTCCACCGCGAGGTGAACCGCCTGTTCGACGACGTGCTCACCGGACTCAGTGCAGTTCCGAGCCTGGCTGGCCGGGGCCTCGGTTGGCCCAAGGTCGAGCTGGTCGAGGCCGAGGGCAGCCTGAAGCTCTCGGCCGAGCTGCCCGGCCTCGACGAGAGGGATGTCGAGCTCCTGGTCGAGGACGGCGTGCTGACCCTGCGGGGCGAGAAGCGCTCGGAGAATACCGACACGACGCGCGGCTATTCGGAGCGCAGCTACGGCCGGTTCGAGCGGGTGATCGCCCTGCCGTTCCCCGTGGAGGAAGACAAGGCCGAGGCGTCGTTCCGGAACGGCGTGCTCACCGTGACGCTGCCGCGCTCGGCCAAGGTGCCGGAGCGTGGGCGTCGCATCGCCATCAAAGGCGGAACCGGCGCCCAGAGGACGGCGCATTGAGGCGAGCCGCCGATCCGGCGGGTTCGCAACGCATGACGCGGCGGCCGGCATGGACCGGCAGGACGACCGAGAGCCGACCTGCCGGCCGCCCCAACCTTTGCTGACGCACAGGAGGGTCGCATGCAGCCCATCGACATCACCCCGATCGACACATCCATTGAGCGCCTCGGCCCGATGGCCGCGGCCAACCTGAGGGCGACGGCGGTCGACCCGTTCGAGGCCTTCGTGGCGCCGGGCGACGTGTTCCGGCACCCGCGGGAAGTCCTGTCCTATCCCGGCCTGTCGCGGGCCGAGAAGCGCGCGATCCTGGCCTCCTGGGCCTCAGACGCGTGCGCCGTGGAATCCTGCCCGACGCTGCGCTGCCTGCCCGGCTGCCGGTCCGAGCCGGTGCCGATCGACGCGATCCTGGCCGCGCTCCAGGCCCTGGACGGCGCCTCCGCCCCCAGCGCGCCGGCGACGCGCAAGCCCCGGATCCCGGTCGTGCTCGGCCGCCGCAAGCAGCGCGGCTCGGCGGCGCCGGATCCCATCCTGAACTGAAACCGGGAGGGAAGCGATGACGAGCTTCGACCTGAAGGACCGCTATCGGTGGCCGGGCCGGCTCCGGCGCGACCGGGCCGGGCCGCCCGCCGAGGCGGCGGAGCGGGAGAGCTGGTCCATTCTCACCGGCTGGATCGCGTCGGTCGCCCTCTGCCTCGCCCTGGCCGCCCTCAGCCCGGCGCCGGCCATGCCCTGGGTGCTGGCGGGGCTGCTGAGCCTGGCGGGCTTCGTCTGGCTCGGCGCCGCGATCACGCGGGCCGGGCCGCCGGCCAATGCCACGCACCTCACCGCCTGGGACGCCGCCCTCCTCGCCTTCGCGGCGAGCTTCGGCGTCCAATCCGCCGGGCGCCTCGGGCTGCTGGGCACCTGAGCGGCGCATCACCACCGGCGTGCCGCTCGACGGCCACGCCGTCGGGCGGGGCTTCTGGTTTCGCATCGTGTCCCGAAAGCCGGCACCCCGCTTTCGGGACGAGACTCCAGGGAGGCACATATGCAGGATCGTCACATCGGACTCGGACACAACAATCCCCCGGCCTTCATCGCAGCCGCCCCGTGGCTCGCCGGCAGACAGGCCCTGATCCGGCGCCAGACGCGTCCCGTGGACACGGCCGGCCGCGCCCGGGACGGCATGTGGGTCCTCACCTTCGCGCGCGAGACGCCCCCCGAGATCGAGCCCTTGATGGGCTGGACCGGCGGCGGCGATCCCCTCGCCACGGATGTGCGGCTCACCTTCCCGACCCGGGCGCAGGCCGTCGCCTACGCGGAGCGCCAGGGCCTCGATTACAGCGTGGAGCCGGAGCCCGCCGCGGTGCCCCGCAAGCGTCCTGGCAAGCGTCCTGTCGGCGCGGCGCGCTCGGATGAGCGGCGGCAACCCGGACGCGCGCCGCTCCGCGTGGTGCTCGGCCGGAAACAGGCGCCGGCCGCGCCGCCGGGCTACCCGGACGGGCCGGACCTGGAACGCGCCCTGATCAACCCGGCCGCGGTGTTCGCCACGCCGGCCGCCGTGCTGGACCACCCGCGGCTGCTCCGCGAGGGCAAGCGCGAGATCCTCTGGCGCTGGGCCTGGGACGAGTACCTGAAGGAGGTGGCCGCCGCCGAGGGCATGGCCGAGGGCGAGCCCTCGCAGCTCGAAGCGGTGAAGGCCGCGCTCCTGGCGCTCGGCGAGCCCTGGCGCCCGAAACCCTCCGCCCCGGCGGTCGCCGTTCCGGTGCGGCGGGAGGCGGATGAGGCGCTGGTTCTCGCGGCCTAAGCCGGGCGCGCCTCAGACCGGATCGAGGCCGAGTTCCCGTTTCAGGCCGGTCCAGCCCGGCGGCGTGACCTGCACGGCACGCGTCGTCCCGGAGCGGCGCAGCCAGCCTTTCGCGCAGAACAGGCTCATCAGCTGGACGCCCAACGGGCCGGCGAGATGGTGCTCCCGCTCGGTCCAGTCGAGGCATTGCCGGGCCAGGTCGTGCCGGCCCGGCTTCAGCCGGTCGACCTCCAGGCCGAGGCCCGCGAACCACGCCACGCCGGCCGAGGGCACCGCGAAGCGCTTGCCCTCCGCCGGCAGAAGATAGCTGCGCGCCTGCAGGGCGCCCGTGACGGCGACGCCCAGGCGGCCGGCCAGGTGATCGTAGCAGCAGCGCGCGAACCGCAGCTCCCGCGCCTCCCGGCTCAGGGGTTTCGACCGGACGGGCGCTGCCGGGCCGATCGCCGCAAGGGTCTCCAGCGCCAGGGCGACCTGTGGACCGGCCAGGCGGTAATAACGGTGGCGGCCTTCGGTCTCGACCGCCAGGAGGCCGCCCGCGAGCAGCTTGCCGAGATGCGAACTCGCCGTCTGCGCGGTCACGCCGGCGGCGAAGGCCAGCTCGCCGGCGGGCCGCGCCTGTCCGTCGAGCAGAAGCATCAGCATCACGGACCGTGCCGGGTCCGCGATCAGGAACGCCGCCGTGGCGAGGCTCGGGTGCGGATTCATGGTCGGTCTCCAGCGCAGCTAACCCACCCTGCCACCGAAGCGGCGCGGATGCTTCGACACGCATCGAAGCATCCGGTCTCGCCCCTCCGCTAGGGTCCCGGTCATTGCATCCGATCCGAGGCTGCCATGACCGAAACGCGCGATGCCGACATCCGCCACATCTACGAGCGTTGGCACGAGACGGTGCTCAACCGCGACATCGACGGCCTGACGGCGCTCTATGCCGAGGACGCCATCCTGGAGAGCCCGCTGGTCCTGGCCGAATCGGGGATCGATGCGTCCGGAATCCTGACCGGCAGACCCGCGATCCGGCGTTTCTTCGACGCGTCGCTGCGCAAGCCCGGCAGTGCGCTCGGCCGCTGGTACCGCACCGGCACGGTCTTCTGCGACGGCAGCCAGCTCACCTGGGAATATCCGCGCGCCACGCCGGAGGGCGACCAAGTCGATCTCGTCGAGGTGATGGACCTCGCAGCCGGGCTCATCGCCCACCACCGGGTCTACTGGGGCTGGGTCGGCTTCCGGGCGCTCGCCCCGATCCTCAAGGGATCGGCGCGGTAACGCGCCAGCGGTAGGTCACGCCACCGAGAACCGGAACATCGTGACCGCCCGGAACACCTCACCCGGCCGCAGCACCGCGGAGGGGAAGGCCGGCTGGTTCGGGGCATCCGGAAACCCTTGGGTCTCGAAGCAGACGCCGTCGCCGGAGCGGTAGATCCGGCCGGAGGGTCCGATCAGCGTGCCGTCCAGGTTGTTGCCGGTGTAGAACTGCAGGGCCGGCTGCGTGGTCGCCACGTCGAGCCGTCGTCCGCTGGCCGGATCGATGCAGGTCGCGGCCGGGCGCAGGGTCCCGGCGGGGCCGCGCAGCACGAAGGTGTGGTCGTAGCCCTTGGCGAAGGTGAGTTGCGGGTCGCCGATCCGGATGCGATCGCCCAGCGCGTGAGGGGCGCGGAAATCGAACGGGGTGCCGGCGACCGGCCGGATCTCGCCGGTGGGGACCTGGGTCGCATCGGTGGGGGTGAAGGCGTCGGCCTCAAGCTGGACCACGTGGTCGAGCACGCTGCCGGTCCCCTCCCCGGCCAAGTTGAAGTAGCTGTGGTTGGTGAGGTTCAGAACCGTCGGCCGGTCGGTCACCGCCTCGTAATCGAGGCGCAGCAGCCCGTCCTCGGGCAGGCTGTAGCGCACGCGGACATCGAGGTTGCCCGGAAACCCCTCCTCGCCGTCGGGGGAGCGGCGGGCCAGGGCGAGGCTCGTGCCGTCGGCCGCCTCCACGTGCCACAGATGTTTTCCGAAATTCTGGTCGCCGCCATGTAGGGTGTTGGGCGCCTCGTTCACCGGCAGCCGGTAGGTCTGGCCGTCGAGGCTGAAGCGTCCGCCCGCGATGCGGTTGGCGTAGCGCCCGACCACGGCGCCGAAGCTCGGGCTCAGGGTCTCGTAGCCCGCCAGCGTGTCGAGGCCGAGGACGACGTTGGCGCTGCGGCCGGCCCGATCGGGCACCTCGATCGCCGTGATCACCGCGCCGAAATCGATGACGTGGACGCGCAGGCTCCCCCGGGCCAGCAGGTGCCGGGTGACCGTCTGCCCGTCCGCGGTGCGCCCGAAGATGTCGCCCGGCATGCTCGCGTCTCTCGATCCGGAGGTTCGATCTATCAACTTTAGGGCGCCGCCAGCCCCGGATCCTGCCCGTTGGCCTCCAGGCTCCGCGCGACGAGCCCGTCCGCCTTCGCCTGCGCCAGGAAGTCGGCGAGGTAGGCCGCCCCCGCGTCCCGCCCGACCGGGAGGCCCATCGCCTGCGGGATGTCCATGAAATGCCCCGGCAGCAGCCGCACATCCTTGTGAGCGGCCGCGTAGGCGGAAAGCGGCTGATGGACCCCGGCGGCGACGTCGAGCCCGTCCCGGGCAAAGGCCGTGACGGCCTCCGCGGAAGTCGGCGCCCGCACCAGGGTGGCGTGGCGCAGCGCCCGGGTCAGGAACAGGTCGTAGGCGCTGCCGCGTCCCACCGAGACGCGCACCCCGTCGCGGTCGATCGCCTCCGGGCTCCGGATCGGCGAGGCGGCCGGCACCAGGTAGCTGCCGGCGATCAGCACGTAGGGCGCCGTGAAGGCGATGCCTTCGGCGCGCTTCGGGTCGATCGCCAGGAAGCAGATATCCCAGGTCCCGGACCCGGCCGAGCCCGAGACGGCGCCCGCCCCGGGGAAGGTCACGAAGGCCACCGGCACGCCGAGCTTCTGCGCCAGCGCCCGAGCGAGATCGACCGACACGCCGGCCGGGCCGGCCGGCCCGGATCGCGCCAGCACCGGATTGCCGAGGTTGATCGCCGCCCGGAGCGTCCCGGTGGGGGCGAGGTCATGCAGGATCGCGGCATTGGGCGTCATCGGGTTCATCTCCGCGTGGGCCGGGGCGGAAACGAGCAGGGCGCACAGCGTCGCGGCGATCCGGATGGTCATCCCCGGCCCCCGCCCACCGCCCGTCGGCGCCCCCGCGCCAGCATGTTGAGCCCCTCCACGCCGGCCGAGAACGCCATGGCGGTGTAGATGTAGCCCTTCGGCACGTGCGCGCCGAAGCCTTCGGCGATCAGCGTCATGCCGATCATGATCAGGAAGCCCAGCGCCAGCATCACCACGGTCGGATTGCGGGCGATGAAGGCCGAGAGCGGCTCGGCCGCGACCAGCATGACGATCACCGCCACAACGACCGCCACCATCATCACCGGCACGTGCTCGGTCATGCCCACCGCGGTGATGATCGAGTCGATCGAGAACACGAGGTCGAGGAGCAGGATCTGGCCGATCGCCGCGCCGAACCCGATGGTGCCCCCGGTCACCGTTCCGTCGGTCGGGTCGGGATCGACGCTGTGATGGATCTCCTTTGTGGCCTTCCACAACAGGAACAGGCCGCCGCCGATCAGGATCAGGTCGCGCCAGGAGAAATCCTGGCCCAGCACCGAGAAGACCGGCTCGGTCAGGTGCACGATGAACGCGACCGTGCCGAGGAGCCCGAGCCGCAGGATCAGGGCGAGGCCGATGCCGATCCGCCGCGCCCGGGTCTGCTGGTCGGCCGGCAGCTTGTTGGTCAGGATCGAAATGAAGATCAGGTTGTCGACGCCGAGCACGACCTCCATCACCACGAGGGTCGCGAGCGCGACCCAGACGGCCGGCTGGCTGGCAAGCTGGATCAGGTCGGTCACGGGTCGGGCGTCTCGTGGTTCGGAAACAGGCGATGGCCGAGGGCGGTGAGGTCGAACGGGCCGGGTCGGCTCGCCGGGTCGGGGGCGAAGACCTGAAGGATCTTCGGAAACACCTTGAAATGGGCGGGGGTGTGCGTGGTCAGTTCGCCGTCGGTGTTCACCGGCCGGGGCTTGCGCGTCACGATCTTGATCTCCTGAGTCTGGAAGGCGCGCACGTCGGCGGCGCGGCCATGCGTGCCCCGGCGCAGGGCCGGCAGGAGCGCGATCAGCCGCCACCAATGCGCGACCTCCAGGCTGTAGAAATCGAGCTTGCCGTCGTCGACCGTGGCGGTCTCTTCCACGGTCATGCCGCCGCCGTAGTGCCGGCCGTTGCCGACCGAGACCTGGATGGTCGTCACCCGCTCGACCGTGCCGTCATGCTCGATCGTCACGGTGAACGGCCGCACGCGGCGCAGCACCCGGATCGCCGCCACCGCGTAGCCCAGCACCCCCCAGGTCTTCTTCGATTCGGCCGTGAGCTCGCCCGCCAGTTCCGCCGAGAAGCCGATGCTGGCGACGTTGAAGTAGTAGTGGCCGTTGACCCAGCCGAGATCCACCGGCCGCGCCGCCGCCGTCGGGATGAACCGGGCCGCCGCCAGGGGATCCAGCGGCAGGCCGAGCGAACGGGCGAGGTCGTTGGCCGTGCCCAGCGGCAGGATTGCCAGCGGCAGGCCGGTCTCCACCAGAGCGGGCGCGGCCATATTCATGGTGCCGTCGCCGCCGCCGAGGATCACGAGGTCGACATCCTTGGCGCGCGCCCGGATCTCCTCGCGGCAATCGGCGTCCGGCGGCGGCTCCACCGGTTCGATGCCGCCGGCGCGCAGGATGCCCCGCACCGCGTCGAGATCGAGGCCGCCGTTGCGGGCCTTGGCGTTGCAGATCAGCAGCGCCCGGCGCCGGTCCGCACCCGTCACCGGACTCATGGCCGGCTCCGATGCGTCAGCAGGGTCGCCTCGGTCTCGGGTCGGTCCACGGGAACCTCGATGCGCAGGGCGGAGAACGGCCTGAAACGGGCGACGGCCAAGATTGTCCCCACTTGGTAGCGGAACGATCGAACGCAACCCCGTCATCCACGCAATCCCCGGCTGGTGTCGGCCGGGCAGATCGGCAGAGTCGTGGGTGCGCCCGGACAAAACCGTGGAACCGCTTCGGCATGCGGGCGCGTTCTCGTCACGTCCGCCCCGGCCGCCAGGAAGGCACCGATGCCCGCCACCATTCCCACCCGACCACGTGCCCTCGCGCTCGGCGTGATCCTGCCCCTGGCGCTGGTCGGCGGCGCCTCGGCCCAGCAGCAGGGGGCGGGCTCCCAAAAAAGTTCCTGGGTCGATCCTCCGGCTCGTACGTCGACCGCCGCGCCGCCGGTCCCGGCCAAGGAGCCGATGAAGGCCACGGCTCAGGGGCAGGCCAGGCCGCCGGCGGACGGGAAGGAGCCGGTCCGGCAAGCCGCCAGGCCCGAGCCCGCGGACGACGCCCTGCCCAAGGCGACCTCGACCAGGGCCGCGGCCCCGAAGCGCGCCGCCCTGGAGCGCCCGGCCGCCCGCGAGACCCTGCAGCGCCACGCCCCGCGTCCCCGGCGGCTCGCCGACACGCCGGCCGCGATTGCGCAGGCGCCGGCCTCCCCGGCCTCCCACGAGCGGGCCGCCATCGCCCGGGCGCTCGCGGCGAACTACCTCGCCACCGTCTCCAGCTCGGGCGACACGATGGTCGGCACCGCGCCGCATTTCTACGGGACGCGGGTGCGCTTCTACGGGCACCCGATCTCCCTGGCCGGGCTGCTCGCCGAGAAGCGCAGCTTCGTCCAGCGCTGGCCGGAGCGGCGCTACGAGCCGCGGGCGATCCAGACGGCGTGCGATTCCGAGACCTGCACGATCCGCACGATCGTGGATTTTCGCACCGCGAACCCGGATCGCGGCGCCATCTCCACCGGGGCGGCCGAGCTGATCCTGGAAGTGAGTTTCTCGGGCACGCGCCCTGTGATCGTCGGCGAGACCGGTCGGGTCCTGCGCCGGAGCGTCCAGGCCGGAACCCTGGCTCCCTCGCCCGGCAAGGCGTAAGAGCAACCGCGCAGAACGCCCGGTCACCGGGCGCCGCCCTCTGTACGGACGGCGCCGCGGGCGTTCTGTGAGAGGCTCTCAAGCGGCCTCCGTGTGGCGCACGGCGAGGCCGGGATCGGGTTTATGACGTCTTCAACGGTGGCGGCGGAACAGGGAGCGGGGCCGGCGCGTCCGGCCCTCGACGATCCGGAGCGCGCCGCCCTCCGCGAGGCGATCCGCGCCGCGATCGCCCGGGCGCGGCCGCGCCCGGTGGCGGTGCGGACCCTCGAGCTCATGGCCGAGGCCGCGATCGTGTCCGGGGCGTATGGCTACCGGGTTCTCGACCGGCACGGCGTTCTCCGCATGCGTTCGGGCACCTCGGAGCCGATGACGCTCGCGGATTTCGTGGCCGAGCTGCAGGCGCGGCACCCCGCGCTGTTCCTGCCCGCGGAACCCGAGCCTGCGCCCGTGCCCGCCGCCGAGGAGGCCAAGGATTCGCCGATCCTGACCGGCGCTTACGAGATGAAGGCTGCCACCGCGCGCTTCGTCGGGCGCTCCACCGAGCAGGGGCGGGCGTTGGCGCAGAACGCGGCCGGCCGGTTCGGCACGCTGCGGACGGGATTGCGGGCCCGGTTCGGCCGCCCGGCCGGTGAAATCGCTGCGCCAGAGCGTGGCCCGGACCCCGTTGCGGCCTGGAACGCGGGGCCCGGCCGGCTCGGCGGGGCGGTCCGCGACAGCTTGCGCGCGCAGCTCGGTTTCGGCGGCGCGGTCGGGGATGAGAGCGGCCGCCATCGGCGCTGGCTCGTCGGCGCGAGCGCGGCCGCCCTGGTGGCGGTGGTCGCGGCAGGGCTGGTCCTGGCCGGCCGGGAGCCCGAATCGTCGCGCCCCGCGGCGACGCAGCCCCAGGCCGCCAATGCGCCGACCGCGGCTCCGGCGAACCCTTCGGCGACACCGCCCACGGCGTCCCTGGCCGCGCCCCCCGACACGGTGACACCCCCGCCCGAGACCGGCGGCGATCCCGAAACCGATACGCCGCCGCCCGCGGCCAACGCCATCATCGGACCGGCCCAGGTGGTCGACACCGCGACCCTGAAGGTCGGCGGCAAGGTCGTTCACCTGTTCGGTGTCGAGTGGGTGCGGGGCGGCCAGGCGGAGGAGCTGGCCCGCTACATCGGCGGCCGCACGGTGACCTGCCAGCCGGCGCCGGGCAGCGACAGCATGAACTGCCTGGTGAACGGGCGCGACCTCTCCGAAGTCGTGCTGTTCAACGGCGGCGGCCGGGCCTCCCCGGAGGCGAGCCCGGAACTCGTGGCGGCCGAGGATCACGCCCGCAGCGAGCGGCTCGGCGTCTGGAAGCGCTAGGTCTTCGGTTCGGCCCCATCCCGAAAGCCGGAACCCACCTTTCCGGATGAGGCGCTACGCCGCTCTCCCAGGATCGAATCGTGGATGGGACGACGCCGTTCCTCCTGCCGGGGATCGCTCGCACGATCACACCACCAGATTCACGATCCGCCCCGGCACGACGATCACCTTGCGGGGCGGCTTGCCCTCCAGGATTTTTTGAACCGTCTCCAGGGCCAGGGTGGCGGCTTCCACCGCCTTGGCGTCGGCGTCGCGCGGCACGGTCACGTCCGCGCGCTTCTTACCGTTGATCTGGACCGGCAGGGTGATCTCGTCCTCGACCAGGAGCCCGGCTTCCGCCTCGGGCCACGGCGCCTGAGCAGCGAGGCCGGGCCGGCCCAGCGCCGTCCAGCATTCCTCGGCGAGGTGCGGCATCATCGGGGCGATGAGCTGCACCAGGATGCCGGCCGCTTCCGTCGCCGCCGCGCGTGAGACCGGACCCCGCAAGCCATCCTCGAGGGCGTTGGCCAGGGTGTAGATATGGGCGACGCAGCGGTTGAAGCGCAGGCGCTCGATATCGTCCTGCACGGCGGCCAGCGCCCGATGGGCAGCCTTGCGCAGGGCGAGGTCGGCGGCGCCGTCGCCGGTGGCCGCCTGGGCGGCGTTGACCAGGCGCCAGACCTTCTGGACGAAGCGGGCGGCGCCCTGCACGCCCTCCTCGCTCCAGATCACGTCGCGCTCAGGGGGCGAGTCGGAGAGCACGAACCAGCGCGCCGTGTCGGCGCCGTAGCTCGCGATGATGTCGTCCGGGTCGACCACGTTCTTCTTGGACTTCGACATCTTCTCGATCGGACCGATCGCGACCGGCGCCTGAGTTTTCACGTGAAACGCGCGGCGCTCGCCCTCCTCCGTGGAGAAGCGGATCTCGGCCGGCGGCACCCAGGCGCCGGCCGCGTCCTTGTAGGTCTCGTGGACGACCATGCCCTGGGTGAACAGGCCCGCGAACGGCTCCGAGACGCCGGCCCAGCCGGTCTCGCGCATCGCCCGCATGAAGAACCTTGCGTAGAGCAGGTGCAGGATCGCGTGCTCGATGCCGCCGATATACTGATCCACCGCCAGCCAGCGATCGACCGTGGCCCGGTCGGTGGGGGCGTCGGTCAGCCAGGGCGCGGTGAAGCGGGCGTAGTACCAGGACGAATCGACGAACGTGTCCATCGTGTCGGTCTCGCGCCGGGCCGGCGCGCCGCATTGCGGGCACGGCACGTTGCGCCAGGCCTGGTCCCGCTCCAGCGGGTTGCCCGGCTGGTCGAAGGACACCTCGTCCGGCAGCCTCACCGGCAGGTCGGCGACCGGCACCGGCACCGGGCCGCAGCTCTCGCAATGGATGATCGGGATCGGGCAGCCCCAGTAGCGCTGGCGCGAGACGCCCCAGTCGCGCAACCGGAACTGGACCTTGCGCTTGGCAACGCCCTCCGCTTCCAGGCGGCGGGCTACGGCCTCAAACGCCTCATCGGTGGTCATGCCGTCGAGGAAACGCGAATGGATCATCCGCCCGTCCTCGACATAGGCGGTGGTAGTGATCAGGAAGGCCTCCGGGT
Organism: Methylobacterium sp. J-077; assembly: GCF_022829365.1. GTDB lineage: Bacteria > Pseudomonadota > Alphaproteobacteria > Rhizobiales > Beijerinckiaceae > Methylobacterium. Next base: position 219,794 of record NZ_JAKSYJ010000196.1, on the reverse strand, counting down.
CCTGCCCCTCGGGACAGACCACCGGGACGTTGCCGAGCCCGTACTTGTTGGAAAAGTCGAGGTCGCGCTGGTCGTGCGCCGGGCAGCCGAACACCGCGCCGGTGCCGTACTCCATCAGCACGAAATTCGCGACGTAGACCGGAAGCTCCCAGGCCGGGTCGAGGGGGTGGCGCACGGTCAGGCCGGTGTCGAAACCGAGCTTTTCCGCGGTGTCGATCGCCGCCTGGGCGGTGCCGGTGCGCCGGCATTCCTCGATGAAGGCCTGGAGGTCGGGGTTTGTCGCGGCAACCGCCGCCGCCAGCGGATGGTCGGCGGCCACGGCCAGGAACCGGGCGCCGAACAGGGTGTCGGGCCGAGTGGTGTAGACCTTGATGTCACGGAGGATCCCATCGGCCGCGAGTTGAGCGGCTGCGGCGCGGGCGTCCGGCACAAGTGCGAAAAGAACCTCCAGCCCCTCGGAGCGGCCGATCCAGTTCTTCTGCATCAGCCGGACTTTCTCCGGCCAGCGGTCCAGCCCGTCGAGGGCTGTGAGCAGATCCTCGGCGAAGTCGGTAATCTTGAAGAACCACTGGGTCAGCTCGCGCTGCTCGACCAGGGCGCCGGAGCGCCAGCCGCGCCCGTCGATCACCTGCTCGTTGGCCAGCACGGTGTGGTCCACCGGATCCCAGTTCACCTTGGCGGTGCGGCGCGTGACCAGCCCCTTGTCCAGGAAGTCGAGAAACATGCGCTGCTGGTGCTTGTAGTAGTCGGGATCGCAGGTCGCGATCTCCCGGCTCCAGTCGAGCGACAGGCCCATGGCCTTCAGCTGGTCGCGCATCGACGCGATGTTGGCATAGGTCCAGTCCCGCGGGTTGACCTTGCGCTCCATGGCGGCGTTCTCGGCGGGCAGCCCGAACGCGTCCCAGCCCATCGGGTGGAGCACGTTGAAGCCCCGGGCGCGCTTGTAACGGGCGACCACGTCGCCCATCGCGTAGTTGCGCACATGGCCCATATGGATTCGCCCCGACGGGTACGGGAACATCTCCAGCACGTAGTATTTCGGGCGCCCGTCGGCATTGTCGGTCTCGAACAGGCGCTGCTCCGCCCAGGCGGCCTGCCAGCGGGGCTCGGCATCCTTGGCGTTGTAGCGCTCGACGGCGGAGGGGGCGGTGCTGGTCATGGATCCGGCTGGGTCAGGGGCTCGGCGGCTGATCGGGGAGCGCCGCGGCACGTCGCGGCCCAGTAGCATATCTGCGCCGGAGCCGGTCAACGGAGCGCGCGATTTGGCCTTGCGCGGGACGCGCGGGGGCATAGGTCCGTTGGAAGCACACACGATACACGAGAGCGGCCATCGCCGGGCTGATTCCAACCCACGCCCTCATCCTGAGGTGCCCGCGCCAGCGGGCCTCGAAGGAGGGCTCCAGATGTCGCGCGGCCAGCTGGAGGGCTCCTTCGAGGCCTCCGCTGCGCTCCGGCACCTCAGGATGAGGGCGTGGGTTGGATCGATGCCTCCCGGGAAGGCTCCGTATCCTCGTCGTGCTGTACCCCATGGGCCGCACAGACCGGCGCCCGGAAGCGACAGGACAGGCCCATGATGGACGACGCGATTACCGACTCGAAGGCTCCTCCCACCGACGGGATGGGGCAGCCGACCGCCAAGCCGCCTGTCGGCGAGGCCGATGTCGCCGCCGGGCTCGCCGAGGTCCGGGCCGCCATCGCCCAGGCGGCCGAGGATTCGGAGCGCGACCCGGTGGAGGTCCAGCTCGTGGCGGTCTCCAAGACCGTGCCGGCGGCGGGCATCGTGCCGGCTCTCGAAGCGGGGCACCGGGTGTTCGGGGAGAACTACGTCCAGGAATCCGCCGCGAAATGGCCGGACCTGCGCGCCCGCTACCCGGATGTCGAGCTGCATCTGGTCGGGCCGCTGCAATCCAACAAGGCCCGGGAGGCGGTGGCCCTGTTCGACGTGATCCACTCCCTCGACCGGCTGTCGCTCGCGTCGGCGCTCGCCAGGGAGATCAACCGCGCGGGCCGCGCCCCGAAACTGCTGATCCAGGTCAATACCGGCGCGGAGCCGCAGAAGGGCGGGGTCCTGCCGGACGAGCTCGCGACCCTGCTGGCCGCGTGCCGGGACACCCACGGTCTCGCGATCCAGGGCCTGATGTGCATCCCGCCGGCGGAGGACCCGCCCTCGGCCCATTTCGCCCTGCTCGCCCGTCTGGCGCGGGCGCACAACCTGCCGATCCTCTCCATGGGCATGAGCGCGGATTTTCCGGCGGCGATCCAGCAGGGCGCCACCCATGTCCGGGTCGGGACGGCGATCTTCGGGGCGCGGACCCGGAAGGCGTGAGGGTAACCCGTTCTGAATGATAGAGGCCCTAGCGCTGAAAGTACTATCAAACACCGCGATCCGTGATATGCTTTTTCGCGCATATTTCGAGTCTCGGTTGCGGACTGATGGGCTCAAGCGCGAAGCCGCCCCGGGGCACGGCATCAGGTGTTGCGGATGCTCCGCCAGAAGCTTGGTCGGTGTCGTTTCTCGACGACACCGTCGTCGCTGAAGTCGATGCATGGCCTGTCAAGCTTCGCGCCGCCCTGGACCGCATCGTGGCACGGATCGAAACCCGGGGCCTGCTAGCCTTACCGAGGAGCATGCCAAACACATCCGCGGTCGGATCTGGGAGCTGAGACCCCGGACCGACGGCATGACTGGCCGAGCCCTCTACGTCACCGTGACCGGCAAGAGGGTGATCATTGTCCTCTGCGCGATCAAGAAAACTCAGACTACGCCGAAGCGATGGATCGATTTGGCTGAGATGCGAGCGCGGACCATCGACACAGGAGAAACGACGTGACGATCCCCTTCAAGACCGTCCGGGAACGGTGGAACGCGGATCCCGCCTATCGCGAAGCGCATGGGGCGATCGGGCCGGAGATGGAACTCGGCTTCTCCATGGCCGAGGCCCGTGCGCGGGCTAAGCTGACCCAGGAAGAGGTCGCCCGGCGGATGCAAACGTCCCAGGGGCAGATCGCCCGGTGGGAACGCGGGCAGGTCATGCCGTCGACGGCGTCGCTGCGCCGCTACGCCGAGGCCGTCGGGGCTCACCTCCGGATCCAACTCGAGGCAAAGGAGGTCTGACGGCCCCCCTCATCCGATCCGCAGATGCGTGCGCGGGCCGAGGCGCCTGAGCAGGCGCAGCAGGTCCGCCCGGGCCAGCGCGACGCAGCCCTCGGTGGGGCGGTAGCCGTCCCGGGCGATGTGCAGGAAGATCGCCGAGCCCCGCCCCTTCCGGATCGGGGCGCGGTTGTAGTCGAGGTCGATCACCACATCGTAGAGCCCGTCGCCTCGCCACATCGCCTCGGCGCTGAGGCCTGGTGCCGGCAACCGGATCGGCCGGTTGTAGCGGCGGTCCCGGCGGTCGTCGCACCAGCCGTCATCGGACCGGGTCACCCGGAGCGGCAGGGCCGTGCGCGGGCGCAGGCCGAGATGGTCCGGCCGATAGGCGCCCCCCCGCAGGCGGAAGCGCCCGCGCGGCGAGCCGCCGTCGCCCTCGCGCTTGTCGCTGACGATGCCGCCTGCCCCGAGGGCGCAGGAGATCACGGCGGGGCCGGCGAGGAGCTGACCCCGGCGGCGGTCGCCGACCGTCGCGCGGACCCGGATCTCGCTCAAGGTGATGCGGACGGGTCCGGGCCGCTCACGCCGATATCCACGCACCGAAGCCCCTCCCCTGCCGACCGCCCGCGCCCCGATCCGGCCGGCGAAGGTGCCGGTCCCGGGGTGGATCGGCGGGCGTTATGCCCGGTATCCAATACCGAAACCGTGAAAAATTGCGCACAAGGCAATTTCCGGCCACAAACGCAGCCCTATCCTTGCCGTGGAACCCAGGCCGTCGAAGCCGGGATTCGGGAGCGCGCCAGCCCACCGCCCTGCGCCGGGGGGACCGAACGCCCTTGGATTCCGACGCGCCGGCCCCGTTTCCCTGGAGCCGGCCGTGTTGTCACGCGACGGGCGGCGTGCTCCAGATCCTTGCCATCGCGCGCTGTTCCCGGCACCGGGTCTCCCGGTCCCGCAGCGTGCTCCAGGGCCCCGGACGATGTCGAATGCCTACCGCCTGCTGATCTGTGACGACGACGCGATCCTGCGCGACACGCTCACCGAGCAGCTCGACCTCTGCGAGGAATTTACCGTGGTCACCGAGGCGAACGCCGCGGACGCGGTCCGGCGGGTCGGGGCCGAGCGCATCGACCTGGCGGTGATGGATGTCGGCCTGCCCGACCTCGACGGGCGCGAGGCCGTGCGCCGAATGCGCACCGGCGGCTTCCGCGGCCCGGTGATCATGCTCACCGCGCAGGATTCCGAGGCGGACCACGTCGAAGGGCTGGAGGCCGGCGCCAACGACTACGTCACCAAGCCGTTCAAGTTCGGCATCCTGCTCGCCCGGATCCGCGCGCATCTGCGCAGCCACGAGGCGTCCGAGGACGCGGTGTTCCAGATCGGCCCCTACACGTTCCGGCCGGGCGCCAAGCTGCTGGTCGGCGAGCGCGGCTCGAAGCTCAAGCTCACCGAGAAGGAGACCGCGATCCTGCGCTTCCTGTATCGGGCGGGCCGGGCCGTGGTGAACCGCGACACGCTGCTCGCCGAGGTGTGGGGCTACAACGCCCACGTCACCACACACACTTTGGAGACGCACATCTACCGGCTGCGCCAGAAGATCGAGCCGAACCCCGCCACCGCGGCGATCCTCGTCACCGAGGGCGGCGGCTACAAGCTGCTCCCCTGATCGGCGCGCGCGTCACGGCCAGAACCGAGAGCCAAGCGCGATTGCAACGCGATCGGAAACGGCTTTAGGGATTTGCGTGTCAGCGAGGCTCAGGCTCGCTTGCGCGTAGGTTGGTGGGGCGGTTCCTTGGGGCTCGACGACGACATCGCGATCCTCGCAGACGCGCCGCTGTTCGGCTTCCTCGACCGGGACGCCCTGCGCCTGCTGACCTTCGCGGCCGAGCGCCGCGAACTGGCCGATGGCGACCTGCTGTTCGCCCGGGGCGACCCGGCCGATGGCGGCTTCGTGGTGATGTCGGGCACGATCCGGCTCGCGCCCCGGGTCGCGGAGGCCGAGCCGGTGCGCGCCGGGCGTTCGGCGCTGATCGGGCAGCTCGCCCTGTTCGTGCGCGGCACCCGGCCGACCGAGGCCCGGGCCGAGGGCGCCGCCGAGGTCATGCGCATCACCCCGACGCTGATGCGGCGCGTGCTGGAGGAATTCCCCGCGGCCGCGCAATCCGTCTACGACACCCTGGCGATCGACCTCGTCGACCTCGTGACCGATCTCGACCGGGTGCGGGTTCTCTTGGAGGATTGAGGCTGCCCCGGGTGACAGCCCCGGTGCCCGCTTGTAAGCACGGGCTCCCGTCGAACGTCCCTCCGCAAGAGCATCGAGCGCCCATGCCCACCTCCGACCTCGCCAAGACCATCGAGACGGCCTGGGAGGAGCGCGCCGGCATCTCGACGTCCACCCAGGGCGCCGTGCGCGAGGCGGTCGAGGAGGCGCTGAACCTGCTCGATTCCGGCAAGGCCCGGGTCGCCGAGAAGAGCGGCAACCAGGATTGGGTCGTCAATCAGTGGCTGAAGAAGGCGGTGCTGCTGTCCTTCCGCCTCAACGACATGGCGGCGATCGAGGGCGGCCCCGGCGGCGCGCCCTGGTGGGACAAGGTCGCGTCCAAGTTCGCCGGCTGGGGCGAGGCCGAGTTTCGCGCCGCCGGCCTGCGCGCGGTGCCGGGCTGCTTCGTCCGCCGCGGCTCCTACATCGCGCCGGGCGCCGTGCTGATGCCGAGCTTCGTCAACCTCGGCGCCCATGTCGGCGAGGGCACGATGGTCGACACCTGGGTGACGATCGGCTCCTGCGCGCAGGTCGGCAAGAACTGCCACATCTCCGGCGGCGCCGGCATCGCCGGGGTGCTCGAGCCGCTCCAGGCCAACCCGGTGATCATCGAGGACGATTGCTTCATCGGCGCCCGCGCCGAGGTGGCCGAAGGCGTGATCGTCGGCCAGGGCAGCGTGCTGTCCATGGGCGTTTATATCGGCGCCTCGACCAAGATCGTCGACCGCACCACCGGCGAGGTCATGTACGGCCGTGTGCCGCCCTACTCTGTGGTTGTCTCGGGCACGATGCCCGGCAAGGCGCTGCCGGACGGCACCCCGGGCCCCGGCCTGTACTGCGCCGTGATCGTCAAGCGCGTCGATGCCGGCACCCGCTCCAAGACCGCCATCAACGAGTTGCTGCGCACCTGATTCTTTTGGGACTTGGGGGCGGCCCGATGGAGACGACGCGGAACCTGGACCTGATCGTGGCGGGCCGGCCGGTGCCGACCGTCTGCGACGTGATCGGCACGGGGCGCGACGCGCTCCTGCTGCCGGCCCTGTCGACGATCTCGGACCGGGCCGAGATGCGCGACCTCGCCCGCGCCCTCGGCTCGGAGTACCGCTGCCTCGTGCCCGACTGGCCGGGCTTCGGCGCCCGGCCGCGGACGCGCCTGCCCCTCGGTCCGGACACCCTGCACGCCTTCCTGGACGCGCTGCTCGCCGCCGCCCCCGGCCCCTACGCGCTCGGGATCGCGGCCGGCCACGCCGCCGGCTACCTCGTCGCGGCGGCGCGCAGGTACCCCCAGGCCTTCGCGCGGCTGGTGCTGGTGGCGCCGACCTGGCGCGGGCCGCTGCCCACCGCGATGCCGAGCCGGGCGCACTGGTTCCCGCGGATCCGCCGGGCCGTTGAGGCGCCAATCCTCGGCGAGGCGCTCTACCGGATCAACATCAGCCCGCCGATCATCGGCCGGATGATGCGCGCCCATGTCTACGCGGACCCGGCCCACGTCACCCCGGCCATGATCCGGGCCAAGCACGCGGTCACCCGCCAGCGCAACGGCCGCTTCGGCACCGCCGCCTTCGTCACCGGCGGCCTCGACCCGGTGGCCGACCGCGCCGCGTTCCTGGACCTGTTCGACGGCCTGCCGCCGACCGTGGTGCTGCGGCCGGAGAAGGCGCCGCGCCGCTCCGGCGCCGAGATGGATGCGCTGATCGCCCACGGGCGGGTCACGGGTGCCACGATCCCCGGGGCGCTGAGCCCGCATGAAGAGTTTTCGGCTGCGGTCGCACAGGCGATCCAGGTGCGTTAGCCAGCAAAGTAATGGTTTCAAAAGGTCTGGGACCTTTTGCAGGTCCAGGGCGGAGCCCTGGCCTCATCAGGGCTCCGCCCTGATCACCCATCAAAGGGCTCAGCCCTTTGGAAACCCATGTTCCGGCGGCATCGTGATCACGCCGCGGTGGTAGGGGAAGCGAGCGCGCTGGAGCGGGTCCGGCCCGGTGAAGATCAGCCGCGTCCGGAACGACACCGGGCTGACGCAGATGAGATAGCCCCGCAGGGCCTTCTCGTCGGGCACGAACAGGGCGGTCGCCAGATACCGGCTCCCGGCCCGGACCCAGCCCGGGATCGGCAGGCCCCAGCGCCGGGCCAGATGCTCCCCGGCCCCGCCCAGGAAGGCATCGGCCTCCGGGCGCCCGAGCAGGCCCGGCTCGTCGGCGATGAACGCCGCCTGCCGCGCGACGTCGCCGTCGGCCGCGTAGAAGGCGTCGAGGAAGTCACGCAGGTGGTGCTCCCAATCGTCGCCGCCGCGCGCGCGCTCGACCACCTCCGCCAGGGAATGCGGTCTCATAGCCTCCCCGCGATTACAGCGGGAAACCGGGCTCGCGCCTCCGGCGACGGGTCCTCGCCGTAGATCGAGCAATAGAGGTGCTCCAATGCCTCCACGTCGCCCAAGCCCAGATGAGCCGAGAGGGCGCGTGCGTCATTCAGATCCCAGTCGCCGCGGTCGAGGCTCTGCAGGGCGTGCAGCTTCATCGCCAGAAGGTAGGCCGGGCTCGCCAGGATGGTCCGAAGCCCCGGTGTCCCCCCGGTGGGATAGGTGCCGGACAGGGCGAACCATGTCTCGTCCTCGTCGAGCGGGGTGAACATGCCGACGGCATCGTTGAGCCAGTCCGGCTCCAGCCCCATCCGCTCGGCGACCCGGATCACCGAGGGTGCGAGAGCCGCCTCGTCGTAGCCGGCCCGCACGACGGCATCGACATCCTCGGTGGCGCGCCGCCACGCGAATTGCAGCATCAGCGCGCCGCCGCCATAGACGGCGAGTTCGACGAACTGCCCGTGCGCGGCGAGGTCGGTACCGAGCATCTCGAAGGCCTCCAGGAGGCGGGCGCGGTCGAGGGGCTGAGCCATGCGGTCGGGAGGCCGGAACGGGAACGCCGTAGCGTTCTCGCAGCCGGCCGCTCGGGTCAACCGCCTCCCATCCATCACGGCGGCCCCTGGACAGGATCGGAGGCCTGTGGCGGACTGAACCGTCCGGCCAAGCCGTTCGTTTGTCTGCGGGAGCGGCCCGCCTACTCCTTCGCCCGACACCGCCACGGATCCGATGCTGCGCACCCTCTCCCTGCCGGCCCTCGCCGTCCTGATCGCCGCGTCCCCGGTGCGCGCCGAGGATACGCCCCGCCCGGCACCGTCGAACCCGCCGGCGGCGCCGTCGCTGGGGGCCGACACGCTCAAGCCCGGCAAGCCGGCGGTGAAACCTTATCTGGCCGAGACGGCACTACCCGATGCCGTCCAGATCCTGCCGCCGCCGCCGGCCCATGACGCGCCCCTCGACAAGGCCGACCGTGCGGCCTTTAACGGCACCCGCGCGCTGAAGGGCAGCCCCCGCTGGGAGATCGCGGCCAACGACGTGTCGGAGGGCGCGGCCGCGGTGCTCGACAATTTCGCCTGCGTCCTCGGCACCCGGATCGACCAGAGCCGTGTGCCGGTGGTGCTCAACCTCTTGGAGCGCGCCCGGCTCGACCTCGCCCGGGCGACGCGGGGGCCGAAGGTGCATTACCGCCGGCTGCGCCCCTTCGTGGGCAACGAGGCGCCGATCTGCGTCCAGCGGAGCCAGGCGCTCGCCGACAGCTTCAGCTACCCGTCCGGCCACGCCACCCAGGGCTGGGCCTACGCGCTGATCCTGGCCTCCCTGGTGCCCGAGAAGGCCACCGCGATCCTGGCGCGCGGCCGAGCCTATGGCGAGAGCCGGGTCGTGTGCGGAGTGCACTGGCTCAGCGACGTGGCGGCCGGTCGCCTCACCGGCACCTCGGTCTTCGCCACGCTGATGGGCGATCCGGGCTTCCGGGCCGACCTGGAGAAGGCCCGCGCCGAGCTGCGCGGCGCCCTGTCAGGAGGCGGCACGGCCCCCGACCAGGCCGTCTGCACCCGCGAGGCCGATGCCCTGCGGGAGCCGCCGCTGGAGTTTTGAATGCGAACAACTTCAGATTTTAACACCTCTAAGTGTGTGATTTACAACACGTTTTCGGCTTGATCGCGACCCCGTGAACGGTTGATCCTGAGGTTGAAGCGCCGGTGACCGGCGCATCTCAGGGTTCCATGTCCATGCGTCTCACCCGCCTCCAATTGCTTGTCACCTCCACGGCTCTGGCGACCGCCGCCGTCGCACCCCAGGCCGTTGCGCAGGGCGCCGTGCAGCTCAACGAGATCTCCGTGGAGGCCACCCGTCCCGCCTCCGCGCTCCCTGCCGGGACCGGCTTCGGGGTTGCCAATGTCAGCGGCGGCAACGGCAACGGCTCGGCCACGAGCGGCGGCGGCGGCGGCGGTCCTTCCGGGATCACCGGCTACGTCGCGCGCGTCAGCCCGACCGCCACCAAGACCAACACGCCGCTGATCGAGACCCCGCAATCGGTCTCGGTGGTCACCCGGGAGCAGCTCAACGACCGCAACGTCCAGAGCCTCAACGAGGCGCTCGCCTACACGCCAGGCGTGTCGAGCAACGTGTTCGGCTTCGACCCGCGCGCGGACTCGTTCTACATCCGGGGCTTCGCCGAGACCTACGACGGTATCTTCCGCGACGGCCTACGCCAGACAGGCGTCGGCTTTGCTGTCCCTCGTATCGAGCCCTATGGCGCCGAGGCGCTGACCATCTTGCGTGGGCCAGCCTCCGGCCTCTACGGGCTCGGCTCTCCCGGCGGCATCGTCGACGTGACCAGCAAGCGCCCGGTCTTCGCCCAGTTCGGCGAGGTCTGGTTCCAGGGGGGCAGCTTCGACCGCTACCAGGGTAATTTCGACATCGGCGGCCCCGTCGAAGGCTCCGACGGAACGATGGCCTACCGGCTCACCGGCGTCGCGCGCCAGTCCGACACGTTCCTGCCCGGACCCGGCGTCCGGGACGATCGGTTCACCATCGCCCCCGCCTTCACGTGGCGGCCCACGGCCAACACGACCTTCACGCTGCTCACCGAATTCCAGGAATCGAACGTCCCGGGCAATGCCAGCTTCTACAACTTCCCGGGCTTCCGCGTGTCGCGGATCTACTCGGGCGACGGCGCGCTCAACACCTATCGGACCGATCAGCACCGGGTCGGCTACGCCTTCGAGCACGTGTTCTCGCCGGATCTGATCCTGCGGCAGAACTTCCGCTATTCCGGAGCCGAAGCCAACTTTTCGTACACGCAGGTCGATTCGGTGACAGGCCTCAGCGCGCAGCGGTCCACCGGCCTGTTCAAGCAGTCGCTGGCCTCCTTCGCGATCGACACGCAGCTCGAGGGCCACCTCCGGACCGGGCCGATCGCCCACACGCTGCTCACCGGCGTCGATTACTACCATTACGACTTCTCGAGCATCGCCGGTTTCGGCGTGGCGCCCGACCTCAACCTGCTCACCCTGAACTACGGCCGCCAGCCGATCACCCGGCCGACCATCGACCGCTCGTCGCGTCAGGCGCAGGATCAGGTCGGCCTCTATGTCCAGGAACAGGCGAAGTGGGGGAGATTCGTCCTGACGCTGACCGGACGGCAGGACTGGGTCGCCTCCGACACGGCGAGCGTAACCCGAGGCGTCGTCGCCGGACCGCAAAGCCAGAACGACAGCGCCTTCACGTACCGCGCCGGCCTGAACTACGAACTCGCGCCCGGCCTCGTCCCTTACGCCAGCTACGCCACGACCTTCACCCCACAGGTCGGCGTCAACATCGTCACCGGCCGCCCCTACAGGCCCGCCACCGGCGATCAGATCGAGGCGGGCGTCAAGTACCTGATCCCGGGTACAAACATCAGCGCGGCCATCGCGGGCTTCGATATCAACCAGACCAGCATCCTGCGCCAGGATCCCACGAACTTCGCCAATCAAGTGGCGACCGGTGAGGTCAACTCGCGCGGCTTCGAGATGGAGGCGACGGCGAACTTCGCCCCGGGGACCAACCTGACCGTCGCCTACACCCATCTCGACTTCCGCTTCCTCAAGCAGACCTCGGCCTTCACCGGTGCGGCGATCGACGGGAATCGCCTCTCGGGTATCCCGGGCGATACCTTCGCGTCCTTTCTGACGTACCTGTTCCCGCCCTCCTCCGCGCTGCGCGGATTGACGGTCGGCGGCGGTATCCGGTTCAACGCCAACAGCTTTGCCGACGACGAGAATACGGTCCGCAACCCGACCGTGACCCTGTTCGACGCTCTGGTCGCCTACGACTTCGGGGCGCTCGATCCGAAGTACAAAGGCGTCCGGGCGCAGATCAACGCGTTCAACATCTTCGACCGCGATTACTACAATTGCCAGGCCGGCTTCTGTTACCGCGGCGCCCCGGCCACAGTGATCGGCAGCCTGATCTACCGCTGGTAGGCGTCCCGCGAGGGCAGGGGAGCATGGCAGGTCCCCGCCTTCGGGACTGGAGGTCGGCGCGGGTTCCGTCCTAAGGCCGAAGCCTCGTCCTCCGACCCGGACCGCCCATGCTCTCGACCCTGCTGGTCGTGCTGCCGATCTTCGCGCTGATCTTTTCCGGCTGGCTGGCCCGGCGGATCGGCGTGCTCGGCGCCGCCGCAACCACCGAGCTCAACCGCTTCGTGGTGTTCCTGGCTCTGCCGGCGCTGCTGTTCGACGTGACCGCGCACGCCCATTGGAGCGCGATCTGGAAGCCGGGCTTCATCGCGACCTTCGGGCTGAGCAGCCTGGCGGTGTTCGCCCTCACGGTGCTGATCCGGCGGGGGCAGGGGCACCCGCTCTCCGACGCCGCCGTGGACGGGCTGAATGCCGGCTATCCCAATGCCGGGTTCATGGGCTTCCCCCTGGCGCTGGTCGCCTTTGGCCCGGAGGCTTTGGCCCCGACCACCGTGGCGGCGATCCTGACGGTCTGCGGCGTGTTCGCGGTGGCGATCGTGCTGATCGAGACCGGGCTCCGGCGGGAGACGGGCGCGGGCGGGTCCGGCGTCCCGGTCTGGCGCGCGGTCGGCCGCTCGCTGATCCGCAATCCGCTGCTGGTGGCGCCGGCGCTGGGCGCTCTGATCCCGATTGCAGGCCTCACCCTGCCGGCGGCGGCCGAGACCTTTCTGAAACTCCTCGGCGGCGCGGCCTCGCCCTGCGCCCTGGTGGCGCTCGGCCTGTTCCTGGCCCAGAAGCGCAGGCCCGGCAGCGCCCAGCCCCGGGCGGCGGCGCTGCTGGTCGGCCTGAAGCTCGTCGGGCAGCCGGCTCTCGCCTACGGCCTCGGCCGGTATGTGTTCGACCTGCCGCCGCTGCTGCTGCACGTCGCGGTGCTGATGGCCGCGCTGCCCACCGGGACCGGCCCGTTCATGCTGGCGGAGTTCTACCGCCGCGAGGCCGACCTAACCGCCACGGTGGTGCTGGTCTCGACGATCCTCTCGATCGTCACGGTCTCGGGTTATCTGGCAACGATCTGAAACCGGGCGACCACGCTCTCGCCGCAGAGGAATCGTAACGGTTGCCGCGTAGTCTCATGGCGTGGCCCTCCCGGTCCGGGCTAAGAGGGACTGCGGCGAAGCGGGGCGGAACGGCGACGTGATGGTGCGTTCGGGAGTATCGGTTGCGAGCCGGATAGGCCGTCTCGCCTGCGTCGCCGGCCTGGCGCTGAGCCTGTCGGCCTGCTTCCGCCCGCTCTACGGGCCGACCGCGTCCGGCGAGACCGTGCAGGCCCTGCTGGCCTCCGTGCAGGTCGACGATGTCGGGATGGCTCAAGGCCAGGAACGGCTCGGGCATTACCTGCGCAGCGAGTTGATCTTCGAGCTCGACGGGTCGAGCCAGCCGGCGAGCAAGCGCTACCGGCTGAAGCTCTCGGGCTCCGAGATCGTGCAGACCCCGATCGTCTCCTCGACCACCGGCCGCGCCGAGGCCGGCACGCTGGTGGCCAACATCAAGTACAGCCTGGAGGACATGGCCGGCACCAAGGTCTATTCCGAGGGCGTGGCGACCTCGACCGCGACCTACGACCGCTCGGTCCAGCGCTTCGCCAGCCAGCGGGCGGCGCGCGACGCCGAGATCCGCCTCGCCAGCGTCCTGGCCGACCAGATCAAGACGCGCCTGGCCGCCGTACTGTCGACCAAGCCGTGAGCCGGCTTTGACCGCGGTCAAGGCGGGCGAGATCGAGGGCCTGATCCGGCGCGGGCCCGATCCGCGCATCCCGGTGATCCTGGTCTATGGGCCGGATACCGGCCTGGTCACCGAGCGTGCGCGAAAGCTCGCCGAGGATTTCGTCACCGACCCGGGCGATCCCTTCGCGCTGGTGCGGATCGACGGCGACACCCTCGCCTCCGATCCGGGCCGGCTCTGCGACGAGGCCGGGACCATGGGCCTGTTCGGCGGCCGTCGGTCGATCTGGGTCCGGCCGGGCAGCCGCAACTACGCCCCCGCGGTCGAGGCGGTGCTCGGTGCCGAGGTGGCCGATGCCCGCATCGTCGTGGAGGGCGGCGACCTCGCCAAGAACAACCCGATGCGGGTCCTGTGCGAGCGCTCGCCCAAGGCGCTGGCGATCCCCTGCTACGCCGACGACGAGCGCACGCTCGGCGACCTGATCGACCGCACCCTGCAGGAGCGCGGCCTGCGCATCGAGCGGGCCGCCCGGGAGGTCCTGGCCCGCAGCCTCGGCGGCGACCGCCGGGCCAGCCTGATGGAGATCGAGAAGCTGGCGCTCTACGCGGGCGGGGAAGGGCAAGGGGACAAGGTCGTCACCCTCGACCACATCGAGGCGATCACCAGCGACGTGGCCGCCAGCGTGCTCAACACCCTGATCGACGCCGCCTTCGACGGCCGCCGGGAGGCAGTGGAGCGCGATTACCGGCGGTTCCGGCACGAGGGGCTGGATCCCGGCGTGGTGCTCGGCTCCGCCCTGCGGCACGCCCTGACCCTGCTGGCGACCCGCCTCGACAACCCGGACAAGACCCCGTCCCTGATGGTGGCCTCCTGGCGGGGCCTGCATTTCAAGCGCAAGGCCAGCATCGAGGGCCAGCTCGGCGCCTGGCAGGCCGGAACCCTGCGGCAGGCCGCAAAGGCCCTTCAGGAGGCGATCCTGGCCTGCCGACGGGCCGAGCCGGAACTGTCCCACGCTCTGGCCTCCGCGGCGCTGCTGCGGGTGGCGGAGGCCGGCGCCCGGCGGCGGCGTTAGGGGTGATGCTGGCTCGATAGGATGCGTAGGTCTGCGATGGCGTGCGTTCCCCTCACAGAGGGGATTTGATTCGTCTTACGGTCGGGAATTCTCGCAGCGCTCGATCATCCACCTTGTCATCCCGGGGCCGCGCAGCGGAACCCGGGATCCATAGCCGCAGACAGATCAAGATCTGGCGTCGTCGGCGGATCTGGATTCCGGGCTCGCCTACGGCGCCCCGGAATGACAAGGCGGTTCATCCTGTAGCTGCGGAACCACGGATCCGAGTATGGATCTCAGGGGCCGTTGGAGCACTGGGAGCCGGCGAAAACCTTCCTCAGCCCTGTTCCGGCTCCGACACCTTGAACCGGTTGAGCAGGCCTTCCAGCTCGTCCTGGGTCTCGTAGCGGATGCGGATCTCGCCCGAGTCCGCGTCCTTGGGCTTGTAGGTCACGTCGACCCCGAGGGCCCGGCGGATCCGCAATTCCAGGTCGCGGACCGGGGCCGGGCGCTCGGCCGAGAGGCGTGGGCGGCCGGGGCGGGGGGTGTCGGGGGCCGCGGCCTCGGCGGCCTCCGACGCCGCCATGGCCTCGACCTCGCGCACCGACAGGCCCTCGGCCACGACCCGGCGGGCCAGGGCCTCGGGATCGCGCACCGACAGGAGCGCGCGGGCATGGCCTGCGGTGAGATCCCCGGCGGTGACCCGGTCCTGCACGGCGGGCGGCAGGTTGAGCAGGCGCAGGGTGTTGGCGAGGTGGCTGCGGCTCTTGCCGAGGATCTCGGCCAGCTCCTTCTGGGTGTAAGCGAAGTCCTGCATCAGGCGCTCGTAGCCGGACGCCTCCTCGATCGGGTTGAGGTCGGCCCGCTGGACATTCTCCAGGATGGCGAATTCGAGGGAGGCGCGGTCGTCGATCTCGACGATCACCACCGGCACCTCGTCGAGGCCGCCCTTCTGGGCCGCCCGCCAGCGGCGCTCGCCGGCCACGATCTCGAAGGCGCCCGGCACGTCCGCGAGGGGGCGAACCACGATCGGCTGGATGATGCCGCGCTGGGTGATCGAGGTCGCCAGTTCCGCGAGTTCCGCCTCGCCGAAGCTGCGGCGGGGGTTGCGCGGGTTCGGGCGCAGGAACTCCACCGGGACCTTGCGCTGCGCCTCGATCTTGCCGTCGAGCTTCGCCGCCTGTCCGGCATCGCCGAAATCACCGATCAGCGCCGCGAGCCCGCGCCCGAGACGGGGTCGTGCCCCCTCCTCCGCCATCCTTGTCACCCGTGTCACGCTCCGCACTCGATCCCCACAGTTTCGGGATCACACAATCAGGCCGCCGCCGGCACCCGGCCTTCGCGCTGAATCACCTCGGAGGCGAGGCGCAGATACGCCTGGCTGCCGGCACATTTCAAATCGTAGAGCAAAGCCGGCTTGCCGTGGGACGGCGCCTCGGAGATGCGGACGTTGCGGGGGATCACGGTCTCGTAGACCTTGTCGCCCATGAAGCCGCGCACATCCGCCACCACCTGGGCGGAGAGGTTGTTGCGCGGATCGTACATCGTCAGCACGATGCCCTGGATGGTCAGCTTCGGGTTCAGCGCCCCGCGAACCTGCTCGACGGTGCGCAGCAGCTGGCTCAAACCCTCCAGCGCAAAGAATTCGCATTGCAGCGGCACCAGCACCGCGTCGGCGGCGGCCAGCGCGTTGATGGTCAGCAGGTTGAGCGAGGGCGGGCAATCGATCAACACGTAGCTGATCCGCTCCAGGCCCTTGGCCTGGGCGATGTCCTTGAGCACGCCGCGCAGCCGGTGCGCCCGGTCGGGCAGGGTAGCCAGCTCCATCTCCAGGCCGAGGAGATCCATGGTCGAGGGCGCGATCGACAGCCGCGGCACCGCCGTGGGGATCACCGCCTCGGCGAGCGTCGCCTCGCCGGTCATGACGTCGTAGGTCGAGACCTGGCGCCGGGCCCGGTCGATGCCGAGCCCCGTGGAAGCGTTGCCCTGCGGGTCGAGGTCGAGCACCAGCACGTCCTCGCCGATCGCCGCGAGCGCGGTGCCGAGGTTGATCGCCGTCGTGGTCTTGCCGACGCCGCCCTTCTGGTTGGCGAGCGCCAGGATCCGCAGGGGATGTCGCACGGACGGTCTTTCGGCAGGGGTCAAGATGGGATCGCTGGACGGATCCACGGACCGGTCGGCGGAATCGCCGAGGATCGCTTCGGTCATCGATGGCTCGGGGCGGCGAGGGCAGTGACGCGCACGATCCGGGCGTCGGAATCAGTCCGGCTCGGCACGAGGTCGTTAACGACTCTCCACTGCGCAGCCGCCTGGGTCAATTCAGCTTGCACGTCCCGGCCCTTCGGAAACAGCCCGGTGGTGCCCGTTTTCAACAGCGGCTCCGTCCAGGCGAGGAGCTGCACCATCGGCGCGAGGGCCCGGGCGCAAACGATCTCGACGCCCTGATAATCGCCGATCACCGCCTCGATCCGGGCGTTGCGCACCCGGACCGGCGCGCCGGTGAGGCGGGCGGTCTCGGTGAGGAAGGCGCATTTGCGGGCGTTGCTCTCGACCAGATCGACCCGGATGCCACGGTCGCGGCCCGCGATGGCGAGGATCAGGCCCGGGATGCCGGCCCCGGAGCCGAGATCGAGCCAGGTCCCGGCGTCGGGCGCGAGGTCGAGGAGCTGGAGGGCGTCGTCGATATGCCGGCGCCAGACCTCCGCCAGGGTGGCCAGGCCGACGAGGTTCTTGATCGGCTGCCAGCGCCGGAGCTGAGCGACGTAAAGGTCGAGTAGCTCGGCTGTTTCACGTGAAACATCGGAGGCCGCCAGGATTCGGGCGCGGTCCGGATCGCTCACGAGGCGCGACGCCCTGCATCGGGCGCAGCCCGCCGTGCATGGGCAGCCAACAGGGTGAGGGCGGCCGGGGTCACCCCCTCGATCCGGGCGGCCTGGCCAAGGGTGCCGGGCCGGACGGTCTCGAGCTTGACCCGCATCTCGTTCGAGAGGCCGCTGATCCCGGCATAATCCAGGCTGGCCGGAAGCCGCACGGCCTCGTCGCGCCGGAAGGCGGCGATGTCGGCGTTCTGCCGGTCGAGATAGACCGCGTAGGTCGCGTCGGTCTTCAGCCGGTCGGCGACGCGCGGCGACGTCTCGGCGAACTCTGGCCAGATCGCAGCGAGCTGTCCCCAGGCGATCTCGGGATAGGCCAGCAACTGGAACGCGCTGCGGCGGATGCCGTCGCGGTTCAAGCCGATGCCCTGCAGGGCCGCCTGATTCGGCGTGAGGCTTCGAGAATCGAGCAGGCTGCGCGCTTCTCGAAGCTCCGTCTGCGAGACCGAAAAATGATCGGCCCGGTGCCGGCCGACGCAGCCCAGCGCGATTCCCCGCGGCGTCAGCCGCTCGTCGGCATTGTCCACCCGCAGGGACAGGCGGTACTCGGACCGAGAGGTGAACATCCGGTACGGCTCGCTGACCCCGTGGGTCACGAGGTCGTCGATCATCACGCCGAGATAGGATTCGGCCCGGTCGAAGGTCGCACAGTCGAGGCCGCCGGCGCGGCGGGCGGCGTTGAGCCCGGCGACCAGCCCCTGGCCGGCCGCCTCCTCGTAGCCGGTGGTGCCGTTGATCTGGCCGGCCAGGAACAGGCCGGGCAGGCGCTTCACCTGGAGCCCGGCATCGAGCTCTCGCGGGTCGACGTAATCGTACTCGATGGCGTAGCCCGGCCGCAGGATCGTGGCGCGCTCCAGCCCCGGGATCAGCCGGATGATTTCGTGCTGGACCTCCTCCGGCAGGGCCGTGGAGATGCCGTTCGGATAGATCGTCGGATCGTCCAGCCCCTCCGGCTCGAGGAAGATCTGGTGACCTTCCCGGTCGCCGAAGCGGACCACCTTGTCCTCGATCGACGGGCAGTAGCGCGGCCCCCGGCTGGCGATGCCGCCGGAATACATTGGCGAGCGATGCAGGTTGGCCCGGATCAGGTCGTGGACCGCCTGGGTGGTCCGGGTGATGCCGCAGCGGATCTGCGGCGTGGTGATCTTCTGGGTCAGCGTCGAGAATGGCACCGGCTCGGCATCGGCCTCCTGCATCTCCAGGCCCGACCAGTCGATGGTCCGACCGTCGAGGCGGGGCGGAGTGCCGGTCTTGAGCCGGCCAAGCCGCAGGCCGAGCCGGTCGAGGGTCTGGGCCAGCCCGATCGCCGGCGCCTCGCCGACCCGGCCGGCCGGGATCTGGCGCTCGCCGATATGGATCAGCCCGCGCAGGAAGGTGCCGGTGGTGAGCACCACGGCGGCGCAGGCGATCGCTCGGCCATCCGCCAGAACGAGGCCGGAGAGCCGGCCCTCTGAGTCGAGGACCAGATCCTCGCAGGCGCCCGCCACCACGGTGAGGCCGTCCGTCTCGGCGATGGCCGCCTGCATGGCGGCGGCGTAGAGTTTCCGGTCGGCCTGGGTGCGGGGACCGCGCACGGCCGGTCCCTTGCGGCGGTTGAGCAGCCGGAACTGGATGCCGGCCGCATCCGTGACCCGGCCCATCAGCCCGTCCAGGGCATCGACCTCGCGCACGAGATGGCCCTTGCCGAGCCCCCCGATGGCGGGATTGCACGACATCGCCCCGATCGTGGCGGGGTCGTGGGTGACGAGCGCCGTGCGGGCGCCGCAGCGCGCGGCCGCAGCGGCCGCCTCGACGCCGGCATGGCCGCCGCCGACGACCACGACGTCGAACCGGTCGGATGAGGTGATGCGCATGCGGGTGATTACGCGGGCGTGGCCGGGACGGTCAACGCGTCCGGTCGCAGGACCGTTGGATCGAGGCGGGGAGGAGGCTGTCGTTTCGGCGGCTGCCATCGCTGGCAAGCGAGCGCTTCGCATGCCCCAGCAGTGAATACGGCATTCACGATCGATCGGAAAGTCACGGCGGCCGAGCGCGAGGTCGGTCACACACCTCGCGACCGACTTACCCAGCCGCGCAAGACATCACTCGCGTCTTGATCGTTTTCGCTTGCCGTGCCAGCATCCCAATACAAACGAAATCCTGAACGGACAACGGCGTCCGGCAGGCCCCGGGAATGGGACTGTCTCGCAGCGTCGAGGGCGACGCGCGATGAGGAGGGATTGATTGCTATGTCCGCGTTGACGATCGGCCTGGGCGCCGCCTGCTGCGCGGCCGGGGCCGCCGCCCATTTCCTCGACCCCACGCAGCGCAAGGAAGGGCTGTTCGGCCTGGCGGCCTTCGCGCTGCTGATGACCGGGATGTTCCTGACGCGGGCCTAGACCCCGCCGCGGCCAGAGGACGAACCCCGCAGCCGTCTCACCCGGTCATGGCCGTGGCGGTGTACCCGGCCTTGGTCAGGGCCTCGGCGATGACCAGGGCCTGGGCGCCGGTGCGGATCGCGACGCGGCCGGAATCGCGGTCGACCCGGATTTCGGCCGCCGGGTCGATCCGGTTGACCGCGCGGGTCACCGCGGCGGCGCAACCGTCGCAGGTCATGCCCTCAACCTGCATCAGCAGGTCGGCGTGCGTCTCGTCCATCCAGGCCTCCGTGAACCGTGTCGCCAGCATGTCGGGGCGCGGCGCGGCCGGTGCAAGGAGCCTCAGAACTGCGCCGGCATGCGGAACGCGTAATCGATCTTCAGGCCGAACTGGAACTGGTCGGGGTTGCCGAACGGGCGCCGCACCAGCGGGCTGTCGCCCGACGCGCCCAGGATCCGGGTGTAGCCGGCATAGCCGGTATAGGCCCAGGTCTCGTTCGGGGTGTAGGTCACGGCGCCGAGCACGCCCGCCGAGTAGAAGCTGCCGGGATTGTACGGGGTCACCCGGCCGTTGAGCGCCGCCTCGGCCGGCGACACGCCGAAGTATTTCCGGGCGTAGCTGGCATCGCCGATATTGAAGCGCGGGCCGAGCGAGAACAGGAACTGGTCCATCGCCATCAGGTAGTCCGCCGCCACCGAGCCGACCGTGCCGTGATGCCCGTACACGCCCTGGCGGGCCTCGACGCGGGTGCGAATGAACGAGGTCGGGTAGAACTCGGCGAACACGCCGGGCTCGAGGGCGATGCGCGCGTCCCGGAAGCCGAACAGGTGACGCCGGTCGTCGCCGTAATAGCGGCCCGGCACGATGCGGGCGGTCGGGCCGATCCGGAACACGGGGTCGTCGTAGAGCGAGAAACTGAAGCCGTCGTCGGGCGTCGAGAAGCGGCGCGGCTCGCCGGCCTTGCGGATGTCGATCGAGGGATAGCCCACCGCGGTGTAGTCCGACGCGCCGGGATAGCGCGGGATAGCCTGGAGCGAGGCGCTGACGGTGACGATCCAGATGCTCGGGTCAACGGCGCCCGGATCGACCTGGGTGAAGACCGGCATCGGGCGCGACGGCGCCGCTCCGAGATCCGCGGCCACGGTCGGCGCAGCGCCGAGGGCGAGAACGAGGGCGCCGACGGACGAGGCGGCACGACGGAGGGAGCGGAACATCGGGACGCACTTCGGAACGCTTGGAGGCACGATCGTCATAGCCACGCTTTATGCCGCCTTTTCTTCCCATCGACATGAGCGCCCGGCGCAACCCTCGCCCGATCGCGCGCAAACCGGCCGCCCGTGACGATTCAGCAACGTTTCCGCGGGCGCCGGCATCACACCGGGCGGAATTCGCACCCGCTCGCCTTGCCGGGCGAGCCGCGCGGCGACAAAGATCGCGCTATCGGTCTTCGCCCGCCGAATCATGGCCCGGGACTTCTCCCGGCGGCGGGTGCGGGCCCCTGTTAGGTGTTGTCACGATGATCCCGGTCCTCCGCCGGTACGCGGGGTTGTTGGCGGCCGGGCTTCTGGCGCTCGTCGTGCTCGGACCGCTCGCGGTGTTCGCGCCGCTGATGAGTGCCCTGGCGCTCGGCACGCTCGCCGTCGTCGCGGCCGGCATCGCCCAGGCGCGTACCGCCTCCCTGAAGGCACGCTGCGAGAAGCTGTCCGGCGAGGTCGACCTGCTGTCCCGGCGCCTGCTGAAGGCCGAGACCGCCGCGGTGCCGCCGCGGCCGGAGGCGGGCGACGCCGCGCTCCGGGCCGAGGTCGAGGAATTGACCGTCGAGCTCGGGCTGCTCAGCGGCATCGTGCGCGACCTGACCCATGTGGTCAGCACCCAGGATTCCGAGATCGCCAGCCTGAAGGACCGGCCGGAGCCGCGCCAGGAGCCTGTGCGCGGCCCGGCCGCCCCGGAACGCGAGGGCCCGGCGCTCGCGAGCCGTCCGAGCGCGATCCCGCCGACGGCCCCGACCGCGCCGCAGCCCGTCGCGCCCGCTCGGCCGATCATCCCGGAAACACCGCCCGAGCCGGCCCCCGCGCCGCGGCCGATCCCGCCCCGTCCGGCCCCCCGCGCGCCCGCGCCCTGGGCCGAGAGCGAGGCCGCGATCGTCCGGGCCTTCGAGGCCGACGCGCTGGAGATCCACCTGCAGCCGGTGGTGACCCTGCCCCAGCGCAAGGTCACGGCCTACGAGGCCCTGGCCCGCCTGCGGGTCGAGGGCCAGCTCATGGAGCCCGAGGCGTTCCTGCCGGCGTTGGAGCGCTACGGCCGCACCACCGAGCTCGACCGGCGCATGCTGCAGCGGGCCGCCGTCGTGGCGCGCCACCTCGCCCGCCGGGGCAGCGAGACCATGCTGACCTACGGGTTGTCACCGCTCTCGCTGTTCGAGCCCGGCCTGCTGCGGGAACTGGCCCGCACCGTGGCGGAGGATGCCGCCCTGGCTGGGCTGGCGATCGCCCTGCCGCAGGCGAGCTGGCACGGCCTCGATGGCGGGCAGCGGGGCCTGCTCCTGCCGCTGCGCGGCCGGATCGGGTTCAGTCTCGACCGGGTGGACGATCTGCGCTTCGATGTGGCCCAGCTCGCGGGGCTCGGGGTTGGCCAGGTCAAGGTGCCGGCCGAGATGCTGCTGCGCCCGGGGCCGGAGCGGCGGAGGCTGTCGGACATCGCCATCGAGGATCTGGCGCCCGTCCTGGCCCGGGCCGGCATCCGCCTGGTCGCCACCGGAATCACCGACGAGGCGGACGTGCCGGACCTGATCGACCTCGACGTGCCCTACGCCCAGGGCACGGCCTTCGCGGCGCCGCGGCCGGTCCGCGCCGAGGTTCTGGCCACGCCCCTGCCCGAGGCGCCGACCCCGCCGCCCGCCGAGCCGGAGCCCGAGCGGCGGCCGTTCCGCTCGGTCCTGCGCAGGGCCGTCTGATTGGCCGTTTGAGCGACGCCCGTCACCAAAAAATCTGCAGGCGTCCCAGGACGGTGTCCACCGAGAACGGCGCGGTGCCCAGGGCATCGGACTGGGCCGCACCCGGCTGCACACGGCCGTGGATGACGTTCGCGATCAGGCGCAGGTTCGGCTCGGGGTACCAGCTCAGGCCCAGGCTCATATCCCGCTCGGCGCCGCCGCGAAACCCCCGGGCGTTCAGTTCGATGGCGCTGTAGCGGGCGGACAGCTCGAACACGCCGAAGCCGCCCCGGGAGACCCTTTGGTCGTCCCGCGGCTGGACGCCCTTGAAGGTCGCGTAGGTGGTGCCGCCTTTCGGGGCCAGCGCGTAGGCGCGGCCCGCCCCGTTCAGCACCCAGCCGGCCTCGACATAGCCGCCCTGGAAGGCGAGGCTGGGGACGGTCTCGCCCGGGCCGCCGAACCGGTCGATCGCGGCGCGGATAAACTCGGCCTGCACCAGGAACGGGCCGTTGCGATAGGCGAACTCGGCGCCGATCCGGGACACACGCGCCACGTCCGGCAGGTCGCCGGTGTCGACGAAGGAACGCGTGAACAGGAACGCTTCGGGCGGGGTCGAGACGTTGAAAGGCCCGTCGCCCCGGGTGCGGCTCTGGATGATGCCGGCGAGCCCGAGATGCAGGGTCTCCCGCTCCTCCAGGATCGGCGCCACCGTGGCCCGGCCCGCGGCCGCCACCCCGTCGCCGGTGATGCCGTTGCTGGCGGCGTCGCCGAACACGCTCGCCACGGCGGTCCAGGCCTGCCCGTGATGCCCGACCGCGAAGCCGAAGCGGCGGTCCGGCACGAAGGCGTTGGCCAGGGATCGCTCGGCGAACAGCGTATCGTTGTTGCTCTGCAGCCATTCGAGGCTGAACGGCACCTTCATGTTGCCGAGCGTCAGGATCGTGTCCGGCAGGCCCTTCCAGGCGATATAGGCGTCGTTGATCGGCAGGATCGGATCGCTGAAATCGTACTGGAAGGCGACGACCCAATCCTGGCCGATGGTGAGCGTCGGCTCGATCCACGCGCGGCGCACCGCGACGCTGTCGGGGAAGGTCTCGGCCAGGCCCGGCCGGCTGAAGCTCGCCGCGCCGGCATCGATGTGCAGGCGGCCGCCGATCTGGAGCTGCACCTCCGGCTCGGGAAAGCCGAGCGTGAGGCCCTTGGCGTCATAGCGCAGGCGCTCGCCGGAGGGGCCGACCATGCCCTCGATCGCGTCCTCGGCCGCGCCGGCGGGCGACGCGGCGGCCAGCGACAGGACCAGCAGGGCAGGGGCACGGCGTATTCCCATCGCGGGCCACAGAGCAGGTTAGGGAGGCCCCGCCAATCACGTCAGGCAGCGAACGGCGGAATCACCGCGTGCGTGATCCCGCGGCCACGGCCCCGTGACGGATAGCCGGCCGCGTGCCGAGCTTCGGATCCCGGGTCAGGGCTTTCCAGTCGCGGCCGGTCGCGCGGACGGCAATCGGGCGGCAGCCAGCAGCCCGATCAGGGCGGCGAAGGCCAGCAAAACCATAACCCGGGCAAAGCCGCCCGTGCCGAACGCCACGGCGCCGAGGGTGACGCCGATGCTGCCGCCCAGCAGCGTGCAGCTATTGACGATGCCGGAGCCCTGGCCCGCCTGCGGCCCGGGGATCTCGGCCAGCGCCAGGCGCGGCGCGATCGCGTAGGGCACGGCCAGGCCCGCTCCGAGCCAGAACAGCCCGAACCCGAGGAGCGGGAGCGTGCGGGCTCCGAAGGCCCACGCCACACCCGGAGCCGCCGCGGCGACCACCAGCAAAGCCGCCCCGATGGTCCGCCGCACCCCGAACCGTGCCGCGAGCCGGGGGGCGAGCAGCGCGAAGGCGAGCAGGCCCGCGCTCATCGGCAGGAGCAGGGCCCCCGCGGCGATGGCGCTGAGGCCGAGGCCGTCCGGTCTCTGGGATTCGAGGTTGAAGAACAGCAGCAGCGGCAGGATGCAGACCATCGCGGTGGTGGCGATGACCAGGGCCGGCCTGAAGCCCCGCGTCGCGAACAGGCCGAAATCGACCAGTGGGTCGGACCGGCGCCGCTCCTGGCGCACGAACAGCGCGAAGGCCAGGAGCGCGAGGCCGAGCGGCACGGCCAGCCGGAGAGGCGCCCGGCCGACATGGGTGAGCCCCTGCAGGGCGAAGATCGTGGCGACCATCGCGACGGCCAGGGCCACGAAGCCGAACCCGTCGAACCGGTACCGCCCGGCTGCCGGCACCGCGGGGCGGCGCGGTCCCGCGACCCACAGGCCGCAGGCGGCCAGCACGATGGCGGTCCCGTCCGCCCAGAAGATCACGCGCCAGCCGGTGAGATGGGTCAGGATACCCCCGATCAGCGGTCCGATGCTGAAGCCGAGCATCAAGGACCCGCCCCAGGCGCCGATCGCCGCCGCGCGGCGTTCGGACGGGCTCGCGACGCTGATCGCCGCCAGGGTGCTGGGAATCGACAGGGCTGCGCCGAGGCCCTGGAGCGCGCGGCCGGCGAGCAGCAAGTCCGCGTCCCGCGCCAGCGCGATCACGGCGGAGGCGAGGGCGAAGAGCAGCAGGCCGGCCACGGAGGCCCGGGCGGCGCCGATCCGGTCGGTGATGGCGCCCCCCAGCATCACGCAGGCGGCGGCCGCCACGAGATAGGCGTTCACCGCCCAGGCCAGGTGGCCGGCATCCAGCGCGAGATCGCGCCGCATGGTCGGCAGGGCGGTCATGATCGCCGTGCCGTTGATCCCGATGGCCAGCATGCCGAGGCCGCACGACAGGACGACGAGACGCGCGCCCGCCGTCCCGGCACTCATGCGCCGGACGCCCCGTCCAGCCGCGCCCGGATGAAGCGCCCCGCGCTCGCCAGGGAGCGCCGGCCGGCCGCGACCTCCGGGTAGAACAGGTGCCAGGCGTGGATCATGTGCGGCCAGACCTCCAGCTCCACCGCCACATCCGCCGCCGCGGCCACTCCGGCGAGCCGCAGGGCATCGTCGAGGAGGGTCTCCGCGGAGCCGACCTGGATGAGCGTCGGCGGCAGGCCGGCGAGGTCGGCCTGGATCGGCGAGACCAGCGGGTCCCCGGGATCGGCGCCGTTGAGATAGGCACTCGCCAGCTCGGCGAGGTAGGCCCGGCTGATCAGCGGATCGATGGCGGCCTTGGTGTCCAGGCTCCCGCCCGTGAGCGCGAGGTCGGTCCAGGGCGAGCTGAGCCACAGGCAGCCGGGCAGGGGCATCCCCCGCGCCCGCAGCGACAGGGCGGTCGCCACGGCGAGGCCGCCGCCCGCGCTCTCGCCGGCCAGGGCGATGCGCTCGGGCGCGAACCCGGATTCGAGCAGGAACCGATAGCCGGCGAGCGCATCGCCGATCGCCGCCGGGTACGGGTGCTCGGGGGCGAGCCGGTAGGCGAGGGCGAGGGTGCGGGTCCCCGCTTCCCGGCCCACCTGGGCGACCATGTGGCGGTGGCTCGCCAGCGACCCCGAGACGTAGCCGCCGCCATGCAGGAACAGGATCACCCGGTCCCGGTCGGCCGCCGGCGTCGCGGTCCATTCCGCGGGCACGTCCCGGGCCTTGGCCGGCTGGACATGGACATCGTCCGGCAGGGGGTAAGGGGATCCCAGCGCATCCACGCGGGCGCGGCGGGCCGCGAGATCGGCCGGCCGCGGGCTGGCCGCCAGGCGGGCGCGGATCCGGTCGATGTCGCTGGCATCAGGCGAAGGGGTCGGCATCGTCGGCTCTCGGCGCGGCGGGAATACAGTCACGATGGCCGGAGCCACGTGATCGGCCAAGATGAGCGCGATCCCGTTGCTGACGCAACTGGAGGTTTGACGGACTTGAAAAATTGCAGGGCGCTGCCCTGCACCCGCAAAAGGTCACGGACCTTTTGAAACCTCGGGTTTCCCGTCGGTGCGCCCGGGCGCGCCGGACGAACCCTAGACCGCCACGTTGTCGATCAGGCGGGTCCGGCCGAGGAAGGCGGCCACCAGGACCCGGGCAGGTCCGTCCACCCGCTCGACCGGCGCCAGGGTCCGGGCGTCGCAGATGGCGAGGTACTGCACCTGGAAGCCCGCCGCCTCCAGCGCCGCGCGTCCCTCGACGACCGGGCCGGCGACCGGGCTGCCGCCCCGGACCGCGGCGGCGATCTCGGCCAGCGCCGCGTGAAGTCTTGGGGCCACCGCCCGCTCGGCGGGCGAGAGGTAGCGGTTGCGCGACGACAGGGCGAGGCCGTCCCCCTCCCGCACGGTCGGCACGCCCCGGATCTCCACCGGCAGGTCGAGATCGGCCACCGCCTGCTGGATCACCCGGAGCTGCTGGAAATCCTTTTCGCCGAACAGCGCGACGTCCGGCCCGACCTGGTTCAGGAGCTTGGTCACCACCGTGGCGACCCCGGAGAAATGGCCGGGCCGGAACGGGCCGCACAGCCCCTCGGTCAGCCCGGCGACATCGATCCGGGTCCTGAAGCCCGCCGGGTACATAGTCTCGACGGCGGGTGTCCAGGCGGCGTCGGTGCCGGCCAGGCCGAGCAGGGCGAGATCGGCATCGAGGTCACGCGGGTAGCGCGAAAAGTCCTCGTTCGGGCCGAACTGGGTCGGGTTCACGAAGATGCTCGCCACCACCCGCCGGCCGATCCGCCGGGCCTCGGTCACCAGGGCAAGATGGCCCTCGTGCAGTGCCCCCATGGTCGGCACCAGCACCACGCGCTCGCCTGCGGCGCGCCAACCGGCCACGGTCCGGCGCAGGGTGGCGAGATCGGTGAAACGCTGGGGGGTCGATTCGGGCACGGGTCGGGCTCCGCGGCGGGGCGCCGATCTAGAGCATGATCCGTTGGCGTGGAACCCGCCCGAGCTCAGGGGCAGTACGGCAGCAGGGACCGGCCGAACGGGTCGTCGACGCCGAGTGGCGGCGTGAAGCCGTAATAGCTCGGATGCGACAGGCCGTATTCGGAACCGACATAGCTCGGGTCGTCCTGCGCGTTGGTCGGCACCGGCACCCGGCGGGGCGTGCAGCCCACCGGAACCGCCCGGGTGCGAAGGCTGTAGACCGGCGGCCGGTCGATCCCATCATTGCGCGGAAAGAAGCGGGGGCCGCTGCGGGTCACGGTGTCGTAGCCGCCGCGCACGTCGAGATCCGCTGCCGGTGCGCCGTGCCCGGTGATCAGCAGGGCCAGGCCGAGGGCCGTCCCGATCGCGTGTCGCCCCGTCACCCGCATGCCCGACCCGTCCCCGTTCCGTGGCAGGGTGCGGGAACAGGGTAAACGGCGGCTTACGCCTGCGGCGCGGTTCAGGTCAGCGGCACCACTAAAGCCGCGAGGGCGGCTACAAGATCGCCCTCGGTCAGGCGGATCTGCAGGCCACGCCCGCCGCCGTTGATGTGGATCTCGGCCGCCGGGTCCAACAGCGAGCCGGCATCGATCGCGGTCGGAAACACCCGCTTCTGCCCAAGAGGGCTGATGCCGCCGACATGGTAGCCGGTCAGGCGCTCGGCGTCGGCGGGCTTGAGCATCGCCGCCGCCTTGCCGGAAAACGCCGCGGCGACCCGCTTCATCGCGACCTCCTTGTCGGAGGCGACCAGCAGGCAGACAGTCTTGCCGTCCACCGCCGCCATCAGGGTCTTGACCACCCGGCCGGGCGCGATGCCGAGCGCTTCGGCGGCCTGGAGGCCGATGCGCGGGGCATCCGGGTCGTACTCGTAGGCGTGCAGGCTGTAGCGCAGGCCGGCCCTGTCGAGGGCCTGGGTCGCGCGGGTGGTCTTGGCGAGCGTCTTGGCCATGGCGGTCTTCGGTCAGGCTGCGCCCGCCCGTGCGGCGACGAGCCGGCCGATCTCCGCATAGGCCGCCTCCACCGCCTCGGCCGGGACCTGGGCGCCGGTGATGTACACGCAGGCGAAGACCGGCGCATGGCCCGGCGGACGCAGGATCGCCACGTCGTTGAACGTGCCATTGTCGCCGGTGCCGGTCTTGTCGCCGGCGGTCCAGTCCGGCGGCAGCCCGGCCCGGATGCGCTTCAGCCCGGTCCGGGATGCGACCATCCAGGCCTCCAGCCGCGCGCGCGAGGCGACTGACAGGACGGACCCGCGCAGCACCCGCCCGAGGGTCTCGCGCATCGCCGCCGGGCTGGTGGTGTCGCGCGGGTCGCCGGGCAGCGCGGTGTTCAGGGTTGGCTCGTCGCGGTCGAGGCGGGTGACGGGATCGCCGATGCCGTGGAGCCAGCGGGTCAGCGCCGCGGGATTGCCCAAAGCCGCCAGCAGCAGGTTGGCCGCGCTGTTGTCGCTCCATTCGAGCGCGGCGGCGCAGAGATCCGACACGGTCATCCGTCCGGTGCCGCCGCCGGCTTCCAGAGCCTTCCGGGTCACCGGCGCGTAGCTCAGGAGGTCGTGCGGTCCGAAGGCGATGACCCGGTCCAGGGATTCGCTCCCCGCATCGACCCGGGCCAGCACGGCGGCGGCGGCCAGGACTTTGAAGGTGCTGCACATCGGGAACAGCTCGTCCGCCCGATGGCTCAGGAGGACGCCCGCCTGGGTGCCCGCCGAGACCCCGAGCCGCCCGCCGAGCTGGCCCTCGATGGCGGTCAGTGCAGGCTCAGACGCCTCGGCACGGGCGAGCCCGCTGCGCAGGATCAGCGGCGCGGTGAAGACGCTCAAGCAGGCAGTGCGGCGGGTCCAGGCAGTCATGACGTGATTCGATCTGTCGGCGGCATCGCTGGAAATCTGATGGCCTAGCTTGGCCATTCGATGGCAGCGGATGGAGCAGCGGCGCTGGAATAGCTACACAAGCAGGATCGCGTGTTTCACGTGAAACGTGCCTTCGAGATCCACGCGACGGCCGACATTCGCCAACGACGAAACCATGACCGAGACCGAAACCCTCTTCGCCCCCGCCAGCGGCTTCGGCCGCGCGGCCGTCTCGGTGATCCGCATCAGCGGACCGGCCGCCGGGCCGGTGCTCGTCGCCCTCGGCGGCGCCTTGCCCCCGCCCCGGCGGCTGTCCCTGCGGAGCTTGCGGGACCCCGCCGACGGCACCGAACTCGACCGGGCCTTGGTCGCGTGGTTCCCGGGTCCCGATACCTATAGCGGCGAAGACATGGTCGAGCTGCATCTGCATGGCGGGACGGCGGTGCGGCTGGGCGTGCTCACCGCGCTCGCCCGGATGCCGGGCTGCCGCGCCGCCGGTCCGGGCGCCTTCACCCGCCGGGCGGTGCTCAATGGCCGGATGGACCTGGCCGAGGCCGAGGCGGTGGCCGACCTGATCGACGCCGAGACCGAGGGGCAGCGCCGCCAGGCCCTGCGCCAGCTCGACGGCGCATTGAGCCGCCAGGTCGCCGCGTGGCGGGAAGAGGCGATCGATTGCCTCGCCGCGGCGGAAGCCGCCCTCGACTTCTCCGACGAGGGCGATGTCGATGAGGCCGGCCTCGACGCCGCCCTGTTCGGCCGCGCCGCCGCCCTGTGCCAGGCCATCGCCACCGCGCTGCATGACGGCCGCCGGGGCGAGCGCCTGCGCGACGGCTTTTTCGTCGTGCTGGCGGGCGCCCCCAATGCCGGGAAATCGACCCTGCTGAACGCCCTCAGCCGCCGGGACGTCGCGATCGTATCGGATGTGCCGGGCACCACCCGGGATGCCATCGAGGTCCGCCTCGATCTCGGCGGCCTGCCGGTTTTCTTAGTGGACACCGCCGGCCTTCGTGAGACTGCCGAGCCGGTGGAGGCGGAAGGTATCCTGCGCAGCCGCGCCCACATCGGCGCCGCCGATCTGGTGCTGGCCCTCGTGCCCCCGGACGGCGCGATGCCGGATCTCGGCCCGGCGGAGGTCCGCACACTCACGGTGCTCACCAAAGCCGATCTGTTTGCCGGCTCCTCAAATGCCATCCCGCACGAGGCGATCGCCGTTTCAGCCCGGACGGGGACCGGCCTTGAGGTGCTGCTCGACGCGATCCAGGACGAGGCGGAGGCTGGGCTGGGCACCGGCGACGCGCTGGTGACCCGAGCTCGTCACCGGGCGGCGCTCGAGGCCTGCGTGGCGCATCTCGACCGGTTGCTCGCAGGCGAGGGCGCCTCGCCCGAACTCGCCGCCGAGGATCTGCGCCTCGCCGTCCGGTCCCTCGGCGAGGTCGGCGGCCATGTCGGTGTCGAGGACGTGCTGGACCGGCTGTTCTCGGGGTTCTGTATCGGAAAGTAGTTTTATTAGTCGGCACATTATTTAGGACGCGGCCGGTGTTTTTGATGGTATTGAAATGGGTTACGGGGATTCTTCCCACCTCCACCCTCATTCTGAGATGCCGCGTCAGCGGTCTCGAAGGGGGTCACCAGGGACCGCCAGGCCGGCTGGAGGTCTCCTTCGAGGGCTTCGCCGCGCTACGCCACCTCAGAATGAGGGAGAGGTTTGGAGCTCTGTGGTCTCGAACCGCAAGCGCGTGCCCTATCGCGGGATCCGCAGGATCCGCGGGCGCCAGATCCCCAGGGCGACATTGGCGGTCGCCACGGCCAGCAGCACCCAGAGCGTGCCGCGCTCGCCCTCGAGCGAGCGGGCCAAAGCCGCGGGATCGAGGAGGCCGGCCAGCGCCCGGGCGCTCTGCTCGGCCTCGCGCTTCATCGGCCCCTGCACGTAGACCAGGCCGCCCTCGAACATCAGGACGCCGGTGGCGAGCTTGATCCAGGCCCAGCCGGCGTTGAGGTAGGCGCGATTGAGCGCCATCGCCAGCAGGCCGGACATCAGGGTCACGGCCAGCGACGGCAGGAAAATCCAGGTGGCGACGGCGCCCATGGCGCCCCGGATCGCGGCATAGCCGGGCAAGGCGGCCGGCGCCGGGGCGAGGCTGACCAGGACCACCAGGGCCGCCATCGCGCCCAAGAGGCCGGCGGACCCCATCGTGTGGAGGAATTTCAGCAGGCGTCGCACGGCGTCTCGGCCCCCGGCCCGGTCGGCGCCAGCTTAGCGCCGGAACATCGGGACGGGAGCGGGCCCGAACGTCGCGGCCGTTCTCAGCTGCGCAGGCCCGGCGCCTCCTGGCCGGTGCGGGCGACATACTCGGTGTAGCCGCCGCCATACTGGTGGATGCCCTCCGGGGTCACCTCCAGCACCCGGTTCGACAGGGCCGCCAGGAAGTGACGGTCGTGGGAGACGAACAGCATCGTGCCCTCGTAGGCGCCGAGCGCCGCGATCAGCATCTCCTTGGTGCCCATGTCGAGGTGGTTGGTCGGCTCGTCGAGCACCAAAAAATTCGGCGGGTCGTAGAGCATCAGGGCCATCACCAGCCGGGCCTTCTCGCCGCCCGAGAGTACCCGGCAGCGCTTCTCGACATCGTCGCCGGAGAAGCCGAAGCAGCCGGCCAGCGCCCGCAGCGAGCCCTGCCCCGCCTGCGGGAAGGCGTCCTCCAGGGTCTGGAACACGGTGCGGTCGCCGTCCAGCAGGTCCATGGCGTGCTGGGCGAAGTAGCCGAGCTTGACGCTGCCGCCGACCGTGACCGAGCCGTCATCCGGCGCGGTGGTGCCGGTGACGAGCTTCAGGAGCGTCGACTTGCCGGCGCCGTTGATGCCCATCACGCACCAGCGCTCCCGGCGGCGCACCGAGAAGTCGAGCCCCTCGTAGATCGTGCGGCTGCCGTAGCGCTTGTGGACACCTTTCAGCATCACGACGTCGTCGCCGGAGCGCGGCGCCGGCTGGAACTCGAAGGCCACGGATTGCCGCCGCCGGGGCGGCTCGACGCGCTCGATCTTGTCGAGCTTCTTCACGCGGCTCTGGACCTGGGCGGCGTGGGAGGCCCGGGCCTTGAACCGCTCGATGAAGGCGATCTCCTTGGCGAGCATCGCCTGCTGGCGCTCGAACTGCGCCTGCTGCTGCGCCTCGTTCAGCTTCCGCTGCTCCTCGTAGAACGCGTAGTCCCCCGAGAAGGTGGTGAGCGCGCCGCCGTCGATCTCGATCACCTTGGTGACGATGCGGTTCATGAACTCGCGGTCGTGCGAGGTCATCAGCAGGGCGCCGTCATAGGCCTTCAGGAACGATTCGAGCCAGATCAGGCTCTCGAGATCCAGGTGGTTGGACGGCTCGTCGAGCAGCATCACGTCCGGGCGCATCAGGAGGATGCGGGCGAGCGCGACCCGCATCTTCCAGCCCCCCGAGAGGGTGCCGACATCGCCCTCCATCATCGCCTGGCTGAAGCTGAGGCCGTCGAGCACCTCGCGGGCGCGGCCCTCCAGGGCGTAGCCGTCGAGCTCCTCGAACCGGGCCTGGACCTCGCCGTAGCGCTCCACCAGGGCGTCCATCTCGTCGGCGCGGTCCGGATCGGCCAGCGCCGCCCCGAGCTCCGCCAACTCGGCCGCCACCGCGCTCACCGGCCCGGCCCCGTCCATCACCTCGGTGACGACGCTGCGCCCGGCCATCTCGCCGACATCCTGGCTGAAATACCCGATGGTGATGCCCCGGTCGGCGGAGACCTGGCCCTCGTCGGGTTGCTCCTGGCCGATGATCATCCGGAACAGGGTGGTCTTGCCGGCCCCGTTCGGGCCCACGAGCCCGATCTTCTCGCCCCGCTGGAGGGCGGCCGAGGCCTCGATGAAGACGAGCTGCCGCCCGTTCTGCTTTGTGATTTTGTCCAGGCGTATCATGAAGGGCGGTTGCCGGGTCCGGGGAAGGTTTCTTCAGGCCGCTTACGGCATGGATCGAGACGGCGCAAAGACGGAGCCGGGATCGCGGGCGGCCGGGTGCCTCACGCAAGCGTGGTCGGCTCTCGGGAGCCAAGTCCAGGCTGCGCCGTTGTGCCCCGCGCCACGCCTTTGGTTGGGCATCATCTTTTTCTAAATGAAGGCGCATACCTTTCGGGCCGATGCCCTTGGGACGAGGACCACGATGCTGTTCGGTTGGTGGAAGACGAGCCTCGACATGGCCATGCTGGGCCTCGAGGCTCAAGGCGTGATCGCCCAGCGTATGGCGATGTTCGCGGTGGGCGGCCCGGCCGCGCAGCTCGAGGCGCAGCGCATGGTTACGGAGAAGATCATGGCGGCGAGCGAAGCGGCCCTGATGGTCGCCTCGGGCGCCTCGAACGGCAAGGTGATCCGCAACTACCGCCGGAAGGTCCAGGCCAACGCCAAGCGGCTGAGCAAGAGCTGATTTCTCCCAGGTCGGAGGTTCTCCGACCGGCTCCGCACTCAGGAAAGAAGCCGCGCCGCTTCTCCTTGCCGAGACAGCAGCACTACAGCCGCCCGGTCGAACGAGACAAAGGTCTCGCCGCCGAGACAGCGGCCTTCATGGGCGATGACACCGTCGGCGGAGTCGCCGCCGGCCTCGAGCAACCCGAGCCCGGCTTCTACGGCGGGCCGGTTCATGGTGACGTTCCCGGTCTCGAGCAACGCGCGCAGCGCGGATGCCACATCCGCGGTCGCGAGCTTGGCCCCGCGCCGGAGGATCCAGACCAGCTCGCACAGGCACGGCAACGGGATCGCGATCGTGGTCGCATCCGTGAGCAGCTTCCGCGCCGTGCGGCCCTGCTCAGGATCGTCCATCAGAATCGCCCGGGCCAACACGTTGGTATCGACGGCGATGTTCATGGGTCGTCCGGCGCGCCGGACCAGCCCGCTTCAGCAATGGCGTTCATCGCCTCGATCGTCAGCGGCTTATCCAGCGTCACTTTTCCATCGAGGGCATGGAGGAACTTGTCGATCGTGCCAGATGGCCGGGCCGCCCGCACGCGCAACTCACCACCGGGCAGTTTCTCGAAGTCGATTCGCTCCCCAGGCTTGATGCCGAGGTGTCGTAGCAGGTCACGTTTCAGGGTGACCTGTCCTTTCGCCGTCACGGCGAGGGACGCCATCGCGCACTCCATGAGTCGGACTGGATCGAACGGGAATGCGAAACGACATGCGCGTCAAGCCGGCAGCCCTGTCGCCAGGATGCCGGAGGGGGGCCAGAAGGTTCCGGCCGAGCCCTTCGCTGGAGCCGCTGGTGAAAGATGACGCTGGACGGGGAGCTTTTGCCGTCCTCGCTTCGCTACGCTCGCGGAAGCCCTGAGCCAGCCTCAGTTATCCGCCGTGCGGAAGGTATCGCAGGCCTTGGTCTGGCCGCTCTTGTAGCCGGCGGTGAACCAACGCTGGCGCTGGGCTGAGGAGCCGTGGGTGAAGGAATCTGGCACCACGTAGCCCTGCGAGCGCTTCTGCAGCGAATCGTCGCCGATCTGGGCGGCGGCGTTCAGGGCCTCGTCGATGTCGCCCTGGTCCAGCTCGGCATATTTGTCGTTGGAGTTCTTGGCCCAGACACCGGCCAGGCAATCGGCCATCAGCTCGATCCGCACCGACAGGGCGTTCGCCTCGGTCTTGCTGGAGGCCTGCTGCTGGCGGGCCTGGACCTTGCCGAGGATGCCGAGCACGTCCTGGACGTGGTGGCCGACCTCGTGGGCGATGACGTAGGCGTAGGCGAAATCGCCCTTCACGCCGAACTTGGTCGCCATCTCCTTGAAGAAGCCGGTATCGAGATAGACCTTCTTGTCGAGCGGGCAGTAGAACGGCCCCATGGCGGCCTGGGCCGAGCCGCAGCCCGAGCGGGTGCCGCCGGTATAGAGCACCAGGGTCGTCGGGGTGTATTGCTTGCCGGTCTGCTGCGGCAGGATCTGGCTCCACACGTCCTCGGTGTTGCCCAGGATTTTTGACGCGAACCGGCCGCTCTCGTCCGTGGGCGCCTGGCGCCGCTTGGACTGGGTCTGCGGGTCGGCCTGCTGCTCCTGCTGGCCGCCGCCGCGACCGATCTGCTGGGCGCCGCCGATCAGGATCGCCGGGTTGATGCCGGTGAAGTAGCCGATGATCAGCAGCACCACGATGGTGCCGATCCCGAGGCCGCCCGCGCCGCCGCCCGGGAAGCCCATGCCGCCACCGCCGCCCTCACCGCGGCGATCCTCGACGTTGTCGGAGCTGCGTAGATCGTCCCAGCGCATGGTACCGCCCTGATGCCGCGCCTGCCGCCGGGCAGGGCGCGGTCCTAACTGTGCATCGCCTATGTCCGAAAGCCGGCAGACACCGTTCGGGACGAAGCTCTAATGACGGGAGGGAACGCCCGGTTCCGCGCCCACGGTCAAGCTTTTCCGTCGAGCAGGGCGCGCAAGGACCGGAAATCCCGCCAGGCCAGGCGCTTCTGCACCGGCTGACGCAGCAGGAAGGCCGGGTGGAGGGTGGCGAGCAGCTTCGCCTCGCGGCTCGGCAGCTTATAGGGGAACAGCCGGCCGCGGGTTCGCAGGATGCCGTCCTTGGTGCCGGTCAGGGTCTGGGTCGCGGGCGCACCGAGGCAGACGATCACCTCCGGGTCGACCAGCTCGATCTGGCGCTCCACGAACGGCCGGCACACCGCCACCTCCTGGGGGGTCGGGTTGCGGTTGCCCGGGGGCCGCCAGGGCACGATGTTGCCGATATAGGCGCTGGTCCGGTCGAGGCCGACCGCCGCCATCATCTTGTCGAGGAGCTGGCCCGAGCGGCCCATGAACGGCTTGCCGATCCGGTCCTCGTCGGCCCCCGGCGCTTCGCCCAAGAACATCACCCGGGCCTCGGGGTTGCCGTCGGCGAAGACCAGGTTCTTGGCGGTGAAGCGCAGCGGGCAGGCGTCGAAATTCGCCAGGATCTTTTCCAGCTCGTCCAGGCTCTTGGCCTCGCGCGCCCGGGCGCGGGCGTCGCTCGCCGCCTCGTCCGGCTGGGCGCTCGCCGCCCGCCCGAAGGTCCGGGCCGGCGCCGCCGGCGGGGGCGAGCCCGGAGGCGGCACGAGCGAGTTGGACGAGGCAACGGGCCGGGGGGCCGCGGCCGGGCGCCGGGGCGCCCGCAGAGTCGGGGCCGGCGTGTCGGCCTCGCCGAACCGGTCATGCGGCTGCTCGTCGAGGACCGCGTCGGCGCCGGCCTCCACGTGGAAATCGAGATAGGCGATGAGGTCGGCTTGCGCGTCGTTGGGGCTCGGCATGCTGATCAGCATGTGGGGCGCTCGATGCCTGTGGACAACTCTTGAAACCCGCTCGACGACAAGGACTTGCGTGACCGAACGGCGCGGCCCCAGGCGCCGTGCCGCGCCCGCCGGTTACCGCTGAGTCGCCCCGAGCCCGTCCGCATTCCCCACCCATGCGGCATAGGGGAGCTTTCCCTCAAGTCCGGGCCTCAGCACCTTGCCTTTCTAGCTTGGAATCGCTTGAGACGGCAGAACATCATGCCGACCCGGGAACGGATCGGGCATAGCGACAAGAAAACAGGAGGCTCGACGATGGCGCTGCCCGAACGCGAAAGCATGGATTTCGACGTGGTCGTGGTCGGCGCCGGCCCGGCCGGGCTCGCCACCGCGATCCGCCTGAAGCAGCGGGCGGCCGAGATCGGCGAGGAGATCTCCGTCGTCGTGGTCGAGAAGGGCTCGGAAGTCGGCGCCCACATCCTGTCGGGCGCGGTGATCGACCCGAACGGCCTCGACCTGCTGCTGCCGGACTGGCGCACCGATCCGGAGCGGCCGCTGAAGACGCAAGTCCAGCGCGACGAGTTCATGATGCTCACCAAGAACAGCGGCGTCACACTGCCGAACGTGTTCTTTCCCAAGCTCATGTCGAACCACGGCAACTTTGTCGGCTCGCTGTCGAACGTCTGCAAGTATCTGGGCGTCCAGGCCGAGGCGCTGGGCGTCGAGATCTATCCGGGCTTCCCGGCCGCGGAGGTGCTGTACGACGAGGCCGGCGCGGTGGCGGGCATCGCCACGGGCGATCTCGGGATCGGCAAGGCGGGCGAGCCGCGCGACGACTACACCCGCGGCATGGAACTGCGCGGCAAGTACACGGTGTTCGGCGAGGGCGCCCGGGGCAACCTGACCAAGGGGCTGATCCAGCGGTATGCCCTCAACCGGCACAGCGACCACTTCAAGTACGGGCTCGGTGTGAAGGAGCTCTGGCAGCTGCCGGATTCAACCTTCGAGCCGGGGCTGGTGCGCCACACCATGGGCTGGCCCCTGCCCAACAAGGCGGGCGGCGGCTCCTGGCTCTATCATTTCGACGACAACCTGCTCTCGGTCGGCTTCGTCACGCACCTGAACTACGAGAACCCGACCCTGTCGCCGTTCGAGGAGTTCCAGCGGTTCAAAACCCATCCGCTGATCGCCGAGACTTTCGCGGGTGCCAAGCGCATCGGCTACGGCGCGCGGGCGATCATGGAGGGCGGCTGGCAATCGGTGCCCAAGCTGGTCTTCCCCGGCGGCTGCCTGGTCGGCTGCTCGGCCGGCTTCGTCAACGTGCCGCGGATCAAGGGCTCGCACAACGCGGTCCTGTCCGGGATCCAGGCCGCGGACGCCATCGCGGACGCCCTGAAGGCCGGCCGG
Organism: Methylobacterium sp. J-077; assembly: GCF_022829365.1. Classification (GTDB taxonomy): domain Bacteria; phylum Pseudomonadota; class Alphaproteobacteria; order Rhizobiales; family Beijerinckiaceae; genus Methylobacterium. The sequence goes on along the minus strand of NZ_JAKSYJ010000196.1, from coordinate 181,890 downwards.
GCCGGCGACGAGCTCACCGCCTACGAGGCCGGCTGGCGCGACAGCCCGATCGGGCAGGACCTCAAGGCGGTGCGCAACGTCAAGCCGCTCTGGTCGCGCTACGGCACCCTGGTGGGCGTCGGGCTCGGCGGCATCGACATGTGGACCACCAGCCTGCTCGGCACCTCGCTGTTCGGCACGCTCAAGCACGGCAAGCCGGACCATGCCTGCCTCAAGCCGCTCTCGGAGGTGACGCCGATCACCTACCCCAAGCCCGACGGCAAGCTGACCTTCGACCGGCTCTCCTCGGTCTATCTCTCGAACACCAACCACGAGGAAGACCAGCCGCCCCACCTGAAGGTCCGGGACATGGAGCTGCAGAAGCACTCCGAGCACGACGTCTACGGCGGCCCCTCGTCCCGCTACTGTCCGGCCGGCGTCTACGAATGGGTCGAGGATGCCGCCGCCAGCGACGGCGTGCGCTACCAGATCAACGCGCAGAACTGCGTCCACTGCAAGACCTGCGATATCAAGGACCCGAACCAGAACATCGACTGGGTGACGCCGGAGGGGCCGGGCGGGCCGAACTATCCGAACATGTGAGGACCCTCCCGTCCGATCTGGACAATCCGCACAATCCGCACGAGATTGTGCGGAGACGGAGGGCTGCCGGGATGGCACGGGATTCCGCGGCCGGGCGGGATACGCTCGACATCCGATCCGACGACGTTCTGGCCGTGCTCCGGAGGCGCAATCCGGAGGCGGAACCGGAAGCGTTGAGACACATCGCAGGCTTGATGGCCGCGGTCGGCCGAGCCGTGGAGCAAGGCGATGCCGTCCGGGCCATGCACGCCGTGCTGGATCACCTCAAAGCGGAGGGATCGGTCCCGGGATCGAGCGAGCCCGGTGATGAAAAGCCGCGGAGGCTCATCCTGAAGCCGCTCGGCGCTGTCGAACTGAGCCGCGGAGCGGCACCGGGCGAGACGACCGATCGTCGGGACGGCCTGAAGCGGCTTGCGGCCTATGCGCTTCCGCTGAAGCTCGAGGACTGGGCCGGCCCCCTCGCAGGCGCAAGCGACCTTGCAGCCCGTCTCGGGATCGCGCGCTCCACCCTGCAGGATTGGCGGCGCAGCGGCGCGGTCGTGGGCTTGCTGAAGGGGACGCGCAAGCACCTGTTTCCGCTGGCCCAGTTCGTCGATGGCCGTCCAGTCGCGGGGCTCGCCGAGGTGCTGGCGATCATCGGTGATCCGCGCACCGCCTGGCTCTGGCTGGTCGAGCCCTACGCGCGCGGCGGATCGCCGCTCGAAGACCTGAAGCGGGGACGGGTCGCTTCCGTCATCGATGCGGCCCGCGATGACTTCGCGTGAGCCGAGGCTCGATCACGCGGTCCTCGCCAGCCTCGCCATCGCCTTCCAGCCGCTCGGCTACTACCGCGTCACGCCCCTGGCATACCGATCGACGCCCCTCGGCATGGGGTTCGGGCGGTCGCGCTTCTCCAGTCCGGACGACGGCTTCAAGGTCCTCTACCTCGCCGTGGACCTGGCGACGGGCGTTGCCGAGACGCTGATCCGCGATCGCTTCGAGAACCGTCGCCGGCGCCGGATCGGCGCAGCGGAGATCGCCCGCTGGGGCGTGACACGGGTGAGCGAATCCAGCCCGTGACCGTCATCGACCTGCGGACCACCGGCCTGCTCCGGCTCGGCATCTCGACGGATGCCGGCCGCGCCAAGGCCCATCGCTACGGCCCGCATCTCAGTCGCGCGATCCACGAGACGAGCGATGCGGACGGCCTCCTGTACGGCTCGCGCCTCACCGGCGCGGTCTGCTGCGTCGTCTATGACCGCGCCGTCCCGAAACTTGAAGCGGAGCCCGTCACGGAACTCCTGCAGCACGCCGCTCTCACCACCGTGCTCGGCAGCTTGGCCGTCGAACTCGTGATGCCCGCCTGAGACCATCCGGTCCCCCCGCGCCATCCTTTCGCCTTGCGGGGCTGGCGGGATGCGTTCAGTGTCCCCAGCGATTTTCGGGAACGCCCCGCCATTCCCGCGCCCGGCCCCCGAGGGCCCGGCGCCCAGGAGCCGCGATCGGTTCATGATGACAACACGCGCCCGCCGGAGCGTCTCGGCGCTCGCCCTGATGCTCGCTGCCGGTCTGCCCCAGACCGTCCTGGCCGCCCAGCCGCGCGAGTCGGCCCCGCTGCTCGAATACGAGCCCGCGGAATCCCTGGAGGGCAACTTCCTGTCCGCCTACATTGCGGGGGCCGCCCGGGACACGGCGGCGGCGGCGAGCTTCTACCGCGAGGCGGTCAAGGCCGATCCGCGCAACGCCGAGCTGGTCGAGCGCGCCTTCATCTCGCTCTTGGCCGACGGCGCCCTGCCGGACGCGTTCCGGGCCGCCGAGAAGCTGATCGCGCGCGATCCCACCAACGGGCTCGCCAACCTCTCGCTGGGGGTGCGCCAGATCAAGGCGGGCCAATGGGCCGCCGCCCGCCAGAACTTCTCCCGCAGCGGCCGGGGCGCGGCGACTGACCTGACCGCGACGTTGCTCACCGCCTGGTCCTATGCCGGCGCGGGCGACGGCAAGAAGGCGCTGGAGACGGTCAACAAGCTTCGGGGCGAGCGCTACTACAACACCTTCCGGGACTACCATGCCGGCCTGATCGCCTCGGTGATCGGCGACAACGCCGAGGCCGAGCGGCGCCTCAAGGCGGCCTACGAGGCCGACCGCAACACCCTGCGCATCGTCGACGCCTATGCCCGGATGGAGGCGAGCCTCGGCCGCACCGACCTGGCGATCCAGGCCTATTCCGACTTCGACCAGCTCTCGCCCCGGCACCCGCTGGTGCGCGACGCCCTGGACAAGCTCAAGGACGGCAAGCCGCTGGCCCGGCTGATCGGCACCGCCCAGGAGGGCGCCGCCGAGGTACTGTACGGGCTGGGTTCGGCGGGCTCGACGCAGGGCGACGAGCTGCCCGCGGTGATCTACCTGCGGCTGGCGCTCTACCTGGCCCCGGACCACGCGCTCGCCCGGCTGACGCTGGCCGACACCCTCGACCGGATGAAGCAGACCGAGCGGGCCAACGAGGCCTACGCGCAGATCCCCGCGACCTCGCCGCTCAAGCTCAACGCCGACATCCAGATCGGCCTCAACCTGGAGCAGATGGGCAAGGGCGACGAGGCGCTCGCCCATCTCGACGCGGCCATGAAGGCGCACCCGGACGACATCGACGTGATCACCGCGCTGGGCAACGTCCAGCGGGCGCGCAAGAAGTATGAGGAGGCGGCCGCCACCTACACCCGTGCCATCGACCTGATCGGCGACCGGCCGCTGGCGAACTACTGGACGACCTTCTACTTCCGCGGCACCGCCTACGAGCGCGCCAAACAATGGCCCAAGGCCGAGGCCGACCTGAAGAAGGCCCTCTCCCTGGTGCCGGCGAGCCAGCCGGCCGCCAAGGCGCAGGTGATGAACTACCTCGGCTATTCCTGGGTCGACCAGAAGATCAACATCGACGAGGCGTTCAAGCTGCTGCAGCAGGCCGCGGATGCCAGCCCCCGGGACGGCATGATCGTCGACAGCCTCGGCTGGGCCTATTACCGCCTCGGCCGCTGGGACGACGCGGTGCGCGAGCTGGAGAAGGCGGTCGAGCTGAAGCCCGGCGACCCGACCATCAACGACCACCTCGGCGACGCCTATTGGCGCTCGGGCCGACGCCTCGAGGGCAAGTTCCAGTGGCAGCATGCCAAGGACCTGAACCCCGAGCCGGACGACCTCGCGCAGATCAACGAGAAGCTCAAGGACGGCCTGCCGGACACCGACAAGCCGACCGCCACAGCCGAGACCACGCCGGCCCCGGTCGCCGCCCCGCACAACGCCGAGAACCCGGAACTGCCCAAGGGGGCGCCCCAGCCCCACGAGGCCCCGGGCGCCGCCGACAAGGCCAAGAAGTCGGGGGGCTGACGCCCCCTTTGCGGGTTCATCCTCTCCGGACCGGCAAGACTAATTTGTCGGCCGGCTCATAAAAATCGACGGGCGTTTTCGTCCGGTTTGACGCACAGTGCTGCCGCTGCTCGTCGGGCGGCCGCGCCGTGCGACCGCGTCCGCGCGAGACCGGCGCGGCAGGACACCGCGAGGCAAAATTCCCGTACGATAACAGTCGGCGGGTGGGCGGGCGCCGTGCCCGCGGAGCCAGGGAGGAACGCCCATGCCGTCAGACATCGAGATCGCCCGCGCCGCGACCCTGAAGCCGATCGCGCAGGTCGCTGAAACGCTCGGCATCCCGGATACGGCGCTCCACAATTACGGCCGGCACATCGCCAAGCTCGACCACGGCTACATCGCCGGGCTGGAGGGCAAGACGCCCGGAAAGCTCGTGCTGGTGACGGCGATCTCCCCGACGCCTGCGGGCGAGGGCAAGACCACCACCACGGTGGGGCTGGGCGACGCCCTGAACCGCATCGGCGAGAAGACCATGATCTGCCTGCGCGAGCCCTCGCTCGGGCCCTGCTTCGGCATGAAGGGCGGGGCGGCCGGCGGCGGCAAGGCGCAGGTCGTGCCGATGGAGCAGATCAACCTGCACTTCACCGGCGACTTCCACGCCATCACCTCGGCCCACAGCCTCGCGGCCGCCCTGATCGACAACCACGTCTACTGGGCCAACGAGCTCAACATCGACGTGCGCCGCATCCATTGGCGCCGGGTCGTCGACATGAACGACCGGGCGCTGCGCCAGATCACCCAGTCGCTCGGCGGCGTCGCCAACGGCTTCCCCCGGGAGGACGGGTTCGACATCACGGTGGCCTCCGAGGTGATGGCGGTGTTCTGCCTCGCGCGTGATCTGGCCGACCTGGAGGAGCGCCTCGGCCGGATCGTCATCGCCGAGACCCGCGACCGCAAGCTCGTCACCCTCAAGGACGTGAAGGCCACCGGCGCCATGACGGTGCTGCTCAAGGACGCCCTGCAGCCGAACCTGGTGCAGACGCTGGAGGGCAACCCGGCCCTGATCCATGGCGGCCCGTTCGCCAACATCGCCCATGGCTGCAATTCGGTGATCGCCACCCGGGCGGGCCTGCGGCTCGCCGACTACACGGTGACCGAGGCCGGGTTCGGCGCCGATCTCGGCGCGGAGAAGTTCCTGGACATCAAGTGCCGGCAGGCGGGCCTGACGCCCTCGGCGGTCGTGGTGGTGGCCACGGTCCGCGCCCTCAAGATGCATGGCGGCGTCGACAAGAAAAACCTCGGGGGCGAGAATATCGGCGCCCTGGAGAAGGGTTTTGCGAATCTGGCCCGGCACGTCACCAACCTGCGCGGCTTCGGCCTGCCGGTGGTGGTGGCGATCAACCACTTCTACGCCGACACCGATGCCGAGCACGCCAAGCTCAAGGAGCTGTGCCGCGAAAAGCTCGACGTCGAGGCGATCACCTGCCGCCACTGGGCCGAGGGGGGCGCCGGCGCCGAGGATTTGGCCCGGGCCGTGGTCAAGCTCTCGCAGGACGAGCCGGCACCGATCCGCTACGCCTACGAGACCGAAGCGCCGCTCACGGAAAAGATCCGGGCGATCGCCACCAAGCTATACGGCGCCGCCGACGTCCAGATCGAGACCAAGGCCGCCCAGAAGCTCGCCACCTTCGAGAAGGACGGCTACGGAAACCTGCCGATCTGCATGGCCAAGACCCAGTACTCGTTCTCCACCGACCCGAGCCTGATGGGCGCCCCCGAGGGCCACGTCGTCGGCGTGCGCGACGTCCGCCTCTCGGCGGGCGCCGGCTTCGTGGTGGCGATCTGCGGGGAGATCATGACCATGCCGGGCCTGCCCCGGGTCCCGGCCGCCGACACGATCCGCCTGGATGCCGACGGGCAGATCGACGGGTTGTTCTGAGCGGGAGCGCTCGGGCTGCGCCTCTGCAGGCAATGATGTTCACACATCGCCTTCCGCAGGCCGCGACGCGTTCCCTCTCCTGTTCGGGCTGCTGAATTCCCGTATCGGTGCGGCAGCACGGGCGCAGGATGAAGCGCAGGTCCCCCCTCCCGTGCGGGCTTGCGGATTCACACATGGGATCGGCAGACTACACGGGAAGCACCGCGGCTTTCCCTCCCCCCTCTGCGGGGGAGGGTGGCCCCTGCGTCAGCAGGGGTCGGGAGAGGGGAACCCGGCTTCCGGAAATGACGCGACCGGCATGACGGGCGAAGTCCCGTTCTGCACGGTCGCTCCCCTCTCCCGACCCTCGCTGACGCGAGGCCCACCCTCCCCCGCAGAGGGGGGATGGAGACGCGCTTGGGGTTAGCCTTAGTCCTCATCCGGCAGCGATGTGTGAACATCGTAGCCCGCACGGGAGAGGGGGCCCGCGCCTCGTTCGGCGACGTGTGAATCCAGTCGCACCTTCTGAGAAGGACTGCCTTACTGCTTCAAGTCGCACGTTTTCAGCTGAGCTGGCTCGGTCTACTGGGAAGCCCCTCACAGGGCCTTGCGATAAGCAGAAACATCAGTCGAAATCGGCGCCTTGCGCGAGGTCGCGCGCGCGGGGGAACTCCACCGCCACGTCTTCGACGCCTGCCGGTTGGCCCGAGATTTCGATGATGAAGACCGGTTCTTCAGCCGCAACCTTCTTGGCGCAGCCGGTATGGTGTTCGAACTCTTGGTTGTTGAGGGTGGCGATCGTCATGGGCGGCTTTCCCACCTCGGCGCAGCTCCGCAGCAAGGCTACGCCGACGATTTTCAGCCTTCAAGGCTCACCGAGACCGAGCCGGGTTCCACCCTGTCCCCGCAAAAGGTTCCGGACTTTTGAATCCGGACCCTTCGAGCCTCACCCCACCCCGAACAGCTCTGTCGCCAGCCGCGAATGGTCCTCCCGCAGGCGGCCCGTATCGATACCCAGCGGCTGGCCGTCGATCACCCGCCAGTGCCCGGCCACCATCACCCGGTCGGCCCGGGTGGCGCCGCACAGGACCAGGGCGGCGAGCGGATCGTGGGCGCCGGAGAAGCGCAGCTCGTCGAGGGTGAACAGCGCCAGGTCGGCCTCGCGGCCCGGCTCGATCCGGCCGATATCGGAGCGGCCGAGGCACGCGGCCGAGCCCTCCGTGGCCCAGCGGAGCGCATCGAGATGCGTCACGGTCTCCGCCCCGTAGGTGAGCCGGTTCAGCATCAGCGCGTGCCGCACCCCCTCCATCAGGTTCGAGCTGTCGTTCGAGGCCGAGCCGTCGACGCCGAGGCCAACGGGGGAGCCCGCCGCTTCCAGTTCGCAGGTGCGGCAATGGCCCGACGCCAGGGTCATGTTCGAGGTCGGGCAATGGCACACGCCGACCCCGGCCTTGCCGAGCCGGGCGACCTCGGCATCGTTGAAATGGATGCCGTGGGCGAGCCAGACCCGGTCGCTCATCCAGCCGACCTCCTCCAGGTAGTCCACCGGGCGGCAGCCGAACATCGACAGGCAGAACTGGTCCTCGTCCAGGGTCTCGCCGAGATGGGTGTGCAGGCGGCTTCCGTGTCGGGCGGCGAGCGCCGCGCTCTCGCGCATCAGCCGCTTCGTCACCGCGAACGGCGAGCACGGCGCCAGCCCGATCTGCACCATCGCCCCCGGGGCCGGATCGTGGAACAGGTTCAGCACCCGCTCGCAGTCCGAAAGGATCGTGTCGTCGTCCTGGGTCAGCGTCTCCGGAGGCAGGCCGCCGTCCCGGTTGGACAGGCTCATCGAGCCGCGGGTGATGGCGGCGCGGATCCCCAGGCTTTTGGCCTCCTCGACCTGGATGTCGACCGACTGCTCCAGCCCTTTCGGGAACAGGTAATGGTGGTCCCCCGCCGTGGTGCAGCCCGAGAGCAGCAGCTCGGTATAGGCCACCCTTGTGGCGAGCCGGAACGCCTCCGGGGTGATCCGGCTCCAGATTGTGTAGAGCGCCTTCAGCCAGGGAAACAAAGGCTTGTTGATCGCGATCGGGTGAGCGCGGGTCAGGGTCTGGAACGCGTGGTGATGGGTGTTGACGAGGCCGGGGATGACCACGTGGCGCGAGGCGTCGAAGGTCTCGTCCACCGGGGATGCCGGCCGGGCACCCGCGGCGACGCGCTCGACGATCCGGCTGCCCGCCACCACGATGCCGCCCCCGGCCCCGTCGGCGAGGATGGCCAGCGGATCGCGAATCCAGAGGCGGCGGGCCCGTGCGTCGGCGTCGCTCATGCTGTTCCCCTAGAGCATCATCCCGAAAGGTAATTGCCGGCTTTCGGACAAAGAGGATGCAAACCAGAGCCCGAGCGCCTCGTCCTGGATCCGATATCCAGGACGAGGCGCTCGGGCCCTCGAATCCGGCCCGGACCGGTATCGGACCCGGAGCGGCGGCCGGCAAGTCCCCGATCAGTGTCTCGCGGGCGGACGCCCCCGGGCTTGACGCTCCCGGACGGCGCTGAGACATGTCAGCGGGACTGACCTTCTTGCCACCCGGACGGTCCCCACGTGACGGTCTGCCCCCCGTGACCTCATCGGCACAGCGCGACGGCGCCGTCGTATCCGGGCTCTCCTCTCCCGGTCCCGCACCTGCGTCCCGCGCGGCGGACCCGGCGCATGCGCTGGGCAGCGACGACCTGATCGAGCTTCTGTTCTTCGCCTACCGGGATTTCGTCGGCGATCCCGACCGGATCCTGTCCGCCTACGGCTTCGGCCGGGCGCATCACCGGGTGCTGCACTTCGTCGACCGGTATCCGGGCCTGACCATCGCGGAGTTGCTCGACATCCTGCGGATCACCAAGCAGAGCCTCAACCGGGTCTTGAAGGACCTGATCGGGCAGGGCTACGTCGCCCAGAAGACCGGCCCGAGCGACCGGCGCCAGCGCCTGCTGTATTGCACGCCATCCGGTGCCGAGCTGGCCGCCGACCTCACCCGGGTCCAGGCCCGGCGCCTCGCCCGGGCGCTCGCCGCGCCGGACGCGCTCGGCTCCCCGGAGGATTTTCTGATGGCGATGATCGAGCCGGAGGATCGGGCGGCGGTGCGGCGCCTGATGGCCCGGCGCGGCACCGCCGCGGGTGGCGGCGCGTGATGACCGCCCCCCGGGCCGACTTGCCCGACGCGGCGCCGCATGTGCTCGTGGTCGACGACGACCGCCGCCTGCGCGAGCTGCTCGCCCGCTACCTGACCGACCAGGGCTTTCGCGTCACCGTGGCGGCCAGCGCCGCCGAGGCCCGGGCCCGGGCCGTGAGCGTCGTGTTCGACGCGATGGTGCTCGACGTGATGATGCCCGGCGAGAACGGCTTCGACTACGCCCGCAGCGTGCGCGAGACATCCCGGGTGCCGATCCTGATGCTCACCGCCCGGTCCAACCCCAATGACCGGGTGATGGGGCTGGAGATCGGCGCCGACGATTACCTGCCCAAGCCGTTCGAGCCCCGGGAGCTGACCCTGCGGCTCAACAACATCATCAAGCGCGGCGTGCCTGCGCGCGAGGCGGCGGCCGAGACCGTGACCTTCGGGCCGTTCGCGTTCCGCATCGACCGGGGCGAATTGCGCCGGGACGACGCGCTGATCCGCATCACCGACCGCGAGCGCGAGATCCTGACGATCCTGGCCGCGGCCGGGGGCGCCAATGTCGAGCGCGAGCAACTCGCCGGCCCCGGTGGCGCCGCCGCCGGGGAGCGCACGGTCGACGTGCAGATCAACCGCCTGCGCCGCAAGACCGAGGTCGATCCGGCCAACCCGGTCTTCCTGCAGACCGTGCGGGGCGTCGGCTACCGGCTGGCGGTGGATTGAGTCCGGCCCGTCACACCATGCGGGGTTCACCCGGCTTCAGCTTGAGCCCCTTGGAGACCCGGGTGGACAGGCTGCCCACGATGGCGACCGCGACCGGTCCTTCGGCCAGCGACCGGATTGCCGCCAACGCGGCCTCGGCGTTCGGCTTCATCACCGCGTAGACCACGGGAGCGGGCTTGGCCGACCGGCCGCGGCCGCCGGACCGCTCCGCGGTCACGGACACCAGATACGTCGTGTAGCGGCTCCGCGCGCGTCCGGGCATGTCTCAGCATGTGGCATGTCGGCTAATCATCACCAACGCCCCCTGTCGCGGCCGGGCCGAGACGAGGGCGATGATGTGTGGCACAGGCGCGAATCGCGTGCCGCACGCAGCCGCCCCGTCTCGCCTTACCCCATCCGGCGCCATCCGCGAGGGATTTCGCGCGGATGCCCTGCGGCTTTGTGCCGGACACGCGCGCGAGAGGGCTTTTTGCGGGCGGACGCAGAGGCGTCCGATCGCGTCAGGCTAGGGCGAGGTCGAGGCCGGGCAGCGACAGTCCGGAGAGCCGGGTGCTCCAGACCTGCCCGGACGCCACCGGCAGGGCGTCGGTGAGCGTCCCGGTGGTGACAACTTCGCCGGCTGCGAGCGGCGGGCTCCCGGGATCATTAGCCAACACATCAACAAGATGCCGGAGGGCCGCGAGGGGGCCGCCGCCGAGCACGTTGCGCGCGCTGCCCCGGTCGGCGACAGCGCCATCCCGCAGCAGATCGACGGAGAAGCCCGCGAGGGCGTCGATCCAGGCGGGCGCCGAATCCGCGGCGATCGGTACCCGCTCGCCCAGCACCAGCAGGCCGTGCAGCCCGAAGGCCGCCACGGTGTCGGGGGCGGAGAAGCGCCAGCCGGGAAACAGCGACTGTACCAGCTCGAACCCCTGCGCCACCCAGCCTATGCAGCCGAGCAGAGCGGCGGCGTCCATGCCGGGCTCGGGCGCCCGGGCCAGCCCGAACACGATCTCCGGCTCGATCCGCGGCTCGACCAGGGCGGCGAGCGGGATCGGCCCGGTCAGGGCGGCGCGCGCGTGCAGGGTCGTGTCGTAGACAGGCCCCCAGATCGGCGCGTGGACGCCGTAGGTGTCCCAGAGGGTCGTGTTGGTGAAGCCGATCTTGCGGCCCACCGGCCGCTCGCCGCGGGCCATACGCAGGCGCCGGACCTCCTCGGCCACCCGGTAGGCGGCGGCCAGATCCAGGCCGGCATCCCAGCCGGTCAGGGGCGCGATCTGGCGGCGATGCTCGTGCGCCGCCAGGATGGTGCGGGCATGGGTGGCGGCGGGGACGGGATCGGCCATCCCCGGTTGTAGCATGGCGGCCGGGGCCGACGCTCTACCAGACCAGCCGCTCGATCACCGCGTCCGGATGCACGGCTTGGCGGCCGAGCCATTCGGCCACGTCGCCCAGGCGGTGATGCTCGGCCGAGACGCCGAGTTCCTCGGCGTGGATGCCGCGCGCCACGAGCAGGCTGGCGATGCCGAAGCCGTGGGCGCCGGCGATGTCGGTGCGGATCGCGTCGCCGATCGCCATCACCCGGGCCGGGTCCACCGGCGCGCCCGTGAGTTCGGCCCCCTTGGCCAAAGCGGCCTCGTAGACCGGGCGATGCGGCTTGCCGGCATAGATCACGGTGCCGCCGAGCTCGGCATAGGCCGCCGCGAGCAGACCCGCGCAGGGGATCAGCCGGTTGCCGCTCTCGACCACGAGATCGGGATTGGCGCAGATCATCGTCAGTCCCCGGCCTGCGAGGCGCGTGAGCTCGTCGCGGTAATCGTCCGCGGTCTCGCTGCGGTCGTCGAACAGGCCGGTGCACACGACGAGATCGGCCTGCTCCTCCGGGACGAGGCTGAGGTCGAGGTCCTTGAAGATGCCGAGGTCGCGCTCCGGCCCGAGATGCCGGATCCGGGCGCCCGGGCGCCCGGCGATCAGCTCCCGTGTGAGGTCCCCCGAGGTCAGGATCGCGTCGTAGGCTTCGCGCGGCACGCCGAACCGGTCGAGGATGCGGCCAACGCCGTCCCCGGGCCGCGGCGCGTTCGAGACCAGGACCACCCGGCGCGGCCGCGCGCCCGGCAGACCGCGGAACCGGGTCAGCGCCTCGCCGGCCGGGCCATGGGCCGTCTGGCCGTCATGCAGCACGCCCCAGACGTCGCAGAGGAGCAGGTCGTAGCGCTCCGCCACCTGCGCGAGGCCGTCGAGGGTCGGGATCGGTGCAGTCATGGATGGGTCCGGTCACGGTTTCAAAAGGTCCGGGACCTTTTGCGGGTGCAGGGCAGCGCCCTGCAAGCCTTGAGGCTGTGCCCGCCCCCTGTCGCGGTTTCAGCGCGGCCCGAGCCGGTGCTCGGCGAAGAAGTCGAGCATCGCCCGCGAGGCATCGGGTCCGTCGGAATCGGTGTAGCTGCCCTCGGGGCGGCCGCCCGACCAGGCGTGGCCGGCACCGCGCACCCGCCAATCCTCGACCACGACCCGGCCGGTCCCGTCCCGGTAGCGGGTGCGGGTGAAGGGGTGGCCGCGCCCCTCCAAGGTCTCGGACCGCGCGGTCAGGCCGGCGACGTTGGCCTGGGCCAGCACCTGGTCGGCGTTGCGCACGCTCACGGTGCCGTCGTCCTCGCCGTGGAACACGATGGTGGGGATGCGCTGCCCGGTCGGGGAGGCGCCGAAAGAGGGTGCGGTGCCGAGGCCGGGCGCGCCGACCTGCATGGCCATCAGGGCCGAGCCGAGGTCGCGGGCGCAGCCGGCGGCGAGACCGGAATGCACGCCGACCGCGGCGTAGAGGTCCGGATAGGCCCGGGCGATGTTCAGGGCGGCCGCGCCCCCCGCCGACATGCCGGCGATGTAGATTCGGGCCGGGTCGATCGGGTGGTCCGCCATCACGGCCCGGGTTAGCCCTGCGATGATCGCCACCTCGCCGGATTCCCGGCGCTGGTCGCGCGGCTCGTACCAGTTCCAGCAGCGCTGGACATGGGCTTGCCGGCTCTGAGCCGGGTAGACGACGAAAAAACCTTCGCGCTCGGCCAGCACGTTCATGCCGGTGCCGGCGGCGAAATCGTCCGGGTTCTGCATGCAGCCGTGCAGCATCACCAGCAGGGGTGCCGGCTCCGCCGCCTCACCCGGAATGAACAGCTTGTAATCGCGGCTGCCGGCCGGTTCGGTGTGGCTCAGGGCGACGAAGCGGCTCTCGCGCGCGGGCTTTCGGGGCACCGACGGCTTGGCGGGCGCGCGGCGCGCGCGGCTCAGCCCTTTCAGCACCGGTGCGAGGCCGCTCACGACCTTGCCGACCGCCCTGCGGACCCGCACCGCCGGCTCGGCGATCGAGCCGCGCGAAGCTTCGCCGCGCGCCGCATTCCGGGGCTCCTCGGCGGCGTCTCGCCGGACAGTCCCGGGCGCCTCTTCGCGCCGGGTCGGGATCCGGGGTGCCGGAGCGTCCGGCTCCGGAAGCGACGCGGTCGTGTAGCCGAAGCTGCGCTGGATCAGGGCGGTCGCCTCGTCCAGGCGGCCGAGGCTCGTCAAGCGGGTGGCCTCGATCATGTCGGAGAACGGCGAGCTGCCGGCCTGGTCGCGCGCGCCGTCCTGCAGTGCCTTCAGCTTGCTGAAGGGGTCCATGATGGGTGCGCGCTTGGTCACATCAGCGTCCGTGTCGCGGCCGGGATAGCGCGAAGGCCGACATATGGTGCGACGCAATAGAGGCCGATGTGCGATGCGGCAAGGCCGGTCAGGCCGGTTCGTCAGCGCCGATATAGTCGGCCCAGATCGGCGCCGGACCGAGACTCGCGCGGAAGCTGTCGTGCCTCGCTCGCTCCTCATCCGTAAGGCGGCTTCGATACGGCCGTGGGGCTGCCGAAGCCGCCTGCGCGACCGCCTGGACCCGGGAGCCGGCCTGCACATCCATGAGCCCCAGGCTGGTCTGCTTCCCACCCAGCAGCTCGACATAGACCTCCGCCAGGATCTGCGCGTCCAGGAGCGCCCCGTGCTTGGTGCGACGGCTGGTATCGATGCCGTAGCGGTTGCACAGGGCGTCGAGGTTGTTGGCCGCGCCCGGGTGCTTGCGCCGTGCCATCGGCAGGGTGTCGACCACGTCGTCCAGCTGGATCGGCGGCGGCGCGTTGGCCCCGAGCCGGGCATATTCCATGTTGAGGAAGCCGACGTCGAAGGGCGCGTTGTGGATGACCAGGCGCCCATCCGCCAGGAAGGCCAGCAGCTCACCGACGATCTCGGAAAAGACCGGCTTGTCGGACAGGAACGCGTCCGACAGCCCGTGGACGTTGAACGCGCCCTCGGAGACCGCCCGCTGCGGGTTGCAGTAGCGGTGGAAGGTCCGTCCGGTGGGGATGTGGTTGAGCAGCTCGACCGCACCGATCTCGATCAACCGATCGCCATTGCGCGCCTCCGTGCCGGTGGTCTCGGTGTCGAGGACGATCTCGCGCAGCATTTTTTATGACTCACAGGCCTGGAATGGGCCGTCCCGGATCCCACCCGATCGGACGGGGCCGGGAGCAGAGGACCGCTTACGGAAGACTCTGTCTCCCGAAAGATTGAGACTTCCTTGGGCACCGGCGAACCGGCGCCCGTCCCTCAGGCCGCCAGCGCCAGCCGCCCCTCGTCCTCGTCGGCCTCGGCGGCCATGAACTGCGCCCGGGCGAGCTCGGCGAAGCGGCCGTTCTGAGCGACCAGCGCGTCGAAGGTGCCGGCCTCGACGATCCGGCCCTCGTGGAAGACCAGGATGCGGTCGGCGTTGCGGATCGTGGCGAGCCGGTGGGCGATCACGAAGGTGGTACGCCCTTCCATCACGGCCTCCAGGGCGCCCTGGAGCTTGCGCTCGGTGGCGGCGTCCAGCGCCGAGGTCGCCTCGTCGAGGATCAGGATCGGCGGGTTCTTCAGGAGCGCCCGGGCGATCGAGAGCCGCTGGCGCTCGCCGCCGGAGAGCGACCGGCCACGCTCGCCGATCACCGTGTCGAGCCCGTCGGGCTGGCGCGCCATGAAGGCGCCGGCCTGGGCCCGCTCCAGGGCGTCGAGCATCTCGGCGTCGGTGGCATCGGGGCGGCCGACCTGGAGGTTCTCGCGGATCGAGCGGGCGAACAGCATCGGCTCCTGGAACACCACGCCGATGTTGTGGCGCAGCGACGAAAGGCCAATGTCGCGCACGTCGATGTCGTCGATCCGGATCGACCCGGCGGCCGGATCGAAGCTGCGGTGCAGCAGGCCGAGCGTCGTCGACTTGCCCGAGCCGGTGGTGCCGACCAAGGCCACGGTCTCGCCGGGACGCGCCGAGAACGACACGCCGTCCAGTGCCTTGCGCCGGCCGTCATACGAGAAGGCGACGTCGTTGAATGTGACCTCGCCCTCGAAGCGCGCGACCTGCCGGGCATGCGGGCGGTCGGCCACCGCCGGCACGGTGTCGTAGATCTCGAAGAACTCGGCGATCTTGGGCGCCTGCTGGAACAGGCCGTTGACGAAGCCGACCACGTGGTCGAGGCGCGCCACGAAGGCGGTGGCCAGGCTCATGAAGGCCACGACCTCGCCCACCGTGGTGGTGCCGGCCTGATACAGCCAGATGCCGGTGACGAAGATCGCCGTCATGGTGATGGTCGCCGAGGCGCGGGTCGCGACGTTGGCCAGCGCCCACCAGGACAGGACCGGGATCTGGGCGGCCAGCAGGTTGGTGATGATGCCGCGCATCGCGTCCTTCTCGGCCTTGGCGCGAGTGAAGGACTGGATCACCGCGACGTTGCCGAGCGCGTCGGAGGCGTGGGCGGCGAGGCCGGAATTGAATTCCTCGACCTGGCCCTGGAGTGCCTCGGTCCGGCGCATCACGAAGGTGGTGAGCGCCGTGAAGGCCAGCACCAGCACCACCAGGATCGAGCCGAGCTGCCAGTTGATGAACAGGGTCATCGGCAGGAGCACGACCAGGGAGACCAGGGCGACGAGGTGGTCGCGGAAGAAGCCGAGCCACAGCCAGGCCATGCCGTTGGTGCCCTCCAGCATCGCCTTCAGCACCCGGCCGGAATGGTTGGCCGAGTGGAAGGCGAGCGGCAGGTCGAGCACGTGCTCGAAATAGCTCGCCATCGAGGACAGGCGGTTGCGGTGGGCCAGCCGGTCGGCGTGGAGCGCGATGAACACGCCCGCCGCGATGGTGAAGAAGCCGAACGCCACCCAGGCCGCCAGCAGGGGCAGCATGGTGGTCATGGCGTTGCCGCCGCGCTTGAGGTGAGTCAGCTGATCGATGATCCGGCCCATCAGCAGCGGCTCGGCGAAGGCCGCGATCGCCAGCACGACGTTGGTGACCGCCAGACCGATGGCCAGCCGCCGTTCCGCCTTCAGGAAACCCAGGACCCGCCCGTACAGACGAACCATCACCACAGCTCCGCCACCCCCGGCGCGGCCCGTGTATCCGGGTCTCGCGCCATTTCTTAAGGTCCGTGCGGCGGCCGGGCATCGCCGTTTCCGTCGCCAAACCCCTCGCACGACACGGCTTATGCCGGGGCGCGCCTGAACGGGCGATGACGGCCCTCGACAGGGTCGAAGCCTTCGCCTTTACGGTTCGTTCAGCAAGATTTCCTACCGCTGTGAATAACCCGGCCGCAAGCGACCGCTGGGACCGCTTTTTTACGATTTCGCATCGGGCGCCCAGAGCCATGGATCTCGCAACCGCACTCGGCCTGCTCTCCGGCCTCGGCGTCGTGGTCGGGCTGATCATGCTCGATGGCGGCCATTTCGGGGCCTATGCGTCGGAGCACGCCATGGTCGTGGTGTTCGGCGGCGCCACCGCGGCCACGATGATCCGCTTCCCGTTCTCGGTGATCGTGCACGGCCTGCCGATGGGCCTGCGCTTCGCCTTCATGATGCGCTCGGTGAAGCCGCAGGAGCTGATCGAGGAGATCACCAAGATCGCCGACGTGGTCCGCAAGTCCGGCCCGATGGCGCTGGAGAACATGGAGATCTCCGACCCGTTCCTGGCCCAGGGCGCGCGCTACATCGCCGACGGCTACGACCGGGACTTCATCCGCGACACGATGGAGCGCGACCGCGACAACTTCCTGATGCATCTCGACGAGGGCTCGAAGGTCTACCGGGCCTACGGCGACTGCGCCCCGGCCTGGGGCATGATCGGCACGATCCTCGGCATGGTGGCGATGTTCGCCAACATGTCCGACCCGTCGAAGCTGGGCCCCGCCATGGCGACAGCCCTGCTCGCCACGCTCTACGGTGCCGTGATCGCCAACCTGGTCACCCTGCCGCTCGCCGACAAGCTGCACGTCAAGCTCGAGGAGGAGGACGTCTCCCGCTCGCTGATCATCGACGGCATCCTGATGGTCCGCGACCAGAAGAGCCCGATGCTGGTGCGCGAGATGCTGGTCGCCTACCTGCCGCACAACCATCGCGAAGCGCTGATGGAACCGGCCGCGTGATATGGCCGAGTCCTGACATGGCAAGGAAGAGGCGCGGCGGCGCGCATGGCGGGCACGGCTGGTTCGTGACCTTCGCCGACCTGATGGCGCTCCTGATGAGCTTCTTCGTGATGGTCGCGGCCTACTCGACGCAGGACCAGAAGAAGATGCAGGTGGTCGCCGGCTCGATGCGCGACGCCTTCGGGGTCAACAAGGAATCGAAGTTCGCCGGCATCCTCGAATCCGAGGGCCTGCCGGCGGCCGACCACGTGAAGTACCTGCGCAACATCCCGCCCGAGAAGGCCACCGACCGCACGACGCCGCCCCGGCGCGACCAGAGCAGCGCGTTCGGCCTGACCGAGACCGGCGAGCCGGACAATTTCGGCCTCGCGGCGGCCTCCCTGCGGCAGGCGCTGCAGGACATGCCGGACATCGCCGAATTGTCGAAGAACGTGGTGATCGTCCGGTCCGAGCAGGGCCTCGACTTGTCGATCGTCGACCAGGACGGGCGCTCGATGTTCCCGGAGGGCTCGACCCGTCCCAACGAGCGCACCCGGCGCCTGCTGGAGACGCTCGCCCCGACCCTGCGGCAGATGCCGAACCGCATCGCCGTCACGGGGTTCACCGCCACCGACCGGCCGGGCCAGCGGCCGGCGGCGTCGCCCTGGGAGCTGTCCGCCGGCCGGGCGATCAGCGTCCGGGAGATCCTGGCCGGCGCCGGGCTGCAGGACGACCGGTTCGCCTCGGTCTCCGGCAAGGCCGACACCGAGCCGATGTTCCCCGACAACCCCTATCTCGCGGCCAACCGGCGGGTGACCGTGACGCTGCTGAAGGAGGCGCCGCCGGTGCCGAACGTGAAGGGGCTGCCGTGAGGGCGCCCTACTTGGCGGTGAGCAGCGCCCAGTAGACCTTGTACTTCGAGCCCGGCGCGTAGGCCGTGGCGATCCCCATCCGGGTCGCCCGGGGGTCGAGCATCGTGGCCTCGTGCGGGGCGCTCTCGCGCCAGCCGGAGAACGCCTCGGCCAGGGTGTGGTAGCCGGCCGACAGGTTGGCGTTGACGTCGGAAAAGCCGAGCCTTCCGACCGCCGCCTTCACGGTCTGCGCCTTGCTCGGCCGGTCGGCCACCGCCATGGCGGCGGCTTCCGCCTCGGCCAGACGCTGCAGGTCGGGATCGACCGTGAGCGGCCCGGCGCCGCGGTTGCGGCGGTAGGACGAGATCATGTCCCGGGCGGCATCGGTGTCGATATGGGCGTTCTGGCTGGCCAGCGGCAGGTAGATGCTCGGCAGCGCCGCGGTGGTCGGCACGTCGGTCGCGCAGGCGCCGAGCAGCGCCAGCGCCGGGAAGCCGGTCGCCACGAGCAGGCCTCGTCTCAGGTTGCGTCCGCCCACGTTTCCAGATCCACGCTTCCGCATCCGGCTCGGACGCCCGGGCGATATAGGGGGCGCCGGGCGATTGCGCGACCGGGCGTCCTGATCGGATCACACGCCTCCCTATGACACTTTACGGCATAAGGGGTCTATGCCATCTCATGTCATATGGCGCGTGCGCCTCTCCTGATCGATGCCAAGAAGGTCTACGCGGACGGCTCCATTCTTCAGCTCAAGCTCTGGGATCTCAAGCCGCCGGACCGGGTCCCCGGCTCGGCGCACGGCCTCAAATACTCGCTCTTTTATGGTCGCGAGAGCCTGCGGATCCTGGCCTACGACAACGAAGCCGGGAAGGGTGATCACGTCCACCGCGGCGAAGTGGAAACGCCGTACCGGTTCACCACCTACGAAAAGCTGCTGGACGACTTCCTGACCGAGGTCGGGACGCTGCGCGGAGGCCATCTATGAGCGACGAGGTGACATGCGTCATCGGCGGATCCGTCGAGGACATGCGGGATCGCTTCCTCGCGGCGGTGCGGCGCGCGGAGGCCGGCGAGGAACCTCGGCCGGAGCGGATCGTCACCTTCGAGAACTGGTCGGCCTTCCTGAAGACCTTCTCGCCGGCCCGCATCGCGCTCTTGGAAGCTTTGACCGGAGGCCCCGCCGACTCGATCAACGCGCTGGCCGGATCACTCCGCCGGAATTACCGGCGCGTGCATGACGACGTCACCGCGCTGGAGCGGGCGGGCCTCCTGACGCGCAAGGGTACGCAGGTAATGCTCGCCGCCGATGGCGCGCGCGCGCATCTCGACCTGCGGCCACCCCGGCGCGCGGCGCGCTGAACCTCAGCCCCCGGCGCTCCGCAGACCCCGTTCGCGCTGCGGCTGGGCGGACTCGGCTGACTCTTGGGCCGGCTGACCGAACCGGCTCGCGATCTCGCCCATGGCGCTCTGCATCGCCTCGAAACCCTGCACGGTGACGATGCTGGCGCCGGGGCCGAGCGGCGGGATGAAGCCCGCCTCCGACAGGGTCGAGAACACGGAAAAGTTCAGGTCGGTCTGGACCTTCTGGCCGAGGCTGACATCGACGATCCAGACCAGCAGCTCGAAGTCCAGGAACGGGTCGCCGATCTTCTTGAAGATCACCCGGGGCGCCGGGTCGCGCAGCACGTCGGGATGGGCCTGGGCGCAGCCGACGATCATCTCGGCGGCCCGCACCGGGTCCTGGTTGCGCAGGACGCTGACCGTGATGCTGACCCGGCCCGAGCGGTCGCCGCGCACCCGGTTCTTGACCACCCCGGAGATCAGGTTCGAGTTCGGCACGATCACGGACGAGCGGTCGAAGGTCTGGATCTCGGTGGAGCGCACCGAGATGCGCTTCACGATGCCCTCCGAATCGCCGATCACCACCTGGTCGCCGACCCGGATCGGCCGCTCCCAGAGCAGCAGCAGGCCGGAGACGAAGTTGTTGACGATCGATTGCAGGCCGAAACCGATACCCACCGACAGGGCGCCGGCCACGATGGTCAGCTTCTCCAGGCTGAGGCCCAGATACGAGAAGGCCAGCGCCAGGGCGAGCAGGAAGCCGCAATAGCCCGCGATGGTGGTGATCGAGTTGCGCAGGCCGGCATCCAGGTCGGTGGCCGGCAGGTAGGTCAGTTCCAGCCAGCGCTGCACCGCCCGGGTGACGAACACGCCGAGCACCAGGATGCCGATGCCGAAGGCGATGCTGGAGAGCGAGATCGTCACGTCCCCGACCTTGAAGCCGAAGAAGGCCTGCCGGATCGACGAGACGATGTCGGTGGAATCGAGCCCCCAGGGCGCCAGCACCAGCAGCGCCGCGACCAGGATCAGAATCACCCGGGCGGCTCCGGTCGCCAGGACCGAGATCTGGGTCAGCGAGCGCTTGCGCAGGCCAGTATTGGCCTGGAGCGCGGTGGCGAGCCGGGTCTCGTCGCAGAGCGCGCGTCCGACGAACGTGTCGACGCTCTGGACCAGCAGATAGAGCAGCACCAGGACGCCCCCGGCCCAGATCAGCTGGTCGATCAGGAAGGCCGCGAAGGCGACGTAGCCGACCAGGGCGCCGAGCCCGATCAGCCCCACCGCGGCCCAGCCGATGAGCCGGGCCGGGCCGCCGATGCCCGTGGTGGTCTTGGTCGGCACGTAGGGGCCGAAGCAGGCTTCCTCCTCCTGCTCGGTATCGGCGAACCGGTGCAGGCCCACCGCCAGGATCAGCGCGGTCGCCACGGCCCCGAGGCCGCGGGTGGCGATCGAGATCGGCAGGGCCGCCGAGATCCCGGAATTCAGGGCCTCCACGGATTTCACCACTGTGATCACCGTGGCGATGCCGACCGCGAGCCGGGTCAGCCGGGTGGCGGCCGCATCGCCCACCGGGGCCGGGCGCCAGGCGGGCTTGTCGGGGCTGAGCAGCCCGTCGCACAGCGCCTCGACGAAGGCGATGAAGGCCAGCCCGCCCAGGATCGCGGCGGCCACCGGCAGCAGCCGCGAGGGCAGCAGGTTGGTGGCGTCGAGCGCGTAGTAGACCGCGTAGGAGCCCGCCACCGCCGGCACCGTGCCGAGCAGGATCACCCGCCAGGCGGCCAGCAGGGTCGCGCGCCGCGACGGTTCGGTGGCCCCGGCATCCCGCCGGGCGGCCCGGGGGGCGATGTTGCGCCGCCCGAAATACAGGGCGATCGAGATCCCGAAGGCGAGCCCCAGGAACAGCAGGTTGCCGATGCTGCCGTTGCGCGAGAACAGCAGCCCGATATCGGACACGGCGCTCTGCAGCGAGCGCGTATCCCGCGGCACGTCGGCCATGACCTTGGCCCAGAGGCCCGGGCCGACCAGGGGCTGCGAGCGCTGGAACAGGTCGCGGGTGAACGATTCGCGCCGGCGGTTCGAGACCCGGTCGATGATCTGGTCGCCCTGCACCTGCAGGGAGCGGGCGAGCCGCTGGGTCTCGTCGATGCGGGTGACGGCGGCCTCGCGCTCCACGCGCTGCTCGGCGACGTCCGCGCTCTCCGGGGTGTCCTTCGGCTTCGGGCCGAGCTGGGTCAGCCGCTCGCGGGCCGCCTCGAGCGGCGCGTCGAGCCGGGTGATCAGCGCGCGGATCTCCTCCGTGACGGTCCCGGCGCTGTCGCGAATCGCCGCCAGGTCCGCGGCATTCAGGTCGGGATGCCCCAGTTGCTTCTCGCGCGCCTCGAGCTCGGCCTTGGCCGCGTCGAGCTTGGCCCGGACCGCCTTGAGCTGCTCGGACATCTCGGGTTTTGGCGCCGCGGGCTTGGCCTCAGCCGGTTTGGCATCGGAAGGTTTGGTCTCGGCGGGCTTGGATTCTGCAGGCTTGGATTCCGCGGGCTTGGTCCCCGGCTTCTGCCCGGCCGGCGCCGCGTCCTGCGCCCAGGCCGCGGGCGGCGCGGCGGCCGGGATCGCCAGCATCAGCGCGGCGGCGAAGGCCAGCGCGGCGGGCCGACGCGGGGCGTCGTTCGGCTTCCGGGGGCGCACGAGCGTGCGGATCATAGGCTTCCTCTCGTCGGGCGCGCCGGGCGCGCGGTCGAAGCCCGGCATCGGCGGACCGGCGGCCATCGGGAACCGCGCGGGCCGTCTCGAGCGCTCGCCGCCGGGGGTGAACACCGGTTCGGCATCGGCGAGCGCGTTGGATCGAACTCTGAGGGGCGAGCCCGATGGCGGGGCGATCGGGTCCGACTCTCGATGCCGGGCGCTGTGGGCGACCAATAGGGCCAAACCATGCCCCTGCCCACCCTCGCCCGGTCGGCGCGCCCAAGGCGCCTCTGTGGGCACCGCTGTGGGTGCGTCCCCGGGACCCTGCGGGAAAAGCTTCACAAGGGTGTCACGGTGGGATTAGATGAACACCGTATGGACAGGGCCTTTTCGTCGTCACGCGAAAGGGTTTGGCCGGCTCTGATGCCGGTCCGGCCCGGCCGCGTTCCGGTTGCTACCGCACCGACTGGCGCCTTCGCGCGCCGGCCCGCCGCCCTGTTGCTCCTTCCGCCTCTCCCGCCGAGCCGACGCCCCGTCCGCCGGCCCCTCCTGCGCCGGCCCATGGCCGCGTCGGACGGGTCGGTGGGGCGCCGGCGCGTTCCCGCGCGTTACCCGCGTCAGAGATAGTCCGAAGAGTCGCGCCGATGATGGATCTCCAAACCCTCGTCCTGAACGCGGATTATCGGCCGCTCTCCTACAATCCGCTCTCGCTCTGGTCCTGGAAGGACGCCTTCACGGCCCTGTTCCTCGATCGCGTCACCCTGGTGGCGAGCTACGATGTCGAGGCACGCTCGCCCTCGCGGGCGCTGCGGGTGCCGAGCGTGGTGGCGCTGAAGAACTACGTCACCCTCGCCCGCAGCCCGGCGTTCACCCGCTACAACATCTACCTGCGCGACGGGTTCAGCTGCCAGTATTGCGGGCTGCGACTGCCCTCGGGCGGCCTGACCTTCGACCACGTGGTGCCGCGCTCCCGGGGCGGCCTGTCGAGCTGGGAGAACGTCGTGGCGGCCTGCTCGCCCTGCAACCTGCGCAAGGCCAACCGCACCCCGCAGGAGGCCGACATGCCGCTCGCCACCGAGCCGCGCCGGCCGACACGCTACGAGCTGCACCACCGCCAGCCCGAGTTCGACCACCGCCAGTACCACCACACCTGGCTCGACTACCTGTACTGGGACAGCGAGCTGGAGAGCTGAGGCGGGATCACCAAGCCGGCCCGCGGCGGGGCGGCTCGTTGTACATCGGGACGTTGTGGTTGCGCGGCAGGTAGCCTTGGACGATCACGGGCGGCGGCACGGCCGACGCTTCGGGCCGCGCGCGGACGGCGCGCCGGAGGCGGGGCGGAGCAAAGCCGCGATCCTCGGGCCAGGCGGAGGCCGGGGCGGGGACGAGGGCGAGCCCGGCGAGGAGGCCGAGCGTGAGCGGTCGCAATCCCCTCAGGTCGAGCATTGCAAGCCTCCCGGCGACGCGCCGCATCAGAACTTGACCGCGGCGCCGGCCCGGACCGTGTTCAGGTTGACCTTGTGCCCGTCGAACTGGCTGAACAGCACGTACTGATATTCGGCGCGCAGCAGGATGTTCGGCGTGATCGCATATTCGAGACCGGCGCCAACCGTTGCACCGGCGACCACCTTGGTCTTCGACTGCGTCTGGATTGATGTGAACGGCGTGCCGTTGTAGGGCGCGTTCGGGTTGAAGCTCGTATAGCCGAAATTGGACACGTATGTCGGCGTCCCGGCGAGGTTGGCGTTGTATGCGGTGACGTCGAAGCCATAGTTCCGGTACATTGTCGCATCGGCGATACGCGCCCGGCCGATGGCCACACCACCGGTGACGAAGGGCAGGAAGTTGCCGAGGGCGTAGCCGGCCCGGGCCCGCAGCGTGCCGTAATCGTTGACGCGCGTGGCCGTGTATCCGGCCATGTCGACCGATTCGAGAATGTTCGAGGATGTCTTGCTGCGGCCGAGTCCGTCGCTCGACGCGCCCATCTTGCCGAAATTCGTGTAATCTGCCTCGATGCCGAAGACGAAGTCGTCGAACTGGACATTGTAGCCGACGAAAGCGCCGAAGCTTGTGTCACCGACCCGCTTCGACGGAGGATTGAGAAGGGTCGAGGCCTGAAAATCCGACTCCCCCGTCGTGTCGTGGGAGTCGCGATAGATCAGCGGCTGCAGCGCGCCCTTCGTGCCGAGCGCCGCCGACGTATACCCGCCATGGCCGCCGACATACACGCCGCTCCAGTCGACCACCGGGGCCGGGACCGGGTCGTAATCGGCGCCGCGCAGGTAATCGTAATCCAGGTCGGCGGCCCGGGCGGTGCTGGCGCCGCAGAGGCCGAGGATCGCCAGCAGCGGCAAGGTGACGGTACGCATCGGGATCGTCCTGGGACTGCGAGACGGACGGCGGCTCGGGCCTCGATGCAGTGATAGATGGGTAACCTTAAGCGTCCGTTATTTTGGACTCCTCCGACTATCCCGATTCGATCAACACCACTTGGTTTGAACTATCCGCTCGGGCAATTCCGATCTCCGATTCTTCTCGTCCCGCGATGAACCCAGGCGCGAGACGAAAAAAAACGGCGCGGAGAGCATCCGCGCCGTCGGCCGTCAGAGGGTCGGAGAAAAAATCAGTACTTGCGGACCAGCGGGCCGGGGATCGGCTCCGGCATCAGCGGCGGCAGCGGCGCCGCGACCAGGCCGCCGAGGTAGTAGCGCAGGCCGATCTTCACGTCGTGCGCCTCGATGTCCTTCACCTTGATCGCCTGCAGGCTGCCGGTGCAGCACGGCACGAAGCCCGGGCCGGTCTCGGCCTTGCCGAGGTTGAGGTAGCGGTAGGCCAGTTCGATCTTCAGGGCGTCGGTCACGTCGTAGGCGAGACCGGCATGCAGCGCCCAGGCGAAGCTGCCGCTGGTCTTGCTCTTGTAGAACTTGCTGCCGCTGTTGGTGTTGTACACCGGGTTGCCGTTGCTGTCGTAGACCGGCGCGTAGTTGTAGGAGGGAGCGCCGCAGCTGCAGTCGTAGATCGGGTGGCCGTAATCGTAGGCGTAGCTCGGGCTGGTGAACTGCTGGTTGGTCGAGTAGCCCGAGACGTGGTTGAAGGCGTAGCCGACGCCGCCGCCGATGAACGGCGTGATGCCGTACCAGGTGCCGAGGTCGAAATACGCGTTGGCCAGCACCACCGCGGAATCGAGGTTGCCGGTCGACTTGTTGACCCCGTAGGAGCCGAGGCCGTTGTCGAAATCGGGGCCCTTGTAATACTCGCTGCCGCGCAGGCCGGTGGAGTAGCGGTACTCGCCGGTCACGTCGCCGCGCAGGAACGGGGTGAACTGGTAGCCGACGCCGACGCCCGCGAACCCGCCGCCGCCGACCTCGTTGCCGAACGACCGGTTGGCATCCGGGTAGCCGGTGTAATCGTAGGCCTCGGTGTATTTGGGCCGCGTGTAGACGCTGGCGCCGACGTCGCCGCGCAGGTACCAGCCGCCGCCGACCTCGATCGGGGGCGGGGGGGGCGGCGGCGGGGGCGGGGGCAGCAGGTCCGCGGCAGCGGCCAGGCAGGGCGCGCCGACGCTCGCCGCGAGCGTCAGGCTGCGCACCAAAGCGTTCAGCTTGGAGCGGGCCATAGGGATTCCTTCACTGGACTCATGTGCCGGAAGCTTGGCAAGCCGGCTCGGATGACGGGGTGAAGGATGGATCGAACCTCTTAAATCCGGCTTAACGTTAAATGTTAGCCTTGCGGGCTGCTACAGCCTGGAAAACCGCAGCTCAGCAAAGGATTTGCTAGTCTTGGCCGCACTGCCCGGTACGATCACGAACACATCCGCCCGTGGACCGGGCTGAGCGGTGCTGCCCGAGGACGTGCGCATCCTGGCGCTGATGCTGCCGGAGACGGTGGCGGGCGCCCATCGCGGCAACCCGGATTTCCGCGTCGGCGGCCGGGTGTTTGCGACCCTGTGGGTCGAGGAGGCCCGGGTGGTGCTGCGCCTGGCCCCGGCCGATCAGGCCGAACTGTGCGAGGCCGAGCCGGACCTGTTCACGCCGCTGGACGGCGCCTGGGGCCGGCGCGGCTGGACCAATCTCGACCTCGATCTCTGCGAGGAGGAGCCTTTACGCACCGCGTTGTT
Source organism: Methylobacterium sp. J-077 (assembly GCF_022829365.1). Classification (GTDB taxonomy): domain Bacteria; phylum Pseudomonadota; class Alphaproteobacteria; order Rhizobiales; family Beijerinckiaceae; genus Methylobacterium. Next base: position 155,794 of record NZ_JAKSYJ010000196.1, on the reverse strand, counting down.
GGCCGCCTGGCGGACAACCGCGCCGGCGGTGCTGCGGGCCGCCTACGCCTGATCGCGAAAGTCCCGGTTTCACAAGGACTGGGACCTTGTGCGGGTGCAGGGCAGAGCCCTGCTTCATCGGGGCTCCGCCCCGATACCCCGCCAAAGGGCTGAGTCCTTTGGGATCCCAGGCCCTAGGCTGCGGCCTTGGTGACAGCGTCAACCACCTCGTCGACCACCTCGTTGACCAGGCCGCGGTCGTCGCCCTCGGCCATCACGCGGATCACCGGCTCGGTGCCGGAGGGGCGGATCACCAGGCGGCCGCCGTTCCCCAAGCGCTGGCGGGCCTGGGCGATGGCGCTGACCACGCTGTCCTGGCTGAGCGGCTGGCCGGTCCGGTAGCGGACGTTCTTGAGGATCTGCGGCAGCGGGTCGAAGCAGTGGCAGACCTCGCTCACCGGCCGGCCCTGGCGCTGCACCACGCTGAGGAGCTGCAGGGCCGCCACCAAGCCGTCGCCCGTGGTGGTGTAGTCCGACATGATGATGTGGCCGGATTGCTCGCCGCCAAGATTGTAGCCGTGCTCGCGCATGTGCTCGAGCACGTAGCGGTCGCCCACCGCGGTGCGGGCCAGCGTCAGGCCCAGCCCGCCGAGGAAGCGCTCCAGGCCGAGATTGGACATGATCGTGGCCACCAGCCCCGGCTGGGTGAGCCGCTCGTCCTCCTGCCAGGAGCGTGCGACCACGGCCATCAGCTGGTCGCCGTCGACCACGTGGCCCTTCTCGTCGACGATCAGCACCCGGTCGGCGTCGCCGTCCAGCGCGATGCCGATATCGGCCCGGCGCTCGCGCACCTTGGCGACCAGGGCGGCCGGCGCGGTGGAGCCGACGTCGCGGTTGATGTTGAACCCGTCCGGCTCGGTGCCGATGGCGATCACCTCGGCGCCGAGCTCCCACAGGGTCTCGGGGGCGACCCGGTAGGCCGCACCGTTGGCGCAGTCGACCACCACGCGCAGGCCGTCGAGCGTCACGTGCCGGGGCAGGGTGCGCTTGGCGAACTCGATGTAGCGGGCATGCACGCTCTCGATCCGCTTGGCCCGGCCGAGATCGGCGGAGCCCGCCAGCCGCGTGTGCAGCTCGGCGTCGATCAGCTCCTCGATCTCGCCCTCGATCGCGTCGCTGAGCTTGAACCCGTCGGGGCCGAACAGCTTGATGCCGTTATCCTCGAAGGCGTTGTGCGAGGCCGAGATCATCACCCCGATATCGGCCCGCATCGAGCGGGTCAGCATCGCCACCGCGGGAGTCGGCACCGGCCCGAGCAGCAGCACGTCCATGCCCACCGAGGTGAAGCCCGCCACCAGCGCGGTCTCGATCATGTAGCCCGACAGGCGGGTATCCTTGCCGATCACCACCCGGTGGCGGTGGTCGCCGCGCTGGAACACGAGGCCGGCCGCCTGCCCGACCTTGAGGGCGAGTTCCGGGGTGATCACCCCGTTGGCCCGGCCCCGGATGCCGTCGGTTCCGAAATACTTGCGCGCCATCAGAATCTCCGGTGCCGGGCCTCTCACCCGGCCAACGCGCCGATAGAGTAGCCCGACAGACATTAGCAGATTGGATTACCCCGGGTGCTCCGCGACAAAGACGGTCGAAATGGGGCGTTGCCTTACAGCACCCGCGGGAGCGCCGCCGCCAGCAGGGTGATCCCTGAGACGGTCAGAAGGCCCAGCACCACCCGGCGGAAGGCGGTCTCGCTCAAGCCCACATAGACCCGGGTGCCGAGAAAGACCGGGATCAGCATGGCCGGCAGCACCACGCCCAGCATCGGCAGAGCATTCCGGGTGACGAGGCCGGAGCCGAGATAGACGAGCATCGTGACGGCGAGCATCGTCAGGTTGAAGTTCTGGATGATCGTGCGCTGCACGTCGCGCTCGTAGCCGCGCAGGACGCACCACAGGGTCGGCAGCGTTCCGGTGAAGCCGCCGAGACCGCCGAGGAGGCCGCCGCTCAGGCCGACCGCGGCATCCGCCAGCCGCCCGCCCATAGTGATCCGCGGCAGGTCCTTGGCCAGCAGCATCGCCGGGCACCAGACCACCAGCAGGGTGCCGAGCACCAGCTTGAACCAGTCGGCATTGAGATGGGGCAGCAGCATCACCCCGAGCGGGATGCCGGCTAGGCCGCCCAGCAGGAACGGCGCGAGGCGCGCCCGGTCGAAGCCGCGTCGCACGGTGACGGCGGCGACGACCTGGCCTGTCAGGGATCCGGCGACCGCCAGCACGGCGGCGAGCTGCGGGTCGATCACCCAGGCCCAGAACGACAGAGCCACGAGCCCGAAAGCGAAACCCGACAGCCCCTGCACGAACCCGGCGACCGCGGCCCCGAGGCCGACGACGAGATAGACGGACAGCGGCATCGCCCGCGTGGCTCAGAGAGATCCCGGCCCCGGTCTTTCCGATTCGCCGCCGAGAGCCGAGCCTCCGGCCAAGCTTCCGAGGGACGTTCACGGACAGGCGGGACGGATTGTCATGGGGGTCTGAGCAGGACGCGTCCTTCCTCCCCCTCTACCTATCGGATTCACACATCCTCGGATGTGGCGCGGGTCCCCTCTCCCGTGCGGGAGAGGGGGCGCGTGGCGGCTTTCGCAAGCCGATGTGTGAGCATCGCTGCTGAATGAGGCTGACGGCCAGACGCATGCGCGTCTCCCTCCCCCCTCTGCGGGGGAGGGTGGCCCCCGAAGGGGGTCGGGAGAGGGGAGCAACGGTGCAGGATTGGGCTGCGGCGGCCTTCACGCCTGCTCTGCTTCATTCGGAAGCTGGGTTCCCCTCTCCCGCCCCCTGCTGACGCAGGGCCCCCCTCCCCCGCAGAGGGGGGGAGGGAGATACGCACGCGGCCACAGCGCCTATCCGACAGGAGGCCAAGACCAAAAACCCAACAAAAAAGGGCGCCTCGCGGCGCCCTTTTCATCACTCCACTCTAGCTCACGCCTGCGGCTGAGGCTCCAGGCCGCCGTCGCTCTCCTTCGGCCGGCCGCGGCCGGCGGAGGGGACCGAGGAGCCCCGGGCCGGGGTCGGGGGCACGTCGCCGCCGTCGCGGATCGGGGGCTGGCCCTTCAGCAGATTGCGGATCTCGTCGCCCGAGAGGGTCTCGTATTCCAGCAGCCCCTGGGCCAGGGCCTCCAGATCGTCCTTGTGCTCGGCCAGGATGCGGCGGGCCTCCTCCAGGCCGGTCTCGACCAGGCGGCGGACCTCGGCGTCGATCTTCTGGGCGGTCGATTCCGAGACCGATTGCTGCCGGCCCATCGACATGCCGAGGAAGACCTCGTCGTTGTTCTCGCCGTAGGCCACGGTGCCGAGCTCGGGCGAAAAACCCCAGCGGGTCACCATCATCTTGGCGAGCCGCGTCGCCTGCTCGATGTCCGACTGGGCGCCCGAGGTCACCTTGTCCCGGCCGAAGGTCATCTCCTCGGCGATGCGGCCGCCCATCATGATCGCCAGCCGCGAGGTCATCTGCTCGAAGCTCATGGAGAGCTTGTCACGCTCAGGGAGCTGCATGACCATGCCGAGCGCACGGCCGCGCGGGATGATGGTGGCCTTGTGGACGGGATCGGTGGCCGGGACGTTGAACGCCACGATGGCGTGGCCGCCCTCGTGATAGGCGGTGAGCCGCTTCTCGTCCTCGGTCATCACCAGGGTGCGCCGCTCGGCACCCATCATGACCTTGTCCTTGGCGTCCTCGAACTCGTGCATCGTGACGATGCGCTTGCCGCGACGAGCGGCCAGCAGCGCCGATTCGTTGACGAGGTTCATCAGGTCCGCGCCCGAGAAGCCGGGGGTGCCGCGGGCGATCACCTTGAGGTCGACATCGGGCGCCAGCGGCACCTTGCGGACGTGGACCCGCAGGATGCGCTCGCGGCCGGTGACGTCCGGGTTCGGCACCATGATCTGGCGGTCGAACCGGCCCGGACGCAGCAGCGCCGGATCGAGCACGTCGGGGCGGTTGGTCGCCGCGATGATGATGACGCCCTCGTTGGCCTCGAACCCGTCCATCTCCACGAGGAGCTGGTTCAGGGTCTGCTCGCGCTCGTCGTTGCCGCCGCCCAGCCCGGCGCCGCGATGGCGGCCGACCGCGTCGATCTCGTCGATGAAGATGATGCAGGGCGCGTTCTTCTTGGCCTGCTCGAACATGTCGCGCACGCGGCTGGCGCCGACGCCCACGAACATCTCGACGAAGTCGGAGCCCGAGATGGTGAAGAACGGCACGTTGGCCTCGCCCGCGACCGCCCGGGCGATCAGGGTCTTACCGGTGCCGGGCGGGCCGACGAGCAGCACGCCGCGGGGGATCCGGCCGCCGAGCCGCTGGAACTTCTGGGGGTCGCGGAGGAATTCGACGATCTCCTGGAGATCTTCCTTGGCCTCCTCGACGCCGGCGACGTCGTCGAAGGAGACGCGCCCGTGAGCCTCGTTGAGGAGCTTCGCCTTCGACTTGCCGAAGCCCATGGCGCGGCCGGCGCCGGACTGCATCTGGCGGCTCAGGAAGACCCAGGCGCCGATGAACACGAGGATCGGCAGCCAGCTCACGAGCAGCTGGATGAACCAGGGGGTGTTGTCGGACGGCGGGCGGGCGGTGATCTGCACGCCCTTGCCCTGGAGCTTGGAGACCAAGCTCGGGTCGTTGGGGGCGTAGCTGGTGAAATTGCCGCCGCCGACATAGGTCCCGGACACGTCCTGCCCGGAAATCACCACCGACTGGATCTTGCCGGAATCTGCGTCGTTGAGGAGCTGGCTGTAGGCGATCTCGCTGCCGCCGCCCCGGTGACCCGGGTTCTGGAACAGGGTGACGAGGGCCAGCACCAGCAGGAAGATGACGACCCACAAGGCAAAGTTGCGAAAATTCGGGTTCATCGATCGATCCTTGGTGCGTGCGGCCCCCTAGACGGACACGTCGCGCGGCTCTGCCGGTCCATCCGTGCACACCTCGCCAATGTAGGCGGCGGGGCCTGCCTTGCCAAGTAAGCCGGTCCCCCCTGCGGCGAGGGCAGCATCGATCCGTCAATCGGCGGTCTTGTGTCGCCGCGGCGGCGCCGGTGCGAGACTCACGGTGCCGGCGGTATCCGCGGCGACCAAGATTCCCGCCAGGGTCCGCCGGATCGGCTCCCGGCGACGCAGGGCCGGCAGCAATGCCTCGAGCACAAGGGATTCCAGGCGCTCCAGCCGACGCGGCAAGGCTCCCACCCGGGTCAGGGCCGCGTCGAGGCAACGCAGGACGATCGCCTCCGGCAGGGCCACCAGCACGGCGCCGTCGAGGCGCAGCGCCGCAGCGTCGGTACTCTTTTCCGGAAGCAGGGCGGCCGCGAAGGCGGTCTCGGCCGCGACGCGGAGGGCGTCGTCGTCCCGGGCGGCCCGCTCGGCAAGGCGGGCGAGGCGGGCCGGGCTCAAGCCCTCGCGCTCCAGGGTGGCCCAGGTCGCGCGCAGGCGGGCCCGGGCGAAGCGCGGATCGGCATTGGCCGGGTCGTGGACATGCCGGATGCCGCGGGCCTCGCACCAGGCCACCAGCATCGCCTTCGGCAGAGCCAGGAACGGCCGCCCGAGGGCGATGCCGGGGGCCAGCGGCCGCTCGGTCCGCATGCCGGCGAGCCCCGCGGGGCCGCTGCCGGCGGAAAGCCGCATCAGCACGGTCTCGGCCTGGTCGTCCCGGGTGTGGCCGGTGAGCACGAGGCCGGCGCCGATCGCCTCGGCATGGGCGGCCAGCAGCGCGTAGCGGGCGGCCCGGGCCGCGTCCTGCAGGCCGGTGCCGGGCTTCGGGCCGGCCCAGGCCAGGACCGCGTGCGGCAGGCCGAGGGCCCGGGCCGCCCGGCCGACGCCCTCGGCCTCCGGGCCGGAATCCGGGCGCAGGCCGTGATCGACGGTGGCGACCTGCACGGCAGAACCCAGCGCCGCGGCGGCGTGCATCAGGGCGCTCGAATCGGGCCCGCCCGAGACGGCGAGCAGCACGCCGCGCCCGGACCGGCCGAGCCAGGGCCCGAGGGCGTGAAGGACCGGATCGTCCAAGGGATCGGTCATGGATTCAAAAGGTCCGCGACCTTTTGCGGGTGCAGGGCAGAGCCCTGCTGTCGGGCACGCCCGAGCGTCGAGGCTCCGCCCCGACACCCCGCCAAAGGGCTCAGCCCTTTGGGATCCCGATCAGGCCGAGCAGCGAGCGCGCTTCTGCTCCCGGGCGACGCCCTGGCGGATTCCAGTGCCGGCATTGGGAAATTTCCGGTCGAGCTCGGCCAGCGTCGCGCAGGCCTGCTCGCGGGCCCCGAGGGCGTTGAGCGTCACCCCGAGCTTCAGCATCGCGTCCGGCGCCTGGGACGAGCGGGCATAGTCGGTGGAGACCTTCAGGAACTGCTCGGCCGCCTCGCGGTTGCGGCCGCGGGCCAGGTAGCTCTCGCCGAGCCAGTAGGTCGCGCCGGCGACCCGGTTGTCCCGGGGATGCGACTGGATGAACTGGCGCAGGCCCATCTCGGCCTGCTCGAACTGCTTGGAGCGGTAGAGCTCGACCGCCGCCTCGTAATCGGCGGCCGGGTCGCCGGTCCGAGTGGCGGCCACGCTCTCGGCCGGGCGGGGCGCCGGGACCGGGATCGCGCCGGTGCGGGCCGGGGGCCGCAGGTCCACGGGCTCGTCGTAGCCGGGGGCGGCGCCCTCGGCATCCGGATCCTCGTCGTCGATCGCGGGCCGGGGCAGGGCCTGCGGCCGGACCGGCGCCGCCTCGGCGGCCTCCCGGGGCGGCAGGGGCGGGGAGGGCTGGGTGCTGCCGAGCGGCATCGGCGCCCCGGGGGCGCCGGGGGCCTGCGACGGGTCGAAGGCGTCGCCGCGCTTGCCCGGACGCCCGGCGCCCGGATTGCCGCCGTTGACCGCGCCCGCCGGAGCCGGCGCCGCTGACGGCGCTGCCTTGCCGCCGCCGCCCTTGCCCTCGTTGAGGCGGAACTCGACATCCTCCTGGAACTTGCGCAGCTGCTCTTTCAGCTGCCGGTTCTCGTACTGGAGGGTCTCGATCTGCCCGGCCATGATCCGGGACTGGTTCTCGATGCGCCCCAGGCGCACCACGAGTTCCGAGGCGTCCTGCGCGGCGGCCGGATGACCGAGGAGCAGGCCCCCGAGGACCGTGGTGAGCGCGAGGCGGGTGCGAAGGCGGGCGAGCATGATGCGGCTGCGGTCCGATGGAAGCGCGAGGCCCTATCAGATGCGCCGGTCCGCGGCAAAACTGCGGCGCGGGCCTGTCGAACCCGGGGTCGGCGGTCTCTTCGCAGAAACGCCTGCCGACGCTTCGAAGAATCGGCAGGGGTACCGGGCCTGCTGGCCGGCTCTGCGAAGACTACGCGCCGGCGCCGCGGTCGAGCACGATCACCGCGCGGCGGTTCTGCGACCAGCAGGAGATGTCGTTGCACACCGCCACCGGCCGCTCCTTGCCGTAGGAGACGGTGCGCATCCGGTTCGCGCCGATGCCCCTTGTGGCGAGGTAGTCGTTGACCGACTGGGCCCGACGGGCGCCTAGCGAGAAGTTGTACTCGCGGGTGCCGCGCTCGTCGGCATGGCCCTCGATGATGAAGGTGTAGCGCGGGTAGCGCTGCAGCCAGGCGGCCTGCTTGTCGAGGGTCGCGGTGGCAGTGGGCGTCAGGTCGGTGGAATCCGATTCGAAGAAGACCCGGTCGCCGATATTGACGACGAAGTCCTGCGCACTGCCCGGGGTCGCGGCGCCAGCTCCGAACGCGGAGGCGTCGGCGAGATCCTTGTCGTTGCTGCAGGCGCCGAGGCCGAGGGCGGCGGCGAGTGCGAGGCCGAGGGCGGCGGCGCGGAAACGCTGGGGCATGGGTTCAAAAACTCCTCGAGCGGTGCCGAAGGCCGGCTGCGGGTCTTCGAGGCGGGTCCGCGTAGTCCTGAGCGCCGGTGATAGGCGCGGATGGTTAAGCGACGGTTCCGGCCGGCGCAGCGAATCGTGCTGCGAGCCCGCGCCGGTCGGCGGCGTGCGCTGCCGCACGCAGGGGATGCTGACGCGCCCGGAATGCGGCACCGCCGGGGCCGATCGGATAAGCGCGGCCATTTCCGCCCCGCCGGTTGCCGCGATGCAACAGGGCCGGATACCGGTTTCGCGACGGCTTTAAGAGATCCTCAACCCTGTCGGTTCTTGATTCGGACAGTCGATCCCCGGACTCTCAGCATGCCTCCCGCCCAGTGCGTCCTCATCGTCGAGGACAGCTATCTGCTCCTCGAGATCATCGCGAGCCTGTGCGAGACGCAGGGCATCCGGGTGATCGAGGCCTCCACCGGGGAGGCGGCGCTGACGCTCCTGCGGGCGCGCGGCCACGAGATCGACTGGCTGTTCACCGACATCCACCTGCCCGGCCTGATCGACGGCTGGACCGTGGCCCACGCGTTCCGGGCGATCCATGCCGACCGGCCGGTGGTCTACACCTCCACCGACTCGAGCGGCGGCCGGGGCGTCCCGGGCAGCCTGTTCCTGCGCAAGCCGTTCCAAGTGGAAGCGGTCAACCGGCTGGTCCGGATGATGGTCGATGGCCTGAGCGACGCGCCGCTCTGCGCAGCGGGCTGAGCGGGCCGCGATTAGGGCCGTTCCCGATCGCGTTGCAATCGGGCTCGCCTCTAAGTCCTTGATATGACCCGCTCGCTTGTGCCGAACCGGTGTCCGCTTCGGCGGCGAGCGCTCTAACCGGCCCGGAACAGAGCCACGATCTCGGGCGCGGCGAGCCACGCATCCACCCGCTGGCAGGCGAGGTCGCCGGCCGGCATGGCGTCGTAGATCGCAAAGCTTGCCGCGATGAAGCCTGGCAGGTCGTAGAGCGTCGGAAAATCCTCACCCCGGGGCTTCATCTTGAACAGGTACGAGCCGGTCAGCCCGAAATGCTCGGCGATCGGCGGGTAGAGCGGCCAGACCACGTCCTGGGCCAGCTCGTCGCCGAGGTAATCCTCGATCTCCACGGGCTCAGGGGTGATGCCGCTCTCCTGCAGCAGCCGCCGGGCGATGTCGCCGATGACGAACGCCTTGGGGTGGTTCATCACGTGCATGAACGCGCCCCGGCGCGCCCAGCGGGTCACCTCCCGGTCCAGGCCGAAGCCCAGCGCCGTGGCGGACCCGACCAGCTCGTGCACGGCCGGATCCCAATGGTCGAGATAGCCGAGCCGCCGGAACACGTCCTCGCGGAACAGGGCCGCGGTGCGGCCGGCATCGAGGCCGAGCCGGTGGGCGCAGAGCACGATCGCCGAGTGGTACTGCCCCATCGGCGAGGGCGCGAGCTTCAGCGCGGCGAGGTCCGAGGCCTGGCCGACATAGACCGTGTCCGGATGGAAGGCCGAGAACACGATCGACGGGAACAGCTTGAGCCGCGGGTCGGCCGCCCGCAGGGTCGCGATGTCGCCCCCGGGTATCAGCCCGCCCGGGAAGACCTGCGAGAAGACGTGGTCGTGGGACCGCAGCGTCCGGATCAGGCCGTCGACATGGCCGTGGTCGCGTTTGAGCGAGCCCATGGGCAGGTAGCGCACGGGGCTCTTCGGCGCGAGCAGGCGCATCGCCTGGGCGATGCCGCGCGCCTGGCAATTGCCCAGCACCGCGATGGCCGGCCCGTCGCGCGTGGTGGCGGCCCGCGCGCGGTTTCGCCATGGTGTCGCCCAGGTGGGCGCCCAACTGGGGGTCGACAGGGACAACGCGCTGCGGGCGCGCCGGGGCAGATCGTTCAGGGCCACGTCGCGTGCCGGTGTCAACGGACGGCTCGGCATCCCCGAGGGCGCACGCCGTCGTGAAGATCTTGCCGTCGTGAAGAAGAGGGTTCGAAGATGGCGTTGAATCCGTATACGGGTCTACCGGCCGAGCGATTCTGGCGCAAGGTCGTGACCAACGTGCCGCCCTTCGCGGTCAATCCGCACCCGAAGGACACGTTCGCGATCGGGCCGACCGACAAGGTCGCCACTGGCGGCTCCTGCTTCGCGCAGCGGGTGGCCGAGGCGGTGCGCGGCGCCGGCTTCAACTACTACCTGACCGAGCCGCCGCCCCCCGGCATGAGCGCCGAGGAGGCCAATGCCCGCCAGTTCGGCACCTTCTCGGCCCGGTACGGCAACCTCTACTACACGCGCCAGTTCGTGCAGCTGTTCGATCGGGCCTACGGCCAATTCGCGCCGGAGCTGAAGGCGTGGCTCCGGGACGACGGCCGCTACGTCGACCCGTTCCGCCCCACCGTCGAGCCGGCAGGCTTTGCCAGCGAGGCCGAGGTGATCGCGGCGCGCGACGCGCATCTGGCCGAGGTGCGCCGCCTGTTCGAGACCCTCGACGTGTTCGTGCTGACCTTGGGCCTCACCGAGGGCTGGCGCTGGCGGGCCGACGGCGCCGCGCTGCCGCTTGCCCCCGGGGTCGCGGGCGGCACCTTCGACCCGGAGCTCTACGAATGCGTCAATGCCGGTGCGGGCGAGGTGCTCGGCGACCTCAACGGCTTCCTGGACCGGCTCTGGAGCGTGAACCCGAAGGCCCGGGTGATCTTCACGGTCTCGCCCGTGCCGATGATCGCGACCTACATGGACCGGCACGTGATGGAGTCGAACAGCTACTCCAAGTCGGTGCTGCGGGTGGCCGCCGGCGAGGTGGTCGGCCGGGGCGATCCGCGGGCTGTGTACTTCCCGGCCTACGACATCGTCACCAGCAACGTGAATGCCGGGCGCTACTACAACGAGGACCAGCGCACCATCAACGACGCCGGCGTGCGCCACGTGATGCGGCTGTTCCTCTCGACCTTCGCCCGCGACCGCGCCGCTGCGGCCCCGCCCCACGCCCCCGTGGACCTCGCGGCCGAGTTCGAGGGCAATGCCGGCGTGATCTGCGACGAGGAGGAGATCGAGCGCAGCGTGGCGTGAGCGACGCGGGATTTGCCTCCGGGCAGGCGTTTCGGGCAAGCTGAGCTGCCCGGGCGCTCGCGCCCGACTGGAGTCGATCCCCGTGAGCCTGCCCCCGCCCCGCCAGCCCGACCACGACATCGACCCCGTCTTCGTGGCGCGGCACTCGCCCCGCGCCTTCACGGGCGAGGCGCTGCCCGAATCCGAGTTGCTGCGGATGATCGAGGCGGCGCGCTGGTCGCCGTCGGCGTACAATTCGCAGCCCTGGCGCTTCCTCTACGCGCTGCGGGGCGACGCGAACTGGGATACGTTCTTCGGCCTGCTCGTACCCGGCAACCAGAAATGGGTTTCGGGCACCGGGGCGATCCTGTTCCTGGTCTCGAACGGGCTCATGAAGGTCGGCGACGAGCTGAAGCCGTCCTACAGCCATTCCTTCGACGCCGGCACCGCCTCGCTGGCGTTCCAGCTCCAGGCGATCCACCAGGGCTGGCACGCCCACGGCATGGTCGGGTTCGACCATGTCCGCGCCCCCGAGGTCCTGCGCCTGCCGGAGAATCACCGGATCGAGGCCGCCTTCGCGGTGGGCCGCAAGGTTGCGGAGGCCGATCTCACCGAGGAGCAGCGGCCCCGCGAGGCCCCGAACGGTCGCCGGCCGATCACCGACTTCGTCATCGCCGGCCCGTTTCCACCTTCCGGGACCTGAGGCCGTCCGGAACTGGGGCCTTCCACCAAGGATTGTGTCTGCATCGCAACATCGCACCTTGACGATCGGAGCTCGCCCATGGACCCGAAACCCTCGGTCCCGCCCGGCGGCACCGCCGCCCCCGATCCGTTCCTGGATGAGGGCGGGTTCGACCACGCCTCCGGCCTGCGCAGCGTCGCCGAGCGCCATGGGGTCAGCCTCGACGCGGTGCGCCACCTCGTCCAGGCCCTGGAGCGCGGGCACGGCACGATGGCCCAGTTCGACCATCCCGATCTCGGCGGCATGGGCCAGTGGTTTTCTGGCGGCATGGTGATGGTCGGCCGAATGTTCGACGAGGGCCTGAAGGCGCGGGTCGATGCCCTCTGCACCGAACTCGCCGCGGCCCTGCCGGCGGGCGGGTTCTCGGAGGCCGGCCCCGCATCGCGGCGCGGCGGCGGCGAGTGGTGGCCCGCCGGCCTTGGGGCTCCGGCGAGCACCGGCTCGCAGAACGGCCTGCGCTACGCGTATTTCCCGGACACGCGGCGGCTCGCCATCGACTCGGGCTCCGGCATCGCGCTCTACGATACCGGCGAGCACCACATCTCCGGGGTGTCGCAGGCGAACGGCAGCCTCGACTTTACGGGTCCTCAGGGCGTCGTCGCCCTCGACCGCCTGCGCCGGATCGAGGCTGAGACGGCCGCCCCCCGGCAGGTCGATCCGGCCGAGCCGCCGGTCTCCCCCCCGCAGCCGGCCGCGTTCAGGCCGGAGGCGTCACCGTCCGGCGACGTGCTGGCGACGATCGAGCGGCTGGCGGAGCTGCACGCCCGGGGCGTGCTCACCGAGCGGGAATTTTCGGACAAGAAGGCGGAGCTGCTGGCGCGGCTGTAATATTTTGACCCGCCAGGCCCACTGGCTAGCGAGACTTCGACAGTCCGACCGACGCCCTCATCCTGAGGTGTGAGCGAAGCGAGCCTCGAAGGAGCGCTCCAGCCTGCTGCGCGATCCCTGGAAGCCTCCTTCGAGGCCTCCGCTTCGCTTCGGCACCTCAGGATGAGGCGCTTAGATGGGAAAATCCTCGCTCGCGATCAGCGGGGCATCGACCGCTCAGGCGATGCCGGCGCGCAGCAGGTCGTGGACGTGGACGATGCCCACCGGCCGGCCGTCGGTGACCGCGAAGACCGCGGTGATCAGCCGGCGGTTCATCAGCTCCAGGGCGGCCTGGGCGAGCTTGTGCGGCTCCACGGTGATCGGCTCGCGGGTCATGATCGCCGAGACCGGGGTGTCGAGGATCTCCGGGCCCATGTGGCGGCGCAAATCGCCGTCCGTGACGATGCCGACCAGGCGCCCGGCGGCGTCGGTGACGCCGACGCAGCCGTAGCGGCGCGCGGCGATCTCGATCAGCACCTCGGACATCAGCGCGGTCTCGGAGACCAGCGGCATGTCCTGGGGACCGTGCATCACCTGCTGCACGGTCTTGAGCCGGGCCGCGAGCGTCCCGCCCGGATGGAGGGTGTGGAAGCGGGCCGAGGTGAAGCCGCGCCGCTCCAGCAGCGCCACCGCCAGGGCGTCGCCGAGCGCCAGCTGGATCAGGCTGGAGGAGGTCGGGGCGAGGTCGTGTGGGCAGGATTCGCGCACCCGGGGCAGCTCCAGCAGCACGTCGGCGGCCTTGCCGAGCGTGCTGGCACCGTTGCGGGTGATGGCCACCAGGGGAATCGAGAAGCGGCGGCTGAAGCCGACGAGGTCGGACAGCTCCGCGGTCTCGCCGGACCACGACAGGGCGACAATCACGTCGTCCCGGGCGATCATGCCGAGGTCGCCGTGGCTCGCCTCGGTGGGGTGGACGAAGAAGGCGTGGGTGCCCGTGGAGGCTAAGGTCGCGGCGATCTTGCGGCCGACATGGCCGCTCTTGCCGATGCCGCTGACGATCACCCGGCCCTTGCTCTGCAGGATGGTCTGCACCGCCTCCTCGAAGGCCACGCCGAGCCGGCCCTGGAACGCCGCGCTGGTCTCCTGCAGGGCGGCGATGCCCAGTTGCAGGCTGCGGATCCCGACATCGCGGGTGCTGGCGAGGTTCGCCGACGCCGAATCGTAGAGATCATCGCGCAGGGCGCTGGAGGCGGGAGCGTTCATCGGTTCCGTTCTGGACCCGTCGGGCGGATCCGGCGCCGCGAGCGGCGATGCGAAGCGAGGTTTTCGACGCTAGGGAGCCGTCATGGTTGAAATGTGACGCCGGGACGACATGCCGCCCCTCTCTGTCCGCCGGGCGGTTGAAGGCACGCTCCGGCGGGTCCATGCTCCTTTCACGCCAGCCAAAAAAGGGCCCGAGCCCCATGACCATCCGCTTTCCCGAGCCCGACCCAAAGATCCTCGCTCGGAGGGACGCCATCCTGGCTGGCCTCGCGCCTCTGGTGGCCCCGGAGGCGCTGGTGGTGAGCGAGGACGAGCGCCGGGCCTTCGAGACCGACGGGCTGACCGCCTACCGGCAGATGCCGCTGGCCGTGGTCCTGCCCTCGACCACCCGGGAGGTGGCGGCCGTGATGGCCTATTGCCACGCGCAGGGCGTGCGGGTGGTGCCTCGGGGCGCCGGCACGTCGCTGGCCGGCGGGGCGATCGCACAGGGCGACGCGATCATCCTGGGCGTCGGCAAGATGACCCAGGTGCTGGATCTCGATTTCGAGAACCGCACCGCCCGGGTGCAGAGCGGGCTCACCAACCTGGCGATCTCGGGGGCGGTCGCCCATGAGGGCTTCTTCTACGCCCCCGACCCGTCGAGCCAGCTCGCCTGCACGATCGCGGGCAACATCGCGATGAATTCCGGCGGCGCGCACTGCCTCAAATACGGGGTAACCACCAACAACCTGCTGGGCGTCACCCTGGTGCTCAACGACGGCACCGTGGTGGAGGTCGGCGGCCAGCACCTCGACAGCCCCGGCTACGATCTCCTGGGCCTCATCTGCGGGTCGGAAGGCCAGCTCGGCATCGTCACCGAGGCGACGGTGCGGATCCTGCGGGCGGCCGAGGGCGCCCGGCCGGTGCTGGTCGGCTTCTCGAAGGTCGAGGATGCGGGCGATTGCGTCGCCGCGATCATCGCGGCCGGCATCATCCCGGTGGCGATCGAGTACATGGACCGCGAGGCGATCCTGATCACCGAGGATTTCGCGAAAGCCGGCTACCCGCGCGACGCCGAGGCGATGCTGATCATCGAGGTCGAGGGCTCGGACGCCGAGTGCGACGCGATGCTGGCCCGCATCGAGGCGATCGCCCGGGACTTCCGGCCGACCAGCCTGCGGGTCTCGCGCTCGGAGGCCGAATCCGCGGCGATCTGGAAGGGCCGCAAGTCCGCCTTCGGGGCCACCGGCCGGATCTCCGACTACATCTGCATGGACGGCACCATCCCGACCGGCCAGCTCGGGCCGGTGCTGGAGCGGATCGGTGCGATCTGCGCCGGCCACGGGCTGCGGGTGGCCAACGTGTTCCATGCCGGCGACGGCAACCTGCACCCGCTGATCCTGTTCGACATCAACAAGCCGGGCGAGCTGCAGAAGGCCGAGGCCGCCGGCGACGAGATCCTCAAGCTCTGCGTCGAGGTCGGCGGCTGCCTCACCGGCGAGCACGGCGTCGGCATCGAGAAGCGCGAGCTGATGCGCTTCCAGTACACCCAGGCCGACCTGGAGCAGCAGATGCGGGTGAAGGCGGTGTTCGATCCCGACTGGATGCTCAACCCCGCCAAGGTCTTCCCCCTGGAGGGACGGCTGGACGCCAAGGCGGCCTAAGTTCGGGTTTCCCAAAGGGCTCAGCCCTTTGGCGGGTTGTCAGGGCGGAGCCCTGACGAAGCTCCGGCTCTCGGTCAGGCCGCCACGCCGTCACGGGCCTGCCCGGCCTCGGGCGTGCGCAGGCTGTCGGCGGTCCGGGCCAGGATCGCGGCGAGGTCGGCCGCGGGCGCGGGCCGGCCGAACAGGGTGCCCTGCAGCTCGTGGCAGCCTTCCTCGCGCAGGATCCGAGCCTGCTCGGGGGTCTCGACCCCCTCGGCGAGGACATCGATCTTCAGGGCTTTCCCGAGCCAGACCATGGCCCGCAGGATCGCGACGCTGCCGCCGTCGCGCGCAAGGCCGCGCACGAAGCCCGGGTCGATCTTGAGCCGGTCGAAGGGGAACCGGTGCAGGGTGCCGAGGCTCGAATAGCCGGTCCCGAACTCGTCCATCGCGATCCGCACGCCCGCGGCACGCAGCGCGCGCAGAAGCGACAGGTTCGCGGCGTTGTCCTGCAGCAGGACCGCTTCGGTAATCTCGAGTTCGAGTCGGTCCGGGCTCAAGCCGCTCTCGGCGAGCGCCGCCCGCACATCCGCCTCAAGGCCGTCGCCGGCAAAGTACTGGGGCGAGAGGTTGACCGCGACCCGGACCGAATCCGGCCAAGCGGCAGCCGCCCGGCAGGCGGCGGCGAGGATCCAGGCGCCCAGCGGCTTGGTCAGCCCGACCTCCTCGGCCAGCGGGATGAACTCCGCCGGGCCGACATCGCCGTGCTCGGGATGGTGCCAGCGCGGCAGGGCCTCGAAGCCGTGCAGGGCCTGGCTGTGCGCCCCGACGATCGGCTGATAGTGCAGGGCGAACCGGCCCTCTGCCAGGGCCCGGCCCAGGTCGGTCCCGAGCTGCCGGCGGCGCTGGATCTCGACATCCATGGCCGGATCGAAGAAGCGCCAGGTGCCGCGCCCGGCGGCCTTGGCCTGGTACAGGGCGATATCGGCCTGCCGCAGGAGCGTGGCGGCGGTGCCGGACGCATCATCGGCGCTCGCGATACCGATGCTGGTGCCGATCGCGAGGCTGTGGCCGTTCACCGTCACCGGCAGTTCGAGGGCCGCGACCAGGCAGCGGGCCAGGCGCGCCGCGTCCGTCGGCAGGGCAGCCGCGCCGAGGACGATGGCGAACTCGTCGCCGCCGAGCCGGGCCACGAGGTCGTCGGCCGCCACCGTGGCGGCGAAGCGGGCCGCTACCGCGCAGAGCAGCGCGTCGCCGGCCGGATGCCCGTAGGTGTCGTTGACGACCTTGAACCCGTCGAGGTCGAGGCACAGCACGGTCGCCGGCGCGCGCGCGTCGCATCCGGCCAGGGCCGCGTCCATGCGCTCCTTCAGGACCAGGCGGTTCGGCAGGCCGGTGAGCGCATCGTGCCGGGCCATGTGGGCGACCCGGGCCTCGCTCCGGCGGCGCTCGGTGACGTCCTCGTGGGTGCAGAGCCAGCCGCCGCCGGGGATCGGGGCGTGGACCACGTCGACCGCCCGGCCGTCGGCGAAGTCGCAGGTCAGCGCGACCGGGTGGCCCTGCGCGGCGGTGCGCTCGCAGGCCGCCACCAAGGCCGCCGCGGCGGCGGCTCCGAGACCGCGCTCCCGATCCCCCAGATGGTCGAGCAGGGCGGGCAGCGCGGTTCCGGGCCGGCGCAGGGAATCGGGAACCGCGTACATCTGCGCGTAGCGCGCGTTCATGACGATGAGCGTGCCGTCCCGGTCGAACAGGCACAGGCCCTGGACCATGTTGTCGAGGGCGATGCCGAACCGGGCATCCTGGATCCGCAAAGCCCGCTCGCCGCGCTCGCGTGCCTCGGCCGCGGCCCGGGCCGCCTCGGACAGGGCGAGCCGTTCCTGTGCGCGGGCCTGCCGCCGGCCGAGCAGGACCAGCCCGAGCAGGCCGAGATCCAACAGGATCGCGGCGGCGCCCACGATGGTCGCCTGCTGGCGGGCGGTCGCCAGGCTGGCCGCCGCGGTGCGGCTGACGCTGAGGACAAGCGGATAATTCTTCAGGGCGTGGGCGGCGATCAGCCGGTCCTGGCCGTCGATCGGGCTGACGGTGCGCAGGACGCCGCCGAGGGTGGGCTTCTCGGTGATCAGGGATGCGCCGGCCCGGGGGAAGATCCGACCGATCGCCCCCTCGCGCCGGGGGTGCCGGACCAGCAGCATGCCGTCGTTGCGGAACAGCGACACGACCGCGTCGTCGGCCGGCGCGATCTGGTTGTACAGGCCCTCGAAATAGCCGAGTTCCACCGCGCCCAGGATCAGGCCGAGGAACGTGCCGTCCGGGGCTGCGACCTTCCGGGCGATGTAGATCGTCCAGGCGCCGTCGCCCCGGTTCGGGACCGGCTGGCCCACGTAGCGCTGCAGGTCCGGCTCGGTGGAGAGCGCTTTGAAGTAGTCCCGGTCGGCGATGTTGATGGTCGGGATCGGCCAGTAGCGGCTGAAATTGAGCAGCTGTCCGGTCCGATCGACCAAGGTGATGGCGTTCGCCTGCGGCAGCGCCGCGATCCAAGTCTGCAAGGCCGTATGCATGGATGGCCGGGAGGCCGCCTCGGCATAGTGCTCGGGCGTCGCGATTCCCGCCGTGCGAAACTCGGCCAGCACGGCGTCCTGGACCAGCTCGATCGCCTGCAGGGACCGGTCCGCCTGGTCGGCCAGGATCGTGGCGAGACCGCCGAGGCTGCGCTCGTTGTCCTCGACCGCGCGCGTCTCCAAGTGGGCGATGAACAGGGCTGCCGAGCCCGTAATGACCAGCGCGAGCCCGAGCGCCGCCCAGGCCCGCAGGTCGAGGGTGCGCCGCCAGCCCTGCCGGGCCGCCCAAGCGACAAACGGAATTTCGGACTTCAAACTCACCAGAACACGCTCGAATAACGCTCTATAATAGCGCTATATTGGTCTCGTTAACGAGCTGTTGTTCCGTTCGCGCGGATTGGCAGACGCCTCTACAATCGTTTCTCGTGTGCGCTTTGCGTCGCAGCACGGAGTCGTTCCGGCCCGATGGCCGCGAGCCGACAGCGCGAAAACCTCCCTCCGCACCTGACAGCGGGAGGGAGGTTCAGAGCTTCATCCCGAACGGTGGTTGCTGGCATTCGGGAAAAGATGATGCCAAATCAAAACCCCGGCGCATCGTCCTGGATCCGATATCCAGGACGATGCGCCGAGGAGATTCAGGCGGCCTCGACGGCCTTGCGGCTGGAGCGGGTCTTGGTGGCCGGCGCGGACTCGGCCTTGCGGCGGCCGCGCGCCGGAGCGGGCGTCGGCTGCGCGTCGTCTTCCGGCTCCTTCTCGGCCTGCTGGGAGCGGCCGGGCTGGCCGAGGCCGAGGCTCTTGGCCAGGGCCGAGCGCTGCGCCGAATAGTTCGCCGATGTGGTCGGATAATCGGCCGGCAGGCCGTAGCGCTCACGGTAGCCCTGCGGATCGAGGCCATGCTTGGTCAGATGGCGCTTCAGCGTCTTGTACGACTTGCCGTCGATGAAGCTGACCAGACCATCGGGCCGGATCGACTTGCGGATCTGCGCCGGGGTCGGCCGCTCGACAGTGTCTTCGGCAGCGGTGGAAGGCCCGGAAGCGATCGAATTCAGCGCCTCGTGGATGCTCGCGATGAGGGACGGCAATTCGGTGGGGGGCAGGGAGTTGTTGGCGACATAGGCCGCGACGACGTCCACGGTCCGTTCGATATAATGCACTTGGGATGCCGGCGCTTCTTCGGACATTCTCACTTTCCCTGGGTTTGACACTCGTTGAGGTAGCCCCTTGTTGCGAGTTAAGACAGTCACCGAAAAAAGCAAGGTGACCCATACAATTCCCTGTGATCGATTGAAAGTTCAGGTCTACATCGACCGGCCACGGTTACAGGTTGAAGTTGCATTGGCGGCATTATCCAGGCACTTGCGCAGCGCTTTATCCTGCCCCGGGCAACGAATGCTGGCACACGCCTGAAGCGGGGTTTTCGTTGGCAGGAGAGACCGTTACGCCCTAGATCAACGGCTGCCCCGGAGGGTCTTGGTGCGACTTTCCCGACCGCTCATCGGTCTTGCCGTGAAGGCGCAAAATATTTTTGCAGGATCGTCGATCGCCCGTGCGTTCAGGGCCGGATCCGGCATCAGGCGAAGGACTTGCGGGGATCGAAGGCGTCGCGCACTGCTTCGCCGGCAAAGACCAGCAGGCTCAGCATCACGGCGATGACCAGGAAGCCGGTGAGCCCCAGCCACGGTGCCGTCAGGTTATCCTTGCCTTGAGCGAGCAGTTCCCCGAGGGAGGGCGAGCCCGGCGGCAGGCCGAAGCCCAGGAAATCCAGGGAGGTCAGCGTGGTGATCGAGCCGTTGAGAATGAACGGCAGGAAGGTCAGCGTCGCCACCATGGCGTTCGGCAGAAGATGAACCGTCATGATGCGCAGGTTCGAGAGGCCGAGGGCGCGCGCGGCCCGGACGTATTCAAAGTTGCGCGCCCGCAGGAACTCGGCGCGCACGACGCTGACCAAAGCCACCCACGAGAACAGCAGCATGATCCCGAGCAGGACGAAGAAGCCGGGCGCGATGAAGGCCGAGATGATGATGATCAGGTAAAGGGTCGGGATGCCGCCCCAGACCTCGATGAACCGTTGGAAGGCGAGATCGACCCAGCCGCCGAAATAGCCCTGCACGGCCCCGGCCACGACCCCGATCGCCGAGGAGACCGCGGCCAGGATCAGCCCGAACAGCACCGAGATGCGGAAGCCGTAGATCACCCGCGCCAGCACGTCCCGGGTGGTGTTGTCGGTGCCGAGCCAGTGCCACGGGATGTCGGCGCAGGTCGCGCCGCCGAGTTTTTCGGCCACCGGCTTGCACTGGGCGTCCGAGAGCATCCAGGTCGGCGGCGACGGGGAGGGGGTCGGCAGGTCCTCGTTGATCGTGTCGTAGGAGAACCGGATCGGCGGCCAAAGCGCCCAGCCATGCGCGGCGATCTCCTTGCGGATCTCGGGCGAGCGGAAATCCGTCACCGCGAGGAAGCCGCCGAATTTCTCTTCCGGGTAGTCGACCAGGACCGGGACCAGCCACTCGCCCTTGTAGGACAGGACGAGCGGGCGGTCATTGGCGATGAACTCGGCGAACAGGCTGAGGACGAACAGCGCGGCGAAGATCAGGAACGAGCCATAGCCGAGGCGATTGCGCCGGAAATTGTCGAACCGGCGCCGGTTGAGCGGCGACAACCAGCCACGGCCGCTTGCAACCGGGGCCGGCGCCGGGACGGCCTCATCGGGCCGCAGGACGATCGGCTGGGCGCCCGGCATCGGCGCCGGAACGACCTCGCTCTCGCCGGGGCGCGCGATCTCGTTCATGGCCGAGGCCCCTGTCGAAACGGAAGCTGGCCTTTTCCGCAGAGCGAATTACCGGGTCCACACGATGCGGGATGACGCGCGGGTCCCCTCTCCCGTGCGGGAGAGGGGGCACGTCGCGTCCGGCATACGGCTCTGTGGAAATAGCGAAGTTCGTGGAGCGCGAAAAAGACGTTCACAGGTGTGAAAGCATACTCAGTCGATCGCGCCTTTTGAAAAAAAAATCAGGCGTCGAGGCGGGTCGCGGTGCCCTCGATCTCGTTCGGGCGGACGCCGCCGGTGCGCTCCATCCAGCGGCGCAGCAGGCGGACGTTGCGGCGGTTGGCCTTGAAGGCGGCGTCGAACAGGTCCCCCGCCAGGGGCACCACGCCGATCAGCCCATCGAAGGCGACGTTCAGCCCCATCCGGGCCACCAGCCAGCGGGGCGCGCCGAGACGCTTTGCCTCGTAGACGATGAAGGAGGAGATCACCATGCCGGCCACGTCGCCGATCACCGGCACGAGGCCGATCAGCGCGTCGAACCCGACCCGCCGGTTGATCCCCGGGATGACGAAGGCCGTGTCCATGAAGTGGGCCAGCGTCTCCAGCCGGGCGAGGCTCGCCTCCCGGTCCAGATCCGTCGACAGGAACGGCGGCAGCCGCGTCGATGCCGCGCCTGCAAATGTCTTGGCACCGGCGAAGGGTCCGGTCCCGGAAGCGTGTCGGGAAGCCTGGGTGAAATCCATCGCGGGGGTCCGTAGGAGAGCCATCAGCTTCAACGACGTGGCCCCCCGGCCGGATCCCCGCAAGACGGGCGCCTGCGACCATCATGCCGCACCTCCGGCGACGCCGCGCATCCGTTCCAGGGCCGTGTCCAGGGTGGCATCGGCCTTGGCGAAGCACAGGCGCACGAGGCTGCGTACAGAGCCGTCCGGATAGAACGCGCTCACCGGGATCGCCGCGACGCCGTGTCGGGTGACCAAGGCCTCGCAGAAGGCCACGTCATCGGCGTAGCCGAGCCCCGCAATGTCGATGTTGAGAAACCACGTAGCCTGCGCCGGCAGCACCCGGAAGCCGAGGTCGCGCAGACCTCCGGCCAACCGGTCGCGGGAGGCGGCGTAGCCCGCCCGCATGGTTTCGAACCACGGCTCCGGCTTGGCGAGGCCGTAGGCCACCGCGTCCTGGAGGTTGGGGGGCGTCGTGAAGGTGAGGAACTGGTGTGCCTTGGCGAGCACCCGCATCAGCCGGGCATCGGCCATCACGAAGCCGACCTTCCAGCCGGTGAGCGAGAAGATCTTGCCCGCCGAGCCGATCTTGACCGTCCGCTCACGCATCCCGGGCAGCGCCATCAGCGGCCGGTGGCGGGCGCCGTCGAAGACCACGTGCTCCCAGACCTCATCGCAGATCGCGGTGACGTCGAAGCGCGTGCAGTACCGGGCGAGCAGCGCCAGATCCTCCGGGTCGAACAGGATCGCGCTCGGGTTGAGCGGATTGTTCAGCACCACGGCCCTGGTCCGCGGCCCGAACGCGGCGGCGAGCGCCGCCTCGTCCAGCCGGAAGGACGGCGGCTGCAGGGCCACGATCCGCGGAACACCGCCGGCCCGCTGCACCAGCGGCAGGTAGGCGTCGTACATGGGCGCGAACAGAACGACCTCGTCGCCGGGCTCGATCAGGGCCAGCAGGGCGCCGGCCAGGGCCTCCGTGGCCCCGGAGGTCACCATCACCTCGGTCTCGGGATCGAGGGCGAGATTCTGATGCCGGCCGTAATGGGCGGCCACGGCCTCGCGCAGGGCCGGCAGGCCCATCATCGGCGGATATTGGTTCCAGCCGTCGCACAGCGCCCGGGCGCCGCGCTCGCGCACATCCGCGGGGCCCGGATCGTCGGGAAAGCCCTGCCCGAGATTGACCGCGTCATGGGCGCGGGCGAGCCGCGACATGGTCTCGAACACCGTGGTCGGCAGAGCGGCGAAGACGGGGTTCATGCGGGGCGGGACGCCGCTTCGGGCGCAGCAGACGATGGCAGCATCGTCGGGATGTAGCATGCGGTCGGTGGCGTGCGGAATGTGCGCGGCCGCACAGACGCATCCATCCCGGGCGACGGCGCTTGTGACGAATGTTGACTTTCATCAGTCGTATCGTAGGTTCGTCTCACGGCTGGAGCGGCGCTCTCGCCGGCGGGGCTTTGCCCCCTCGCTCCGTCAGCGAGATGCCGCTCCGGTCCTCGTCAAGGGCCATCGATCTCCGGATCGGTGGCCCTTTTGGCATGTGGAGACCCGACCGCTCTGGTAGCGTGTCCGGCGCCACCGGATGCGACCATGCGGACGACACGCGGCCTTCTCCTCGCTCTTCTGATCGCTGGAACGGGCCTCGCCCTTCGGCGGACTCTGCCGGTCACGCCCGTGGATGCGTCGTTCCGCGCCGTGCTGCAGGCCTATGCGGCACCGGGTCTTTCCGCCGCGGACCCCAGCAACACGGCTGAAACCTCGCCGCCCTAGTGACGGCGCATTGGCCGGGCATTCAGCAGCCGCCCGGCGATGGAATATGCCGCAGCTTTCGGACGCGGTCCGGCCCGTATAGCCGCATAGACCGATGCGACCGTCCGGGCCACGGCAGCGTCGGGCGGCCGCGACATGCGCCATGGGGGCGTGCACAGCGAGGGATAGGGTACCACCGGTCGCGCAGGCGCCCGGCATGTGCTCTAGTCAGGCATGAACGAGAGTTCCCCGATCCGCACCGACACGGCGCGCGCCTACCAGCCCGGCGAGGCGCCCGCGCGCGAGGTCCGCACGCGGCGCTTCCGGCCGATCCGCTGGCTGGTGATCCTGGCCCTACTGGCGGGTGCCGGGGCGATCGGCCATCGCTGGTATGAGGCGCGCACCGACAAGGGCGCCGAGCCGGCCACGGCCCACAAGGGCGGCGGCCGCGGCGGCCGTCACGGCGGCGGGGACATGCCGCAGGCCGTGGGCATCGCCGCGGTCACCACCGGCGACATGCCGGTGGTGCTCCAGGGCCTCGGCACCGTGACGCCACTCGCCACCGTGACGGTGAAGTCGCAGATCAGCGGCTACCTGATGGCGGTGACGTTCCGCGAGGGCCAGGCGGTCAAGGCCGGCGACGAACTCGCCCTGATCGATTCCCGGCCCTACGAGGCGCTGCTCGCCCAGTACCAGGGCCAGCTCGCCCGCGACCAAGCCCTGCTGCAGAACTCGAAGCTCGACCTGCAGCGTTACCAGACGCTGAACCGGCAGGACTCGATCTCGAAGCAGAACGTCGACACGCAAGCCGCCCTGGTCAAGCAGAACGAGGGCACGGTGGCGGCCGACCAGGCGCTGGTCGACCAGCAGAAGCTCAACATCGCCTACACCCACATCACCGCGCCGGTGGACGGGCGGGTCGGCCTGCGGCAGGTCGACCAGGGCAACTACATCTCGGCCGCCTCCACGGCGATCGTGGTGGTGACCCAGCTCCATCCGATTTCGGTGATCTTCACCCTGCCGGAGGACGACGTCGCCCGGGTGATGCGCCAGGTGCGGGCCGGCGCCAAGCTCGCCGTGCGCGCCTACGACCGCGGCGACGCCCATCAGATCGCGGTCGGCACACTCGACACGGTCGATAACCAGATCGACACGACCACCGGCACGGTGAAGCTGCGGGCCTTGTTCGACAACGCCGACGAGGAGCTGTTCCCGAACCAGTTCGTCAACGCCAAGCTCACCGTCGACACGGTGCGGGCCGCGACCCTGGTGCCGAATTCCGGCTTGCTGCAGGGCACCCCCGGCACCTACGTCTACCTGATGGACGGGGACGCCAAGGTCACGGTCCGGCCGATCAAGACCGGCGAGACCGACGGCACCAACACCGTCGTGGTCTCGGGCCTGAAGCCGGGCGACCGGATCGTCACCGACGGCACCGACCGGCTCAAGGACGGCGCCGAGGTCCGGATCACGGATGGCGCGCAGGCTTCGGGCGCGCAGGCCGCCGGCGCAACCGGCGCGGTGACGGGGGCGGGCGACAAGCCCGGCGCCAAGCCGGCCGCCGGACCGGACGGCGCGGCCGACACGGCGCATCCGGCAGCGCCGGAGGGCGGCCGCCGGCACGGGCGCCGGTCGGCACAGTGAACGCGGCCATGGTGCGCCTGCCATGAACCCGTCCCGCCTCTTCATCCTCCGTCCGGTCGCCACGACGCTGCTGATGCTGGCGATCCTGATCGTCGGCGGCGTGTCGTACCTGAACCTGCCGGTCTCGGCGCTGCCGGCCGTCGACTACCCGACGATCCAGATCCAGACCTTCTATCCCGGCGCCAGCCCCGAGGTGATGACCTCGTCGGTCACCGCGCCTCTGGAGCGGCAGTTCGGCCAGCTCGCCAACCTCAATCAGATGACCTCGCAATCCTCGGCGGGCGCCTCGGTCATCACGCTGCAATTCAGCCTGGACCTGCCCCTCGATGTCGCCGAGCAGCAGGTCCAGGCCGCGATCAACGCCGCCGGCAACCTGCTGCCCTCGGACCTGCCGGCGCCGCCGATCTACGCCAAGGTCAACCCCGCCGACGCCCCGGTCCTGACCCTGGCCCTGACTTCCAAGACCCTTCCGCTGACGCAGGTGCGCGACCTGGCCGAGTCGCGGCTCGCCCAAAAGATCAGCCAGGTGGCCGGCGTCGGCCTCGTCAGCATCTCGGGCGGGCAGCGCCCGGCGATCCGGGTGCGGTTCAACGCCCGGGCGCTGGCCGCCTACGGGCTGAACATCGACGACCTGCGCACCACCATCACCAACCTCAACGTCAACACCCCCAAGGGCACGATCGACGGGCCCAAGCAGTCCTACGCGATCAACGCCAACGACCAGATCCGCGACCCGAAGGCCTACGACGCGGCGATCATCGCCTATCGCAACGGCGCTCCGGTGATGCTCTCGGAGGTCGCCGACGTGGTCGAGGGGCCGGAGAACACCAAGCTCGGCGCCTGGGCCGACGCGACGCCGGCGGTGATCCTCAACATCCAGCGCCAGCCGGGCGCCAACGTCATCGCGACGGTCGACAAGATCAAGGCGCTGCTGCCCCAGATGCAGGCGAGCCTGCCGAGTGCGGTGGCGGTGGCCCCGCTCACCGACCGCACCACCACGATCCGGGCCTCCGTGGAGGACGTGCAGTTCGAGCTGGGGCTGGCGATCTCGCTGGTCGTGCTGGTGATCTTCCTGTTCCTGCGCAGCCTGTCGGCCACGCTGATCCCGAGCCTGTCGGTGCCCCTGTCGCTGATCGGCGCCCTGTCGGTGATGGACCTCTACGGCTTCTCCCTCGACAACCTGTCGCTGATGGCGCTGACCATCGCCACGGGCTTCGTGGTCGACGACGCCATCGTGGTGATCGAGAACATCGCCCGCCACGTGGAGGCCGGCGATTCGCCCCTCGAAGCGGCGCTCAAGGGCTCGCGCGAGATCGGCTTCACCATCATCTCGCTCACCGTCTCGCTGATCGCCGTGCTGATCCCGCTCCTGTTCATGGGCGATGTGGTCGGGCGCCTGTTCCACGAATTCGCGATCACGCTGGCGGCCACCATCGTGATCTCCGCGGTGGTCTCGCTGACCCTGGTGCCGATGCTGTGCGCGCGCCTGCTCAAGCACGCGCCCGAGGCCCAGATCCGCCGCCGCGAGAGCGTGTTCGCCCGGGCCGGCCGGCGCGCCATCGACGGCACGATCGACGCCTACGGCCGCGCGCTCCGGGTGGTGCTGAACCACCAGGGCCTGACCCTGCTGGTGGCCCTCGGGACCCTGGGGCTCACCGTCTACCTGTTCGTGGTCATCCCCAAGGGCTTCTTCCCGGTGCAGGATACCGGGGTGATCCAGGGCATCACGCAGGCGGACCAGTCGGTCTCCTACGCGGCCATGGCCGAGCGCCAGCAGCGGATGGCCGCGATCATCCTGCAGGATCCGGACGTGGCGAGCGTGTCCTCGTTCATCGGGGTCGACGGCCAGAACGTCACGCTCAATTCCGGCCGGATGCTGATCAACCTCAAGCCGCAGGACGCGCGGACGGATTCGGCCAGCGGGATCATCCGGCGGATCAATGCGGCGACCCGGGCCGAGCCCGGCATGCGCCTGTTCATGCAGCCGGTCCAGGATCTGACCATCGACACCGCGGTCTCGGCGACCCAGTACCAGGTCATCCTGGAGAGCCCGAACCTCGATGATTTCGAGACCTGGGTGCCGCGCTTCACCGAGGCCCTGGCGAAATCCCCCGTGGTCGCCGACGTGGCGAGCGACCACCAGGCGCAGGGGCTCTCCGCCTACGTCACCATCGACCGCCCCACCGCCGGCCGCTACGGCATCACCCCGGCGACCATCGACAACGCCCTCTACGACGCCTTCGGCCAACGGATCATCTCGACGATCTTCACCCAGTCCAACCAGTACCGGGTGATCCTGGAGGCCGACCCGAGCCTGCACACGACCGTGCGCAGCCTCGAGACGATCTACCTGCCGTCCTCGACGGCGACCAACGGCCAGGTGCCGCTCTCCGCTGTGGCGCGGATCAGCGAGCGGCGGGCGCCCCTGCTGATCTCGCATCTCGGGCAGTTCCCGGCCACCACCGTGTCGTTCAACCTCGCACCCGGCGCGGCCCTCGGGCAGGCGGTCGAGGCGATCGAGCAGGCCAAGGCCGAGATCGGCCTGCCGCCCTCGTTCCGGGTAGTGCCGCAGGGCTCGGTCTTCGCCTTCCAATCGGCGCTCGGCAACGAGCTGTTCCTGGTTCTGGCGGCGATCGTCACCGTCTACATCGTGCTGGGCGTGCTCTACGAGAGCTTCATCCACCCGATCACGATCCTGTCGACCCTGCCGTCCGCGGGGATCGGGGCGCTGCTCGGCCTGATGCTGTTCGGTCTGTCGCTCGACATCATCGCGGTGATCGGCATCGTGCTGCTGATCGGCATCGTGAAGAAGAATGCGATCATGATGATCGACTTCGCGCTTCAGGCCGAGCGCGAGGACGGGCTCGATCCCCGGGAGGCGATCTTCCAGGCCTGCCTGCTGCGCTTTCGCCCGATCCTGATGACGACGCTCGCCGCCCTGTTCGCCGCGGTGCCGCTGATCCTCGGCACCGGCGTCGGCTCGGAGCTGCGCCAGCCGCTCGGCATCTGCATCGCCGGCGGCCTGATCGTCAGCCAGATCCTGACCCTGTTCACGACGCCGGTGATCTATCTGGCGTTCGACCGGCTGGAACGCCGGATCGCCGGGCGGCGGGAGCCGGATGTCGCGGCCGGTGAGGCGCTCCCGTGAACATCTCCGAGCCGTTCATCCGCCGGCCGGTCGCGACCACGCTGCTGACGATCGGCGTGCTGCTCGCCGGGTTGTTCGCGTTCCTGAACCTGCCGGTGGCTCCGCTGCCGCAGATCGACTTCCCGGTCATCCTGGTCCAGGCGCAGATGCCGGGCGCGAGCCCCGACACGATGGCGACCACCGTGGCGGCGCCCCTGGAGCGGCGGCTCGGCGCCATCGCGGACGTCAACGAGATGACCTCCACGAACGCGCTCGGCTCCACCCGGATCGTGCTGCTGTTCGGCCTGAACCGCGACATCGACGGGGCAGCGCGCGACGTCCAGGCGGCGATCAACGCGGCGCGTGCCGACCTGCCGGCCTCGCTCCGGCAGAACCCGACCTACCGCAAGTTCAACCCGGCCGACACGCCGATCATCATCCTGGGCCTGACCTCGGACACGCTGACCCGCGGCCAGGTCTACGATTCGGCCGCCACCGTGGTGCAGCAGAAGCTGTCGCAGCTGCCCGGCGTCGGCAACGTCGATATCGGCGGCTCGTCCCTGCCGGCGGTGCGGGTGGAGCTCGATCCCACCGCCCTGTTCAACTACGGCATCGGCCTGGAGGGCATCCGGGCTGCGCTCGCCTCCGCCAACGCCAACTCGCCCAAGGGCGAGATCGATGCCGGCGGCCGGCGCTACCAGCTCTACGCCAACGACCAGGGCAACAAGGCCTCGGATTACCGCGACATCATCGTGGCTTACCGCAACGGCGCCGCGGTGAAGCTCACGGATGTCGGCCAGGTGCTCGACGGCGTCGAGGACAAGCGCAACCTCGGCATCGTCAACGGCAAGGCCGGGGTGCTGCTGTTCGTCTACAAGCAGCCCGGCGCCAACGTGGTCGAGACCATCAACGCCGTGAAGGCGGCCCTGCCGCAGCTCACCGCGGCGCTGCCGGGCGGCATCGACATCAAGCTCACCGGCGACCGCAGCGCCACGATCCGGGCGTCGCTCGCGGCCACCGAGGAGACGCTGATCGTGGCGGTCGGCCTCGTGATCCTGGTGGTGTTCGCCTTCCTGCGCTCCGGCCGGGCGACCCTGATCCCCGCGGTGGCGGTGCCGATCTCGATCATCGGCACCTTCTCGGCGATGTACCTGCTCGGCTACTCGCTCAACATCCTGTCGCTCACCGCGCTGATCATCGGCACCGGCTTCGTGGTCGACGACGCCATCGTGGTGCTGGAGAACGTCCAGCGCCACATCGAGGAGGGCAAGCCCCGGCTCCAGGCGGCCCTGATCGGCGCCCAGGAGGTCGGCTTCACGGTGATCTCGATGAGCCTGTCGCTCATCGCGGTGTTCCTGCCGATCCTGCTGATGGGCGGCCTGATCGGCCGGATCTTCCAGGAATTCTCCGTCACCCTGTCGCTGTCGATCCTGATTTCTTTGGTGTTGTCGCTCACGACGACGCCGATGATGTGTGCCCGGCTGCTGCGGGCCGAGGGCCACGGGCGCCCGGCGGCACGCCGGCCGAACATCCTGATCCGCGGCCTGGAGGGCGGCTTCTCCTGGCTGCTCGACGGCTATGCGCGGACGCTCGAAGTGGCGCTGGCCCATCCGCGCCTGGTGCTGCTGAGCCTGCTCGCCACCGTGGGCCTCAACGTCTACCTCTACGTCATCGTGCCGAAGGGCTTCTTCCCCGAGCAGGATACCGGGCAGATGATGGGCGGCATCCAGGCCGACCAGCGCATCTCGTTCCAGTCCATGGAGGCCAAGCTCCGGCAGGCCACCACCATCGTCGGAGCGGATCCGGCGGTGGAGAGCGTCGTCGGCTTCACCGGCGGGCGCGGCACCAACTCGGCCAACGTGTTCATCGGGCTGAAGCCCATCGGCGAGCGGGCGCCGATCTCCGAGGTGATGACGCGGCTGCGGCCGAAGCTGGCCCAGGTCGCGGGGGCACGGCTCTACGTCTTCCCGCGCCAGGACCTGCAGATGGGCGGCCGCCAGAGCTTCGCCCAGTACCAGTACACCCTTCAGGGCGACACCGCCGAGGAGCTGTTCGCCGCCGCCCCGAAGCTGCTCGCCGCCCTGCAGAAGGATCCGACCTTCGCGGACGTCACCTCGGACCAGCAGGAGGGCGGCCTGGAGAGCCGGGTGGTGATCGACCGCGCCACCGCGTTCCGGTACGGCATCACCCCGAACAAGATCGACAACACCCTCTACGACGCCTTCGGGCAGCGCCAGGTCTCGACGATCTACAACCCCCTGAACCAGTACCACGTCGTGATGGAGATCGCCCCGCGCTACCTGGAATCCCCCGAGACCCTGAAGCAGATCTTCGTCTCAACCTCCGGGGGCAACGCGCCGGGCTCGGCCACCACCAACGCCGTGGCCGGCACTGTGGCGGCGGCGGGCGGCGTCAACACCAACGCGGCCACCGGCACCAGCAGCCCGGGCAGCGGCGCCGCCGCCTCGACCGGGGCGACGACCAGCACGGGGGCGGTCGGGGCCACATCCACCGGCGTCGCCGCCGCGGCCACGGCCGCCGCGAGCACGGCCGATGCGTCCTCGAACGCCGCCGCGATCGCCTCCGATTCCGCCCGCAACGCCTCCTCGAACGCCATCGCGGCCAGCAAGGGCGGCGCCTCGTCGAGTGCACCGGTCTCCGCCGCCAAGGAGACCATGATCCCGCTCTCGGCCTTCGCACGGATCGAGCCCGGCAGCGCCCCCGTGCAGATAAGCCACCAGGGCCTGTTCGTCGCCACCACGATCTCGTTCAACCTCGCCCCGGGCAAGAGCCTGTCGGACGCCACCGCGGCGATCGACCGGGCGATGGCGTCCCTGCGGCTGCCGGCCACGATCCACGGCGAGTATGCCGGCGCGGCCAAGAACTACGTCGCCTCGGCCTCGCGCCAGCCGCTGCTGATCCTGGCCGCGATCCTGGCGGTCTATGCGGTGCTGGGCATCCTGTACGAGAGCTTCGTGCACCCGCTGACGATCCTCTCGACACTGCCGTCCGCCGGCGTCGGCGCGGTGCTGGCCCTGCTGGCGACCGGCACCGAATTCACCATTATCGCGCTGATCGCGGTGTTCCTGCTGATCGGCATCGTGAAGAAGAACGCGATCATGATGATCGACGTGGCCCTCGACGTGGAGCGGACCCGAGGCGCGAATCCCGTCGACGCGATCCGCGAGGCCTGTCTCGTGCGCTTCCGGCCGATCATGATGACCACGCTGGCCGCGATGCTCGGCGCCGTGCCGCTGATCCTGGCCACCGGCGAGGGGGCCGAGCTGCGCCGGCCCCTGGGCATCGCCATCGTGGGCGGATTGATCGTGAGCCAGTTCCTGACCCTGTACACCACCCCCGTCGTCTACCTGACCCTCGACCGCCTCCGGCACCGGGTGCTCGCCCGCCGCCGCAGGAGTGCCGGGCCCGGCGGCGCAGCGGCACTGCCGGCCGGAGAGTGATGCGTCCGTTTTCACGTGAAACACCGGCGGCACCCGCGCGCGCGCCTATGTCTTTGGGCTCTGCGGGCTCCACGCGCGCATCGTCGATCGATGGGAGCGACGCAGCCGGCACATTCCCTCCCCCCTCTGCGGGGGAGGGTGGCCCCCGGAGGGGGCCGGGAGAGGGGCAGCGCGACGATGCAGGATGTATCAGGCGCCGCGACTTCTCCGGCACCGTCGCTCCCCTCTCCCGATCCGGCCTGCCGGCCGGCCCACCTTCCCCCGCAGAGGGGGGAGGGCATGCGCCCCTGGGGCTGCGTCGCGCCTTCCTCCTCCTCCCCCTCATTCCCGCTCTCGCCGGCTGCGTGGTCGGCCCAGACTACACGCGCCCCTCCGTCGAGACGCCGCTGGCCTACCGAGAGGGCGGGCAGCGCGAGGACAGCCCAGCCGTCGTCGCGGCGCGCAAGAAAGGCTGGCGTGAGGCCCGGCCCAACGACGCGGTGGAGCGCGGCGACTGGTGGCGGGTGTTCAAGGACCCGATCCTCGACCGCCTGATCCGCCTGGTCGATGTCGACAACCAATCCCTGCGGCAGGCAGTGGCGAATTACCGGCAGGCCCGGGCCCTGGTCGCCTCGGCCCAGGCCGCCCTGTACCCGACGGTGATCGGCGCCCCGAGCATCACCCGAACCAGCAGCGGCAGCACGGTGCGCACCAGCGCCTCGCTGCTCGGCCAGGCGAGTTGGGAGCTCGACCTGTTCGGCGGCACCCGCCGGAATATCGAGAGCGAGACGGCGCTGGCCCAGGCCGACGCCGCCACGATCGCGCTGACCCGCCTGACCATCCAGGCCGAGGTCGCCGCCGACTATCTCACCGTGCGCTACGCCGATGCCCTGCAGAAGGTGCTCGACGAGAACGTCGCGAACTTCAAGAAGACCCTCGGCATCACGGAGAACCAGTACGCGGCCGGCGTGGCCGCTCGCTCCGACGTGATCACCGCGCAGACTCAGGTCCAGACCATCGAGGCCCAGGCCATCGCGATCCGGCTGACCCGGGTCCAGTACGTGAACGCCATCGCCACGCTGATCGGGCGGCCGCCCTCGGAGGTCTCGATCCCGGTGGCCGGCATCAGTCGCAACCCGCCGTCCGTGCCGGTCGGGATCCCGTCCGACCTGCTCGAGCGGCGGCCGGACGTGGCCCAGGCCGAGCGCCTGGTGCAGGGGCAGAGCGAGCGGATCGGCGTGGCGGTGGCAGCCTTCTTCCCCACCGTGACGATCTCGGCCCAGGGCGGCGTCTCCGGGTTGACCCGCAACGGCCTGTTCTC
This sequence comes from Methylobacterium sp. J-077, assembly GCF_022829365.1. Taxonomy (GTDB): domain Bacteria; phylum Pseudomonadota; class Alphaproteobacteria; order Rhizobiales; family Beijerinckiaceae; genus Methylobacterium. The sequence goes on along the minus strand of NZ_JAKSYJ010000196.1, from coordinate 123,188 downwards.
GGCCGCCAACCAGGTCTGGTCGGCGACGGCGGCGGGGAGCGAGGTCCTGTTCGACGGCGGTGCCCGCACGGCGGCCGTCCGCTCGGCCGAGGCCGGCTACGACGCCGCGGTGGCCAATTACTGGCAGGTGGTGCTCGCCGCCCTGGCGGAGGTGGAGAACCAGATGGCGGCCTTGCGCATCCTCGGCCTGCAGCAGAGCGCGCAGGATTCGGCCGTCGAATCCTCGCGCAAGGCCGTGGAGATCACCCTCAACGAATACCGGGCCGGCACGCAGAACTTCACCACGGTGGTGACGGCGCAGGGCCTGCTCGTGACCAACGAGATCAGCGCCCTCCAGGTCCGGCTCAGCCGCTTCACTGCTGCGGTCACGCTGATCCGGGCGCTCGGCGGCGGCTGGGACGTGCGCTCCCTGCCGAGCGATGCCGAGCTGAAGGGGCCCAGCCTGCCGATCGACCGGGGCGGTCAGGCCGTCCGCCTGGACGAGTAGCGCGCCCGCGTCCGGTCCATCGGGGCTCCGCCCCGAACCCCGTCAAAGGGCTGAGCCCTTTGGGATCCCGGATCAGGCACGCTCCGCATGCCCCGGGCACGGCTGCACCTCGATCGTGACGTGGCTCAGGCCCCGCAATCCGGCGAGCCGGGCCTTGTAGTGCGCCGGCGGTTGCGGGTGGTCGCTGACCAGGGCGATCACGGCGGCGCGGTGGCCCGGCCCGACCTGCCAGAGATGCAGGTCGCTCACCCGGTCGCCGTCCGTCTCCAGGCGGGCGCGGATCTCCGCGGTGGCGGCCGGCGACGGCCTTGCATCGAGGAGCACGAAGGCCGCCGTCCGCAGGAGGCTCCAGGACCAGGCCAGGATCACCACCGTGCCGACCAGGCCCATGGCCGGGTCGAGCCAGGCGAGGCCGAGATAGCGCCCGCCGAGAAGGGCGCCGATCGCCAGGACCGAGGTCAGCGCGTCGGCCAGCACGTGGATGTAGGCGGCGCGGAAATTGGTGTCGTGGCCGCCATGGCCATGCCCCCCGTGGCCGCCATGGGCGTGGCCGTGATGGCCATGGTCGTCATGGTCGTCGTGCAGGAGCCAGACGCTGGCGAGGTTCACGGCCAGCCCGAGGACCGCGATCGGGATCGCCTGCCCGAAGCCGATCGGTGCCGGATGGAGCAGCCGGTCGAGGCTCTCGGCGCCGATCAACAGGGCGATCAGGCCCAGGATGATCGCGCTGGCGAAGGCCGCCAGATCCCCGAACTTGCCGGTGCCGAAGCTGAAGCGCGGATCCTCGGCGTGCCGCCGGGCGAAGCGATAGGCCAGGGCCGCGATGCCGAGCGCCGCGGCATGGGTCGACATGTGCCAGCCATCGGCCACCAGGGCCATCGAGCCGAACCAGGTGCCGCCGGCGATCTCGACGACCATCGTGACGGCGGTCAGCGCCACGACGCCCCAGGTCCGGCGCGCGTGGCGATCGTGCCGGTCACCCAGGAAGACGTGACCGTGGCTCCAGGGCTCGAGGGAATGGCTGTGCATGCGAATCTCCTCACCATAAGCTCGGCGCAGCATAGAGGCGGACAGCCGGAACGGGCATTGCTACGGCGGGTTGTCACGCCGATTTGCTGCACCGCAGCCCGATGGGAGCCAGGAATGGCCGAGCAGACGATAGCCCTCAAGGACGATGCGGCCAGCGGCACCAAGCCGGCGCCGCCCTGCACGCTGGTGATCTTCGGCGCCGGCGGCGACCTGACCAAGCGCCTGCTGATGCCCTCGCTCTACAACCTCGCCGGGGCCGGGCTCCTGCCGGAGGGGTTTTCCATCCTGGGCGTCGATCACTCCGACGGCACCGACGACTCCCTGCGGGACAGCCTCACCAAGACCATGGAGGCGTTCAGCAAGGACCCGACCTCGGAGTTCCACGCCGACCACATCGACCCAAAGAGCTGGGGCTTCATCCGCGACCGGCTGCACTACCTGAAGGGCGATTTCGAGAAGCCCGAGACCTTCGCCGCGGTCAAGGCGAAGGTCAGCGGCAGCGCGGTGTTCTACTGCGCGGTGGCGGCCCGGTTCTTCGGCACGATCGTCGACGGGCTCGGCCAGGCCGGGCTGCTCAAGGAGGAGAACGGCGATTTCCGCCGGGTGGTGATCGAGAAGCCGTTCGGCTCCGACCTAGCCTCCGCCCGGGAGCTCAACGCCCGGATCCTGAAGCAGGCCGACGAGAGCCAGTTCTACCGGATCGACCACTTTCTCGGGAAGGACACGGTCCAGTCGATCATGGCCTTCCGCTTCGCCAACGGGCTGCTGGAGCCGGTCTGGCGGCGGGAATACATCGACAGCGTCCAGATCACCGCGGCCGAGACCGTGGGCGTCGAGGAGCGCGGCGGCTTCTATGAGCCGACCGGGGCGCTCCGGGACATGGTGCCCAACCACATGTTCCAGCTGCTCTGCATGGTCGCCATGGAGCCGCCGAACTCCTTCGATGCCGAGGCGGTGCGCTCGGAGAAGGCCAAGCTCGCCGAGGCCGTCCGACCGATCCCCCCGGCGGACGCGGTGCGCGGCCAGTACACGGCCGGCACCTCGGAGGGGCGCGACGTGCCGGGCTACCGCGACGAGCCGCATGTCGCCAAGGATTCGGTCACCGAGACCTACATCGCCCTGAAGCTCAACATCGAGAACTGGCGCTGGGCCGGCGTGCCGTTCTACGTCCGCACCGGCAAGCGCATGACCGGCCGGCGCACCGAGATCGCGGTGCTGTTCAAGCCGGCCCCGTTCAAGATGTTCGAGGACACGCCCAACGCCGATCTTGAGCCCACGGTGATGCGGATCATGATCGACCCGGACCACGGGGTCGGCACCGAGTTCAACGTGAAGGTCCCGGGTCCGGAGATGAAGATCGGCCGGGTCAGCGCGGCGTTCCGCTACAAGGACTTCTTCGCCGACCAGCCGAATGTCGGCTACGAGACCCTGCTGTACGATTGCATGATCGGCGACGCGACCCTGTTCCAGCGGGCCGACAACATCGAGGCCGGCTGGGCGGCGGTCGACCCGCTGCTCAAGGGCTGGCCGCAGGCGGACGTGAAGCCGTATCCCGCCGGCAGCACCGGTCCGAAGGAAGCCGACGAACTTCTGGCCCGGGACGGCCGCCACTGGCTGGGCCTCGACGGCAAGACGGATTAGGTCACAGTCTTCAGGGAATCGGCACCGGCCCTCGAAGATCCCGGATTCGAAAGGTCCGGGAACTTTTGTGGGTGCGGGCGGAGCCCGCGATCCTCAAGGGCTCCGCCCCTGAACCCCGCCAAAGGGCTCGCCCTTTGGAAACCCCGATCTCAGCGCCGCTTGAACGGCAGCATCGCCGCTACGGCGAGGGCGTCGACCCGGTTGTTCAGCGGGTCGCTGGCATGGCCCTTGACCCAGTGCCAGGCCACGTCGTGGCGGTCGCGGGCGGCGTCGATCCGGCGCCAGAGGTCCTCGTTCTTCACCGGCTTCTTGTCGGCGGTGCGCCAGCCCCGGGCCTTCCAGTTGTGGATCCAGCTGGTGACGCCCTGCCGCAGGTACTGCGAGTCCGTGAACAGGTCGACCCGGCAGGGGCGCTTGAGCGCCTCCAGGGACTCGATCGCCGCCAGGATCTCCATGCGGTTGTTGGTGGTGTGGGCCTCGCCGCCCGAGAGCTCCTTCTGGGTGTCGCCGAAGATCAGGATCGCGCCCCAGCCGCCCGGGCCGGGATTCCCCGAGCAGGCGCCGTCCGTGTAGATCTTCACCCGCGTCGGCTCGCCCGCGGTCTCGGTCACGTCGTCGCTCATTCCATCCTCAAGCCTGCCGCCCGTAATCCCGCGCGTCCTGCGCCTGGCGGTGGAAGGTCAGCCGGCGATCGAACTCCCGCGGATCCTTGGGCTTCACCAGGGCGCCGGGCGGCACGTTCAGCCAGTCGACCAGGCGGGTCAGCATGAAGCGGAGCGCCGCGCCCCGGCACAGGATCGGCAGCGCCGCGACCTCCGCGGGCTCCAGCGGCCGCACCGCCTCGTAGCCGGCGATCAGGGCTGCGGCCATGTCCCGGTGGAAACGTCCGTCGGCCTCGAAGCACCAGGCGTTGAGGCAGACCGCGAGGTCGTACGCGAAGGCGTCCGTGCAGGCGAAGTAGAAGTCGATCAGCCCCGAGAGGGCGTCGCCGATGAAGAACACGTTGTCGGTGAAGAGATCCGCGTGGATCACCCCGCCCGGCAGGTTCTGCGGCCAGGCGGCTTCGAGGAGCGCGAGGTCGGCCCGGGTGCGCTCCGCCAGCCCGGTCTCCACCGAATCGGCCTGGGCCTCGGCCTGCGCGAAGAGCGGGCGCCAGGAGGCCACCGAGAGGCTGTTCGCACGCACCATGCCGAAATCGGCGCCGGCGGCATGGAGTTCAGCCAGCGCCCGACCCAATTCCCGGCAATGCCCGACGCCGGGCGTCTTGACCGAGACGCCCTCCAGGAAGCTGACGATCGCGGCAGGCCGGCCGCAGAGCTGGCCGAGCGCCGTGCCGGCCCGGTCCCGCACAGGCTGCGGGCAGGCGAGGCCGCGGGCGGAGAGGTGCTCCATCAGCCCGATGAAGAACGGCAGATCGCCCTCCCGCACCCGCTTCTCGTAGAGGGTCAGGATGTAGGAGCCCTGAGTGGTGTGCAGGAAGAAGTTGGAATTCTCGACGCCCTCGGCGATGCCCTTGAAGGAGAGCAGGCTGCCGATGTCGTAGGCGGACAGGAACTCGGAGAGCGCCGCGTCGGATACCTCGGTGTAGACGGCCACGTGATCGCGCTCGGGTTCGGGATTTTTTTAGGAATTGGGCTCGTCGAGCGGTCGCACCATCCAGACGGTCCCGGTCTTCCGACCCACCCCCTCATCCTGAGGTGCCGAAGCGCAGCGGAGGCCTCGAAGGAGCCCTCCCGGGATCGCGCGGCCAGCCGGCAGGCTCCTTCGAGGCTGCTGCGCAGCATCTCAGGATGAGGGGGTTGAATGGGATAAGCCCCCTTTCAGGGGAGGCTGATCCTGGGGCCTACTCGGCCGCTTCGCTGCGCAATTCGCGCGGCAGCGGGAACACCATGTCCTCGACCACCGTCGAGACCGTGTCGACGATCACATCGTAGCGGGCGGCGAAGGCCTCGATGATCTCCTCGACCAGCACCTCGGGGGCCGACGCGCCGGCGGTGAGGCCGAGCTTGCGGATGCCCTCGAAGGCCGGCCAGTCGATCTCCTCGGCGCGCAGCACGAGCCGGGTGATCGGGCAGCCGACGCGCTCGGCGACCTCGCGCAGGCGCTGCGAGTTCGAGGAGTTCGAGGAGCCGACCACGATCAGGGCGTCGACCAGCGGCGCCACCTGCTTCACCGCCTCCTGGCGGTTGGTGGTGGCGTAGCAGATGTCGTCCTTGTGCGGCCCCGTGATGGTCGGGAACTTCTTCTTGAGCGCGTCGACGATGTGGCGGGTGTCGTCGACCGACAGGGTCGTCTGGGTGACCCAGGCGAGGTTGTCGGGGTTCTCCGGCGTCAGGGCCTGGATCTGATCCAGATCCTCCACCAGGGTGATCGAGCCCTTGGGCAGCTGGCCCATGGTGCCGACCACCTCGGGATGGCCGGAATGGCCGACCAGCAGCACGTGGCGGCCGCGCTTGTGGTGGATCTCGGCCTCGCGGTGGACCTTGGTCACCAGCGGGCAGGTGGCGTCGATGGTGGTGAGCCCGCGGGAATCGGCGTTGGCCGGCACGGTCTTGGCGACGCCGTGGGCGGAGAAGATCACCGGGGCGCCGCTGTCGGGCACCTCGTCGAGCTCCCGCACGAACACGGCGCCCTTCCGCTTCAGGCTCTCGACCACGTACTTGTTGTGGACGATCTCGTGCCGGACGTAGACCGGCGGTCCGTACAGGGCGAGGGCCCGCTCGACCACATCGATGGCCCGCACCACGCCGGCGCAGAAGCCGCGGGGGGCACAGAGCAGGATCTCCAGCGGCGGCTTGCCGGTGGTGCCCTGAGCGGGCGCGAGGGGCGCGATGTCTGCGGTCATGGGGGCGATGTGGCGAGGGCAGGGCCGTCCTGTCAACGGTCCTGGACTGCGAACCGGGCAGGAAGACGACCGCGGAGCGCCTCTGTAGCACGTTTGCCGCGCGATTTGGACCCGGTTTGCCCCGATCTGCCGAGATCAGAGCCGCCGGATGCTCGTCACGGCGCCAAAACTGTTCTCCCGGATCCGGGCGACCGCGCCGGCCAGCGGCTCCATCGCCACTGTCATGTGGTGGCCGTTGGCGTGGATCAGCGTCTCGGAATCGCGCATCAGCCCGACATGGCCGCGCCAGAACACGACATCGCCCCGGCGCAATCCGTCGAGGGCGAGGGGCAGCGCGTGGCCCAAGCTCCGCTCCTGCATGTCGGCGTCGCGGGGGCAGGGCAGGCCGGCAGCGTCGAGGCTGAGCTGCACGAGGCCGGAGCAATCGAGTCCGAGGCTGGTGCGGCCGCCCCAAAGGTAGGGAACGCCCACGAGCCGCTCGGCCGTGGCGACGTAGTCCGATTCATGCTGCGCCAGCGGACGGCAGTGACTCGCGTAGACGTAGCCGCCGGGGGTTTCCAAGTAGGCCCCCGTCTCGCCGGTGACCACGAGGCGCGCCCCCAGGCTGAGATGCCCGCGCACCGGCCGCTTCAGGTCCGGCTCGGGATACAGGAAGGTGCGTAACGCCGTGACGCGATGGGTCGGCTCGAGATCCGCCGCGCCCAGGCAATCGGCTGGTACATAGCCGACATAGCCGTCCCGGACGAGTTGCACGAAGGCGAAGCCGTCCTGATCGGCGTAGAGATCGACCGCGTCGCCGAGCAGCGCCTCGGTGTCGAGCCCGGCCTCCGGGGAGGGAACCCTGCGCAACGGCGCGACCGGAGTGATCACCCGGCGCGGCGTGGCGGCGACGAAGCGTTCCGCCGTGACCCGGCCGCGCAGGCGCAGATCGGCGACGTCCGGGCGGGCCGGGGTGAGGCGGGGATCGAGCGATTCGGTCATGGTCCGCGAGCTTAGCGCATCCTCCGTTTCCGAAAGCGGGCACGCGTCGTTCGAACGGATGTCTGACGCGCTCGCCGACCCTTCGGGACCGGCGCGCATGCCCCGTATGGCGGTCGGCCCGGGCACGCGCTATTATGCCGCAGCGCGATATCGGCCTGTGGCTGGATGATTCCCGCCCTGGGGAATCGGACCGCTGGCATGCCTGATGCCACCTCTCCGCGGCGAGGCATGTGCCCCGGACGGGCGGCCGCCGATTTTGATGCACTGCACAACCCGCCGGGAAGGCGCTATGTTTGGCCCATGATGACCGCGAGTCGCCCCGTGAAGAAGACGCAGAAGAGCTTCGCCGACCTGCCGCCGATCCGCGTGCGCCGCGAGCCGCCGACGGTGAACGAGGCGGTCGCCGCCGCCCAGGACCTGGCCGACGATGTCGAGCAGCAGGTCGAGATCGCCGCGGGCCTGATCGGGCTGCCGGTCGACGAGGTCCGCCCGCACGTTCTGGCGGCCAAGAAGGCCAAGCCGGAGCGCGTCCCGGAGCGGATCCTGACCCATGCCAGCCCGAGCCGGGCGCCGCGCACCGTTGTGGTCGAGCGCCGCACCCGACCGACCGTGGTGATCGAGCGCCGCAGCCGGCCTCTCGCGCCGCCGCGCTGACGGGGCCGGTCCCAACCCCAGCTTGCAAGCGTAGGCGCGCCGGCTTCAGCTGAGCGCCACGCAAAGTCCCAAAAAATCAATCGGCGGTCTGGACCGACCAGGTGGCGTGGCGGATGCCCGGGGCCTGGGCGAGATCGGCCGTGACGGCATCCAGCTCGCTCGCCTTGACGGCGCTGGCGGTGAGCGTCGCGACCACGTCGACCGCGCCCTCGCCGCGCTCCTCCACCTCGACGCTGCTCACCGGATAGTTCGCCGCCTCCAGGCGCTCGACCAGCAGGTCCTGGGCGGGTCCGGCCTCGCCGGGCGCGGTGGTCACCTGAACCTCGTAGGTCGCCTCGGTCGAGGATTCCCGGATCGGCGCGCGGTTGATGGCGTTCACCAGCGGGCGGAGCGCCGTGTTGCAGGTCAGCACCGTCACGGTCACGAACACGGCCTCCAGCGGCAGGTCGGCGCCGCAGAACGCCCCCACGGCGGCGGAGCACCACAGGGTGGCGGCCGTGTTGAGGCCGCGGACGTTCATCCCCTCCTTCATGATCACGCCGGCCCCCAGGAAGCCGATGCCGGAGATCACGTAGGCCACCGTGCGGACGCCGCCGTCCGGGCCGGTCAGCCGCATGCCGAGATCCACGAAGGCCGAGGCGCCGATCGCCACCAGCACCGCCGTGCGCAGGCCGGCGGTGCGCTGCCGGTACTGCCGCTCGGCGCCGATCGCCGTGCCGAGCACGAAGGCCACGATCAGGCCGATGCCGGATTTCAGTTCTTCGGGGAGGGCGGCGTAGCTCGTCATGCCGGTCTCTTGCGAGGGGAGAGGTGACGAAACCGTGACATCATGGCCCGCCCGGGGGGACCAAAGGGGAAACCGGCCGGGATTGACGGCCCTACCGGGCAGCGGGCACACCGGCTTCAACCTGAGGATCCCATGAGAAGACGGGACCCGGCCGAGGAGACGTGCAGGATGCAGGACACGGCCCCCGCGGCAGGAGTTTGTCTCCGCGCCCGAGCGTTTCCCGCATGAGCGGCGCCCTCGCCGAAAGCCGGCCCGCCGCGCCCACCCCGGATGTCGCCAATCCGGACGTCGCCCTGCACGGGCGGGTCATGGCCCTTCGCGACGGGCTGGAGCGTGGCCTGATCGGCAGCGCCGGCCTGGTCGAGCGCCTGCTAATCGGTCTATTGACCGGCGGCCACCTCTTGATCGAGGGCGCGCCGGGCCTCGCCAAGACCCGCGCGGTCAAGCGGCTGGCCGACGGGCTCGACGGCTCGTTCGCGCGCATCCAGTGCACCCCGGACCTGATGCCGGCCGACCTCACCGGCACCACCGTCTGGCGCCAGGACAGCGGCAGCTTCGAGTTCCTGCAAGGCCCCCTGTTCCACGCCCTGGTGCTGGTGGACGAGGTCAACCGCGCGCCCCCCAAGGTGCAGTCGGCCCTGCTCGAGGCGATGGCGGAGGGGCAGATCACGGTCTCGGGGTCGACCCACCCGCTCGCCGACCCGTTCATGGTCGTGGCGACTCAGAACCCGATCGAGCATGCCGGCACCTTCCCGCTGCCGGAGGCGCAGCTCGACCGCTTCCTGCTGCACGTCGTGGTCGAGATGCCCGACGAGGCCACCGAGCGGGCGATCCTCGACCTCGTGGAGGGCGAGATCACCCACCATGTCGAGGCCATGCCGGTGCGCCTGTCGCTCGCCGACGTGCGCGCCGCCCGGGAGGCCGCGCTCGCCACCTACGTGTCGCCGGCGCTCAAGGATTACCTGGTCCGCCTGGTCGCGGCGACCCGCACCGACGCGGCGGCCCCGGACCTGCGGGCGATGATCGAGCACCCCGCCTCGCCGCGCGGCACCCTGGCGCTGATGATGGCCGGCAAGGCCCGGGCCTGGCTGCGCGGCCGGGACCACGTCACCCCGGAGGACGTCACCGAACTCGCCCGCGACGCGCTCTCCCACCGGATCGGCCTGACCTGGCGGGCGGCCGCCGAAGGCAAGACCGCCCGCGGCCTGGTCGGCGAGTTGGTGCAGCGGGTCCGGGCGCTCTGAGGGTGTTCGGGCTTTGGAACACGCGCCGGAAACTCCCTCCCCCCTCTGCGGGGGAGGGTACCCTGCGCAGCAGGGGAGGCCGGGACGAAGTCCCACAAGAGGGGCAGCGCGACGGTTCAGGATCTGAAGCCCGTCGCGATCTTTCCGGCAGCGTCGCTCCCCACTCCCGACCCGGCCTGACGGCCGGCCCACCCTCCCCCGCAGCGGGGGGAGGGAAGAGCGCGCGTTTTGAGAGTGCCGCCCAATCCCAAATGAACGGCATCCACCTCTCGGGCGAGGCGCTGATGGGACTGCGCCACCTCGCCCGGCGGGGCGCGGCGCCCGCGACCCGGACGCTCGCGGGCCTGCCCGGCGGCATCGTCACGAAGCGGCGCGGGCGCGGCTCCGAGCCGGAGGATGTGCGGCTCTGGTCCGAGGGCGACGACCGAAGGTTCATCGACCGCAACGCCACCGCGCGCACCGGGCAGCTGCACGTGCGCACCCATCACGACGAGCGCGACCGCGCCGTGGTCCTGCTCGCCGATTTCCGCCCCTCCATGCTGTTCGGCACCCGCCGGGCCCTGCGCTCGGTGGCCGCCGCCGAGGCCCTGGCGCTGCTCGGCTGGCGGGTCGCCGCCGATGGCGGCCGGGTCGGTCTCGCGGTGGCGACCGCGGGTGCGCCCACGGTCCTGCGCCCGGCCGGCGGCGAGCGTGCCATGATCGCGGTGACCGGCGCCCTGGCCCAGGCGCATGCGAACGCCCTCGGAACGGCCGGCGCGGCCGGATCCGACGCGCCCCTGGAGGCGACCCTTGGGCTGGCCCGCAGCCTGCTGCCCGCCGGCGGGCACCTGGTCATCGCCAGCGCCCTCGATGCCCCCGGCCCGGGCTTCGACGAGACGCTGACCCTGCTGGCCGAGCGGGTCGCGATCCGGTTGATCCTGGTGAGCGACGCCTTCGAGCGCATCCGTCCGCCGGGCTTCTATCCCTTCGCCCTGGCGGATGGCCGGCGCGGGACCGCGCTCCCGGCGGTGCTGCCGGGCGAGCCTGCCGAGGCCCGGCTCGCCGACTATGCCCGCCGGGGCATCGCCGGGGTACGCCTCGACGTCGAGGCCGGCCCCGAGGCCTACGCGCCTCTGATGGAGCGCCTCGATGCGGTGCTGTGAGGCTGGACCGCATCCCTGCCGCCCGGGTACGGGCCGATGAATCCCGCCGCGATCGCCCCATCCCTCGACCAGCTCCGCGGCCTGCACCTGCCCGGAGGTGCCGCCGGGGCGGTGCAGGGGGAGGTCGTCGCGGCGGCGGTGTTGGGCTTCCTCGCCGCCCTGCTGGTCGGGCTCGTCCGCTACCTGCGCGGACGGGCGCGGGCGAGCTTGCGCCGGGCGGCGCTGGCCGAGCTCGCCGGCACCCGCGGCCTCGATCCGGATTCCCGTCTCGTGGCCCAGGCCCGCCTGCTGCGCCGCCTCGCCCGGACGCTCGTGGGGGACGAAGCCGCCCGGGAGACCGGCGCGGCCTGGGCCAGCCGCCTCGACACGCTCCTGGCGACCGATTTCTTCACCCGCGGATCCGGCCAGGTCCTGGCCGACGGGCTCTACCGGCGCCAGGAGCCCGACCTCGACGGGCTCGACGCCGAGCTGGGCCGCCTGATCGGACGGTTGCGGACATGAGCGGCCTCCTCCCCGCCTGGCTCACGGCGCAGCTCTCGGCCTTGACCTCGGCCTTCGATTTTGCAGCGCCCTGGATCCTGCTGGCCTTGCCGCTGCCGCTGCTCGCCGCGCGCCTGCTCCCGGCCGAGCCGGAGGGCGGCAGCGGTGCCCTGCTGGTGCCCGGGACCCTGGTCGGCACGGCGCGCTCCGGCGCCGACCTCGCAGCCCGGGGCCGCCGCCGCGCGGCCCTGGTCTGGACCCTGTGGGCGGCGCTGGTGATCGCGCTCTCCGGCCCCCGCCTGGTGATGCCGGCGGCCGCGCTCCCCGCTTCGGGCCGGGAGATCATGATCGCCATGGACCTGTCCGGCTCGATGGAGCGCCGCGATTTTTCGCTGGACGGCGAGACCGTGACCCGGCTCACCGCGGTCAAGCGCGTCGGCACCGACTTCATCCGGCGCCGGGCCGGGGACCGGATCGGCCTGGTGATCTTCGCCGACCAGGCCTACGTGGCCGCCGCGCCGAGCTTCGACACCGCCGCGGTCGCCCGCGCCCTCGACGAGGCGACCATCGGCATCAGCGGCCGCTCCACCGGCATCGGCGACGGCCTCGGCCTCGCCCTGCGCCGCCTCGACCCGAAGGACTCCGGGACACCCACCGACGGCGCGGCGGCGCCATCGGCGAAGGCCGTGATCCTGCTCTCGGACGGCGCCAACAATGCCGGCCAGACCGCCCCCAAGGACGTGGCCGCCCTGGCCAAGGAGCTGGGCATCAAGATCTACACGATCGCGCTCGGCCCCCGGGACATGGCTGATGCCGATGGCGAGCAGGACGTGGTCGACACCGAGACCCTGCGCGACATGGCCCAGGCCAGCGGCGGCGAGGCGTTCCGCGTCCGCACCACCGACGACCTCGTCCGGGTCGCCGGCGCCATCGACCGCCTGGAGGGCGGCCGCGCCCTGGCGCCGCCCCTGCCGCTGCGCCGGGACCTCTGGCCCTGGCCCGCCGCCCTGGCGCTGGCCGCCGCCGCGGCCCTGCTGGCGAGCCGGAGGGGGGTGTGATGCGTCCGAATACGGCCTCCCCAATCCACACCCTCATCCTGAGGTGCCGCGTCAGCGGCCTCGAAGGAGCGCTCCGGCCAGCCGCGCGATCCCTGGAGACCTCCTTCGAGGCCTCCGCTGCGCTTCGGCACCTCAGGATGACGATGCGGGCGGGAGGACAGCCCGCATGAGCGCCCTTGACGCCTTCGCGGTCCTGCGCCCCTGGTGGTTCCTGGCGATCCCGGTCGTGGCCCTGCTGGCGCTCCGCGCCGCCTGGCGGGCGGCGCCGCTGGGCGATTGGGGGCGGGCGGTCGATCCGGCACTGATGGCCCATCTCGCCCGCGCCGGCGCCGTGCTCGGCGGAAAACGGCAGGCGAACCGGGCCGCCGCCCTGGCGGCCGGGGCGATCGCGCTGGCGCTGACCGGGCCGGCGGTGGAGCGCCAGGAGACCGCAACCTTCCGCAACCTCGACGAGACCGTGATCGTCCTGGACCTGTCCCGCTCGGTCACGGAGGGCGGCAACCTTCAGGGCGTCCGTCAGGCCGCGGCCGCCGTGGCCGAGGCCGCCGGCACCCGGGCCGTGTCGCTCGTCGTCTATGCCGGGGATGCCTATCTCGCCGCCTCGCCGACTACCGACCGGGACAGCTTGGGTACGACCCTGTTCGCCCTTGACGCCGACACCGTGCCGGACCGCGGCAGCCATCCCGAGCGCGGGCTGGCGCTGGCCCACCGCACCCTCGCGGAGGCCGACGTGGTCGCGGCCGACGTGGTGCTGATCACCGATGGCGACGGCATCGGCGCGGCGGCCGACCGGGAGGCCCGGGCGCTCGCCGACCGTGGCTGGCGCCTTCAGGCCCTGTTCGTCCCCGCCGACAAGCCGCTGCCGCCCGGCGCCCCGAAACCCGACCGGGCCGCCCTCGACGCCCTGGTCCGGGCCGGCGGCGGAAATATCGCCGACATCGCCGCGCCCGGCCCGGTGCTCGACGCCGTCGGGGCCGGGACCGCCCAGCATCTCGCCGCCGGCGGCTACGGCGTGCTGGCCTACGCGGATCTCGGGCGCTGGCTGCTGCTGATCGCGGCCCTGCCGGCGCTCGCCCTGTTCCGCAGGAGCGCGTGATGGAGCGGTTTTTTCCGAGGATCGTCGGCCCCGCCGTCCCGATCCGCGTCGGTCTGCCCGCCGGCTGGCGGCGGCTCGCCCGGATGGCCGGGCTGGCGCTCGCCGGGCTCGGCCTCGTGGCCTTGCTCGCGGTCTCGCAGCCCCGCACCGGGTTCGGACGGCTGCTGATGGCGCTGGGCCTGCCCGGGCTCGCCGCCGATCTGATCGTCGATCCGGCTTGGCGCGCTGCCGCCCTGTACGAGGCCGGCCGCTACGACGCGGCGATCGAGCTGTTCCGCACCGGCGGGCGGCGGGCGAGCTACAATCTCGGCAACGCCCTGGCGCGCTCGGGCGACCTCGACGGGGCGCTCGCCGCCTACGACGAGGCCCTGCGCTTCGACCCGCGCGACGCCGACGCCCAGGCCAACCGCTCGCTGGTCGCCCGGATGCAGGCCGAGGTGATCGACCGCGGCCCCGGCGGCGGCATCGCCAACGGCACGGCGCAATACGGTGCCCGCTACAACAACACGACCAACCAGGACCAGAACAACGACATCAACGCCGCCTCGAGCGGCGAGGGCCTGGCCGGCAACAAGGAATCCAATGCCAGCGCGTCGCTGCCCGGCAACAGCAAGGTCGCCCGCCGGGGCAAGGCCGAGCAGCAATCGATCGATGCCGGCAAGGGCCAGGCCCGGGGCTCGGCCGGCGACGCGGCCGGGCGAGGGCGCACCGGTGGCGGTTCGGCCATGGTCGCGGAAGCGCCCGAGCGCGAAGTTCGCCGGGTGACGAAGAGCTTCGAGGCCCACGAGATCCGCCCGGACCGGCTCTGGCTCCAGACCCTGCCGGACGATCCCGGCCGCTTCCTCAAGCTGCGCCTGCGCGCCGAGCAGACCCGCCGGGTCGAAGCCGGCACCGGAATTCCCGCCGGGAGCAACCCGTGGTGATTCTTTCGAGTCTTCCGCGATGCGCGATTGCCCTCCTCCCTCTGCGGGGGAGGGTGGCCCCCGGAGGGGGTCGAGAGAGGGGAGCCCGGCTTCCGGAGCGGGCTGAGCCCGTCATGTCGGGCGAGACCATGCTTGAAGCGGCGCTCCCCTCTCCCCCCCTGCTCCGCAGGGTACCCTCCCCCGCAGCGGGGGGAGGGAGGGCGCGCATCCTGGCCGCCCTTGTTCTCACCCTCCTCGCCCCCCTGCCGGCCCGGGCCGAGATCGAGCCCGGCGACCTGACACTCACGGTCACCGCGGAGTTCAACGGCAACAGCGCGCCCTTCGCCCGCGAGATGGTGCTCCTGAAGATCCGGGGGGTCTACAAGCAGCCGATCCTGCTGGAGGAGGTGGTCCAGCCCTCGCTCGCCAATTTCTCCTGGACCCAGCTCGGCCGCGACCACTGGAGCAAGACCAAGCTCCCGGACGGCCAGAGCGCCATCGCGTTCGACCGCACCGTGGCGGTGTTCCCGCACCATGCGGGCGACTTCGTCATCGAGCCCTTCACGCACAAGCTGACGGTCAACGATGTCGGCGAGCGGCGGGTGGTCGAAGTGCGCTCGAAGCCGATCCCGTTCCCGGTGGCGGCTTGGACCGCGGTCACCGGCGGCCCGGACGTTAAGGAGCCGTGGTGGCTGCCGGCCGGCGACGTGGCGGTAACAGATTCCTGGAGCCCGGATCCCGAGACCGTGAAGCTCGGCGAGACCACCCGGCGGATCGTCACCCTGGAGGTCCAGGGCATGGTCGCCGAGGGCCTGCCGCCCCGGCCGGTGATGCGCACCCGTGGCATCCTCACCTTCGCCGGCCCGGTCACCCGCGAGACCCTGCTGACCCCCTCGGGACCCGTGGCCCGGGCGACCTACCAATGGGATGTGAAGCCCGGCGTGCCCGAGGTGATCCCCCTCGACGCCATCGCGATCCCGTGGTTCGACACCAACACCCGCACCATGCGTGAGGCCGAGATACCCGCCCGGCAGATCGGCGGCGGCCTGCCCGACCGGGAGGGCGACCGGGCACCGCCGCCTGTCCCGTCGCCGCTGGTCGCCGCCGCCGCGGCGCTCGCCGCCTTCGGGCTGGGTCTGGCGCTGATCGGCTACGGCACGGGCCGCCCGCGCCTGCGCCTCTCCGCGGCCACCCGAAGGAGCCTGCACCGGGCGGCCCGCGCGGGCGATCCGGCCGGGTTCCGCGCCGCCCTGGAGGCGGCTCGTCGGGAAGTGCCTGCGCTCGCCCGGATCTGGCGGACGCGGCCCGATCTCGCCGCGCCCCTCGCCGCCCTCGACCGGGCGGTGTTCGGAACGGCGGGCGCGCCTGCTCCGGACCTGCCGGCCCTCGCCCGCGCCCTGTCGCGGCCCGAATTCATCGCCGCCCTGCCCGGGCCGGAGCGGCTGGCCCCCCTGGACGGCCCGGCGCGCTGATTCACCATCGCCCCTCGGCGCCTTGTGAACGGCTGCCCGGGAACGGGCGGCCTCATGGCGGCTTGGGCTGGCGGCGCCGATCACTTGCGCCGCGTTCCGTTTCTCCGATCCGAGGCGCGGCGCCCGGTCGTTGGTTTTGCACCCTCATATCCCGAAAGCCGGCGCCCACCTTTCGGGATGACGCTCAGACGGAGATATCGCGCATGCTTCGATCCCTGTATCCGACCCGGCACCACCGCGCTCGTCTGGCCGCCTGCGCGGTGGCCCTCGCCCTCGTCCTGCCCGCAGCATCGGGGCCGGCCTTCGCCCGCGCCTCCGGCACCGAGCGCACGCTGAAGGCGGTCGATACCGATCACGATGGGACCATCGACCTGGCCGAGGCTCAGGCGGCGGCCGGAAAGGTCTTCGACGCCGCCGAGACCGACAAGGACGGGAGCGTCGACGCCAAGGAGCTGAAGGGCCGGCTCAGCAAGAAGGACCTGAAGGCCGCCGACACGGATGCCGACGGCACCCTCGACCGCAAGGAATACCTCGCCCTGGTCGAGACCCGCTTCAAGGCCGCCGATCCCGACGGCGACGGCAAGCTCGACGCCAAGGAGCTGAAGACCCCGGCCGGCCGGAGCCTGCTGCAGCTGCTGAAATAAGCTCGACCGCGCGTAGGTCCCGGATATCGCCTCCGAGACCTACACGCGCTCTTCGCTTGCCCATCCCCTGTTCCCGGAAGCCGGCATCCTTTCGGGACGATGCGTCCCTGCCGCTGCACAGTGTCTGAGCACGTACTGTTCCTGTGCAACGGCCCATGTTCTGAGCAGGCATCAATATTTTGCACTGTCTTGCATCACCTGAATTCGCTTCGTAGTCTTCGATGGTTGAGCAATGAAGACTCAAGACGAACCATCAGGGAGGAGCGTCATGACACGCGCCAACGACGTCAAGGACCGGTTCCGCGCCCGGCTGCAGGATGCTGACGCCCGCAGCAACGATTTCCGCCGGAAGCTGCTGGAGGAGGGCACCCGCGCCCTCGAGCCGGTTGTCGGCGTCCTGAACCTGATGGCCGAGGTGCTGAACGAGGAGGACAACGTCCACGGCAGCATCACCGGGCTCGAGGCCAGGATCGACCAGGACAACTTCATCAGCCTGTGCGCGAAGCTGCGCGGGACCGACACTGAGCAGAAGATCAAGATCAAGTACGGCCCCGAACTCGGCGGCAGCAACTACATCTCGGTCTCGGGCCTGAATCAGCGCTACAACGAGCGCCTGGTCCCGGGCGCGGCCGGCGCCGCCAGCGGCCGCAGCGTCGGCAGCGACATCCATCTCGACGAGCACCGCGGCACCGAGCTGGCCGAGGTGGTCCGGGAGGTCGTGGAGGATTTCTACGCCGCCCAGATCGAGCAGCGCAGCCACTTCGCGACGGTGCAATAGCCCCCCGACACGTGTGATCGTGCAGGGGGATCCGGAAACCGGATTCCACTCATGCCCATCCTGCGCTAGATCTGCCCGGGATGGGGATGGAGCTCCCCGATAACCGCCCGGCATCGTGACAGCCCTGCCGGGCTGATGGCTCCTACCGCACGGGCGCTCCGGTCGTCCGCGGTGGGGCATGTGCCGACGCCGCCCGACCGAACAGGAAGGGCAGGCATGATCAACACCCTCATCGTCATCCTCGGGGCCGGGCTCGGTGGCGGGGTCCGTCACGGCATCAACGTCGCGGTGGCCCGGTTGCTGCCCGGCTTCGGGTTTCCCCTCGCGACCCTGGTCATCAACGTGCTCGGCTCGTTCCTGATGGGCGTGCTGGCCGAGGGCTTCGCCCTGCGCGGTGCGGCCGGCCATCCGGCGCGGCTGTTCCTGACCACCGGGATCCTGGGTGGCTTCACCACCTTCTCGACCTTCTCGCTCGACGCGATCAGCCTGTACGAGCGCGGCGAGCCGGCCCTGGCCGCCCTCTACGTGGCGGTCTCGGTGGCGGGCGGCCTGCTCGGCCTCATCGCCGGCATGGCCCTGATTCGCGCACTCTGAAAAAGTAATGGTTTCACAAGGTCCAAGACCTTGTGCGGGTCCAGGGCAGAGCCCTGGGGTGTCTCAGGGGCTCTGCCCCCGAACCCCGCCAAAGGGCTCGCCCTTTGGGATCCCGGACTTTTCTCAGTCCGCGATGAACTTCAGCCGGTGGTCGCGGTAGAGGTCGACGATCGCCGCCGCGGTCTCCTCGATCGATCGGCGGGTCACGTCGATGGTCGGCCAGCGGTTCTTGGTGAACAGCCGGCGGGACATGGTGATCTCGTCGGCTACCGCCGAGCGGTCGACATACATCGAGGATTCGTCGGCGTTGAGGCTCGACAGCCGGTTCTGGCGGATCTGCACGATCCGCTCGGGCGAGGCGAACAGGCCGACCACGAGGGGCTTGCGCGCGCGCTCGATCGCCGGCGGCAGCGGCATGCCCGGCACCAGGGGCAGGTTCGTGGTCTTGAGCCCGCGATTGGCGAGGTAGATCGAGGTCGGCGTCTTCGAGGTCCGGCTGACCCCGAGCAGGATCACGTCGGCATCCTCCAGGTCCTCGGGCAGGTTGCCGTCGTCGTGGGCCAAGGTGAAGTTCATCGCGTCGATGCGCTTAAAATACTCCGCGTTGAGCATGTGCTGGGCGCCCGGCCGGGCCGTCGTCTCGGCGCCGAGATAGGCGCGCAGCAGGTCGTGGACCGGCCGCAGCACCGACAGGCAGGGCGAGCCGGTCTCCCGGGCGACCTCTTCGAGCCGCTCGCCGAGGTCGCCGCCCACCAGGGTGTAGAGCACGAGGCCCGGGGCTGCCCGGATCTCCGAGATCACCCGGTCGAGCTGCGCCGCCGAGCGCACCAGCGGATAGACGTGCTCGATCGCCGAGACGCCCTCGTACTGCGCGGCCGCGGCCCGCCCGACATTGATCAGCGTCTCGCCGGTGGAGTCGGAGACGAGGTGGAGGTGGAAGTAGCTGCGGCCCATCCGGTCTCCTTCGCCTCAGGCAATCGGGTTATCCACCGCCGGCCGCCAGGGGAGTCGATGAGTGTGGATAGGATGCGGCTTCGGGCAGGTCCAGGGCGCAGGGCCTGCGCTTTATCGACTCCGCCATTCACAGGTCCGCCATAAGGGCACGCGGAATCCGGGCGCCTGGGAGAATCCGGGACGCTACAGGGGTGCGTACCGGACTCGGCGCTCGCAAGCCGCTGTCGGGCTTGGCCGTTCTCGCAACATGGAGCGAATCCTTTAAAGCCTCGTTAACGGCGCGGCGGCGGGGACGGCCTGTGGACCCGCTTGCACCACCGTGTTGAGGCCCTCCAATAGAAAAAACAGAGTCTCAGAATCTCTCTTTTCTTTTCGAGAGGGGCCTGTGTGGGGATCCGGCGCGCCTCGACTCGACAGGAGGCGCGTCGACGGGCATGCCGGATGACGGGGACGGAATGGGAGCGACGATGACGGGGACGGAGCGCAAATCCGAACGCAAGGTGCTGCGCGTCCTCGAGGGCGAGGCGATCGGACCGCCGCCCGCCTGGATGATGCGCCAGGCCGGCCGTTACCTGCCGGAATACCGGGCGAGCCGGGCCGAGGCCGGCTCCTTCCTCGACCTCTGCTACAGCCCGGACTTCGCCGTCGAGGTGACGCTCCAGCCAATCCGCCGCTTCGGCTTCGACGCCGCGATCCTGTTCTCGGACATCCTGGTCGTCCCCCATGCGCTGGGCCAGGACGTGCGCTTCGTCGAAGGAGAAGGGCCGCGCCTCGATCCGCTCGACGGCCGCGACGCTTTCGGGCGGCTGCGCGAGGCCGGCGATCCGGCGATCTTTTCGCATTTGGCTCCGGTCTTCGAGACCGTGAAGCGGCTGCGCTCCGAATTGCCCGGTGAAACGACCCTGCTCGGCTTCTGCGGCGCGCCCTGGACGGTGGCGAGCTACATGATCGGCGGCCGGGGCACCCCGGACCTCGCTCCGGCCCGGGCGCTGGCCGAGGGCGACACGGCCCTGGTCGACAGCCTGATCGACCGCCTCGTCACCGTGCAGACCGCGTATCTCGTCCGCCAGATCGAGGCCGGCGCCGACGCGGTGCAGATCTTCGAATCCCATGCCGGCACCCTGCCGCGCGCCGTGCCGGCCTCCGGGGACATCGTCGAGCCGGTCGGCGACGTCACCGAGAGCGCCCTGCCGGATGATGCGGCGATGGACGCCCTGACCCGCTGGTCGCTCCGCCCGATCGCCCGGATGATCGCCGGCGTCCGGGCACGGGTGCCGCACGCCAAGATCATCGTGTTCGCCCGCGGCTCGGGCCTCGACGGCCATGCCCGGGTGGTGCCGGAGACGGGGGCCGACGCCGTCGGCGTCGACTGGGCGGTTGACCTGAAGGCCCTGCGCCGGCAGATCCCGGCCGCGATGGTGACCCAGGGCAACCTGCATCCCGACACGCTGATCGAAGGCGGCAACGCCCTCGATGCCGGGGTCGACGCGGTGCTGGAGGCGACCGCGGACCTGCCGCATGTGTTCAACCTCGGCCACGGCATCACCCCGCAGACGCCGGTAGCCCATGTCGAGCGGATGCTCGCGCGGCTGCGCAGGTAGGCCGTGCTCTACGATTGGCTCAAGGCCGGGCACGTAATCAGCCTGATCGCCTGGATGGCGGGCATGCTCTATCTGCCGCGGCTGTTCGTCTACCACGCGAGCCTGCCGCCGGGCTCGGAGACGCAATCGGCGACCTTCAAGGTGATGGAGCGCCGCCTGCTCAAGGCGATCATGAACCCGGCCCTGATCGCCACCTGGGCGTTCGGGCTGACGCTGGCCTGGATGAGCGGCTTCTACGCGAGCCCCTGGCTCCAGGCGAAGTTCGTGCTGGTGGTGGCGATGACGGGCATCCACGGCTGGCTCGCCCGGATGGTCAAGGATTTTTCGGCCGACAGGAATACACGCGGGCACAGGTTCTACCGGGTGCTCAACGAGGTGCCGACGCTCCTGATGATCGGCATCGTCATCCTGGCGATCGTCAAGCCGGGCTTCTGATCCGGGGATCCTGTGATCCGGTTCCGGTTCACCGCGGCGACGGCATCCCCGGAGCCTTTCGCCGGCCGGACCGTTGGGGGGCCATGACCAAGCTGTTCGCCCTCGTCCCGCCGCTGGCACTCTTGGCGCTGTCGGCCGCCGCCCCCGCCCGGGCCGCGAGCTTCGCCTGCGACAAGGCCGAGACCCCCGACGAGACGGCGATCTGCGCACACCTCCCCCTCAACGACATGGATGTCGAGATGGCGACCCGCTTCGCCATCCTGAAGGACGTCCTGCCGATGGGCGGCCAGACCAAGCTGCGCGACGACCAGGAGATTTGGCTCAAGGAGCGCCACGCCTGCGACGCCGATGTCGCCTGCCTGCGCGGCCTCTACGAGACCCGGCTCAAGGTGCTGCGCGGGGTGCTGTCGGAATTCGCCAAGCAGGGGCCGCAGTAGACATACTCCTACTTTGGTATAGTATATATATCCATGGAAATCAGAATATCAATTATTTTATAGCGAGTGACCTTCTTCCGCAAAAGAACGTCGTCCTTTCTATCTCTATGTTCGCCTAACGATAGGTAAAATTTTTTGTCTTTAATGTCTTTTTCAAAGACGATCCATTCGCCTGTAAGCTCCATTCGGTCACTACGATCACGATAAGCACCAATCGAAAGATCGTACGATAAAATGCCGGCAAAATCCTCGCCTTTAGATCCGATGCATTTTTTAATCGACTTTTTGAATGAATACTTGAGTTCGTTTCTGAGATTTTTTCCGATAAAATAAGGTTGAAAATGATGTTTATGCCAAAAGCCAAGTAAGGGAGGCTTCTCAAACGGAGCTGCATCCTTCGTCCGGCTGGATCGCGGATCAGTCCCCTCCAATATACCGATCTCGTCGTAGATGAGATGAACGTGATAGAAACGTGCCACCATGTGGTAGGCAAGTTCGAACGCCAAGCCGAACGTGTAACGCCCGGTGCCCATTTTGAGATCGAGCCATTCGCAGACATCCTGAATGATCTCGGGGGTGACGATAACCTGTCCGCCCAGTTGCTGCGATCCCTCTTCCTCACTCGACATCTGACCTCCGGATATGGCAAGCGAGGTCAAGATCGGCAGATCTCGACTACGGCATGGATTTCGAGCATCTGCTGGGCCTACACACGGGTTTGCGCCGCGAGCCGCTCGCGATCGCCGATATTGATTCTTTCATAGCCCGAGCGCTTGGTGCTCGGACGTGCCATGTCTTCCTTTCAGCCGAAACAATCCGAAAACAGTTGCGGCGGCACGCAGACTTGCCGATCAGCGCCTATCGCTGCGCGGGACCCTGTCTCAGACGGGGTTCATATCACCAGGATAGCCCACGGTCGGCAGTGGTCCTGTACACGGACCAGAGCATCTTCGGTGCGCATTTCCGTGCTTACATCAAGGCGACGCAGGCCGGGCACGAACTCTATCTCGTCTCGTTCCTGATGATGCGCGGACGGGACCTCCGGCGAGAGCTGCGAAAACCCTATCCGGTTCTTCGACCCGGATCCTGAAAACGCGAAAGGAGGCCGAAGCCTCCTGACGCTGTGGGGCGGGGCCTGCCGGAACCCCGCATGGCGCTCCCGTCATCTGCAAAGACAACGGTGCTACGGCAGGCAGAATGTCACCGTGTCACCCACGCAGGAAAAGATACACCTCGGCGCGTGAATTTTCCAGTCGTCAGACCACGGGAGGCGGGCGCGTGACGGGGTCGTGCCGGCCATTCGCCTGAGGGCCCTCCATCACAACCGCGCCAGCAGCCGCTCCGCCAACAAGTTCTCGGCCGCGAAGGCGTAGTCGACCCGCCGCACCGTGACGGCGCGGGCGCCGGCCTCTACCAGGGCGCCGGCGAGCTCGAACACCGCGCCTTCCGGGCAGCGCATCACGATCTCGCCGTCGCTCCCCCGCGGGGCGCCGTAGGGCAATTCGGCCTCGTGCAGGCCCGCGATGGTGGCGAGGTCGATGGCGCCGCTCTCCGGCAGGGCGGCCCGGACCTCCCGGGTGGTGCGGGCGCGCTCCTCGGCGGCGATCCGGCCAAGCACGGTACGCAAAGCCGCGCGCTGGCCCTCGCCCCAGGGTGCCTTCAGCGAGGCGACCAGGTTGGCCTCGGAGCGCAGGATGATGCCGTCGTCCAGCACCTTCAAGGCGTTGGCGCTGAGCGTCGCCCCCGTGGTGGTGATGTCGACCACGATCTCGGCGGAGCCCGCCGCCGGCGCGCCCTCGGTGGCGCCCAGGCTCTCGACGATCCGGTAATCGGCGACGCCCGTCTCGGCGAAGAACCGGCGGGTCAGGTTCACATACTTGGTCGCCACCCGCAGGCGGCGGCCGTGGCGGGTGCGCATCAGCGCCGCGACCTCGTCGAGGTCGGCCATGGCCCGCACGTCGATCCAGGCCTGGGGCACGGCCACCACCACGGTGGCGTTGCCGAAGCCGAGCGGCGTCAGCAGCTCGACCTGGCCGCGCACGTCCGGCAGGGTCTCGCGGATCAGATCCTCGCCGGTCACCCCAAGATGGGCGGCCCCGGAGGCGAGCTGCGCGGCGATCTCCGAGGCCGAGAGGTAGCGCACCTCGACCCCCGGCACGCCGACGAGCTTGCCGCGATAGTCGCGGGCGCCGGCGCCCTGGGCCAGCCGCAGGCCGGCCCGGCCGAAGAACGCGCTGGCATTCTCCTGGAGGCGTCCCTTGGACGGAACCGCGAGGATCAGGCTTGTCTCGGAACCGCTCATCGTCCGGCTCCCGCCACGCGCTCGACCCAGAAGGTGCAGCCCACCGCAGGCAGGGGCGTCGGGCTGCCGAGATGCCCGAGGAGGCCGTCGTAGCGGCCGCCGCCGACCAGCATCGGCCCGTCGCCCTCGTTCACCTCGAAGATGAAGCCGGTGTAGTAGTCGAGGTTGCGGGCGAAGCTGCCCTGGAAGCGGAAGCGCTCGATCGGCAGGCCCCGAGCGGCGATGAAGCCGGTGCGCTCCTCGAACAGGTCGAGGGCGGTCAAGAGGGCGTCGTGGCGCAGGCCCGCCTCGGCCACCAGCCCCCGCAGGTCGCGCGCGGCCGCGTCCGGATGGCCGGCGATCGTTCGGTAGCGGTCGAGGATCGCGCGATTCTCGGAATTGAGCCCGGCGCCGCCATTGGCCTGCGCGGCCGCCTTGCCGAGGAAGCGCTCGGCGATCTCGCCGGCGCTGCGGCCGCCCACCGCCGAGATGCCGGCGATGGCCAGCACATCCTCCACGAAGGCGCGCACGCCCTGCGGGTCCTGGCCCTGGATCGCGGCCAGCAGGCCGGCATGGGGATCCTCGGGGCGGGCGTCCGCGCCGCCATTGGTGACCGCGTCGAGGGAGCGCCCGGCGGCGAGCGCCCGGAGGGTCCGGCGCTTGGCCGCCGGCGGCACGGCGAGGCCGTCGAGCAAAGCCACGGTCAGGCCCATATCGCCGAGCCGCACCCTGGGGTCGGTCCGGCCGAACAAAGCGAGGCCCTCGAGCGCCAGCCCCAGCACCTCGGCATCGGCGGCGGGCGTGTCGGTGCGGCCGATCGACTCGATGCCGGCCTGGAAGAACTCGTCGGGCTCGTCGGCCGCGAGCCGGAAGACCGGACCACAATAGCTGTAATCCGCCACCTGTCCGTCGGCCTGGGCCCGGTGCAGGCGGCAGACCGGGATCGTGAATTCCGGCCGCAGGCACAGCTCGGCCCCAGCCGCGTCCTGGGTGACGAAGATCCGGCGGCGGATATCCTCGCCGGACAGTTCCAGGAACGGCTCCACCGGTTGCAGCACCGGGGGCGTCACCGGCCGGTAGCCGGCCGCCGCCAGATGCGCGAGCAGCCGCGTCCGCGCTGCGTCGCCCGCCCCCGTCTCACCCGCCTCCGGTCGTGTCATGGTGTCCATCCTCGCGGGCGCTCCGTAGCAGCCGCAGCCGCGCTTGGCGACACGCGCGCGCGGTGTGTCCGCCCGATGCGGCACACGGGATTGCGCAGGCGCGGTCCGCCGACCAATAACCTTTACGAACCTGCAACGGCAGTCCGGTACAGAAGCCGCGTCAGGCCCTGTCATCGGTGAGCCGCCCGTGCATCTTCCCTTCCGCCTCAGGACGCAGTTCCTGGTGCTCGCCGGCCTGATCGGGGCGATCGTCATCGCGGTCGGCACTCAGGCCGCCCTGCGGGTCTGGCAGAGCGCCGCGACCACCGAAGAGATCGGCGACCGGCTCCTGCCGGTCGTCGACCTGCTGGGCGATCTGCGTGCGACCATGACCCGGGTGCGCCTGGGGGCCACCCGGGTGCTCGACGAGACCGAACCCGGCGCCCTCGGCCAAGCCCGGGAGCGCAACGACGCCCGGATCGTCGAGATGCAGGGCCTGATCCGGGACGTCACCGCCCTGCTGTCGGCGAGCCCCGAGACGACTGCGTCCGTCACCGCCTTCACCGGGCAATGGCAGGCCTATCTGGATGCGCAGCGCGAGGCCTTCGCTCTGTCGGCCGGAGGCGATGCCATCCGAGCCCGGGCCGCCTTCAACGGTCCGGCCAACAAGCTGTATGACACCGCCTGGAAGAGCCTCGATGCCCTGAAGGGTTCCTCGAGCCGGGCGGCCCGGTCCGCCGCCGGAGCGGCGCGCGCCGCCAGCGCGACCGCGGTGACGACGATCCTGGTGGGCACCGGCCTCGGTACGGCCCTGGCTCTGGCCCTGATGGCATGGCTCGCCCGGGACATCGCCGGGCGCGCCCTGGGGGTTGCCGCCGCCATGACGGAGCTGGCCGCCGGCAATGCCGAGGTTGAGGTGCCCTGCACCGAGCGGCGGGACGAGATCGCCGAGATCGCCCGGGCCGCCCTCAGTTTCCGGGCGAGCCTGGAGCGCAATCGCGCCCTCGAGACCGAGACCGCCCTGGCCCGGGCCGGCGCCGAGGCCCAGCGTCGGGCAGCGATGCAGAGCATGGCGGCGGCCTTCGAGGGCAGCGTCGGCGGGGTGATCGTCGCCGTGACGGCCGCTGCCGCCCAACTCCAGACCACCGCCGGAAGCATGAGCACGATCGCCGCCCGGGCCTCGGCCCGGTCGGGGGGCGTCGCCCGGGCGGCCGAGGAAGCCGCCGGCAATGTCGGCACGGTGGCGGCCGCCGCCGAGCAACTCGGTGCCTCGGTTCAGGAGATCGGCCGGCAGGTTCAGGCTTCGGCCAGCATGGCGCAGGGGGCCGTCGCGGAATCCGGCCAGACCGCGGCCCTCGTGGAGGACCTCAGCAGCGCCGCGTCCCGGATCGGCGACGTGGTCGCCCTCATCTCCGGCATCGCGGCGCAGACCAACCTCCTGGCCCTCAACGCGACCATCGAGGCGGCCCGGGCCGGGTCCGCCGGCCGGGGCTTCGCCGTGGTCGCTTCCGAGGTGAAGGCCCTGGCCGAGCAGACCACCCGGGCCACCGCGGAGATCACCGGGCAGATCGGCCGGATCCAGGCCTCCACCGGCCAGGCCGTCGGGGCGATCGGCTCGATCACCGCGCGCATCCAGGAGATCAGCGGCGTGGCGACCTCGATCGCCGCTGCCGTGGAGCAGCAGGGTGCGGCCACCCAGGAAATCGTCCGCAACGTGTCGGAGGCCGCTGCCGGGACCAGCGCGGTGACCGGCAACGTTGCGGGCCTGGCGGGCGCCGCCGACGAGACCGGTGCAGCCGCCGCCCAGGTCCTGGCCTCGGCGAACGCCCTATCGCGCGAATCAGGACAGCTCGGCGCCGCCGTGGAGCAGTTCCTGTCCGGCCTGCGGGCGGCTTGATCTCGGGCCGCCGGCTCAGCCGTCCACGGCGGAAAAATGCCGGCTCAGCACAGCGCGGACCTGGGCGACCATGTCGGCCTCCGGGCAGGACACTTGCGCCGGGCGGGCGGCCTTCCACTCGGCGTTGCTGCCGATGCTCTCGGCGGCGCGGGCGCCCTCGATCAGGTCCTTGATCTGGACCTCGCCGGCCAGGCGCTCGTTCGAGCCCTGGATGATCGCCACCGGGGCACGGCGGCGGTCGGCGTATTTCATCTG
This sequence comes from Methylobacterium sp. J-077, assembly GCF_022829365.1. Classification (GTDB taxonomy): domain Bacteria; phylum Pseudomonadota; class Alphaproteobacteria; order Rhizobiales; family Beijerinckiaceae; genus Methylobacterium. The sequence goes on along the minus strand of NZ_JAKSYJ010000196.1, from coordinate 96,355 downwards.
CGCCTTCATGCCGGCGGCGCCGAGATAGAGTTCGGCCCGGATCCCGTCCGCCCGCAGCAGCGCGACCAGCCGCTGGTAATCGGCCATGTTCTCGCGATCGAGGACCAGCACCACCACAGGGCCGGGGGTCTCGGTGCCAGCGAGCAGCGGGCTCTTCACCAGCTGGAGCGCCGAGAACAGCCGCGAGACGCCGATGGAGAAGCCGGTGGCCGGCACCGGCTCGGCCCGGAAACGTCCGACCAGGCCGTCATAGCGCCCGCCGCCGGCCACCGAGCCGAAGCGCACGGTCTGGCCGTCCTCGTTGGTGACCGGGAAGGTCAGCTCGGCCTCGTAGACCGGGCCGGTATAGTATTCGAGCCCGCGCACCACGCTCGGATCGGCCCGGATCACGTCGTGGCCGTAGCCGGCGGCGGCGCAGAGCCGCATGATCGCGTGCAATTCGGCGATGCCCTCGCGGCCGGTCTCGGACTCGCCCACCGCCTCGTGCCAGCCGGCGAAGAACTTTTCCCAGAACGCCATCTTGTCGGCGCCGTCCGCGGCATCGGCCTGGAACGACACGTAGGCCAGGATCCGCGTCACCGCGGTGGCGTCGAGGCCGGCACCCTTGGTGAAGTCGCCGCTCTCGTCCTTGCGGCCGGGGCCGAGCAGGTCGCGCACGCCGTCGACGCCGAGGCGGTCGAGCTTGTCGATCGCCCGCAGGACGGTCAGCCGCTGGCCGGCCTTGTCGGGGCCGGCGAGGCCGATCGCCTCCATGACCCCGTCGAGCACCTTGCGGTTGTTGACCTTGACCACGTACCGGCCGCCGAGCCCGAGCCGGTCGAGGGTGTCGGCCATCAGCATGCAGGTCTCGGCATCGGCCGCGACGCTGCCGGCGCCGACGATGTCCGCATCGAACTGCATGAACTGCCGGAACCGGCCCGGCCCCGGCTTCTCGTTGCGGAAGACATAGCCGGCCCGGTAGCTGCGATAGGGCTTGGGCAGGGCGTCGTAGTTCTCGGCCACGAACCGGGCGAGTGGCGCGGTGAGGTCGTAGCGCAAGGAGAGCCAAGCCTCGTCGTCGTCCTGGAACGAGAACACGCCCGCATTCGGGCGGTCGAGGTCGGGCAGGAACTTGCCGAGCGCCTCGGTGTATTCGACGAACGGGGTCTCCAGGGCCTCGAAGCCGTAGAGCTCGAAGCTCTTGCGGATCGTCTCCAGCATCCGCCCCTGGGCGGCGATCTCGTCGGCGCGGCGGTCGACGAAGCCGCGGGGCAGGCGGGGCTTCAGGACTTCGGCCCGGCTTTCGGCCTTCGCGGTTTCCGGCTTGGACATGTCAGCGCGTTCGCTTCCCGCGGACCCGGAGCCCGGATCCGGTGTGAGTCGTCTCCGGGGCGGCGGAGATCCTGGGGCCGGGCTCTAGAGCATGACGGCCGAAAGGGGAATTCGGTTTCCGGCTTGCTCACCCCGTCCTCAATACGGTGCCGTCAGCTTGAGCCAGAGCAGCACCGCGAGGCTCACCACGGCGATCGGCATCTGCAGGGGGCGCAGGCGGGCATGGGCGAGGGGCACCGCACCGGCGCGGGCCGCCAGCGGATCCAGGATCGCGATGGCCGCGTAGCCGAGGATCAGCATGGCCAGCGCCGGCACCGCCTTGCCCATCACCGCCGCGAACAGGCTGAACAGGCCGAGCGCGTACAGGATCAGCATCGTGGCGATCTGGGAGAGTCGCGGGCCGCCCTCGGTGCGGAAGCTGACGCCCCGGTGGACGCCGGCCAGGAACAGCAGGATCGAGGCGGCGTAGAGCAGGGTGAACAGGGCCACCAGGTAGTCGAGGGGCTGCCCGTTCAGCCACCAGGCCGCCGCGGCGCCGACGGCGATCGGCACCATCGGGCCGAAGCCGAACACGATGTCGAGCCAAGGGATCCGGCGCGGCTCGTGCGCGGTGATGGTACGTCCGGTGGCATCGTCGCGCATGTCGGTGGGGCCGGGCTCTCGGGGTGAGGGTTTGCTGCGCTGCGGCGCCGGGACGGGGAACGGCCCCGCGGGACCCCGGTTCCGCGCCGAGCGCTTTAGCGCCGCCGCAGGAAATCCGCGAGGTCCGGCCTGCGGATGGCGTGTTCAACTGATCGTGGCGAGGGTTCGGACGTTCCCGCGGCCCACCGACGTTTCGAAGACGAGGCGCGTCTCCCTCCTCCTCTGCGGGGTGAGGGACGGGTGCGGGTGTCGTTCTACACTGCCCCCATCCGGCGACGATACGTGTCCATCGTCACCGATCCCGCGCCGCCCCCGGCGCCCTCGATCGGGCCTGCCCCTTGAGTGCGGTGGAAAAACGCGTTATTTCTTCCGAGCCCTCTTCACAAGGTCAGCGCCGCAGCGCGCCCGTGAGCCGCGAGGGTCCTGCCGAAAACGGTCCAGCCAAGACGATCTTCGGGCCCCTCGCTTCCAGCGCGGCCCGCTCTCCGGCGCCCGTCCCCCGGGTTGCTTGGCGCAGAACCGGCCCTCCCACCTTCTCCGTCGGTTGCAAGACACCCCATGACGCCACATCCCGACGCCTTCGCCGATCCCCTGGCCGATCCCGAGATTGCGGATCCGGCCGACGCGCCCGCCACCCAAGGGGCGGGTCAAGGGACCGGTACCATCGCCGTCCTCGAGGGCGTGCGCGAGGTCAAGCTGTTCGACCTCAAGGCCAAGACGCCGACCGACCTGATCGCCTTCGCCGAGGAGGTCGAGGTCGAGAACGCCTCGACCATGCGCAAGCAGGAGCTGATGTTCGCGATCCTGAAGCAGCTCGCTGCCAAGGAAGTCGAGATCATCGGCGCCGGCACCGTCGAGGTGCTGCAGGACGGCTTCGGCTTCCTGCGCTCGAACGACTCGAACTACCTGCCCGGCCCGGACGACATCTACATCTCGCCGACCCAGATCCGGCGCTTCGGCCTGCGCACCGGCGACACCGTCGAGGGCCCGATCCGCGGCCCCAAGGACGGCGAGCGCTACTTCGCGCTGCTGAAGGTCAACACGATCAACTTCGAGAACCCTGAAAAGATCAAGCACAAGGTCCATTTCGACAACCTGACGCCGCTGTTCCCCACTAAGCGGTTCAAGCTCGAGCTCGAGAATCCGACCAAGAAGGATTTCTCGCCCCGGATCATCGACATCGTCGCGCCGATCGGAAAGGGCCAGCGCGCCTTGATCGTGGCGCCGCCGCGCACCGGCAAGACCGTGCTGATGCAGAACATCGCGCAGTCGATCACCCTCAACCACCCGGAATGCTACCTCATCGTGCTGCTCATCGACGAGCGGCCCGAGGAGGTCACCGACATGATCCGCTCGGTGAAGGGCGAGGTCATCGCCTCCACCTTCGACGAGCCGGCCACTCGCCATGTGCAGGTCGCCGAGATGGTGATCGAGAAGGCCAAGCGCCTGGTGGAGCACGGCCGCGACGTCGTCATCCTGCTGGACTCGATCACCCGGCTGGGCCGCGCCTACAACACCGTGGTGCCGTCCTCCGGCAAGGTGCTCACCGGCGGTGTCGACGCCAACGCCCTGCAGCGGCCCAAGCGCTTCTTCGGCGCCGCCCGCAACATTGAGGAGGGCGGCTCGCTCTCGATCATCGCCACCGCGCTGATCGATACCGGCTCGCGCATGGACGAGGTGATCTTCGAGGAGTTCAAGGGCACCGGCAACTCGGAGATCATCCTGGACCGCAAGGTCTCGGACAAGCGCATCTTCCCGGCGATCGACATCACCCGCTCCGGCACCCGCAAGGAGGAGCTGCTGGTCCCGCCGGACGCCCTCAAGAAGACCTACGTGCTGCGCCGCATCCTCAACCCGATGGGCGTCACCGACGCGATCGAGTTCCTCATGGACAAGCTGCGCCAGACCAAGAGCAACAGCGACTTCTTCGACTCGATGAACACCTGATCGGGTCCGGGGCCTTTCTCACGGGCTCCGCCCCCGAACCCCGCCGAAGGGCTCGGCCCTTCGGAAACCCGGGGCCGCGTTGACCTTCTCCTAACCGGCCGCTGCCATTCTCGGCTTTGGGAGCCAGGTTGCGTATCGGCTCCGCGACAGCCCCGCCGGCCGGTTCATCCCGGCGGCGGGGCTCGTCGCAGCCTTGCTTCGCAAGCGCGATCCGTGACACTGGCGCGATGCCCCGCTCGCCCTGGCTCCGTCCGGATCCGCTCCTCCTCGCCTCCACCAGCCCGACCCGGCGCCTGCTCTTGGAGAGCGCGGCCCTGCCGGTGGAGACTGCGCCCCCCGACATCGACGAGCGCGCCCTGGAGGCGTCGAGCCAAAACCTGTCGCCGCCCGACCTCGCCCTGCGCTTGGCCCGCGCCAAGGCGGAGGCAATGGCATCCCGCCATCCGGGGCGCGTCGTGATCGGCGCCGACCAGGTGCTCGAGCTCGACGGCACGGTGTTCCACAAGCCCCGGGATTTGGACGAGGCCCGAGCCCAGCTCGCGCGCCTCGCCGGCCGCACCCACGCCCTGCATGCCGCGGTGGCGCTGGCCGGCGCCGTCAGCGACGGCTTCGTGGAGACTGCCCGGCTGACGCTCCGCCCCCTCGATGCCCGGGCGATCGCCGCCTATGTGGACTGCGCCGGCGCGGACAGGGTATGCGCCAGCGTCGGCGGCTACCAGCTGGAAGGACCGGGCATCCACCTGTTCGAATCGGTCGCCGGTGATCATTCGACGGTGCTCGGCTTGCCGCTGCTGCCGCTGCTCGCCCGCTTGCGTGATGCCGGCTACCTGGATTTCTAATCAGGGTTTCCAAAGGGCTCAGCCCTCTGGCGGGGTTCCGGGGCGGAGCCCGGAGGCTTGCAGGGCTCCGCCCTGCACCCGCACAAGGTCCCGGACCTTTTGAAACTACGATCGAACGGAGCATCGTCTTGGCCGGGCACGATCATTCCCACGGATCCCATTCCCATGGTGGCCACGGCGGCCATGGCGGCCACGCGCATGCGCCGAAGAATTTCGGGCCGGCCTTCGCGATCGGCATCGTGCTCAACACCGGCTTCGTGGTGGTCGAGGCGGCCTACGGCTACATCAGCAACTCGATGTCGCTGGTGGCCGATGCCGGCCACAACCTCTCCGACGTGCTGGGCCTCGCCGCGGCCTGGATCGCCGCGATCCTGGTGCGCCGCCGGGCCAGCGCCCGCTTCACCTACGGCTATCGCGGCTCGTCGATCCTGGCGGCGCTGTTCAACGCCGTGTTCCTGCTGATCGCCATGGGGGCGGTGATCTGGGAGGCCCTGGTCCGGCTGGTCCATCCCGAGCCGGTGGCCGGGACCATCGTGATGGTGGTGGCCGCCATCGGGATCCTGGTCAACGGCGTCACCGCGTGGCTGTTCGCCAGCGGTGCCAAGGGCGACATCAACATCCGGGGCGCCTTCCTGCACATGCTGGCCGATGCCGCGGTCTCGGCGGGCGTCGTGGTCGCCGGCCTGGTGATCCAGCTCACCGGGCTCGCTTGGCTCGACCCCGCGGTCAGCCTCGCCATCGCGGCTCTCGTCGTCTGGGCGACCTGGGGGCTTCTGCGCGACAGCGTGGCGATGTCCCTCGACGCGGTGCCGCCGGAGATCTCCCCGGAGGCGGTGACCGGCTTCCTGCGCGACCGGCCCGGGGTGATCGACCTCCACGACCTGCACATCTGGCCGATGAGCACCACCAGCGTCGCCCTCACGGTCCATCTGGTGATCGCCGAGGACCATCCGGGCAACGGTTTTCTGGCGGAGACCGCCGAGGGCCTGCGCACCCGCTTCGGCATCGGCCACGCGACCCTGCAGATCGAGGCGGCCGGCGGCCCGGCCTGCCCCCTCGCCGAGGCTTGCGCCGCGTGAGCGCGGCCCCGATCCCCCGGGCCTTCGTGGTCGGCCACCCGATCGCGCATTCGCGCTCGCCGCTGATCCACGGCTACTGGCTGGCCGAGCACGGCATCCCGGGCTCGTACGAGCGCCTGGACGTCGCCCCGGCGGCGTTTGCCGGCTTCCTCCGGGCGCTGCCGGATTCGGGCTTCCGCGGCGGCAACGTCACGATCCCCCACAAGGAGGCGGCCTTCGCGCTGGCCGACGCCCTGACGCCGCGGGCAAAAAAAATCGGCGCGGTGAACACCCTGGTGGTCGAGCCCGACGGCCGGGTCCGCGGCGACAACACCGATGCACCGGGCTTCTGCGCCCATCTCGACCACAGCCTCGGAGCCGGCTGGCCGGAGCGGGCCGGCGGCACGGCGGTGGTGCTGGGCGCGGGCGGCGCGGCGCGGGCGATCGTCGTCGGCCTCGCCGAACGCGGGCTGCGCCGGATCCTGATCGCCAACCGCACCCGCGCCCGGGCCGAGACCCTCGCGGCCCTGGCGCCGGGGATCGGTGAAGCCCTGGCCTGGGACGACCTGCCCGATGCGCTCGCCGGGACGGGGCTCCTGGTCAACACCACCGCGCTGGGCATGAAGGGCCAGCCGCCCCTCGCTCTCGACCTGACCCCGCTGCCGGCCTCCGCCGCGGTGGCCGACATCGTCTACGCCCCGCTGGAGACGGACCTGCTCGCGGCGGCGCGCCGCCGGGGGCTCGCGGCGGTCGACGGCCTCGGCATGCTGCTGCATCAGGCGGTGCCGGGCTTCGAGGCGTGGTTCGGCCTGCGCCCCGCCGTCAGCCCGGGCCTACGGGACCGGATCGTGGCGGACCTCGCCGGATGACCAAGGGGCCTTCCGTCAGCCGCCCGATCATCCTCGGCCTGACCGGCTCGATCGGCATGGGCAAGTCGGCCACCGCCACGATGTTTTCGGCGCTCGGCGTCCCGGTCCACGATGCCGACGCGGCGGTCCACGCCCTCTACGGTCCCGGGGGCGAGGCCGCTACGGCAATCGGCCAAACCTTTCCCGGCGTGCTCGACCCGCAGGGCGGCGTCGACCGCGCCCGCCTGCGCGCGGCGGTGCTTGGCGCGGCCGACCGGATGGCGGCGCTCGAGGCCATCGTCCACCCCCTGGTCCGGGCGGCCAGCACGGCGTTTCTGGCCCGGCACGCGCAGGCGCCGCTGGTCGTCCTCGACATCCCGCTCCTCTACGAGACCGCGGGCGAGACCCGCTGCGACGCGGTCGCGGTGGTCAGCGCGCCCCCCGAGGTGCAGCGCGCCCGGGTCCTGGCCCGTCCCGGCATGACCGAGGACGCCTTCGCGGCGATCCTGGCCAAGCAGATGCCGGATGCCGAGAAGCGGGCGCGAGCGGACTTCGTGATCGACACGAGCCGAGGCTTTCCCGCCGCCGAGGCCGAGGTCGCGCGGATCGTGGCTACGCTGGCGGATTGAAAAGTCCCGGTTTCAAAAGGTCTGCGACCTTTTGCGGGTCCAGGGCGGAGCCCTAGCATCTCGGGGCTCTGCCCCGAACCCGGCCAAAGGGCTGAGCCCTTTGGGATCTCAGGACTGGGGCATGCGATGTCGGAACGGCTTCGGGACAAGGTGACGTTGGTGACCGGTGCGGGTCGCGGCATCGGCGAGGCCGTGGCCCGGGCCTTCGCCGATGAGGGCGCATTCGTGTGCGTCACCGATCGCGATGCGCCCAGCGGCCGCGCCGTTGCCGAAGCGATCGGCGATCGGGCCCGTTTCGCGCCGCTCGATGTGCGCGACGAGGCGGCCTGGGCGGCCGTCATGGCCGACCTGCTCGCCCGGCACGGCCGCCTCGACGTGCTCGTCAACAATGCGGGCGTCACCGGGTTCGAGAACGGGCCGGTGGCGCAGGATCCGGAGCATGCCGCGCTCGCCGATTGGCGGGCCGTGCACGTGACCAACCTCGACGGTGTCTTCCTCGGCTGCAAACACGCGATCCGCGCGATGCGGCGCACCGGAGCGGGCGCCATCGTCAACATCTCGTCGCGCTCCGGCCTGGTCGGCATTCCCATGGCGGCGGCCTATGCGTCCTCGAAGGCGGCGGTCCGGAACCACACCAAGACGGTGGCGCTGTACTGCGCCGGCCAGGGCCTGAACGTACGCTGCAATTCTGTTCACCCGGCGGCGGTGCTGACGCCGATGTGGGAGCCGATGCTGGGGAACGGCCCCGATCGCGCAGAGCGCATGGCCGCCCTGGTCGCCGACACGCCGCTGCAGCGCTTCGGCAGAACGGAGGAGGTCGCGGCAGTCTGTGTGATGCTCGCCTCCGACGAGGCCCCCTATATGACCGGTACCGAGATCACCATCGACGGCGGATTGCTCGCCGGCACCGCAGCGAATCCCGGGCGCTGAGCGGCCTCTCGTGGATTGCAGGCGGTCGACGCGGGAGGGCCCTGGATGCCGATACGCAAGACGACCGACCGCCGGGGCTCGAATCCCCGCGCCGCATGGCTCTCCGGCTTGGCCCTTGCGCTGCTCGCGGCCGTCCCGGCCCAGGCGCAAGTCGCCGGCGCCTGCCCGCCCCCGAAGAAGCTCGCGGCCGGCGCCTGCGTCACCGCCTGTCCGGGCGGGTACGAGGATCGCGGGCGCGACTGCGTGTATCGCAACCAGTCCCGCTGACGGTTATGTCACGCCCACCCGATCCGCCCGAAGAACCCGGCGATCTCGGCCGCCGCCCGGTCGGGATCCTCCCGGTGGGGGAAGTGGCCGACGCCCGGAAACGGCGCGAGGTCGAGATCCGAGAACGTCTCGCCCAGGCGGTCGGTCCAGGCATAGGGGAAGATCGGGTCGTGCTCGGCCCAGCGCACGCAGGTCGGCACCGTGATCGGCGGCAGGGACGGGGCCTCGCCCTTGAGCATCGCGATCCGGCCGGCATGGGCCGCCCGGTAATGCGCGAAGCCGCCCGCGAGGTTTCCGGGTTTTTGGAACGTGTCCACGAAGGCGTCGAGCACGGGATCGAACGCGTCCTTGCGGTGTGACCAGTGGCGCAGGAAGTGGCCGATATAGGCGGCGCAGCTGTCCCGGCTGGCGCCGACCAGCGTCACTGCCAGGTCCATCTGGTTGAAGGACTGGTACCAGATCTCGCTGAGGCGGTCCGGGGCGCCGAGGCGGGGGCCGATCCCGGGATAGACGAAGTCGAACAGGAACAGGCCGGCGCAACGCTCCGAATGGGCCCGGGCAAGCGCCTGGATCACCGCGCCGCCGACATCGTGGCCGACGATGCCGGCGCGGTCGATGCCGAGCGCCTCCAGCAGCGCCGCCATGTCGGCCGCCTGCTCCGGCGGCCCGAAGGCACCTTCGGGCTTGTCGCTGTCGCCGAAGCCGCGCAGGTCCGGGGCGATCAGGGTGTGGCGGGCGGCCAAGCGCGCCATTATCGGTTCCCAGGTCAGCCAGTATTCCGGCCAGCCGTGAAGCAGCAGCAGCGGCGTACCCGAGCCGCAGCGCGCGACGTGGAGATCCGCGCCGTTCACGCGGATCGTCAGGTGCTCGAGGCCGTCCATCGTCCCTCCATCTCGGCCCGCCGGGCCAGCATCTTCGCCTGCAGCCGGCTGCGGCGGGCGGCGATCACCGTGCCGTTGATCTCGCCGCCGAACAGGAACATGGCGGCCAGCCAGTACAGGAACACTAGGAACACCATCGCGGTGGCCAGGCCCCCGTAGGTCGACGCGTAGGCGTTCGAGAACCGGTCCAGGTAGAACCCGAAACCGAGGCCGGCGAAGAACCACAGCACCAGCGTCACCCCGATCCCCGGCAGCACCGACAGGATCGAGCGCCGGCCGGCCGCCACGAACTTGTGGGCGATGATCAGCACCACCGCCAGCAACAGGGCCGTGACGGCGATCCGCCCGATCGCCACCGTCAGGCTCAGGGGCTCCAGCCCGGGCGCGACCAGCACGACGTTGCGCCAGATCAGGGGGCCCAGCACCACCAGCAGCGCGAAGGCCAGCATCGCGAAGGCGCCGCAGATCACGTAGCCGATCGATTCGAGCCGGGTCAGCCACCAGGGCCGGCCCTCCCGCAGCCCGTAGGCGCGGTTCAGGCCGACCCGCAGGCTCTCGACCCCCGAGGACGAGAAGTAGAGGGCGAACAGGGCGCCCAGCGTCAGCACGCCGCTGCGCTGCTCGGTGAGCACCCGGTGGACCTCGCCGACGATCGGCTTGGCGATCTCCCGGGGCCAAGCGTCGAAGATCAGAACCCCGGCCTCGTCGGCCAGCGACTGGGTGCCGAACACGCCGGCCAACGCCGCCAGCAGGATCAGGAACGGGAACAGGGAGGTCAGGGTCGAGAGCGCGATGTGGCTGGCGATCGCCCAGCCGTCATGGGCGACGAAGCGCTGCGCCGCGAGGGCCGCGACCTGGAATCCGTTGCGGAGAGATTTCACGGGTGTCCAACGATCCTCGTGCCGGCCCGCCGATGAAGGGCGCCCGGGCCGGCCCGTCAACGCCGCCGAGCCGGTCCAGTCCCGTTCGCCGGCCGGTGACGCGCCGCGGCCACGCCGACCCGAGCGGTGGGCCGGACCCGATCACCGGACCCGGCAACCGAATCGCCGTTGCCATTTGCCCCCCGGCATGCTCCGTCCGCGCCGCCATGCCCACCCCCACAGCCGATTCGACCCACGCGGCCAGCGCCCTGCCGGTTCTGTTCGTCCCGATCTGGGCGACCGGCTTCATATCTGCCCGGGCCGTGATCCCGCACGCCGATCCGCTGGGCTTCACGGCGGTCCGGTTCACCGGGGTCGCCCTGCTGCTGGCGCTGATCGCGGCGGCCTCCCGGGTGCGCTGGCCCGGGACCCGGGCGGGCTGGCGCGATCCCATCGTGGCGGGCTTCCTGATGCAGGGGATCTACCTGTCGGGGGTGTTCTGGGCGGTGAGCCGGGGGCTGCCGGCCGGGATCGCCGCCCTGGTCGGCAGCCTCCAGCCCCTGCTGACGGCGCTCCTGGCCGGCCCGCTGCTCGGCGAGCGGGTCAGCGGCCGGCGGGCGCTCGGGATCCTGCTGGGTTTTGCCGGGGCCGGCCTGGTGCTCGCCCCCAAGCTCGGCGCCGCCGACCCCTCCGGCATCCCGCCGGTGGCCCTGGCGGTCAGCCTCGTGGCGGTCCTGGCCCTGACGTTGGGCACCCTCTGGCAGAAGCGCACCGGCGGCGGTGGCGACCTCCTGACCAACGCGACGCTGCAATTCGTGGGTGGGATGGCCTGCGCGATCCCGCTGGCGCTGGCCTTCGGCCATACCGAGATCGACCCTGTCGCGCCCCTGTGGCTCGGGCTCGCCTGGGCGATCCTGATCAACTCGGTGGCCGGGATCCTTCTGCTGCTGGCGCTGATCCGGCGCGGCGCGGTAGCGGGCGTCGCCGCCCTGTTCTTCCTGGTCCCGCCGGTCGCCGCCGTGCTGGGCTACCTGCTGTTCGGCGAGGTGCTTACCCTGGTGCAGGTCGCCGGGATGGCGGTGGCGGCGCTCGGCGTCGCGGTGGCGAGTCGGGCCTGAGCGATCGGACCTGCGACCGAAGGCCCGGAAACCCTTCCCGGCCTCGCGGTTTGGTGCGCGGGCCCTGACGGCCCGGGTCGGCACCACGAGGCGAGGATGGATCAGGACAAGCCCCGCGAGATCCGCCTCGCCCTCGACGCGATCCCCCTCGGCGGAAAGGCCGAGGGCAAGGCGGGCGAGGATGCGGTGCTGTTCGTGCGCGACGCGGACGGCGTGCGCGCCTTCCAGGCCAAGTGCCCGCATCTTGGCGCGCCGCTCGCCAAGGGCGAGATCTGCGGCGGCCGCCTGTATTGCCCGTGGCACAAGGCGGCCTTCGCGCTCGCCGACGGCAGCCTGGAGGAGCCGCCGGCGCTGGAAGCGCTCACCCGCTATCCTGTCCGGATCGAGGGCGGCGAGGCGGTGGCGACGCTGACTCCTGAGCCCGCCCCGGCCAAGCGCGCCGGGACGACCATCGGGCAGGTCCTGATCGTCGGTACCGGCGCGGCGGCGGTCGCCTGCGTCACCACGCTCCGGCGTGAGGGCTTCTCCGGCACGATCACCCTGGTCGGCCGCGAGGCCCAGCCACCTTACGACCGGACCAAGCTGTCCAAGCAGTTCCTGGCCAAGCCGACGCCCGCCGAGAAGGCCCTGTTGGAGCCGGACTTCGCCGCCGCGCACCAGATCGAGCGGATCGAGGCCGAGGCGACCCGGATCGACCCGGCCACCCGCAGCGTCACCCTCGCGGACGGACGTGTGCTCGCCGGCGACGCGCTGCTGATCGCCACCGGCAGCCGTGCGGTGGTGCCGGATTTCGAGGGTAAGGACCTCGAAGGCGTCATGACGCTGCGCAGCCTCGACGATGCGGTGCGGCTCAGCGACGCGGCGGAGCGTGCCGCGCGCGTGGTGGTGGTCGGCGCCGGCTTCATCGGCCTGGAGGCGGCGGCCTTCCTGACCAAGCGCGGCCTGTCCGTGACGGTGCTGTCCCGCGAGGCGCTGCCCTTCGCCAAGCGCTTCGGTGAGGCCGTGGGCGCAGCGCTGAAGCGCTATCATGAAGGCACCGGCGTCACCTTTGTGACGGGAAACGTCGCGCGGATCGCCGGCGACGGATCCGTCGAGGCCGTCGAGACGGAGGACGGCGCGCGGCTGCCGGCCGACATCGTGCTGATCGGCGCCGGCGCCGCGCCGGAGACCGCCCTCGTCGCCGGGGTGGAGCCGGACGCGCACGGCGGCCTGCCGGTGGGCGCCGACCTGAAGCTCGCCGACGGCGTCTGGGTCGCGGGCGACATCGCGGCCTTTCCGGAGCGCGGCACCGGGGTGACGGCCCGGATCGAGCACTGGCGACTGGCCCAGCAGCACGGGACTCACGTGGCCAAGACGATCCTGGGCGCGACGGACGCCTTTTCCAGCGCGCCGTTCTTCTGGAGCAACCAGGGTGACAAGCGCCTGGATTACGGCGGCTACGCACCCGGCTTCGATCGGATCATCCTGCAGGGCGATCCGGCGGCGCTGGACTTCATCGCCTATTACGTCCGCGAGAACCGGGCGGTGGCCGCCTGCAGCATCGGGCGCAACCCGGCCTTCACGGCGTTCCTGCACCTGTTGGGCGAGGGCCGGGTGCCGAGCCCGGAAGCGATCGAGGCTGGCGCGGATCTCCCCGCCCTGGTGTGATGCCGGCTTCGCCGCGTGCCGCCAGCGCGCGCGGCGATGAGCCCCAGGACGGGGCGAGGCCGCTTGGCGTAGCGGTACTGGATCGCGCCGTCGGGACGGTCGCCTTCATGCTGAAGGAACCAGTTCTGGCGGTCGATCCTTCGGTCAAACGCCGCCCGCCGTCCGAGAAGCCGGGCCCTCCTGGGAGGCATCATGAATTCGATTGTCGTCGTCGCCCTGATCTGTGCCGCCTCCGTCCAGGCCCCGGACTGCTCGCGCGACACCGCCCTGGACGTGATCACCGGCCCGGCCCACACGCTTCAGGAATGCCTGATTCAGGGACCGGTGCTGGCGGCCAATGCCGGTTTCAAGGGTGAGGACGGCGCCTATGTGAAGACCCGCTGCGAGCAGAAGCACTGAACGCGAGCGTTCGTTGCTGAAGTGGAGGTCGGTTTGGCGTCAACGCGCACGTCAAAACCCGACGGCCTTCAACTTCAGTTCAAGACGCGGCAAATGAAATCTGCTTCGGCCTCGACGTCGGACGGGTTAGAAGACACGATCCAATAAAACGCCACGCGAGCAAAAATCATGTCCGCATCCCCTGCCATCCAGACCGAGCCGCAGGACGTCGTCAGCCTCACCAAGGCCGCCGGCGAGAGCGCGAAGGCCCTCGTGGCCGAGGCCACCCGGCGGGTGCGGACACGCATCCTGGGCACCGATGGGCGGATCGATGCCGGCAAGCTCGAGGCGCAGCAGCACGCCGCCCATGGGCTGGCCTGGCTCGCGACCTACGCGGAGGCGGTGGCCGAGCTCGGCGGCTATGCCGAGCGCCTCCAGGCCGAGGGCCGGTTCGGCGAGACCGAGACGCTGCTCGTGCGGATCGGCGCCGGCGAGTATCTCGACCAGCTGTTCTCCGGCATCCCGATGAGCCAGGGCGAGATGGTCCGGCCGACCGGCTCGCTCGGCCTGTCGGCCAAGGAGGTGGCGCAGTACCGCACCGACGCGGTCGAGACGCTGATCGCCGAGGGCAACACCCCGGAGCACCGCGCCGCCCTGGTGGCGCTGATGCGCGAGGGCGGCGGCTCGGCCACCGTCGGAGCCTCGGGCCTCGACGAGGACATGGAGGCGATCCGCTCCGAGATGCGCCGCTTCGGCAAGGCCGAGGTGGTCGAGCAGGCGCATGAGTGGCATCTGAAGAATGAATACATCCCGATGGAGGTCGTCACCAAGATGGCCGAGCTGGGCGTGTTCGGCCTCACGATCCCGGAAGAGTATGGCGGCATGGGCCTGCCCAAGACCGCGATGTGCGTGGTCTCGGAGGAGCTGTCCCGGGCCTATATCGGCGTCGGCTCGCTCGGCACCCGCTCGGAGATCGCCGCGGAGCTGATCCTGTGCGGCGGCACCGAGGAGCAGAAGCACCGCTTCCTGCCCAAGATCGCCTCGGGCGACATCCTGCCGACGGCCGTGTTCACCGAGCCGAACACGGGTTCGGATCTGGCGAGCCTACGCACGAAGGCGGTGAAGGACGGCGACACCTGGAAAATCACCGGCAACAAGACCTGGATCACCCATCCGGTCCGGGCCGACATCATGACCGTGCTGGTTCGGACCAAGCCCGAGGAGAAGGGCCATCGCGGCCTCTCGATGCTGATCGCCGAGAAGCCCCGGGGCACGGATAACGAGCCGTTCCCGGTTCAGGGCCTGTCGGGCGGCGAGATCGAGGTGCTCGGCTACCGCGGCATGAAGGAATACGAGCTGGCCTTCGAGGACTTCGCGGTTCCGGCCGCCAACCTGCTCGGCGAGGTCGAGGGCAAGGGCTTCGCCCAGCTGATGCAGACCTTCGAGTCGGCCCGCATCCAGACCGCGGCCCGGGCCATCGGCGTCGCGCAGTCGGCCCTTGATGCGGGGCTGCGCTACGCCGAGGAGCGGGTCCAGTTCGGCAAGGCGCTGGTCAGCTTCCCGCGGGTGGCCGACAAGCTCGCCATGATGGCGGTGGAGATCAACATCGCCCGGCAGCTCACCTACTTCTCGGCCCGCGAGAAGGATGCCGGCAAGCGCTGCGACCTGGAGGCCGGGATGGCCAAGCTGCTCGGCGCCCGGGTCGCCTGGGCGGCCGCCGACAACGCCCTCCAGATCCACGGCGGCAACGGCTTCGCGCTGGAATACCCGGTCAGCCGGATCCTGTGCGACGCCCGCATCCTGTCGATCTTCGAGGGCGCCGCCGAGATCCAGGCCCAGGTCATCGCCCGGCGCCTGCTCGAAGCCGCCTAAAAAGTCCCGGATTCACGAGGTCCGGGACCTTGTGCGGGTGCCGGGCAGAGCCCGGCTGCATCGGGGCTCTGCCCCGATAGCCCCGCCAAAGGGCTGAGCCCTTTGGGATTGCGCTACTTGGTGATCTTCACCGAGACCGGGTCGCTCGACGGGAACGTCTCCTCGAGGGCGTCGTCGAGGCGCTCGTCTATCTTGTCCTGCTTGTTGGCGGGATTGGCCTTGTCGTCCGGCTTGGCGCTGCCCTGCTGGAAGCCGGGCTTGGTTTCGTTCTTCAGCTTGTGGTCGTCGGCCATGTCTGTCGCTCGTCGGTGACGGGTGCACGCGCGGTGCCTGTGCGCGTCAACGCGACGGAACCCGGGTGTTTCCGGTTTTTTCGATCGCAAAGGGTATCAATCCGGCCGTGCCGTAGGCTCGGTCAGGCCGTCGCCACCGCCGGGCCAGGCCTTAGGTGCGCCGCCCGGCCGCGCGCCGCGGCTTCACGCATCACGGTCTCGTAGACGCCGGTCAGCCGGTCGAGATGGACCTCCGGCGTCAGCGGCGTGGTCCAGTAGCGGCCATGCGCGGCCCGGCCCATCCGGGCGGCGAGGGCGTCGTCGGACAGGCTGCGCAGATGGGCGGCGAGCGCGTCGGGATCGCCGGAGCGGAACCAGAACCCGGTCTCGCCGTCGATCACCGCCTCCCGGCCCGCGCAGGCGTCGCTGACGATCACCGGCGTGCCGCAGGCCAGCGCCTCGTAGACCGTGAGCGGCTGTCCCTCGTACCAGACGCTCGGGAAGACCAGAGCTCGGGCCCGCCGCATCAGCGCCTGCACGGCGGCGGGTTCGCGCCAGCCGAGCATCACCGCTTCGGGATAGCGGGCGGCGAGATCGGCCCGCTCCGAGCCGTCGCCGACGAACATGGCCCGCACCCCGGCCCGCCGGGCCGCCTCGGCGAAGATCGGCGCGCCCTTCTCGGTGGAGATCCGGCCGACGAACAAAAAGTCGCCCGGCGGGCCATCATGGACAGGCGCCTGCGCCACCGCGATCGGGTTGTCGACCCGGTGGAACACCGTGCCGCCGGGCATCAGCGGCCGCACCACGCTCTCCTGCAGGTCGCTGATCGTGATGACGTGGGAGAACAGCTCCGGCAGCCGGGCGACATGCGCGAGGCCGGCATGGCGGATCATCCGGGCGACCTTGCGCGGGTAGCTGCGCGCATCGCATTTCGCCAGGATGCACGAGGCCGACATCGGCACGCGGTGGCAGATCTTCTGCTCCGGATAGGCGTAGAATCCGCCGGTCGGGCAGACCAGGAAGAACTCGTGCATCGTGTAGAGGCACGGCAGGCCGGAGGCCCGCAGGGCCGGCCCGATGGCCGGCGAGAGCGCCTTGGCGAAGGCGTGGACATGGACCAGCGTGTCCCGCGGATCGCAGGCGGCGAGTTCGGCGGCCAGCGCGCGGGCCGCCGGCCCGTTCCAGATCGCCTGGGCCGCGAAAGCCAATTTGTTGCGCGTCGTGGTGACGTCGTCCTGATCCAGGCAGACCACCCGGATGCCGGCAGCCTCCAGCCGCGGGTCGACCGGGCCCACCGCGGCGAACAGGCTGACGCGGAAACCGCGGGCGGCGAGGCCCAGGGCGGATTCGATCGCGACTTTGGCTTGGCCGCCGTTGATCGCGGCGTGATCGGCGACGAGGACGACGTGCACGTCAAAAAGTTCCGCCGCTCAGATCCGGGACGGAGACCTGTAACGGCCGGCGGTTGATCCTCCGTAAACCCGCTTGCACTTATCATCACGACGGGTCCTGCCGAGACAATGCATGCACGTCGTGATCCTGGCCGAGTTCGCGACCGCCAGCGGCGGGGCGGAGAAGGTCGCCCTGGAATCCGCCCGCGGGCTCGCCGAGGCCGGCCTCGACGTGACCTACATCCAGGCGATCCCGGGCCCGGTCGATCCCCTGCTGGACCACGAAAACATCCGGCGGGTCGAACTCGGCCTGCCCGACATCTGGACCCTGGGCCGCATCAAGGCGGCGGCCACCGGGATCTGGCACGCGGCCGCGGCACGCGCGCTCGAGGCGGCGCTCCGACAGCTGCCGGCGGCGCCGGACTGCCTTCACCTCCACCAGTGGACCCGCGCCCTGTCGCCGGCGATCTTCCCGGTCCTGTCCCGGCTCGGCGTGCCGGTGGTCGTCACCCTGCATGATTACGCCATGGCCTGCCCGAACGGGGTCTATTACCGGTTCGACCGGGGCGAGCCCTGCGGGCTGGCGCCGCTCTCGCCCGCGTGCCTGGCCGCGCCCTGCGACCCCCGCAGCCGGGTTCACAAGCTCGTGCGCGTCGCCCGCGCGGGGGCGCTCCGGCAGGCGCTGCACGGGCGTCCGCTCCACGTCGTCCATGTCTGCGATGCCAGCCGGCGGCGGCTCGGCGACCTGCTCGGCGGCTACGCCGTTACCCATCACCGGGTCGACAACCCGGTCCGGATCGCGGACGGGCCGCCGGCCGATCCCGCCCGAGGCGACGCCATCGCGTATGTCGGGCGCCTGACCCGGGAGAAGGGGGCCGACCTCGTGGCGGACGCCGCCCGGGCGGCGGGACTCACCGCCCTGTTCGTCGGCGCCGGCCCCCTGGAGGCGGAGCTGCGCGCCCGGCCCGGCGTCGAGGTGGTCGGGTGGCAGGCGCCCGATGCCGTCTGGGCGCTGTTGCGCCGCCGCGCCCGGGCGCTCGCCGCCCCGTCGCGCTGGTACGAGACCGGGCCGCTCACGGTCTACGAGGCCCTGGCGGCCGGCATCCCGGTGGTCGCGTCCGAGCGGTCCGGGGCCGCCGAGAAGGTCTGGGACGGGAGGACCGGTTTCGTGGTCGCCCCCGAGATCGGGGCCCTGGCGGCTGCGTTCTCGGCCCTGCGGGACGATGCCTGTGCCGCAACCCTCGGGGCGAAGGCCCGGGCCCGGTTCCGCGCGGCGCCGATGACCCTTGCGACTCACGCCGCCGCGCTCCGGTCCCTCTATGCCGGGCTCGTCGGGGACGCCGCTGCTGCGCTGCACCATGCCGGGGCCGTGGCGCCTCCAGGCGTTGAGCCGCTATGAGATCGATCGACAAGTCTACAAACCGGGGCTTACGCCTGTAGACAGCCGATAGGTTTGATATAGAGAGGCATCGAGTCGGTATCACCGCGCCAAGATGCGGCGTGTAACGGTCGAGCTTTATCGTCGGCGATCGCGTTGCCAGATTGGCGATACGAAGACTGCGCCGATACCCGATTCCGGCATTTTATCCGGATTTTTGGGTCCGTGCCGAAGGCCCAAACATGCACTTGACTTCTTGTTGCAGTGCAACATATAGAGGCGCGTCACCGCGGACGCAGATCGGCGTCCCACCCCGAGACAGCGTTCTGGAGACTCCGATGCAGACCCCGAATTTCGAGATCCCGACCGAGATGCGCGACTTCGCCGAGAAAAGCGTCGACCAGGCGCGCAACGCCGTCGGCTCCCTGATGGCGAACGCCATGAAGGCGGCCGAGCAGGCCCAGGTTTCGGGCCAGACCTTCCAGTCGACCATGACGGCGGCGGTCTCGAAGGGCTTCGAGCACGCGCAGAGCAATGCCAACGCGACCTTCGACTTCGCCCAGAAGCTGGCGCGCACCAAGGACCTGCGCGAGGCGTTCGAGCTGCAGTCCGAGTTCGTCCGCAGCCAGTTCGCCGCGCTCCAGGCCCAGGCCAAGGATTTCGGCGCCCTCGCGCAGCAGAACATCGCCCGCTGAAGGCCGATCTGTCCGCCACAGGTGGATCAGATCAATCAAAGCAGCGCCCGGCCCGACGTGGCCGGGCGCCGTCGGACATCGCAAACCGAAGACGGTCTTCCCTCCGGCCGCCGCTCCGTCAGGGAGCCCGACGCGGACAGGGAGGAGATCGCGCCATGAGCAAGCCGCGTCGACCGAAGGGGCCCCGTTCCCGATGGGATCCGAAGCCGGCTCCGGGTGCGGATGGCGCTGCGCTCCGCGCCGTCCCGCCGCACACCGACACGGCCATCCCGGACGCCGCCGTTTCCAGGGGCCTGGAGGCGGTCGCGACGCAGAGCCCGGACGCTGCCGAGCCGGAGGCTCCCGCAGAAGCCCAGGTCCCGGTGGCTGCCCTCGTTCCACCCGTTACGATCCCGCCCGTCATGGTTCCGTCCGACACGCCTGTCGTGAACGACACCGTCGCCGCGGCCGGCCAAGCGGAGTTCGCGTCGGATCGCCGCGACAGCGTCGGCATCGGCTCGACGATCGCCCGCTACATGCGCGGAGAGGGTAAAGCGGCCCTGGCGCATCTAAACGCCCTGTCGGAAGCCGGCTCGCCGACCGAACTGATGCGCCTGCAGATGAGCGAGGTCCAGCGGGCAGCCGATGCCTCGCTGACCTGCTGGAGCGACGTCATCCGCAAGGCGAGCCGCATCGTCCCGTTCCGCTGACGTGCGGATACATGCTTGAGCCCCGGCTCCGCCCAGATCGTGAAGCAGCCAGTTCGGACATAATGTCCAACCTGTCTCATCTGAAGCGACGCCATGCGATCCTGGCAGGCCGCCGACGCCAAGCAGAATTTCGGCCGGCTGGTTGATGCGGCCAAAGAAGGTCCGCAGATGCTGCTCAGGCACTCCGAGCCGGTCGGGGTCGTGCTGTCGATGGAGTACTACGAGCGGCTCAAGGCTCAAGCCGATTCCGAGTTCGCAAATTTTCTGCTCGCCTCGCCGCTGGAAGAGACGGATTTCGACAGGGATGTGGGCATGAGCCTGTCCGGTGGCTGAGACGCCGGCCGCCTGGATCGTGGACACGGACGTGATCTCGCGGCCGCCCGCGACGAAGGATGATCCGGACCCGCCGGCATCGCAATGGATCCGGCGCAACGCCCATCTGATCCGGATCAGCGCCGTGACCATCGCGGAGGTTCGCCGTGGGCTCGCCTTGGAGACTGTGCGGATCGAGCGCCTGAAAGACGCGCGATCAGGCCGTGCTCGCTATCAAGGCCGCTTGGTACGGACAGCTGAGATCCCGATTCGCCGACCGCATCGTCGCGATCGACGCCGACGTGGCCGAACGTTGGGCCGACGTCTTGGTCCGGTTTCCCTTCCTGCGTGATGGCGACAAGGCCATCCTCGCGACGGCGCTCGTGCATCGGTATGGGATTGCGACGCGAAACCTATCGGATTTCAAGGCCTCGCCAGTGCCGCTGGTGAACCCCTTCGACCCGGCGACATGGTGGGGCGCGGATTCCGAACCGGTGGCACGCCCCGAGAGCGGTTGATCGGCCGGGCGTCAGAAAACCTCACCGAACCTGGCTCGCCCCGACGCACGATCGCCATGTTCGGGCTATCGCATGGGGACGACTCGCGCGGCCGCATCGAACCGCACCGGGCAACCAACGATTAACCCTGTTGCTCCTATGCCTGATCGGAGGGCGCGGGAGATGAATCCGGACCGATGCCGAGCCGCGCGCACCTGATCCGTTCTGCCGTTCACGGCCTCTGCCTCGCTCTGACGCTGGCGGGGGCTCCCGTCGTCGCGCAGAACGGCGACAAGCCCGCCAGCCCGGCCCCCGCGATCGCTATCGGGGCGGATCTCGCGAGCCAGGCCGGGACCACCCGGCTGACCCTGACGTTGTCCCGGGCCGTCGAGGCTCGCGGCTTCGTGATGGAGCGGCCGGACCGGGCGGTGATCGACCTGCCCGAGGTCAATTTCCAGCTCGATTCCGCGGCCGGACGCCGCCGCGAGGGCGTGGTCCAGTCCTTCCGCTACGGCCTGTTCGCCCCCGGCCGCTCCCGGGTGGTGATCGACCTCGCCGCGCCGGCCACGATCGGGCGGATCGAGACCGTGACCCGGGCCAAGGACGGCGCCGTGCTGCTCACGATCCCGCTCCAGCGGGTCGAACGCGAGGTCTTCCGCAAGGCGGCTGCCGCCAGTGATCCGACCCCCGCCCAGGCCCGCAGCGCCCCGCCCGAGCCCGCCGACCAGCGCCCGCTGATCATGGTCGATGCCGGGCATGGCGGCACCGATCCCGGGGCGATCGCGGTGGGCGGGGTGTTCGAGAAGGACATCGTGTTCGGCTACGCGCAGGCGCTGGTCGAGAAGCTCGAATCGAGCGGCCGCTACCGGATCCGGATGACCCGCGACCGGGACGTGTTCGTGCCGCTCGCCGACCGCGTCCGCCTCGCCCGGGAGGCCAGGGCCGACCTGTTCGTGTCGATCCACGCGGATTCGATCTCGGCAGCCCCGCAGGTTCGCGGCGCCACGATCTACACCAACGCCGAGAAGGCGACCGACATCGAATCCGCCAAGCTTGCCGAGCGCGAGAACCGCGCCGATGCGGCAGCCGGCGCCGAGGCCGCCGAGGCGCCCCCGGACATCGCCGACATCCTGCAGGAATTGACCCTGCGCGAGACCCGCGGCTTCTCGTCGGGCTTCGCCCGCACCCTGATGGGCCAGCTCGCCCCGGTCATGGAGATGAGCGCCAAGCCCCACCGGGAGGCGCGCTTCATGGTGCTGCGCTCCCCCGACGTGCCGAGCGTGCTGGTGGAGCTCGGCTATCTGTCGAGCAAGCGCGACCTCGAGATGCTGCAATCGCCGGAGTGGCGGGCGGGCGTCACCGGCTCCATGGCCAAGGCGATCGACCAGTTCTTCGGCAACCGCGCGACGCTGAAAGCTCCGACGATCACGCGGCGGTCGGCCGCCGTCGCCCCAGTTTTACCATAGAGTAAGTGTCGATACGGGACGTCCGAACGCCCCGTCGCACCGCCGCTGAACCGGCAATCCGAGGGGGCTTCACGGGAGCGTCCGGGAGCCGACCGCGTCGAACATGGCGCCCGTGCCGGATGAGCCGAACCCGGCAGGCGGCCGGGCCAGCGACGAGCGGAACACCGGATGCGTCTGATCCTTCGTTTCTTCGGGATCCTGTTCAGCGCCGCCGCGGTGCTGTTCGTGGTCGGCGCTGCGGCCGGCGGCTACTTCTACTGGAAGTACAGCCAGGACCTGCCCGACCACGCGGCGCTCGCCAATTACGAGCCGCCGGTGATGACCCGCATCCACGCATCGGACGGTTCGCTGCTGGCCGAATACGCCCGCGAGCGCCGCTTGTACCTGCCGATCCAGGCGATGCCCAAGATCGTCGTGGCGGCCTTCCTGTCCGCCGAGGACAAGAACTTCTACAAGCACGGCGGCATCGACCCCGAGGGGATCGTGCGCGCCTTCCTGACCAACGCCAAGTCGGGCAAGCGGCAGGGCGCCTCGACCATCACCCAGCAGGTCGCCAAGAACTTCCTGCTGTCCTCCGAGCAGACCTACGATCGCAAGATCAAGGAGGCGCTGCTGGCGCTGCGCATCGAGGCAGCCTACTCCAAAGACAAGATCCTGGAGCTCTACCTCAACGAGATCTTCCTCGGCACCATCGTTCCGGGCCGGAACCTGCACGGGGTCGCGGCCGCGGCGCTCGATTATTTCGGCAAGTCGGTCCACGAGCTGACCATCAACGAGGCGGCCTATCTCGCCGCCCTGCCGAAGGGCCCCAACAACTACCACCCCTACCGCAAGACCCAGGCGGCCCTCGACCGCCGCAACGAGATCATCCGCCTGATGGCGGAGAACAACTACATCACCAAGGACGAGGCGGAAGCCGCCAAGAAGATGCCGCTCGGGGTCAACCCGCGGGTCGCCTTCCCGAACGCCGCCAACGCCAATTACTTCACCGAGGAGGTCCGGCGCGAGATCTCCGAGCGCTACGGCGAGAAGAAGCTCTACGAGGGCGGCCTCTCGGTGCGCGCGACCCTCGACCCGAAGATGCAGGCCTGGGCCCGCAAGGCGCTGGTCGACGGCCTCGTGCGCTACGACCAGGCCCATGGCTGGCGCGGCGCCGTCACCAAGGTCGATCTGACCGGGCGCGACTGGGGCATGGCGGCGGCCGAGGTGCCGGCGCTCGGCGACGTGGCGCCCTGGCGGCTGGCCGTGGTGCTGGGCAATGGTGGCGGCGGCGTGCAGGTCGGCCTCCAGCCGAAGCGCGAGGCGTCGGGTCAGGTGGCCAAGGACCGCGAGACCGGCGTGATCACCCCGGACGGGATGCGCTGGGCCGGACGCCCGAACCTGCAGGCTGGCGACATGGTTTATGTCGAGGCGATCGAGGGCGGGAAGGGCCAGTTCCGCCTGCGCCAGAAGCCCGAGGTCTCCGGCGCCATCGTGGCGATGGACCCGAATACCGGCCGCGTCCACGCGATGGTCGGCGGCTTCTCGTACGACGAATCCGAGTTCAACCGCGCCACCCAGGCGATGCGCCAGCCCGGCTCGTCGTTCAAGCCGATCGTCTACTCGGCGGCCCTCGACAACGGCTACACCCCGGCGTCGATCATCCAGGACACGCCCATCACCATCGAGGCCGGGCCCGGCCAGGAGGCCTGGACGCCCTCGAACTACGACGGCAAGTCCGGCGGCCCGCACACCCTGCGGTATGGGATCGAGCACTCGAAGAACCTGATGACGGTCCGCCTCGCCAAGGATGTCGGCATGCCGCTCATCGCCGAGTATGCCCGCCGCTTCGGCGTCTACGACGACCTGCTGCCGGTGCTGCCGATGTCGCTCGGCGCCGGCGAGACCACGGTCATGCGCATGGTCACGGCCTACTCGATGCTCGCCAATGGCGGGCGCCGCATCCGGCCGACCCTGATCGACCGGATCCAGGACCGGATCGGCGAGACGATCTACCGGCACGACAACCGCAAGTGCATCGGCTGCGACGCGGAGAAGTGGTCCGGCCAGGACGAGCCGAAGCTGGTGGACGATTCCGAGCAGGTGCTCGATCCGCTCACCGCCTACCAGATGGTCTCGATCATGGAGGGCGTCGTCCAGCGCGGCACCGCGACCCTGCTGAAGCAGATCGGCAAGCCGCTGGCCGGCAAGACCGGCACCACCAACGACGCCAAGGACGCGTGGTTCGTGGGCTTCTCGCCGGATCTCGCGGTCGGCATCTACATGGGCTTCGACAAGCCGCGCTCGCTCGGCGACCGCGCCACCGGCGGCGGCCTGGCGGCGCCGATCGCCCTCGAATTCCTGAAGACGGCGCTCAAGGACAAGCCGCCGACGCCGTTCCGGGTGCCGCCCGGGATCAAGCTGATCCGCGTCAACCTCGCCTCCGGCACCCGCGCCGGTTCGGGGGAGGGCGCCGGCACGATCCTGGAGGCGTTCAAGCCCGGCACCGCGCCGCCCGATTCCTACGTCGCCCCGGCCTCCTCCGGCCAGAGTGCCGCCCCCGCGGCGGTGCCGGCGGACCCGGATCGCGCGGCACAGGCGGGCGGACTGTATTGAGGAACGTCCGCAGGATGAACCACCCTGTCATTCCGGGGCGCCGCAGGCGAACCCGGAACCCATAACCGCCGACGGTGCAAGGACTTGATCGGCCGGCGGTCATGGATCCCGGGTTCCGCTTCGCGGCCCCGGGATGACAAAGCGGGTAATGCGGCGGCTGCGAAGCACCCGAAGACAGAAAAAAGCCGCCCGGTTGGGGGCGGCTTGGGAGAGTCATCAGGGAGGCATCAAACAGAGCGGACGAAGGTGTCCAACCCGATATCCAGAACTCTGGATGCCTCTTGATAGCTTGCGATCATTAACGGGCCGTTAAAAACCAATCTTTGGTCGCGTTCTCACGCGGCGAGACTGTCGAACAGGCCGCGCCCGTCGGTGCCGCCGATCAGGCCTTCGACGAAGTTTTCGGGGTGCGGCATCATCCCGAGGACGTTGCCGCTCTCCGAATAGACCCCCGCGATGGCGTTGAGGGAGCCGTTGCGGTTGGCCTCGACCGTGATGGTCCCGGCGGCGTCGCAATACCGGAAGGCGACCCGACCCTCGCCCTCGATCCGCGCCAGCGTCACGGGATCGGCGAAGTAATTGCCCTCGCCGTGCGCGACGCAGACGTCGATGACCTGCCCCGGCGTGTAGGCGCTGGTGAAGCGGGTGTCGGTGCGCTCGACCCGGAGCGTCTGCCGGTGGCAGATGAAGCGGCGGTCGACATTGCGCATCAGCACGCCCGGCAGGAGGCCCGATTCGCACAGGATCTGGAAGCCATTGCAGATGCCGAGCACGAGGCCGCCCCGGGCCGCATGCGCCCGCACCGCATCCATGGCGGCCGCGCGGCCGGCGATGGCGCCGCAGCGCAGGTAATCGCCGTAGGAGAAGCCGCCCGGCAGGACGGCGAGGTCGGTCCCGGCCGGCAGATCCGGATCCGCGTGCCAGACCATGCTGACCCGTGCGCCCGACCGGCGCAGCGCCCGGGCGACGTCGCTCTCGCGATTCGAGCCCGGAAAGACGACGACCGCAGCGTGCATCAGAGGATCTCGATCGCGTAATTCTCGACGACGGTGTTGGCCAGGAGCTTCTCGCAGGCCGTCCGGAGGGTGGACTCGGCGGCCGCGCCGTCACCGGCGGAGACTTCGAGGTCGAACACCTTGCCCTGCCGGACGCTGTCGACGCCCTCGATGCCCAGGGACCGGAGCGCGGCCTCGATCGCCTTGCCCTGCGGGTCCAGCACACCGGTCTTCAGGGTGACGATGATACGGGCTTTCATGGATCTTCCGGTCTCACGCGCAGCCGAAAACGTGGGCGCAACCCGCGGCGTCGTTACACGGGCGGCCGTCGCGCGTTCCCTAGCAGGAAGGCCGCCGGCCTGTCGAACGCCGTGTCGGGCGGGGTACGGCTACCGGGACGCGGCCCGCGCCCGGATCGGCTCGATGCTGGTCGCCCGGCGCCAGAGCTGGAGCATGACCCAGGCCGCGAACAGGCTGAAGACGCCCATCAGGACGTGGCCGACCCGGTCGCCGAGATCGAACAGGCCGGCGAGCGCCCAGCCGGCCGCGATGGCGACGGCGAACACCTCGGTGCCGACGAGGACCATCATGCTCACGATGGTGATGGCGTTGCGCCCGTTCACGAGACCCGTCTCCCGGTCGATTGCGAGATCCCGGACGAAACGAGCCCGGGACCCGCGCAGCTAGCCCAGAGGCGAGGGGCTATGCAACCGCGGGACCCGGGATTGGTGTCCGGGCTCAGCGCGGCGCGCGCTTGGCCAGGATCCGCTGCAGCGTCCGCCGGTGCATGTTCAGGCGCCGGGCGGTCTCGCTGACGTTGCGGCTGCACAGCTCGTAGACCCGCTGGATATGCTCCCAGCGGACCCGGTCCGCCGACATCGGGTTCTCGGGCGGGTCGGCCCGCTCGCCGGGCTGCGCCATCAGCGTGCCGTGGATCTCGTCGGCGTCGGCGGGCTTGGCGAGGTAGTCGAACGCGCCGAGCTTCACCGCCGTGACGGCGGTCGCGATGTTGCCGTAGCCGGTCAGGATCACGCCCCGGGCCTCGGGGCGACGCTCCTTCAGGCGGGCGATCACGTCGAGGCCGTTGCCGTCGCCGAGCCGCATGTCGATCACCGCGAAGGCGGGCGGCCGGGCCTCGACCGCCGAGACCCCGTCGGCCACGCTGTCGGCGACTTGGACGTGGTAGCCCCGGCTTTCCATGGCGCGGGCGAGCCGCGTCGAGAACGGCTTGTCGTCGTCTACGATCAGCAGGCTGCGGTCGGTGAAGGCGGCGAGCGGATCGGCTTCGTTGATCACGGCGGGGTCGATCGCTGCCGTGGTCCCGGGCTGCGTCAGCATCCGGCACTCCTTTCGGGTTTTTGTCAGGGAATTACTAAGTCAGTTCTTGGTCTGATCCTCATATAGGCACGACATCGCCCGGGGGCAGGGGCGCGCGGATATTGAGTTCCGGCGAATGGCGCGGGGCTGCCCCCCGCTCGAAGATGTGCCGGGCCCAGGAAACGCGCACGATCGCCCCGTGCGCCTCCGGCGCCGAGACGTTCATCAGGGCGATCTGGGCGCCCGAGCGCTCGATCAGGGTCTTGGCGATGAACAGGCCGAGGCCGAGTCCGGCCCCCACGGTCCCCCCGGTCTGCGAGCGGTCGGCGCTGCGGGTGGTTACGTAGGGTTCGCCGGCTCGCAGCAGGACCTCGCCGGAGAAGCCCGGGCCGTCGTCGCGGATCTCGATCCAGACCCGCTCCTGGGTCCAGCGCCCTTCCACGGCGACGCGCGAATCGGCGAAGTCGACGGCGTTGTCGAGGATGTTGGCCAGCCCGAACATCACCCCGGGATTGCGGCGGCAGGCGGGCTCCGGCCCGTCGCCCTGGCTGGAGATGTCCAGGACCGCCCCGAGGGCGCGCTGGGGCGCCACCAGTTCCTCCACCAGATGGCTGAACGTCACCGTCTCCAGGAAGCCGACCCCGTCGCCGTCGAGCGAGGTGAGCTTGCCGAGGATGCCCCGGCAGCGGTCGACCTGCTCGCGCAGGAGGTTCAGGTCCTCAGCCACCGCCGGGGAGGCGGTCGGCCCGAGCTGGCGGATCAGCTCCTTCGTCACCAGCATGATGGTGCCGAGCGGCGTGCCCAATTCATGGGCCGCCGCCGCCGCGAGGCCATCGAGCTGCGACAGGTGCTGCTCCCGGGCGAGCACCAGCTCGGTGGCCGCCAGGGCCTGGGCGAGGAGCCGGGTCTCCTCGGCGACCCGCCACGCGTAGACGCCCGTGAACGCGGTTCCCAGCAGGATCGCGGTCCAGACCCCCGAGACGTAGAGGAACGGCAATTCGATCCGCCCGTCCGAGAACCAGGGCAGCGGCCGGTGGACCAGGGCGAGGAGCGTCGCCAGCCCCACGGCCAGCAGGCCGAGCGCCAGGGTCCGCTCCGGCGGCAGCGCGGTGGCGGAGATCAGCACGGGGGCGAGGAACAGCAACGAGAACGGGTTCTGGAGGCCGCCGGTGAGGAACAGGAGCGCGGCGAGCTGCACGATGTCGAAGGCGAGCAGCAGGGCCGCGGAATCGTCGCTCAGCCGGTAGCTCGCCGGGAAGCGGATGCGCAGGGCCAGGTTCAGCCAGGACGAGGTCGCGATCACTAGGAAGCACCAGCCGAACGGCAGGGCCAGACCGAGGCCGAACTGCGCCCCGACCACGGCGGCGCTCTGGCCGGTGATGGCGAGCCAGCGCAGGCGGACGAAGGTGTCGAGCCGGAGATGGCGCGAGTTGCGGACGAGGCCGTTGAGGTTGCTGTCGGGCATGCAGGCATCGGTGCAGCACCGGTGAGGCCTCGCCGGCGCAGGGTGTTTCGATGAAGGCCGCGGCACGGCGTCCGGGCGAGGCGCCGGATCCGTCGCGCCGACGGCGTGGTCACGGGCAAGTCGCCCGGGGCCGGGGATGTTCCGTGATCGTTCAGGGTGGAACCTTATCCTACGGGCCTGGTTGCCGCAGGTTTTTCGCCTGTCGGCGGTACGCCGGCAGCCGCGGGACGGGAGGTGGCGATGCTTCTGGCTTACGCGATGTTCGAGGGCGCCCGCGCCATGATGGCGCCTGCCCGGGTCGCCGCGGACCTGACCCGCCACGCCCTCCAGATGCCCGGCAATCCGCTCGCCTACGGGCCCTACGCCCGGGCGGTCAGCGCCGGCTGCGAGATGTTCGAGCGCGCCACCCGCCGCTACGGCAAGCCCGCCTTCGGGTTCACCGAGACGCTGGTCGACGGGACAGCCGTCCCGGTCACGGAGCGCGTCGTCTGGGAGCGGCCGTTCTGCCGCCTGGTCGCGTTCGAGCGCGCCTTCATCACTCCGCCCGCCGAGCCACAGCCGAAGCTGCTCATCGTCGCGCCGATGTCGGGCCACTACGCCACGCTCCTGCGCGGCACCGTGGAGGCGATGCTGCCGAACCACCGGGTCTACGTCACCGATTGGACCGATGCCCGGATGGTGCCCCTCATGGAAGGGCGCTTCGACCTCGACAGCTATATCGACTATCTCCAAGCGATCTTTGCCGTCCTTGGGCCGGACCTGCACATCATGGCGGTATGCCAGCCGGCGGTGCCGGTGCTGGCGGCGGTGGCGCTCCTGGAAGCCAAGGGCGCACCCATGGTGCCGGCCTCGATGACCCTGATGGGCGGCCCGATCGACACCCGTCGCTCGCCCACCGCGGTGAACTGCCTGGCCCAGGAGCGCGGCCAGGCCTGGTTCGAGCGCAACACGATCAGCCTGGTGCCTCCCGTGTTCCCGGGTGCCTGGCGCCGGGTCTATCCCGGCTTCCTGCAGCTCTCCGGCTTCATGGCGATGAACCTCGACCGCCACGTCACCGCCCATTCGGACATGTTCGACCATCTGGTGAAGGGCGACGGCGACTCGGCCGAGAAGCACCGGGACTTCTACGACGAGTACCTGGCGGTGATGGACCTCACCGCGGAATACTACCTCCAGACCGTGCAAACGGTCTTCGTCGACCACGCCCTGCCCAAGGGGCGGATGCGCCACCGCGGCACCCGCGTCGATCTCGGGGCTATCCGCCGCTGCGCCATCCTGGCGGTCGAGGGCGAGAACGACGACATCTCCGGGGTCGGCCAGACCAAGGCGGCCCTCGACCTGACGCCGAACCTGCCGGAGGCCCGCAAGGCGTATCACCTCCAGGCCGGCGTCGGGCATTACGGGGTGTTCAACGGCTCCCGCTACCGCACGGTCATCGCCCCGCGGATCGCCGCCTTCATTCGCGCCCAGCAGGCCGAAGCCGGCACCCGCGGCGCACACCTGCGCCAGGTGGGCTGAAGCCGGGCCAGACGCGCCTCTCCCGCCCCCGCAGAGCGACGCTGTTTCACACAACGGCTTGCGAAAGGCGCCACGCGCCCCCTCTCCCGTGCGGGAGAGGGGACCCGCGCGACATCCGGGGTGTGTGATCCGATAGTCCACAAGGGGTAGGGGGCGCGTCCCTCAAACCTTCGGCTGCCGGCGCAGGTGCGTGAGCCCATGAACCCGACCGGGCGGTCGCACCGCATATTGAATTCTTTTTCGCTCCCGATGGCGCGAGGCTTGCGAGACGGCGTCCGTGAGCATGATGACCGCCGATCCGACTGCGCCCCGCCTTCCGTTTCAGCCGTCGTCCCGCCCCCGACGGGCGCGAAGGCGTGTGCCTGACGCGGAAAACCAGAATTCGATTCTCCAAAACCGTCTTGCGATAGCGGGAAACTGGCGCATGCTGCCGCTTCCGTGAAACTCAGCCTGTCCTGGCCCTGAGCCACGGCCGGGATACCGCACCTTCGCCGTCGAACCCGTCACACGCCGCATCCGCGATGCAGGCCCGCACCGGCCAGGGAGATCACGATGGACCGCAGGACCTTCCTCAAGGGCTCGGCCGCAATCGGGCTGGCAGCCCCGCAGATCGCGAGGCCGGCTCTGGCGCAGGGCGCCAAGGTGCTGCGCTTCGTGCCTCAGGCGAACCTCGCCAATTTCGATCCGATCTGGGGCACGCAATACGTCGTGCGCAACGCCGGCACCCTCGTCTGGGACATGCTCTACGGGGTCGACGCCCAGCTGAAGCCGCAACGCCAGATGGTCGAGTCCGAGGAGCTCTCGGGCGACCAGCTGAACTGGACCTTCCGGCTGCGTCCCGGCCTGAGATTCCATGACGGCGAGCCGGTGCTCGCCAAGGACGTCGTGGTGAGCCTGACCCGCTGGATGGCCCGCGACCCGCTGGGTCTGATGATCCGGGCGATCCAGGACGACCTCGCCGCCGTCGACGACCGGACCTTCCGGTGGCGCCTGAAGAAGCCGTTCCCAAAACTGCTCTACGCGCTCGGCAAGACCAATGCCCCGATGGCCCTGATCATGCCGGAGCGGATCGCCAAGACCGATCCGTTCACGCAGATCAGCGAGTATGTCGGCTCCGGCCCGATGACCTTCGTGCGCAACGAATGGGTACCGGGCGCCCGCGCCGTCTTCCAGAAATTTGCCGACTACAAACCCCGCGACGAGCCGAATTCCTGGCTGGCGGGTGGCAAGCAGATCCTGGTCGACCGGGTCGAGTGGGTGATCATGCCCGACGCCGCCACCGCCTCGGCGGCGTTGCAGAACGGCGAGGTCGACTGGTGGGAGAACCCGATCTCCGACCTCGTGCCGCTCCTGCGTAAGAACGCCAACCTCAACGTCGATATCGCCGACCCGCTGGGCAATGTCGGGTCGTTCCGGATGAACCACCTGTACCCGCCCTTCGACAACCCGAAGATCCGCCAGGCCGTGCTCACCGCCATGAGCCAGGAGGATTACATGCGGGCGATCGTCGGCGACGACGACAGCCTGTGGAAGAAGCTGCCGGGCTTCTTCACTCCGGGTACGCCACTGTTCAGCGACGCCGGCGGTGCCCAGGTCGGCAAGGGCGATATCAAGCTCGGCCAGAAGCTGCTCAAGGAAGCCGGCTACAAGGGCGAGCCCGTGGTCTGCATCGTGGCGCAGGACCAGCCGATCACCAAGGCGCAGGGCGACATCACCGCCGACCTCTTGAAGCAGATGGGCTTCAACGTCGATTTCGTCGCCACCGACTGGGGCACCACCGGCACCCGCCGGGCCTCCAAGGCGCCGCCCGCCCAAGGCGGCTGGAACATGTTCCATACCTGGCACGCGGGCGCCGACTGCATCAACCCGGCGGGCTACCCCGCGGTCCGGGCCGGCGGCGACAAGGCCTGGTTCGGCTGGCCGAACGTCCCGCCCGTGGAGGCGGCCATCACCGAGTGGTTCGACGCGGCCGATCCGGCCGCCGAGAAAGCCGCCATCGACAAGGTCAACGCCGCCGCCTGCGAGGGCGTGGTCTACGTCCCGACCGGGTTCTTCCTCGGCTACCAGGCCTGGCGCAAGACCGTCTCCGGCATCGTCAAGGGGCCGATCCCGTTCACCTGGGGCGTGTCGAAGGCGTGATGGGGCGGGTGGTTGTCATGTGGCACGCGTGCCGCGCGCTCCCTCCCCCCTCTGCGGGGGAGGGTGGCCCCTGCGTCAGCAGGGGTCGGCAGAGGGGAAACCGGCTGCCGGGAAGGGTGCAGCCCTCATGAAGGCCACCACTTCGTTCTGCGCCGTCGCTCCCCTCTCCCGACCCCCTTCGGGGGCCACCCTCCCCCGCAAAGGGGGGAGGGGACTGCGTCGAGCCCACCGCAACACCCAGCCTACGCCATAGCGGAGGATCCATGCTCGGCTATATCGGCAGGCGCATCCTGGCCACCATCCCGGTGATGGCGGTGGTCGGCTTGTTCGTCTTCAGCCTCCTGTACTTCGCCCCCGGCGATCCGGCCGCGATCATCGCGGGCGATCAGGCGACGCCGGACGACGTCGCCCGCATCCGCGCCTCGCTCGGCCTCGACCGGCCGTTCCTGGTGCGGTTCGGCGAATGGTCCTGGCAGATCCTCCACGGGGATCTCGGCACCTCGATCTTCACCAACCTGCCGGTCACCACGATGATCGGGCAGCGGATCCAGCCGACCGTGTCGCTGATGCTGGTCACCCTGGTCCTGGCCATCGTGGTGGCGGTGCCGTTGGGCGTCGTGGCGGCCTGGAAGGCCGGCAGCCTGATCGACCGGCTGGTCATGGGTCTCGCCGTGCTGGGTTTTTCCGTGCCGGTCTTCGTGGTCGGCTAC
The DNA here is from genome assembly GCF_022829365.1 of Methylobacterium sp. J-077. Lineage (GTDB taxonomy): Bacteria > Pseudomonadota > Alphaproteobacteria > Rhizobiales > Beijerinckiaceae > Methylobacterium. Next base: position 63,689 of record NZ_JAKSYJ010000196.1, on the reverse strand, counting down.
GTGCTGGCCTACGTATTCGCCCTCGAACTCGGCTGGCTGCCGGTGCAGGGCTACACGCCGATCGAGCAGGGCCTGTGGCCGTGGTTCTCGAACCTGATCCTGCCCGCGGTGACGCTCGGCCTCGTCTACATCGCGCTGATCGCCCGGGTGACGCGGGCGACCATGCTGGACGTGCTGAGCCAGGACTACGTGCGCACCGCCCGGGCCAAGGGTCTGGCGCAGGGGCCGGTGCTGTTCATCCACGCCCTCAAGAACGCCGCGGTGCCGATCGTCACCGTGATCGGCATCGGCATCGCGCTCCTGATCGGCGGTGCGGTGGTCACCGAGACGGTGTTCGCGATTCCCGGCCTCGGTCGTCTCACGGTCGATGCCATCCTGCGCCGTGATTACCCGGTCATCCAGGGCGTCGTCCTGCTGTTCAGCTTCGTCTACGTGCTGGTGAACCTCGCCATCGACCTGTTCTACACATTGCTCGACCCGAGGATCCGCTATTGACCGCGACCGTCGCGCCTCTTTCCGGTCCGTCCCTCGCCAGGGACCCGTCGCCCACGGACCCGCCGCCCAAGGGGCCGCCCCCCGCGGGCCTCGCCGTCGCCACGCCAATGCCGGACGTGATCCCGGCGCGCAAACGCCGGGGGCCGGTCTGGGGCTACGTCCGCCGCAACCCGACCATCGTGGTCGGCGGCCTGCTGCTGCTGATCGTGTTCCTGATGGCTTTGCTGGCGCCCTATCTCGGCACCGTCGATCCGACCGCGCTCGCTCCGGCCAAGCGCACCCGCGTGCCCTCGGCCCAGTACTGGTTCGGCACCGACATGCTCGGCCGGGACATCTACTCGCGCGTCGTCTACGGCGCCCGCGTCTCGCTGCTCGTCGGATTTTCCGTGGCGCTCCTCGCCTCGGTGGCTGGGCTCGCGGTCGGGCTGATCTCGGGCATGGTGCGCTGGCTCGACGGCTTGGTCATGCGGATCGTCGACGGGATGATGTCGATCCCGCCGATCCTGCTGGCCATCACCCTGATGGCGCTCACCCGGGGCTCGGTCCAGAACGTGATCGTGGCGATCACCATCGCGGAGATCCCGCGGGTCGCCCGGCTGGTGCGCGGCGTCGTGCTGTCGCTGCGCGAGCAGCCCTATGTCGAGGCCGCCGTGACCACGGGCACGCGCATGCCGGCGATCATCTGGCGCCACATCCTGCCCAACACCCTGGCGCCCATGACCGTGCAGGCGACCTATATCTGCGCCTCCGCGATGATCACCGAGGCGATCCTGTCGTTCATCGGCGCGGGCGTGCCGCCCTCGACGCCGTCCTGGGGCAACATCATGGCCGAGGGCCGGGCCCTCTGGCAGGTCAAGTTCTACATCATCCTGTTCCCGGCGATCTTCCTGTCCATGACGGTGCTCGCGGTGAACCTCGTCGGCGACGGCCTGCGCGACGCCCTCGACCCCCGCATGGCCAAAGACGCATGAGGACCAGCAGCGTGAGCGGCACCCCCCTCCTGTCGATCGAGAGCCTGCAGGTCCATTTCCGCACCCCCGACGGGGCCAACCGGGCGGTGGACGGCGTGTCCTTCGCGATCCAGGCCGGCGAGACCCTGGCGATCGTCGGCGAATCCGGCTGCGGCAAGTCGGTGACCGCGATGTCGATCCTGCGGCTCCTGCCCGAGCCGCCGGCCGCCATCGCCGGCGCCATCCGGTTCGAGGGACAAAACCTCCTCGACCTGCCGATCCGGGCAATGCGCAAGATCCGCGGCAACGACATCAGCGTCATCTTCCAGGAGCCGATGACCAGCCTGAACCCGGTGCTGACCGTCGGCCACCAGATCGGCGAGACCCTGCGGCTGCACCAGGGCCTGAGCCGGCGCGAGGCCGAGGCGCGGGCGGTGGAGATGCTGACGCTGGTCGGCATCCCCGAGCCGGTGCGCCGGGTGCGGGAATATCCGCACCAGCTTTCGGGGGGCATGCGCCAGCGGGTCATGATCGCCATCGCGCTGGCCTGCTCGCCGAAACTCCTGATCGCCGACGAGCCGACCACGGCGCTGGACGTGACCATCCAGGCCCAGATCCTCGACCTGATGCGCGACCTGAAGCGCCGGGTCGGCGCCGCGATCATGCTGATCACCCACGATCTCGGCGTGGTCGCCGAGGTCGCCGACCGGGTGGTGGTGATGTATGCCGGCCGGAAGGTCGAGGAGGCCTCGGTCCGCGACCTGTTCCGGACGCCGCGCCATCCCTATACCCGCGGCCTGATGGGGGCGGTGCCCAAGCTCGGCGCGGTCGAGCACGGCGCCACCGAACGGCTCGCCGAGATTCCCGGCATGGTCCCGAGCCTGAAGCAGCGGATCGAGGGCTGCGTCTTCGCGGGCCGCTGCCCGGACGTGACCGACCTGTGCCGCAGCTACGCCCCGGCCCTGGAGCCGAAGGCGCCGGGCCACCTCGCCGCTTGCCACTACGCGCCGCAGGAGGCGCTCGCGGCATGATGTTTTGTGACTTGGCGCAACGCGCGGCGCGTCTTCCCTCCCCCCTCTGCGGGGGAGGGTGGCCCCTGCGTCAGCAGGGGGCGGGAGAGGGGAACCCGGCTTCAGGACAAGGCCGAGCCGGTATGAAGGCCACCGCCTCATCCTGCACCGTCGCTCCCCTCTCCCGACCCCCTCTAGCGTCCGTTGTGGCCCACCCTGTATCCCAGGCCGCCAGCTCGCCGCCCGTCCCCCTGCACACTCCCCGCCAGGCGCCGCACCACGCCCTAACCGTATGCTGTTTCGTGACTTGGCGCAACGCGCGGCGCGTCCTCCCTCCCCCGCAGAGGGGGGAGGGGACGCGCTGCGCGCGCCTTTCCTCGTCTCGTCACGGAGACCCGCCCGTGACGACGACCGCCCGCACCCTCCTGCAGGTCAACGACCTGAAAAAACACTTCCCGCTCGGCGGCGGCCTGTTCGGCCGATCGACCCGGGTGCTCAAGGCGGTGGACGGCCTGTCCTTCACGGTGGACCGGGGCGAGACCCTGTCGCTGGTCGGGGAATCCGGCTGCGGCAAGTCCACCGTCGCCAAGGCGCTGATGCGCCTCTACGCCCCCACGGCCGGGCAGGTGGTGCTGGCTGGCCGGCGCATCGACGATCTCTCGGCCGGCACTTTGCGGCCCCTGCGGCGGCGGATGCAGATGGTGTTCCAGGATCCGTTCTCGTCGCTCAACCCGCGGATGCGGGTGCGGGCGATCCTGGCCGAGCCGATCCGCAATTTCGGGCTGGCTAAGGGCTCGGCCGACCTCGAGGCGAAGCTCGCCGCCCTGATGGAGCGGGTCGGCCTGCCGCGCGAGGCCTTGGGGCGCTGGCCCCACGAGTTCTCGGGCGGACAGCGCCAGCGCATCGGTATCGCCCGGGCGCTCGCCGCCGAGCCGGACCTGATCATCTGCGACGAGGCGGTCTCGGCGCTGGACGTCTCGGTGAAGGCCCAGATCGTCAACCTGCTGCGCGACCTGCAGCGCGAGCTCGATCTGGCGATGCTGTTCATCTCGCACGACCTCGCCATCGTCGAGCACATGACCCACCGGGTGGCGGTGATGTATCTCGGCAAGATCGTCGAGATCGGCCCGCGCCGGGCGCTGTTCCTGGCGCCGAAGCACCCCTACACGCAGGCGCTGCTCTCCGCGGTGCCGATCCCGGAGCCCGGGGCCGGACGCACCCGCATCGTGCTCAAGGGCGACGTTCCGAGCCCGATCGACCCGCCCAGCGGCTGCCGCTTCCACACCCGCTGCCCGCAGGCCTTCGACCGCTGCCGGGTCGAGGAGCCGCGCCTCGACACCGTCGGCGCCGGCCATCTGGCCGCCTGCCACCTCAACGACGCGGCCGCGCCGGCGGTCGCGGCCTGACATCCCACCGGAGACCGCCGTGCAGCACGACCTGATCCTCAAGGGCGCCCGGGTGATCGACCCGTCGCAGAACCACGATGGCGTCTGCGACGTCGCCTTCGCGGAGGGCCGCGTCTCCGGCTTCGGCCGCGACCTGGTCGCGGGCCCGGGGACGCAGGTTCGGAACATAGGCGGCGCGATCGTGACCCCGGGGCTGATCGACCTGCACACCCATGTCTACTGGGGCGGCACCTCGATCGGCATCGACGCCGACGATTTCTGCCGCACCTCCGGGGTGACCACCTCGGTGGATACCGGCAGTGCCGGGCCGGGCAATTTCGCGGGCTTTCGCAAGCACGTGATCGACCGCTCTGAGGCGCGCATCCTCGCCTATCTGCACGTGTCGTTCGCCGGCATCTACGCCTTCTCGAAGACGATTATGGTCGGCGAGAGCCAGGATCCGCGGCTGATGGCGCCGCGCGAGGCCGTGGAGGTCGCCGAGGCCAACCGCGACGTGATCATCGGCATCAAGGTCCGGGTCGGGCGCAACTCCTCCGGCGACCAGGGCACTGCGCCGCTCAACATCGCCCTCCAGGTCGCGGAGGAGACCGGCCTGCCGCTGATGGCCCATATCGACGAGCCGCCGCCGAGCTACGAGGAGGTTCTGGCGATGCTCCGCCCCGGCGACGTGCTGACCCACGCGTTCCGGCCGTTCCCGAACTCGCCCGTGACCGCGCAGGGGGCGGTCAAGCCGGCGCTCCGCCAGGCCCGGGCCCGGGGCGTGCTGTTCGATATCGGCCACGGCAAGGGCTCGTTCGCGTTCAAGACCGCCCGGGCCATGCTGGCGGGCGGTTTTTTGCCGGACACGATCTCCTCCGACGTGCACCAGCTCTGCATCGACGGGCCGGCCTTCGACCAAGTCACCACCATGTCGAAGATGCTCTGCCTCGGCATGAGCCTGCACGACGTCATCGCCGCCTCCACGGTCAACGCCGCGGTGGCGGTGAAGCGGATGGAATACGGCACCCTGAAGGTCGGGGCGCTCGGCGACGCCACCGTGCTGTCGGTGCAGGACGGGGCGTTCGATTACGTGGACACGCGGGGCGAGCACATGACCGGCGCCCAGCGGATTTTTTCTGAGGGCGTTGTGCTGCGGGGTAAGTGGTGGCACCCGGTTTGACGTGGTGATGATGCGGTTTCTCACCGAAGGGTTCACACTGCACCGCCATTGCGAGCGCAGCGAAGCAACCTAGGGAAACGCTACTTTCGGAGATCGTACGCTGCCCTGGCTCGCTTCGCTGCGCTCGCGATGACGGTGTAGGATCATTGACCGAGCGATCCGGCTGGCGGCCGTAGGAAACACGGCCTTCAGCGACGCGTCCGCGTCGGCATCGAGGCTGATTTCGAATCCACGCATTAGCTCAAGATCGACAAAACAACCGGCTCAATCCGGACAGCAATCCTAGTGTATCAAGAATACACCGCTTTACAGCCTCTCCGCATCGACCCTACACTTTGCCGTGAGGCCCGGACCATCTCCGGGCGATCAGCGACACGCGGCCCAAGCCGCGGCGCCAGGGAGGATGGATGGGTACGGGTCAGCCTCTGCTGGAGGTCGACGGCGTCACGCTTCGCTACAAGACGCCCGACCACCTCGTCACGGCCACCTATCGGGTGAGTTTTCGGGTCTGGCCCGGGGACCGGTTCGTCCTGCTCGGACCATCGGGCTGCGGGAAGTCGACCCTGCTCAAGGCGGTGGGCGGCTACATGGCGCCCACCGAGGGGGAGATCCGGCTGAAGGGCCGCTCGGTCACCGAGCCCGGGCCCGACCGGATGATGGTGTTCCAGGAATTCGACCAGCTCCTGCCGTGGAAGACGGTTCGGCAGAACGTGGTCTTCGCCCTCGAAGCCTCGGGCCGACTGAAAGGCCGTGAGGCGCTGGAGCGGGCCAACCTCTACATCGACAAGGTCAATCTCACGAAATTCGCCGACAGCTACCCGCACACCCTGTCGGGGGGCATGAAGCAGCGCGTCGCCATCGCCCGCGGCATGGCCATGGAGCCCGACATCCTGCTGATGGACGAGCCGTTCGCGGCGCTGGACGCGCTCACCCGGCGGCGCATGCAGGACGAGCTGATGATGCTCTGGGAGGAGACGCGCTTCACGGTCCTGTTCGTCACGCACTCGATCCCCGAGGCGATCAAGCTCGGTTCGCGCATCCTGCTGCTCTCGCCCCATCCCGGCGAGGTCAAGGCCGAGCTCAACAGCGCCGCCACCCCGGAAGCGGCGCTGCGGCTCGAAAACCGCATCCAGCAGATGCTGTTCTCCGAGGAGATCCAAGAGGCCGAGAATGTCTAGCGCGCCCCTTCTGACCGATGCTCCCCCGGCCGTGCCGCCGCGCCCGGCCGCCGTTGAGCCGGTCCGCCCCGAGATCGTGCGGGAGACCGGCCAGGCCCACGGCGCCCCGGTGGTGGAGAAGCCGCTCTCGGCCTTCGAGCGCCTCTACAACCAGGCCTGGCTGCGCAAGATCCTGATCCTGGTCCTGCTGGCGGGGATCTGGGAGGCATATGGGCGCTACCTCGACAACGACCTGCTGTTCCCGACCTTCTCGGCCACCATGGAGGCGTTCTTCCGGGCCGTCGCCGACGGCACCTTGCCGGCCCGGGCCTGGAGCTCGCTGAAGGTGCTGCTGATGGGCTACGCCGCCGGCATCGTGCTGGCGACCCTGCTCACCGGCATCGCCATCGCGTCGCGGATCGGCACCGACCTCCTCGAGACCCTGACCTCGATGTTCAACCCGCTGCCGGCGATCGCGCTGCTGCCGCTGGCGCTGATCTGGTTCGGCTTAGGCAACGGCAGCCTGATCTTCGTCCTGGTCCACTCGGTGACCTGGGCGATCGCGCTCAACACCCATTCCGGCTTCCTGTCGGTGAGCCGGACGCTCCAGATGGTCGGACGCAATTACGGCCTGTCGGGTCCGCGGCTGATCGCCAAGATCCTGATCCCGGCGGCGTTTCCCTCAATCCTCACCGGCCTGAAGGTCGGCTGGGCCTTCGCGTGGCGCACCCTGATCGCCGCCGAGCTGGTGTTCGGCGTCAGCTCCGGGGCGGGCGGGCTCGGCTGGTTCATCTTCGAGAACAAGAACATGCTCGACATCCCGAACGTGTTCGCCGGCCTGCTCACCGTGATCCTGATCGGCCTCGTGGTCGAGAACCTGATCTTCCAGACGATCGAGCGGCGGACCATCCGGCGCTGGGGGATGCAGGCCTGATCGAAGTCCGGCCTGGCATCAGGTCGCGCAGGGGCTGACCCGGCCGATCCGCCATCGTCCATGCGGGATGGTCCGTGATGATCCCGGGCGTTCTTCGGGCCGGGATCGAAGATCTGGCGTGAACGGAACCCGATGTTTCCCGTGAAACGCGCGGGATCCGGAGCCCGCAGGCCCGGCGGACGAAATTCTGCTACACCGTCGGGTCGGAGCCGCATCCGTGGTTGCCGGATCGGAGGGCGCCTGCGCAGGATCGCTCGGTTCTCCGGGACTGCGGATAAGGACGCGACGATGGTTCATCTCGACCGGCGCACGTTGCTGCAGGGCGGCCTCGGCGCGCTCGCGGCCGCCGCCGCGCCGGTGCGCGCCCGGGCCGAGGCGGTCGCGCTTCCGTTCGGCAATGGCGCGCGCCCGCTGGTCACCTATCCGGGCAAGCGCCCGCTCCTGCAGACCACGGCCCGGCCGCCGCAGCTGGAAACGCCGTTCTCGGTGTTCGACGAGGGCGCGCTCACCCCGAACGACGCCTTCTTCGTCCGCTATCACCTGGCCGACATCCCGTTGGAGATCGACCCGGAGACGTTCCGGCTCGGCGTCACCGGCCATGTCGAGCGGCCGGTCTCGCTCTCGCTCGCCGAGATCAAGGCCCTGCCCGGACGGACCGAGATCGTCGCCGTCAATCAGTGCTCGGGCAATTCCCGGGGCTTCTTCGAGCCGCGCATGGCCGGCGGCCAGCTCGGCAACGGCGCCATGGGCTGCGCCCGCTGGACCGGCGTGCCCTTGACGCGCGTACTGGATCGGGCCGGCGTGAAGCCGGGGGCCGTCCAGGTGACGTTCGACGGGATGGACGGGCCGGTCCTGCCCGAGACCCCGGATTTCGTGAAGGCGCTCGGCCTCGACCATGCCCGCGACGGGCAGGTGATGCTGGCCTGGGCCATGAACGGCGAAGACCTGCCCTGGCTCAACGGCTTTCCCCTGCGCCTCGTGGTGCCGGGCTTCTACGGCACCTACTGGGTCAAGCATCTCAACGCGATCACGGTCCGGGACACGCCGTTCGACGGCTTCTTCATGAAGAGCGCCTACCGCATCCCGGACAATCCCTGCGCCTGCACGGAGCCCGGCCAGGCCGCCGCCGTCACGGTGCCGATCGGCCGGCTCAACGTGCGGTCGTTCCTGACCAATCTCGCCGACGGGGCGCAGATCAAGGCCGGCCCCGTGCAGCTGCGCGGGATCGCGTTCGACGGCGGTTCCGGCATCCGGATTGTGGAGGTGTCCGCCGACGACGGCCGGACCTGGACACGGGCGGCTTTGGGGCAGGATCTCGGACCCTACGCGTTCCGGCCCTGGTCGCTCGGCCTGGACCTGGTCCCGGGCGCGCATGCGATCCGGGTCCGGGCCACCGCCAATGACGGGGGCACACAGCCGATGGACGCGCGCTGGAACCCGTCCGGCTACATGCGCAACGGCGTCGAGACCACCCGGGTCCGGGCGGCGTGAGGGGAAACGGGATGCGCGCGCGTCTACTCGGTTTGCTGGCCGCCAGCCTGATCGCCGGTTCCGCCCTGTCCGCACCGCGAACCTACGCGCTGCCGGATCCGACGGCAGAGCTGAAGATGCCCAAGGATGGGGCGGGCGGCAGCCAGGCGCCGGGCTTTGCGGCGGCGCAGGCCAATTGTCAGACCTGCCACTCCGTCGATTACATCGTCACGCAGCCGCCGGGCCGAGGCAAGGCGTTCTGGGAGTCGGAGGTGACCAAGATGATCAAGGTCTACCACGCGCCAATCGACGAGGCGGACGGCCGCGCGATCGCGGCTTATCTGGCAGATACGTATTGAGCGACCGCCGCGCCTCAGCGCAGCGCAACCGCTTGTGCGGCGTAGGTGGCGACGCTCTGCACCGCCGGCATGTCGTAGGCATAGATGCGGCCGGCCAGGATCACGAGCGCGAGCGTCCAGAACACGGCACCGCCGACCCGGCGGGCGGTCCGATCACCCGAAGCGGTCGGGCAGGCCTCGGCCACGCCCTGGGCGACGGGCTCGCCGAAGGGGTCGAACGCCATCGTCGTCGACCGGCTGTCAGGGGTGGTGCGCATGATCGTGAATGTCGCGCTCCGACCCCCGCGCTGCAATGGACGCGTCTTCCGAAGATTTCTCTTGCTGTAGAGCGTCCTTCTCTCTTGCGCGTTCGCGACAAACGTTTTCTTCCCTTTGCCGTGATGCCGACCGCGGAGCGCCCGTCGTGAGCCCCAAAACCTCGTCCCGGACGGGCACCACCGAGACGGCCGCGGGCGGCGCATCCGCCGCCTCCGTGCTGCCGGGCATCGGCCTGTGCGCGGCGATCACCGCCCTGGCGATGGCCGCGCAGGCCCTCGAGGAGCGCGTCGCCGGCCATCCCTATGTCGAGGCCCTGGTGCTGGCGATCCTGATCGGCATCGCGGTCCGCACCGCCTGGACGCCAGATGCCCGGTTCCGCACCGGCATCGCGTTCTCGGCCAAGCAACTCCTGGAAGTCGCCGTCGTCCTGCTCGGCGCCTCCCTCAGCCTCGGAGCGATCCTGGCCTCCGGCCCGGCGCTGCTGGCCGGCATCGTCGGCACCGTGGTGATCGGCATCGCGGCCAGTGTCGGGATCTGTCGGGCGCTCGGCCTGCCGCCTCGGATGGCGATCCTGGTGGCGTGCGGCAACGCGATCTGCGGCAACTCGGCCATCGCCGCCGTGGCGCCGGTGATCGGGGCCCAGCCCAAGGACATCGCGGCCGCCATCGCGTTCACGGCGGTGCTCGGCGTGCTGATGGTGCTGGGGCTGCCGCTGTTCGTGCCCTTCGCGGGGTTGAGCGACAACCAGTACGGCGTCCTGGCCGGGCTTACCGTCTACGCGGTGCCGCAGGTGCTGGCCGCAACCGTGCCGGTGAGCCTGCTGTCCACCCAGGTCGGCACCCTGGTCAAGCTCGTGCGCGTGCTGATGCTCGGACCCGTGGTGGTGGCGTTCTCGCTGATCGCCCCGCGCCTGCCGCGGGAGGCCGGAACGGACCCGACCGGCGCGAAGAGGCGCCCCGGCCTGACCAAGCTGGTGCCGTGGTTCATCCTGGGCTTTCTGGCGCTCGCCACGTCCCGCTCCCTCGGGCTCATCCCGGACGCGGCGGTCAAGCCCCTGACGCAACTCGCGGGCGTGCTGACGGTGCTGTCCATGGCGGCCCTGGGGCTCGGCGTCGATGTGCGTGTGCTCGCCCGGGTCGGCGGCCGGGTGACGCTGGCGGTGACCGCATCCCTGGCCGTCCTCGTCGCCGTCAGCCTCGGGCTTATTCACGGCCTCGGGATCGGCTGAGTGTGTGCGCAGATCCTGATTGGATTCTGAGTCTCGTATTTAGAATTTTCTGTAAATCCGTGTCTCAATGCCCAAGCAACGCGATCGATACGCTCGGCGAAGACAGACACCTGGAAAATCGGTTTCCTTAGAGATGCATTAAAATGCGTCTGACCGGTCCGATCGGCTGAAGAAAACATCTTGACATCGAGATGATTTTTGCTTTGGACACATGGTGTCAACAACGAAATCTTGGACTGGAATTTGCGCTGTGCCCGAAACGATTCCTGAGAGCAGCACCGAACTCGCCGTGCTGGTCGGCGACGTCGTCGCGGCCTATGTCTCGAACAATCCCGTCCCGCCGGCCGCCCTGCCGGCGCTGATCGCGAGTGTGCACGGCGCGCTGGTCAATCTCGGCCGGAAGCTGCCGGTCGAGGCCGAGCCCGTGATCGAGCCGCCGAACGCGGCGCAAATCCGCAAGTCGGTCCAGCAGGACGGCATCATCAGCTTCATCGACGGCCGGTCGTACAAGACGCTGAAGCGTCACCTGACGGCCCACGGCCTGACGCCGGAGCGGTATCGCGAGCGCTACAGCCTGCCGGCCGACTATCCGATGACGGCGCCGGGCTATGCCGCGCAGCGCTCGGCCCTCGCCAAGGCGATCGGCCTCGGCGTTCCGGGTGCCCGCGCCGAAGAGCGCAGGACCGGCACGAACGGCTGATCGGCGCTTCGGCGCCGGCCGCTCACGCGCAATCGGCCGCTGTTTGCCGCGGGCGGAACGGCAGCACGCAGGCGGTCATTCCGGGCCACCAGGCACGGGGCGGCCGCCCGAAGGTGTCGGCCCAGCTCAAGTGGATGATGCGAGCGCCGACGACTTCGGCAACCTCAGCGATCGCCGCCGGCACTTGGGGGGGGCGTTTGGCGGTGTCAGGCCTGTGCGTGGCCCGATGCGCCGATCCCTGGCGCCGGGACGGCTGCGCATCCGGCTGGGTCCGCCTGCGCGGAGACCAGGGATCATCGGGCTTGGCTGAGAACGACACGTCAAAAGTCCTCGTCCGCATTCGAGGAACGAGCGGGGACGGACGTTGCGGTCGGCCGTAGATCCGCCGGGGCGCTCGGCCCTCGACAACGCCGCCATTCTACCGGTCGGCCCGACGCGAAACAGACCGCGTCCGTCCAAAAAACTTGTCTCTGTGTCCCACGGCGTTCCAGGGAGAGGCCAGGACGTCCCGGCCCATCGGCTATGAGGCCCGCGCCCCCGGTACCGCGGCCAGCAGGCTGCGCGTGTAGGCGTGCTCTGGCGCAGCGAACAGGTCGGCCGTGCCGCGCATCTCCACGATGGTGCCGCGATGCATCACGGCGATCCGATCGCAGATCGTCGCCGCCACCCGCAGGTCGTGGGTGATGAACAGCATCGCCAACGACAGCCGCTGTTTCAACTCCTCGAGCAGGTCCAGCACTTGGCGCTGGACCGAGACGTCGAGCGCCGAGACCGCCTCGTCGGCCACCAGCACGTCCGGCTCCATGGCGAGCGCGCGGGCGATGCCGATGCGCTGGCGCTGGCCGCCCGAGAAGGCGTTCGGGTAGCGGGCGGCCGCCTTGGGATCGAGGCCGACGAGGTCGAGGAGGTTCCGGGCGCGCTCCCGCGCCTCCGCGACCGGCACGCCGTGGGCGATCGGGCCCGCGATGATGATCTGCTCCACGGTGCGCCGTGGGTTCAGGGAGGCGAACGGGTCCTGGAAGATCATCTGGATGCGGCTGCGCTGGTGCCGCAGCTCCGCGCTGCGGAGGGCGGTGTAGTCCAGGCTGCCGAGCCGGACGGTGCCGCCGTCGGGCTCGATCAGCCGGATCGCCAGCCGCGCCGTTGTCGATTTGCCGGATCCCGATTCGCCGACCAGTCCCAGCGTCTCGCCGCGCCGCACGTCGAAGGCGACGTCCTTGACGGCCGCGACCACCCGGGGCTTGCCGAACAGGCCGGCCTTGGTGGTGTAGGTCTTGGACAATCCGATCACCGACAGGGCGACCGGGGCGGCCTGCACCGCCGCGCGTTGCGGCGGCGTCAGGCTCGGCACCGCGGCGAGCAGCGCCCGGGTGTAGGGCGCCTGCGGATTGTGCAACACCGCCTCGGCAGATCCCGATTCCACCAGCCGGCCGCGCTGGAGCACCGCCACGTGGTCGGCGATCTCGGCGACCACGCCGAAATCGTGGGTGATGAACAGGACGCTCATCCCGCGCTTGCGCTGCAGGTCGCGGATCAGCCGCAGGATCTGGGCCTGGGTGGTGACGTCGAGCGCCGTGGTCGGCTCGTCGGCGACCAGGACCGACGGCTCCAGGGCCAGCGCCATGGCGATCATCGCCCGCTGCCGCTGGCCGCCGGAGAGCTGGTGCGGATAGGCCCGCACCGCCTCCTCGGGATTGGGCAGCCCGACCTCGGTGGCGAGCGCCACCGCCCGGGCGCGCCGCTCGGCCCGGGTGAGCAGGTTATGCGCCTCGAACATCTCGGCGATCTGGTCGCCGATGCGCATCACCGGGTTGAGCGCCGTCATCGGCTCCTGGAACACCATGGCGATGCGCTTTCCGCGCAGGGCGCGCCAGGCCGGCTCGTCCAGGGCCAGCAGATCCCGTCCCTCGAACAGGATCGAGCCGCCCACGGGCTTGAGTGCCCGGGGCAGCAGGCCGGTGAGCGCGTAGGCGCTCATCGACTTGCCCGAGCCCGATTCCCCGACCACGCAGAGGATCTTTCCGGGCTCCAGATCGAGGTTCAGGCCCTCGACGGCATGCGGACGGTCGGCGCCCTTGGGGAGCGCGATCGTCAGGTCGCGGATGCGCACGACCGGCTCGCTCATGGGTCAGGTCCTCGCTGCGCGGCGGCGCAAAATGTCCGGGCCGGCCTCGCCGAGATCCCAGAACAGCCCGGCCATGATCGCCAGGCCCTCCCGGGTGCTGGAGGCGAGCACGTGCTCGTCCGGCCCGTGCTGGCGGCAGGCCGGGTAGGAATGCGGCACCCAGAGGGTCGGCAAGCCCAGGATCTCCGAGAAGGCGTCGTTCGGCAGCGAGCCGCCGAGATTCGGCAGCAGCGCCGGCTTTTTTCCGGAACTTGCCTCGATCGACTCCAGGGCCCATTCGACCCAGGGGTCTTCAACGGGCAGCCGCGTCGCCTGGAAGACCTCCGCGGCGCGGGCCGGCCGGACCTCGATCATCGAAAAACCGTGCGCGTCGAGATGGGCGCGCACGTTTGGGATCAGGTTCTGCCAGTCGGTGCCGACTACGAAGCGCAACTGCAGGGTCGCCTTGGCGTGGGCCGGCACGGCGTTGAGCGGCCCGTCCGGATCGCCGGTCTTGAAGGCCAGCACCTCCAGGGTGTTCCAGGCGAAGACGCGCTCGGCCGGGCTGAGCCCGGGCTCGCCCCAATCGGCGTCGATCGTCGGCGCGCTTGGGTCCTCGCCGACACGGATGTCGCGGAGCGCGGCGCGCACGCCCTCGGGGATCGGCGGCGGCCGCAGGGCCTCGACCAAAATACTGCCGCGGGCATCGACCATCGAGGCGATCGCCGAGGCTAGCACCGTGCCGGGGTTGCGCAGCAGGCCGCCCCAATTGCCGGAATGGTGCGGCCCCTCGCGTAAGACGAGGCTCAGCTCGAAATTGTAGGCGCCGCGGGAGCCCAGGAACACCGTTGGCCGCTCGGCACTGAGCCGCGGCCCGTCCGAGGCGATCAGCACGTCGGCGCGCAGGGCCTCGGCCTGCGCCCGGCAGAACGGCCGCAGGCCCGGGGAGCCGGCTTCCTCGCCCATCTCGATCAGCAGCTTCACGTTGAAGCCCAGACGGCCGTCGCGCGCCGCGATCACCTGCTCCAGGGCGGCGAGGTTGAGGACGTGCTGGCCCTTGTTGTCGGCGGTGCCGCGCCCGTACCAGCGGTCGCCCTCGACCACGATCTCCCAGGGCCCGAGCCCTTCACGCCACTGCTCGGGATAGCCCCGCACCGTGTCGCCGTGGCCGTAGATCAGCACGGTCGGCAGCTCCGCGCCCTCGTGCCGCTCGGCGATGAGGAAGGGGCCGTGTACCCCATCCGGGTTGGGAGAGGTCTTCGGCGTCTCGAAGCCGAGCCGGGCGACCAACGGCATGACGAAGGCGTCGAGATAGGCGCGGAGCGCCGCCTCTTGGCCGGGGGCCTGGCTCTCGGTGGGCATCGCCACCGCCTCCCGTAGGAGCGCGAGGAACGCGCCCGAATCGAAGGCCTCTGTGGCGCGCGCGATGGCGTCGTCTCGCGTCATGGTGTGTTTCCCGTGAAACATTTTGGTGCCGTGCCGGCCGGCCGCGTCAGTGGCGCGCCTCGGGGGCGGTGATGTCCCGCAGGCCATCGCCCAGAAGATTGATCGCCAGCACGAGCAGGAGGAGGGCCACGCCCGGGATGGTGATCACCCAGGGCTGGAAGAACATGTACTGCTTGCCCTCGGCGATCATCAGGCCCCAGGACGGCAGCGGCGGCTGCACCCCGAGCCCCAGGAACGACAGGGCGGCCTCCAGCAGGATCGCGTGCGCCATCTCCAAGGTCGCCACGACGATCAGCGCGTTGAGGATGTTGGGCAGGATCTCCTGGAGCACGATGCGCAGGTCGGTGAGGCCCGAGGCGCGGGCCGCCGAGACGAAATCCTGGTTGCGGATCTGCTGGGTGGCGGCCCGGGTCACCACGGCGAAGCGATCCCAGAGCAGGAAGCCGAGCACCAGCACCACGACCTTCAGCGAACCGCCGACCAGCGACGCCATGGCGAGCGCCACCAGCACCACCGGCATCGCCAGCCGGGTGGTCACGATGTAGCTCACCAGCGAATCGACCCAGCCGCCGAAATAGCCGGCGCAGAGGCCGAGCACCGTGCCGATCAGCCCGGAGATCAAAGCCGCCGAGATCCCGATCAGGAGGGAGATCTGGCCGCCGTAGAGCAGGCGGCTGAGATAGTCGCGCCCGAGCTTGTCGGTGCCGAGCACGTGGTCCCAGGTGCCCTTGGCCTGCCAGATCGGCGGGATCAGGCGGCGCGAGACATCCTGCGCGTAGGGGTCGTGCGGGGCGATCAACGGGGCGGCCAAAGCCGCCATCACGATCAGCCCGAGGATCCCGGCGCCGATCAGGAAGCCCGTGTGGCGCAGGCCCCGCCGCAGGATGAGGCGGGTGGGGGAGGGCACCGGCGCCAGGGCGTTCGGCGCGTCCGGCCGGAGGGCGGGGGCGGCGAGCGCCGCCGTGTCGGGGGGCAGGCTCATCGCGACCTCAGGCTTGGCGCAGGCGCGGATCGAGGAAGGCGTTCAGCAGGTCGGCCGCCAGGGTCAGGCCGATGTAGATCATCGCCAGCACCAGCACGATCGCCTGGACCACCGGGAAGTCGTTGCGGGCGATGGATTCCCAGGCGAGTTGCCCGAGCCCCTGGAGCGAGAACACCGCCTCGATCGCGATCGAGCCGCCGAGCATGAAGCCGAACTGCACCGCCGACAGGGCGATCACCGGGATCACGGCGTTGCGCAGCGCATGCCGCACCAGGATTTTTCGCGGCGGCAGCCCCTTGGCCCGGGCGGTGCGGACGTAGTCGGAGGCCAACACCTCCAGCATGCCGTTGCGGGTGAGCCGCATCACCGCCGGCATGGCGTAATAGCCGAGCGCCACCGCGGGCAAGATGAAGTTCTTCCAGGTGGCGTTGCCCGAGACCGGCAGCCAGCGGAGGTTGACGGAAAAAATCAGGATCAGGGTCAGGCCGAACCAGAAGCTCGGCATCGCCTGGCCGAGCACCGAGACCGACAGGGCGAGCCGGTCGATCCAGGTATCGCGGCGGACCGCGGCGATCACCCCGAGCGGCACCGCCACGAACAGAGCCACGCCGAGCGCGATGAAGCCGAGATAGAGCGTGATCGGCAGGCGGGCGGCGAGCAGGTCGATCACTCGCTCGCGGAAGTAGAAGGAATTGCCGAAATCGAGGTGCAGCGCCCGCCAGGCCCAGGTCAGGAACTGGGTGACCAGGGGCTGGTCCAGGCCGTATTCCCTCCGGATCGCCTCGATCTGCGGCCCCGTGGATTCGGGGCCGGCGATGGCGGTGGCGAGGTCGCCGGATAGGTGAAGCAGCAGGAAACTCGCCACCGAGACCGTGAAGGCCACCGCCAGGGCGACCAGGACGCGCCGGAGGGTGAAGGTCAGCATGGGGTCCTGGCTCCTTCCTGGCGACGGGAGACGACGGATCGGTTGGTGCTGACGGGATCCGGACGGATCGCGGGTCCCCTCTCCCGTGCGGGAGAGGGACAGGGTGAGGGACGAGAACTTTCCGGAGAGGTCGCACCCCTCACACCAACTCTCTCCCGCACGGGAGAGGGGGCCGGTCGCGACGCGGTCACCCCCCTCACTTCCAGGACGCCGCGTAGAAGCGCGGCACCTCGTCCGGCTGGGCGGTGAAGCTCAGGTCCGACGTGAAGGCGTAGTTGGTGGCATAGGAGAACATCGGCAGGGCGTAGGCCTGGGCCGCGATCCGCTGCAGCGCCTTGGCGTAGGCGGCCTTGCGCGTCTCTGGATCGGTCGAGCCGTCGCCCGCCTGCAGGTCGGCGATCACCTGTGGGTCCTTGGTCAGGTCCTCCTCGCCGCCGCGGAAATACACCCCGTCGAAGGCCGAGACGTCCAGCACCGAGAACGACCCCCAGGTCTGGTAGCCGATCGAGATCTTGCCGGCCCGCAGGGAATCCCGGAACGCGGCGTAGCGCAGGTAGTTGAGCCGCACCGTGATGCCGACCGCCCCGAGATAGCCGATCACCGCCTCGGCGTAGTCCCGCTCGCGGTAGGCGCCGAGATCGATCTCGAAGCCGTTTCCGTAGCCGGCTTCCTTCAGCAGCGCCTTGGCCTTGGCCGGATCATAGGGATAGCGCATCACACCCTGGTCGGTGCAGCCGAACTGGTCGACGAAGCAGAGCGCGTTCATCACCCGGGAGGCGCCGCGCACGAGGTTGTCGACCATCGCCTTGCGGTCGATGGCGTAGGAAATCGCCTGCCGGACGCGCACGTCCTTGAGCGGCGAGTTCTCCCGGGCGCGGCCGAGCGTATCGAACTGCAGGAAACCGACCCGCATGGTCTCGGAATTGAGCACGGTGACGTTGGGGGCGGCGCGCAGCTGCTCGGCCTGATCGCTCGGCACCCGCCAGATCCAGTCGACGCCGCCGGTCATCAATTCGGCCATCCGGCTCTCGCCGTCCGGGATGACCCGGAACTGGAGCTTGCCGATCTTCGGCTTCCCGAGCGGGCTGCCGGCCCAGTACTGGGCGAAGCGCTCCATGCTGACGCCGCGGCCGCTGTCGACCTTGGTGATCCGGTAGGGGCCGCTGCCGACCGGCGCCCTGGCGAAGCGGTCGAGGCCGACCTTTTTGAAGTAGGCGGCCGGGAAGATCGGGGTCGGGCCGGCGAGGTATTCCAGCGCCGCCGGGAACGGCGCCTTGAGGTGGATCCGCACGCTGTGCGGGCCAGTGACCTCCACCGACTTCATCCAGTCGACGTTCTGGCGGGTGACCGTGCGGGCCTCCGGCGTCAGCACGTAGTTGAACGTGAAGGCCACGTCCTCGGGTCCGAGCGGGTCGCCGTTGTGGAAGGTCACGCCCTCGCGGATCGTGAGGTCGAGGGTCGTGTCGTCCGCCCAGGTCCAGGCGGTGGCCAGCATCGGCTTGTAGCTGCCGTCCTTGGGGTCCCGGTACAGCAGCGTGTCCCAGCAGTTCCGGGCCAGGATCACGCCCTCGCGGGCGCTGTTGTGATACGGGCTGACGTTCTCCGGCTCGCTGTCCGAGGCGTAGACCAGGGTGTCGTCGGCCTTGCCGGCCAGCGCCGGGCTCACAGCGACCAGGGCGGCCAGAGAAGCCCCGAAGGTGATCGTCCGTATCGGCATGTCGACTCCGTCTCCGACGGCGCGGCGGCAGGTCGAGCGAAGAGATTCCGCGACTGCCGCCTTTTTCACCCTGCCATGATGTTGTGCATCTGGGATCGCAACAAGTAGAATTTGGCGAGCGCTGCATTGCCCTTTCGGCAACGGAGATGCGGAATAAGTGATCGTGAGGCAGGATAATGCAGATAACCGGGCTGCGCTACTTCCTGGCGGTCGCGCGCACCGGCTCGATCGCGGCGGCCTCGGCCCAGCTCAACGTCGCCGCCTCGGCGATCAGCCGGCAGGTCGCCAACCTCGAGGCCGAACTCGATTGCGTGCTGTTCGAGCGGCGCCCGCGCGGCATGGTGCCGAGCCCGGCCGGCGAACTCCTGGCCCAGCACGCGCACCAGATGCTGATCCGCTCCGAGCAGGTGGTCACCGAGATCCGCGAACTGAAAGGCCTGGCCCGGGGCCTGATCCGGGTGGCGAGTTCCGAGGGGTTCGCGCTCGACATCGTGCCGAACGCCGTGGCGTCCTTCCACGCCGCCCATCCCGGCCTGCGCTTCGAGGTGACGGTGCTGCCCCCCGCCCAGGTGACCCAGATGGTGGCCGCGGGCGAGGCCGATCTCGGCATCACCTTCGCGCTCGCGCCGACCACCCAGGTCGAGGTGCTGTATGACGGGCGGGTCGACATGCGGGCGCTCACAGCCCCCGACCATCCCCTGGCGCGGGCGAGGGTCGTGCAACTCGCCGATCTGCCGAACTATCCCGTCGCCCTGCCGACCCGGGACACGACCCTGCGGCAGGTGTTCGACGCCGCCTGCCTGCACGAGGGCATCGTGGTCGAGCCGGTGCTGACCGCCAACAACCTCGCCGCCCTGCTGCCGTTCGTGCGCAACTCGCGCGGGCTCGCGCTGATGTCGGCGCTGTCGGTGCGGACGCCGGTGGACCTGAACGCCCTGGTCAGCCTGCCGATCCGCGCCCGGGCGAGCCTTGCCAGGGGCATCCAGGTCCAGGCCATGCGCGACCGGCGGCTGCCCCGGGCGGTGCGGGGCTTCCTGCGCCAGCTCATGGACGCGCTGCCGCCGCCGGTAGATGTCGCTTAGGACGCCGCCTTCAGGCCCCGCCGCGGCCCGCGGCGACGGCGCAGCTATGGTCCATCACGTCCTCTGCGCTGGCGCTCGGCGCCCGGAAGGCCAGCAGCAGGAAACCCGGCTCGGGGTCGCCCGGCGGCGTGGCGAGCGCCGCAAAGCTCGTCCGGTGCAGGTCCGGCCGAGGGCCCGGCAGGGTGCGCAGGGCCGCGAACGGGTTGAAGCGCTCGGCCTCGGCGGCCGGCACCCGCATCGCGTGGTAGCGATCGCCGGCGAGCGGCACCGGGAAGCGGGTCCAGGTCCCGTGGATCTGGCGGCCATGCGCCTTCACGGCGGCCAGCACGCTGGGCTTCAGGCAATCGAGATGGATGTGGAGCTGGTCCTGGCTCCGCCCCCGGGCCGAATTGACCGCCAGCCCCACCGCCTCCGGCGGCAGCCTGCCCTTCAAGGCGTCCGACACGAACGGGCGCGCCGCCAGCGCCGCCCGCCAATAGGCAGCCCCGCGCGGCCCGCGCAGGACCGGGGCTTCGAGCCCGGCCACGGTATCGGTGGGCATCACCACGATGTGGGTCGGCTCGCCGGGCGCGCGCAGGACCGCCGAGCCGGGGCGATTCGTGTCGCCGAGATCGACCGAGAGGCACGGAAACGTCCGGTCGGCGATCCGCTTGGCGAGCACGCAGGTCTTCAGCGCGGCCCACAGCACGTCCCGGGTCGGGTCCGGCGCCGCCGCGGCCGGCATCGCGAGGGCGACGAGGAGGACGGCGATCGGCGCGCGGCGCATGGAAGGACCCGATGAGGCTGGGGCGCCGGGGGCTGCCCGGCTCGCCCCGCGTGCGATAACCGTCTCGGACCGCGCCGGCAAAGCACCCGGTGCCGCATGGGACGTCTCGCGATGCCGAACGCGCTCACCCCGGAGATCGGCGCCCGCTTCGCGGCACTTGCCCTCGGACACGTCAGCCGCGAATATCCCAACAAGCCCGGCCATGTCCTGGCCGGCCCCGAGGATGCGCGCACCCCCGCGGCTTTGCATCCGGTCTTCCACGGCAGCTACGATTGGCATTCCTGCGTCCACGGATACTGGCTGCTGGCGCGGGTGCTGCGGCTGTTTCCGGACGGCGCGCAGGCCGGAGCGATCCGCACGCAGTTCGACGCGCAACTGGTACCCGACAAGATTGCCGGGGAATGCGCCTATTTCGCCGCCCCGACCGCCCGGGGCTACGAGCGGCCCTATGGCTGGGCCTGGCTCCTGAAGCTCGCCGACGCATTGTCCCGCCTGCCCGAGCGCCGCTGGGCCGAGGCCCTGGCGCCGCTCACCGGGATGATCGCGCAGCGGGTCCGGGACTTCCTGCCGGTCGCCCCCTATCCGGTGCGGGTGGGGACGCATTTCAACACCGCCTTCGCGCTGCGGCTGGCGGCCGACTACGCCGAGGGCGCGCAGGACGCATCCCTGTCCGACCTGCTTCTGCGCACCGCCGAGCGCTGGTACGGGGCGGACACGGATTGCCCGGCCTGGGGCGAGCCGGGGGGCGACGACTTCCTGTCCTCCGCGCTGATCGAGGCCGAGTGCCTGCGCCGGCTCCTGCCGGCGGAAAGATTCCGGCCCTGGTTCGACCGGTTCCTGCCGGATCTCGCCGCGGGGCGGCCCACGACCCTGTTCCGGCCCGCCACCGTGACCGACCGCAGCGACGGCAAGATCGCCCATCTCGACGGGCTGAACCTCAGCCGCGCCTGGTGTTTCCGGGCGCTCGCCGCCGCCCTGGACCGGGACGATCCCCGCCGCCAGCCGCTTCAGGCCGCCGCCGAGACGCATCTGGAGGCCGGCCTCCCGCACGTGACCGGCGATTACATGGGCGAGCACTGGCTCGCGACCTTCGCATTGCTGGCGCTGGACACCGGATCAGAATCCGATCCGCGCCACCGAAGGCTGAGAAGTTCTTGAGAACTTTCGGCCGCAGGCGACGTTGGTCCCTGTCGGCCGAACGCCGGGCACGAACAAAAAAAGGACCGCCCCCGAAAGAGCGGCCCGAAGTCTTGGGAGGAAACGCCCACGAGGGGCAGCAGCACGGCGACGCCATCGCTATGCTGCGTCGCATCAACCGGAGAGCGGAGGCCTGGTTCCCCGTCCATTCCGGCGCTGTGTCGCCTCGTAGAGCACCTGGGCGAGCTGCTCGGCCGAATACGGCTTGCGCACCAGCATGAATCCGTGCGCGTCGTCGGTGGCCAGGATGTGACTGTAGCCCGAGGTCAGGACCACCGGCAGGTCCGGGCGGGTGCTCTGCAGCTGCCGGGCGAGGGCGACGCCGCCCATCCCGGGCATGACCACGTCCGAGAAGACCGCGTCGAAGCGGGCGGGCGTCCGGTCCAGCTCGGTCAGCGCCTCCTCGGCGGATTTCGCCCAGATCGGCGCATGGCCGAGATCCTCGAGGATCTGGGTGCAGAAGCGCCCGACCCCGAGATTGTCCTCCACGACCAGGATGCACAGGCTCCGCTGCGGCTCCGGCTCGCGCCGGTCGTCGCGGCCGGGATCGGCCGCCTCCGCGGGGGCGTCGACCTGCGGCAGGTAGAGGGTGAAGCGGGTGCCGCTCCCGGGCAGGCTCGCCACGTCGATATCGCCGCCCGATTGCTTGGCGAAGCCGATGACCTGGCTGAGCCCCAGCCCGGTGCCCTTGCCGATCTCCTTGGTGGTGAAGAACGGCTCGAAGATCCGGCCAAGATCCGGGGCCGGAATACCGGCGCCGGTATCGATCACCACCACCGCCACGAACGGCCCCGGTGCGCCGGCATGGCCGCGGATCGGGGGCATCGGGCGGCCGCTCTCGAGGCGCAGGGTCAGGCTGCCTTCCCCGTCCATCGCATCGCGGGCATTCACCGCCATGTTGATCAGCGCCGTCTCGAACTGGCTCTCGTCGGCCCGCACGAAGCAGGGCGTGCCGGGCAGCTCGGTCTCCACGTGGATTCGGGCGCCCGTGACCGAATCGAGCATGTCGGAGATGCTGCGCAGGCGCTCGCAGATGTCGAAGACCTGGGGCTTGAGCGCCTGGCGCCGGGCGAACGCCAGGAGCTGGCCGGTGAGCTTGGCGGCCCGGTCCACCGTGTCGGAGACGGCGTCGAGGTAGCGGCGCCGGCGCTCCTCGGCGAGTTCCGGCCGGCGCAGGAACTCCACCGACGAGCGGATGATGGTCAGCAGGTTGTTGAAGTCGTGGGCGACGCCGCCGGTGAGCTGGCCGATCGCCTCCAGCTTCTGCGATTGCCGCAGGGCCTCCTCGGCGTGGCGCTGCTCGGTGATGTCGCGCCCGAAGCCGTAGAACAGGCCATCCTCCGGGACGACGGTCCACAGCACCCGCCGCCAGCCGCCGTCGCGGGTCGTGCAGGCCAGCTCGACATCCTCGACCCGGCGGCCCTCGCAGAGGGGCTTGAGCGCCACGGCCGCCGCCTCGCGGTCCGGGGGGGCGATGAAGTCGAGGGCTGTCCGACCCAGGGTTTCCGCCTCGGACCAGCCGAGCGCCCGGCTCCAGGACGGGTTCACCGCCTGGACCTGCCCGTCCCTGGCCGAGACGATCTTGAGCACGGGCGACAGGGTCCAGACCCGGTCGCGGTCCCGGGTCTGGGCGGCGACCTGCGCCTCCAGGCGATCCGCCCGGGACTGCAGCAAAGCCTCGTCCCGGTGCCGGGCCGCCGCGGCGCGCCGGGCCTCCAGCAGGCGCATGAGGGTCCGGGCCAGCGTCTCCAGGATGGAGGCCTGCGGCTCGGTGAGGCGCCGCGGCGCGCGATCGAGGACGCTGAGCGTGCCGATCGCCCAGCCGTCGGGGGTGACGAGCGGGACGCCGGCGTAGAAGCGCGGGCCCGGCGCGCCCGCGCCGCCATCCGGCCGCACGAACACGCCGCCCCGGCACAGGGTCTCGAGGTCGGGGCCGGGGTCGGAGAACCCGTCCCGCGTGTCCGCGCCCACGACGGCCTGGGTCCAGTGCCGGTCAGCGTCGACGAAGGTGATCCGCGCCAGCGCGGTGCCGCAGGCCGCGGCCGCGATCCGGGCGATTTCGTCGCAGGCGGGTTCCGGCGGGGTGTCGAGGACCGCGTAGCTGCGCAGCGCCGCGAGGCGCCGGGGGTGGTGGCGTTCGAAGCCCGACGGGCAGGACATGGTCTCGTTCCGCGACACGGCTGCGTCATAGCCCACGGCTCCGACCCCCCCAAGTGCGTCGATGGAAGTCGATCTCACGGGGATGTATCGGCGGCCGCCGGACAACTCGTTAAGCCGGTTCTCCCTACAACGCGCGGCCTCTCTGCGACGCGAATCCGCCCGGCGCAGATCGACGCGCCGCCGGGGTTGCTCGGCGCCATCGCCCGAGCCTTCAGGATGTGCAGTATCGTCGCACGCCGTATCGCAGGAAGGGGCGGCGGGTTGCCCGTGTGAGCGTGTTTCAACTGGAGCCGGCGTGGACCTCAGACTCGACGACATCGTCCGGGACACCCGTGGCGATCTGGTTGCGGCGGCGCGCGCGGTCGCGGCCGGCGCGGCGCGTTGGGCCGGACGCCACGATCACGACGGCGGCTTTCCGGCCGCGGATGTGGCGGCGCTGGCCCGGCTCGGCCTGCTCGCCGCGCCGGTCCCCCGGCGGGACGGCGGCGCAGGCCTCGGCGAGGAGCCGGACGGGGCGGTCCTGCGGGCCGTGCTCACCCATGTCGGGTCCGGCAGCCTCGCGCTGGGGCGGGTCTACGAGGGCCATGTCAACGCGGTCCAGCTCGTCGCCCGCTACGCCGTCGGCGAGACCCGCAACCACCTGCTCGCCGATGCCGCGCAGGGCCACCTGTTCGGGGTCTGGAACACTGAGCCGCCGGGCGACGGCCTCACGATCGACGCCACCGGCGCTGCCCCGGTCCTCAAGGGCGTAAAAACCTTCGCGTCGGGGGCGGGGTTCGTGACCCGCGCCCTCGTGACCGCGCAGCCCGCCACCGGCGGCTCGCAGATGATCGTCGTCGCCCTCGAACCCGGCGCGCGGGCGGACCTGTCGGCCTGGCGGGCGCAGGGGATGCGGGCCTCGGCCACCGGCACCGTCGATTTCACCGGGCTCGGCGCCGAAAGCTTCACCCTCGTGGGCGCCCCGGACGATTACCAGGCCCAGCCGCATTTCTCGGGGGGCGCCTGGCGCTTCCTCGCGGTTCAGCTCGGCGGCCTGGAGGCTTTGCTCGACGCGTGGCGCGGCCACCTCGTCGCCACCGGCCGCGGCGCGGATCCGCATCAGCTCGCCCGCCTCGGCGAGGGCGTGATCGCCGCCGAGACCGCCCGCCTCTGGGTGACGCGGGCGGCCGCCATCGTGGGGGAGGAGGGCGACCCGGACGGGATCATCGCCTACGTGAACCTCGCGCGCCTCGCGGTCGAGCGCGCCGGGCTCGACCTGCTGGAATTGGCGCAGCGCTCGGTCGGCCTGCAGGGCTTCCTGCGCGACCACCCGCTGGAGCGCCTCACCCGCGATCTCGCTACCTACCTGCGCCAGCCCGGTCCCGACCGGGCGCTCACCGAAGGCGCCCGCCACGTGCTGCGGTGCCCGCAGGTGAGCGGCGCGCTCTGGCTGGACGAGGCCTGACCCGAAGGGTCGGATTCGGGACGCAAGCTTTTTCGAATGCGGCATCGCGTCTGTGGACCCGATCGCTTCGGGCGGGAGCCCCGACCGCCACCCGGCGTTTGCAGCATCCGGGACAGGTTCGGATCAGCATGGCCAAGCGCAGGACGAAGACGGTCACCCATCCGGAGACCGAGGACGCGCCGCTGATGCCGACCGGCGCTCTCGCGGTGGCGCTCCTGGATCTGGCCGAGAACGCGGCCCCCCTGGTCCACGTCGCCCGCGACGCCCGGCGGCTGGAGGAGCTGGCCGCAACGCTCCGGGCCCTCGACCCCGAGACGCGGGTCGCCGTCTACCCGGAATGGGACTGCCTGCCCCTGGACCATGCCTCGCCGTCGCGGGCCATGATGGGCGCTCGGGCCGCCACGCTGCGCTGGCTCACCGACCGCGACGCCCTGCCGGGCTTCGTGCTGACCACGGCCCCGGCGCTGATCCAGCGGGTGCCTCCGCCCGAGACCTGGGCCACGGCCCGGGTGACCCTGCGGGTCGGCGATCCCCTCGACGTCGCCGCCGTGACCGCCGACCTTCAGCGCCTCGGCTACATCCTCGACGAGCGGGTCGACGAGCCGGGCGAGATCGCCGTCCGGGGCCGCACTGTCGAGGTGTTTCCCGCCGCGGCGCCGCGCCCCTGCCGGATCGAGCACGCCGACGGCCGGGTCACCGCGATCCGCTCCTACGACCCGATCTCGCAGCGTTCCGTCGCCGAGGTCGCCGATCTGGTGATCGACCCGGCCACCGAGATCGTCCTGGCGCCGGATTCCGGCCAGAGCTTCGAACCCTTCACCGGCCAGGAGCACCGCCTGGACCGCTACTATCCCCGCCTCGTCACCCTGCTGGATTACGTGCCCGAGGCCCGGCTCGTGGTCGAGGACGGCACCCAGGCCCGGGTCGACGCCTTCTACGAGCAGATGGACGAGGCCGGGGCCCGGCGGGCACCCCGCGGCGGCCGGCCGGCCGACGGCGGCGGTCTCTACCTCGAGCCCAAGGCGTGGCGGGACCTCATGGCGGCGCGCACCCGGGCCATGGCCACGGACGCCGCGGCCGAGCCGGTCGGGATCCCGGTCTTCGCCCGGGATCGCCGGCCGGAGGCCGCCTTCGCCAAGGCGATGCGCGAGCGGCTGAAGGCCGGCGACGTGGTCGTGCTGGCCGGCTCGCGCCAGCCGCTCCGGCGCCTCGTGCGCCAGGCCGGCAAGATCGCCGAGCGCCCGGTCCGGCTGATCGACGGCTGGTCGGATCTCGTCGAGGCGGCGGCAGGCGACATCCTCGCGCTGGAGGCGCCGATCCGGGCCGGCTTCCGGGTCCCGGCCCGGGGCGCGACGGTGTTCGCAGCCGCCGACCTGTTCGGGCCGGACGCCGCGGTGACGGGCCCCGCCCGGGCGATCCTGCCGATGGGTGAAGTCGATCTGCGCCCCGGCGACGTGGCGGTCGACCGCGACCACGGCCTGTGCGTGTTCGAGGGGCTGGAGCCCGTCGCGAGCCCGCAGGGCGTCGGCGCGGACGACGAACCCTCCGAGGCGTTGCGTCTTCGCTTTGCCGGTGACGCGATCCTGATGGTGCCGGTCACCCAGGCCGACCGGATCTGGCGCTACGGCCCGGAGCCCGACGCGGTCACCCTCGACAAGCTCGACGGCGGCACCTGGGCCCGCCGCCGCCTGGAGGCCGAGGCCACCATGGCCCGGACCGCCCGGGTGATGCTGGAATCTGCCCGCGCCCGCCGGGACACCGAGGCCCCAATCCTGGCGCCGCCGCCCCGCGACATGGAGCGGTTCGCCGCCGGTTTCGGCTTCGCCCCGACCCCCGACCAGGCCGCCGCGGTGGACGCGCTGATGGCCGACCTTGCCTCCGGGCGTCCGATGGACCGGCTGGTCTGCGGCGATGTCGGGTTCGGCAAGACCGAGGTCGCGCTCCGGGCGCTGGCGGCGACGATTTTTGCCGGCAAACAGGCTGCCCTGATCGCCCCGACCACGGTCCTGGCCCGCCAGCACGTCGAGACCCTGCGCCGCCGGTTCGGCCGGTTCGGCATCGAGGTCGCGCAGCTCTCGCGCCTGGTCTCGCCGGCCGAGGCCAAGCGGGTGAGGGCCGGTCTGGCCGACGGCTCGATCCGGCTCGTGGTCGGCACCCAGGCGCTGGCCGCCCGCGGCGTGCGCTTTTCCGATCTCGGCCTGACCGTGATCGACGAGGAGCAGCGCTTCGGCGCCAGGATGAAGGCTGATCTGCGCCGCCTCGCCGCCGGCGGTCACGTGCTGACGCTTACCGCCACGCCGATCCCGCGCACGCTCCAGGCGGCGCTTATCGGTCTCCAGAGCCTGAGCGTGATCGCCACGCCCCCGGCGATGCGCCAGCCGGTCCGGACCGTGGTGGCCCCCTTCGATGCCGATGCGATCCACGAAGCGCTGATCCGCGAGCATCGCCGCGGCGGCCAGAGCTTCGTGGTCTGCCCGCGCATCGAGGACATCGCCCCCATGGCCGAGCGCCTGCGCGGCCTCGTGCCGGGCCTCGACGTGCTTGTGGCGCATGGCGACCTCAAGCCCTCGGCCATGGACGAGGTCATGGTCCGCTTCGCCGACGGGGACGGCGACGTGCTGCTCGCCACCGCCATCGTGGAGAGCGGGCTGGACGTCCCCCGGGCCAACACCATGCTGGTCTGGGAGGCGGCCCGGTTCGGCCTGGCCCAGCTCCACCAGCTGCGCGGCCGGGTCGGCCGCGGCCAGCGGCGCGGCGTCGTCCACCTGCTCAGCGATCCGGCCGCACCGCCCCCGCCCGCAGCTTTGCAGCGCCTGCGCGCCCTGGAGGCGTTGGACCGGCTCGGCGCCGGCTTCGCGGTCAGCGCCCACGACCTCGACCTGCGCGGCGCCGGCGATCTCGTCGGCGAGGACCAGGCCGGCCACGCCAAGCTGGTCGGGCTCGGCCTCTACCAGCACCTGCTGCAGCTGGCGCTGACCGCCGCCAAGGGCGAGCCGGCCGAGGATTGGAGCCCGGAGATCGAGATCGGGCTGCCGAGCCGGATCCCGGCGGATTACGTGCCCGAGCCCGAGATCCGCCTCAGCCTCTACACGCGGCTGCTGCGCCTGCGCGATGGCGAGGCGATCGAGGCCCTGGCCGGAGAGGTCGAGGACCGCTTCGGCGCAGCCCCGGCGCCGGTCCTGGCCCTGTTCACCCTGGCGCGGCTGCGCGCCGCCTGCTGCGGACTGGGCGTGGCCCGGCTCAGCGGCGGTCCCCAGGGCGTCGCGGCCGATCTCCGGTCCGACCGGCCGCTGCCGCCGATGGCTGCCGAGGACGGGATCGTCCTGCGCCAGGGCCGGGTGGTCTGGCGCCGGCCCTGTGCCGACGCGGAGGCCCGCGCCGGCTTGGCGGCCGACCTCCTCGACCGCATCCGGGCCGCCCGGGAGCGCGCCACGTGAGGCGGCTCTCGTCGGCAACCCTCACGGTCACGCGCTTGTGAGCGCTGCCGGGGCCGGACCGGTACGAACGTATCAGTGACAGCGGGCACGCCGCAGCCCATCTGCGGCTGGCCATATCCCGCTCCGAACTCCGCGCGCCATCGGCTGGCACGCCGGATCGGTCGGGTCCTACCGTTGTACCGGGGTCTCTTGCCCTTTCGTCTCCGGTACGGCCGCATGGCCGGGTGCCCATGACCCCGTGCAAGGCGGGCACCCGGCCTGTCGTGCCTCGATAGCCCAAAAGAGCGACAGACATGGTCCCGGAGTTGACCGGGAGCCTCCGCTCGGGCCTTCTCAACCGCAACGGGTGATGCCCGGGCCCGCCGGAACCGTCTCGCGAGCCTGTGCATTCCCGGGGCCAACCAGGGAGGCACTATGCACGTCACGATTGAGCAAGCCGAGCGGGCGATCGCCGCGGCACGGGCGAAGGCCAAAGAGCTCGATACCCAGATGTGCATCGCGGTGGTCGATTCCGGCGGCAACCTGAAGGCGTTTCACCGCATGGACGACGCCTGGGTCGGCTCGATCGACATCGCTCACAAGAAGGCCAAGACGTCGGTGTTCTTCGGGATGATGACCGGCCAGATCGGCCAGCTGTCCCAGCCCGGCGGCCCGCTCTACGGCATCGAGCATTCCAACGACGGGTTGATCACCTTCCCGGGCGGCATCCCGATCGTCGACGCCGACGGGGTCATGTCGGGCGCGATCGGCGTCAGCGGCTCGACGGTGGAGAACGATCACATCGTAGCGGAGGCCGGCGCCCAGGCGATCGGCCGGACCGAACTCCCGGCCCATCCCTGGCGGACCTGAATCCGGTTCCGGAGCGTTCGCCGCCGAAACCGATCCCGATCTGGCGTAAGCAAGCGCGTCACATCTGACGTCGCGATCGCGGTCGGAAAACGGTTCCGAGCGACGGATATCCCCCTCTCCCCTAAGATGAGGTTGAGGGTCGGAGCGACGGGTCAAACAAGCTTTTTGGAGGTCCGCTCCGCGATCGCCCGGCCGATTCCGAGCAGCAACAGGCGCGAGATCAGCCGGAGGTTCTCGTCGCCGTGGCGCTCGAGCGCGGAATGGACCCGGATGCACTGATCGGCCGCAGCTTCCAGGTGCGTGGCCTGAGCCGGCTCGACGCCGTTCGTGACCGGTGACGAGCCGGCATGGAGATCCGTCACGTCGATATAGGCGCCGCGCCCCCGCAGCGCGCCGACCGGATCGGGGGCCAGGCGGCCGCGATTGAGGATCCAGCGCACGTGGCCGGTCTCACTCAGGACCCGGAACTCCAGCGAGACCATGCCGCCCGTCCGGCGCACCGTGCGGATCCGGTCGAAGACCCAGCCGCGATCCTCGGGATGGATGCGCCCGAGGGCGACATCCAGCGGCAACGGCTTGCCGGCAAAGCTCGAATCCCCGGACAGCAAGGCGGCCGCCCCCGCATCGAGCACCGATCGGCCGGCCAGGACATCCGTGTCCCAGGTCCCGACAAAGCCCGCATCCTGCAGGGCGGAGGCCGCCGTCGACGCCAACGCCATTCAATCCCCCAACCCCGGCTGCGGCCTGTCCATCGACCGGCACCCGACAACCCGCTGCGACACAGGCCGTGGCGACACGCGGAGTTCAGGAGTTGTTCAGATCAGGGGCCGGTTCGCACCCGGACATGTCGTCACGGGTCTCCGGCACTTGGTCCAGGGCGGGGACTGCTTTTAACCTGTGCGGTTCCCGCATTCGCGCCGGGACAAATCGCAGTAAAGCTTCCTGTGGTGGGGTATTTTTGCCGCTGTACCCATCTCCACTTCGGTGATGAACCTTCTATATGCTCGGATACGGTATCGTTTCAGGTCTGTTGATGCGCACATACATTTTCCGGGCGATCCGTCGTGAGCCGAACGGCATGCTTGGCCCGGACCTGTACCGGCACGCCTTCGCGGCGAAGGACGACTCGGACGCGGTGGCGGCGGCCAAGCGGATCGATCTCGATCTGACCCAGCTCGGCGCCAACGCGGTCTACGTCTCGGCCGAGGATGGGCGGGCGATCTGGAGCCTGCACGCGCAGGATTTCCCCGACCCGACCCTCTGACGCCGGCCCCTCCCTGGTGCAGGGCGGGATCACGGCCTAACGTCGCCGCCTCCAGCAAACGGTCGGCCGAGGCGCGAGGATCACACGGGCATGGATCGCACCAACCTCCCGCTCTCGCAGGATCGCCTCTGGGACAGCCTGATGGCGCTCGCCCGGATCGGTGCGCTCCCCAACGGCGGCAACGACCGGCAGACCCTGACCGACCGGGATGCCGAGGGGCGCGCTCTGTTCCAGCGCTGGGGCGAGGCGATCGGGCTCACCCTGACCGTGGACCGGATCGGCAACATGATCTTCCACCGGCCGGGACGGGACCCGGGCCGGAAGCCCGTCGCCATCGGCAGCCATCTCGACACCCAGCCCACCGGCGGCAAGTTCGACGGGCCGCTCGGCGTGCTCGCCGGCCTGGAGATCATGCGCGCCCTGCACGAGGCCGGGATCGAGACCGAGGCGCCGCTCCTGCTGATCAACTGGTGCAACGAGGAGGGCTCGCGCTTCGCCCCGCCGATGAGCGGCAGCGGCGTCGCCATGGGAATCGTCCCCGAGGCCGACGTGATGGAAACCCGCGACCTGGCCGGCCGCGTGTTCGGCGAAGAGCTGCGAAGGATCGGCTGGCAGGGCCAGGCGGATCCGGCCAGCCTTCGCGGGATCGCCGCGTATTTCGAACTGCATATCGAGCAGGGCACGCGCCTGGAGGAGGCCGGCCTGAACATCGGGATCGTCGATCGGGCACTGGCCCAGATCTGGTACGAGGTCACCGTGCTGGGCGCGGAGGCCCATGCCGGCAGCCCCATGGCCGGCCGGCGCGACGCCATGATGGCCGCTGCGGCGCTGATCGGATCGCTCGAAGACATTGCCTGGGAGGCGCTCGGCCCCGAGGGCGAGCGTGGCCGCGCCACCGTCGGGGTCCTCACCGCCGAGCCCACGAGCCGCAACATCACCCCGGGCCGGGTCTGGTTCAGCCTCGATACCCGCCACGGCGATCCCGGGCAGCTGGAGGCGATGCGGGGGCGGATCCTGGCCCGGGCGGACGCGCTCGCTGCCGAGCGGGGCGTCACGATCCGGGTAGAAGACTTCTGGCGTGCGCCGCTCACCCCGTTCGATCCGGTGCTGGTCGACCGCGTCCAGGCGGCGGCCGAGGCGCGGGGCCACGCCTGGACCCGGATGCCGACCGCGATCTATCACGACGCCGTCTATTGCGCCCGCGTGGTGCCGGCGGCCCTGGTCTTTTGCCCCTGCCACGGCGGCATCAGCCACAACGAGGCCGAGAGCATCACGCCGGACTGGGCCCGGGCCGGCATGGAGGTGCTGGCCGACGCGGTGCTCGGCACCGCCGGCCTCGCGCGGTCCTGAGGAGGCTGGTTCGGCATGTCCGATGACAACGTCATCCGCCCGACCTTCGGCGCCCGCCGCAATGCCGCCCCTGTCCATCGAACGGAGGCCGAGCGAACCGCGCCCGATTCCGAGCCGCCCCCGATGCGCCTGTTCGGCGCGGCCGCGGGCCACCGGGTCGGCCTGATCCGCGACCCGGCCGCCCAGGAGGGGGACGTGTTCCGGATCGTGATCGGCCCGGAGGACGAGGAGGCGGTGGAGACCGTGGCGCTGCTGCCGGCCGGCCCCGACGCGGAGGCCGAGGCGGAGCGGATCGGCTTCGCGATCCTGCGGGCGCTGGAGGTGGTCGAAGGCGCGGTCTGATCGGGGCCGGTCAGGCGATCGGTTTCGGCTTGATGATCGGCGAGCGGGTCAGGCTCTGGATCTCTCGACCGGGTCGCCCGGCCTTGAGGGCGATCTCCTCCTCCTGCTCGGCGATGACCTGCCGGGCCGGCTCGTCGCCGTCCAGGCCGCCGAGGATTTCGGCCGGGACACGGCGGTTCGAAGCCCGGGAGCCGTCCTCGAAGACGACGTCGAACAGAATGAAGCCCCGTTCCTGGGGTCTCGACTTGATGCGCTTAGCCATAGGTGCTGATACGCCACCGCGATCCCGCGCGGCAGGGGGCACCGCCGCGCAGGGGGTTGCACCGCGCGCAGCGCCGAACCCGCCCGCGGCCCCGCTCTCGCCGTGATCTTTCGTGCCGACGGTCCCCGACCGGCCGCACCGCCAATCGAGGAAAGTTCCGTGATACCCTGGGTTCATCTCGACACCGGATCCGTCCCGGGGGGCGGCACCGACCTGCGCCTGATGCGGCGCGGCGACGAGTTCTCGATCCTGGCCGACACGATCGAGCTGATGAACAACCGCCGCAGCGGCTCCGAGGCGGCGCTCGCCGCCATGACCTGCGAGCGGCTGAAGGATCGGCCCCGGGCCCGGATGCTGATCGGCGGGCTCGGCATGGGCTTCACCCTGCGGGCGGCGTTGGCGGGCCTCGGCCCGGAGGCGCGGGTCGTGGTAGCCGAGTTGGTGCCGTCCGTGATCGCCTGGGCCCGCGGCCCACTCGCCCACGTCTTCGGCGATTGCCTGGACGACCCCCGGGTCGACGTGCAGGAAGCCGACGTGAACCGCCTGATCCAATCGGGGCCGAGCCAATACGACGCCATCCTGCTCGACGTCGACAACGGCCCGGAGGGGCTGATGCGCCGCTCCAACGACCGGCTCTACGACAATTGGGGCCTCAAGCGCGCCCGTTGGGCCCTGCGGCCAAGCGGCATCCTGGCGGTCTGGTCGGGCGCCCCGGACCGGAAGTTCAAATCCCGCCTGCAGCGCTCCGGCTTCGCGGTCGAGGAGGCCCGGGTCCATGCCAGCGGCCGCGGCAGCGGGCCTAAGCACGTGGTCTGGCTCGGCACCAAGACCGATGGTCCGGCGGCACCGGATCGGCCCGAGGGCGGTCGCCCCAGGGTGACCCGATAGACGCCGGCCTGCCGCCCACGGTCGCACCCCCTGGGCCGGCGGCCGGGACTCTGCACATGCGGGGCATGGGTGCGAATGGCGGGCATCTCTACACGGTCGAGGTCAGGCCGAGCCGGCATGACCCGGGGCGTTTCACGTGGGCGATCCGGGACCGCGGCAAGCTGGTCCGGGGATCGTACCGTCCGCACGCCTCCGAGGGTTTGGCCCGCGCCGTCGCCCTGGCCGAGGTCGAGCGGCTGATCGGGCATGACGAGCCGCAGAACGGCGGCTGATCGGTCCCGAGCCATGGCGTGGGTGCGTATCTCGGCGACCAAGGGGTGTTACTCATGCATGCAGAAACAACCCTCGGTCGGTTGCATGCCGCAATGCGGTAGCCTATCTCTGCACTGCGGGATGGCGATGGCGTCGCGATCCCGTTGCCCTTCTTGGGCGTTTCCTCCCTAGACTTCGGGCCGCTCCTTCGGGAGTGGCCTTTTTTCTTGTCTGCATCCGCTGCCGGGCATCAGCCTGAGAGGCGCGCTCCCGGGCTCGAAGCTTTCGGCCAAGCGGAACCATGACCTTGGCTGTTCGTTCTGCCGTCATGGAACACTACAAGTCCACCCTCGCGACGACCGCTATCGCCGTATTCGGGCTTGTGGTGGCCGCGCATACTCTGCATCCGGGCAATTACGAGGTGCAGCCGCGCGTCGCCCGGATCGCCGTGGCGCCCGCCGGATCGTCGACCTGGATGGATCCGCCGGCCCGGATGGCCGGCGTGAGCAAGCCGGAGGCGCGCATGTCCGAAATCGCCCGTGCGACCTCGTCCGACCTATTGGCGCCGCAGATGACGGCCCTGCCGGCCGGCGCTGTCACGGCTGCGGCTCTGCCGAGCGAGATGATCGCCCCGGCCGAGAAATCCCGGACGGCGCTCACGGCGCATCGGCCGAAGCTGGCGGATCGCAGCCCCCGTCGAATGGCCCGCCTGCGCCACGCGGCCCTGGCCCGGACGGCGGCCGCGGAGCCCGCCGTCGCAGCCCCGTCGACGCCGGCGCCTGCGCCAACCCCGAAAAAAATCGATCCGATCGGCGATCTCATCCGTGGGCTCGGCCTCGGTCACGACAGCGAGGGCTGAGCCCCGTCGCCAACCCGTCATCACTCCATGGGCCGGTGCCCTACTGGACGTGAATGGTCAGCTTCATCTTAGGATGGATGCCGCACTGGATGACGAAATCCCCCGGCTCGACCAGAACCAGCCGGGTCTCGGTGCCGGGCTCCTGATCGCCGGCGTCGAACGAGAACCGGTCGGCCTCGATGAAGGCGTGGTGGCTTTGGCTGGCGTCGTCGTTGCGCAGGGTGATCGTGTCGCCCAGCCGCAGGAACAGGTCGGTCGGCGCATAGTGGCGCCCCTTCTGCAGGATGATACGGGTCGTGCTCGACAGCGTCGCCCAGGCTGAAGCCGGCGCCGCGCACAGACCCGCCAGGGCCATCGTCCCGACGAGCAGCAGGGGTCGCAGGCACCGGTTGCGAAGGAACATGTCTGGCGTCCGCGTAAGATGAGATGCGCCCGGGCAAGGGATCGGACCTAAGCAGCCCCGCGTGGCAGGCCAACGCGTCACCCGCTCAGGTCCTTGGTTTGCCGCAGGTTCTGATCGTAAAATCGCCGAGCACTTTTACGGAACCTGCTGAGATCGAGCACCGCAGCGGCCCGGGATGCCGCTGCCGGCCATGTTGCGCGGAGCCCCTCAACACCGCGCTACGCGAAAGCGTAAGATTGTCCCGATCACGTCGCCAATATCGCGGGTATAGTTCCATTCTACAATTCTAGGCTGTATTCATTGCGGGGCGGCATTTCGCCGTCGCGCAGCGTCAGCGCGTCGCGAACATGCTCCCGGAAGACCTGGACCCGCGCCGGCAGGTCGCGCCCGGCCAGGGTCACGGCGCGCAGCGCCGCCCCCCGCCTCGCCCAGGGGGCGAGCACGCGCACGAGCTGGCCCGCCGCCACCGCCCGGGCGGCCACGAGGCTCGGGATGTGGCCGATCCCGGCACCGACCAGGGTCAGGCGGTGGACGGTGGAGAAATCGCTGACCCGGATGGCGGGATTCAGGACGATCTGCTCGGCCCGGCCCTGCCCGTCGGTGAGGGAGAGGGCGCCCCCGCCGGTCCGCTCCCGAGGGAGGATCAGGTCGTGGTCGTGCAACCCCGCCAGGTCGGTCGGGGCCGGTCGGCGCAGCAGGTAGGCGGGGGTGGCGTAGAGGGCCACCGACAGGGTCGCCAGGAGGACGGCGCGGTATCCGGTCTCCTCCGCGCCGCCGAGCCGCAGGGCGAGGTCGATCCGGTTGGCCGCCAGGTCCAGGCGGGCATCGGTGTTCAGCATTTCCACCGTGATCTGCGGATAGGCCGCCCGAAAGCTCGCGACGATCTCGGGCATCACCTCGATCCCGAAATCGATCGAGGTGGTCATGCGCAGGTGCCCGGCCGGCACCGTCTGGGCGTCGCGGGCGGTCTCGGCCGCCGCGTCGAGAAGCGCCAGGCTCTCGTGAGCCTTGGCGTAGAAGGCGAGACCTTCGGCAGTCGGCGACACCGCCCGGGAGGTCCGCGCCATCAGCCGGGCGCCGAGCGCCTGCTCAAGCCGGGACAGGCGCCGGCTGATGCTGCCCTTCGTCTCCCGCAGGCTTGCGGCCGCAGCCGTGACGGTGCCGAGATCGACGACCGTGCAGAAGGCGCGCACGTCGTCGAGGCTGCCCGTGAAGGTTTCCGATCTCGCAACCATGGGGTTCCGGATAGCAGGCTCAACCGAGGCCGTGAACGGGTCTACAGGGACGTGGCTGTGCGCCGGACCGAGTCGGCCGTCCACACCTGCCGTTCTCATCTGGGAGAGTCCCTTGAAGTCGCTTCTCGCCTCCGGCCTTCTGGCCCTCCTCGTCGCCACCCCGGCTCTGTCCCAGACCCCCGCGACCCGGGATCCGGCCCAGATCCAGGCCGGCACCTACGCGGTCGATCCGAATCACACCCAGGTCGGCTGGCGTGTCTCCCATATGGGCTTCTCGAACTATGCCGGCGGCTTCTCCGACGTGTCCGGCACCCTCGACCTGCAGCCGAAGACCCCGGCGGCCGCGAAGCTCACGATCAAGATCCCGGTCGCCTCGGTGACCACGACCAGCGCCAAGCTCACCGACGAGCTGAAGGGCGACCAGTGGCTCGACGCCGCCAAGTTCCCCGACATCACCTTCGTGTCGACCAAGGTCGCCCCCGAGGGCAAGGACAAGGCGAAGGTGACCGGCAACCTGACGCTCCACGGTGTGACCAAGCCGGTGACCCTGGACGTCACCCTGGTCGGGGCCGGCGTGAACCCGCTGAGCAAGAAGGTCACGGTCGGCTTCGACGCCACCGGCACGCTCAAGCGCTCCGAGTTCGGGGTGAAGACCTACGTGCCGCTGATCGGCGACGACCTGCACCTGACCATCGCGGGCGCCTTCGAGCGGCAGGACTGACCCGGAACGACGGGACGGGAGATGGCCATGGCACCCGACGCGGCGGCGCGGCGCTACTCCGCGGTGGCCATCCTGCTGCACTGGGCGAGCGCGCTCGGCGTGCTCGCCCTGATCGGCATGGGCCTGACCATGACCCATGCAGGCTTGAGCCCGATGCGCCTGTTCCCGCTCTACCAGTGGCACAAGTCGGTCGGGATCACCGTGCTGATCCTGACCGGTCTGCGCCTCGCCTGGCGGGTGGCCCACCGGCCGCCGCCCTATCCGGCGAGCATGCCGGCCCGGGAACGCCGGGCGGCGGGGGCGGCGCACGGACTCCTGTACGGGCTCCTCGTCGGGCTGCCGCTCGCCGGCTGGGCGGTGGTCTCGCTCTCGCCGTTCAACATCCCGACCGTGCTGTACGGGCTCGTGCCCTGGCCGCACCTGCCGCTCGCCCCGCTCCTCGCCGACCCGGCGGCCGCGGAGGGGCTGGTCAAGGCGCTGCACGCCTACGGGGCCTGGTTCCTGACCGCGCTGCTGGCGCTGCACGTCGCGGCGGCGCTGCGCCACCATCTCATCCTGCGCGACGGCGTGCTGTGGCGGATGCTGCCGGGCCGCCCCGCGGCGACGCCTCCCAAAACCCTGGAATCGACTCGATGACGCTGCGTCGCCCGCGCCTCGCCCTGTGCCTGTCGGCCGCCCTGTCGGGCGCCGGGTTCCCGGCCGCCGCCGCCGAGTGGGCGGTGGATCCGGCCAGGAGCGCGATCCGGTTCTCGGGTGTGCAGGTCGGGACTCCGTTCTCCGGCCGCTTCGAACGCTTCGAGGCAACGGTGGATTTCGATCCCGCCAAGCCCGAGGCCGGCCACGCCACGGTGCTGGTCGATCTCGGCAGCGCCCGCACCGGCGACGCCCAGCGCGACACGGCGCTGCCCCAGAAGGACTGGTTCGACGTGGCGAGCGCCAACCAGGCCCGGTTCGAGGCAACCCGCTTGGTCGACAAGGGCCAGGGCGACTACGAAGCCGTCGGCGACCTGACGATCCGCGGCACGAAACACCCGCTGACGCTGCCCTTCCACCTGTCGCTCGACGGCCCCCAAGCGCACGCCACCGGGCATGTCGGCCTCGTCCGCACCGATTTCGGAATCGGCCAGGGCGCCTGGGCCTCCGGACAATGGGTCGCCCTCGACGTCGGGGTCGATATCGACCTCGTCGCCACGGCCCGGCCAGCCCCAGCCGAAGGGCACTGACCGGTCCCGTCGCGTCCGACTACGCCCCGGGCTGGTCCTCGGAGCCGGTGCCGAGCGGCCGCTGCACCATCACGCTGTCGGACCAGCGGCCGTACTTGAACCCCACCGCCTTGAGCAGGCCGACGCGGACGAAGCCGCAGGTCTCGTGGAGGCGTAAGGACGCCGCGTTCTGCGCGTCGATGTAGCCGATCATCTGCCGGTAGCCGCCGGCTGCGCAGGCCTCGATCAGGGCCGGCAGAAGGCGGCGGCCGATCCCGGCATGGAGGTGGTCGGGATGCACGTAGATCGAGTGCTTGAGGGTGTAGCGATAGGCCGGGCGCTTCCGGAACGGCACCGCGTAGGCGTAGCCCGCCACCTGGCCGGCGCGCTCGGCGACGAGGTGGGGCAGGCGCTTCTTGCGCATGGTCTTGCGCCGCCGCTTCAGGTCGTCGGGCAGCAGCCGCGCCTCGTCGTCGAAATCGGCGACGTCGCCCACGCCCTTGCCGATATGGTGCTCGTAGATCGCCACCATGGCCTCGACATCGGCGTCCGAGGAGGCGCGGATGATGATGTCCGGGCTCGGCCGGGTCGGAATCGGGGCGCCTTCCTCGGGCTCGATCTCCATCAGGCGCCGTCCCGCACGACG
This sequence comes from Methylobacterium sp. J-077, assembly GCF_022829365.1. Lineage (GTDB taxonomy): Bacteria > Pseudomonadota > Alphaproteobacteria > Rhizobiales > Beijerinckiaceae > Methylobacterium. Next base: position 25,030 of record NZ_JAKSYJ010000196.1, on the reverse strand, counting down.
TAGGTGTGGAAGCGGATCCGCCCGTCCGGCTCGACCTCGCGATAGACCCCCTGGATCTCGGCCTCGAAGCCCGGGAACAGGTTGGCCGAGGCCTCGAACATCTTGAAATAGTCGAGCATCGGCTTGGCGCGGTCGTCCAGGCGCTCACCCGGCAGGACCGTGCCGATCCCCGGCGGGTAGACCAGCATCAGGGTCGTGGCGATGCGCCCCTCGGCCTCGGCGATCGGCACGTAATCGACCTTGTTGCGGGTCAGCATCTGGGCGGCCTTCTTGGGCGGCATCACCATCTCGGGCAGGTGCTCGGGGGCGAATTGCCGGCGCTGGAGTGCGGAGGTGCCGGCCTCGCGGTGGAAGGCGTGGAACTCGGCGCAGAGATCGCGCAGGCGCACGCCTCGGTAGCGGTTGGGCCGGCGGTTGACGAATTCCGGCATGGCCTCCTCCAGCGGCACGTTGTCGTCGTGGAGTCGCTTGAAGGCGACGAGGCCGGAGATCAGCGTCCCGGCCTTGGACGATTCGACCCCCGGGGTCAGCAGGAAGAGCAGCGAGTTCAGGTCGTTCTTCTCGGCGACGATCCGGTTCTCACGCAGGTATTGGGCCACGATCGGCGCCGGCACGCCGTGGTCGGCATAGGCCCCGGTCCGCCGGTCGAAGCCCGGGGTGAGCACCGTGAGCTTGTTCGGGTCGGTGATCGCGTAGCCCGGGGCGACATGGGTGAACCCGTGCCAGCGGGCGCCGGGCTTCAGTTCCCAGTGCCGCGGGTCGGAGGCGAGCTCGTCGGTGGGCACCTTCTCCCAGGGCATCTCGGCCCCGTCGGCGCTGCGGGTCACGTCCGGCACGAACGGGTCGAAGAACCAGCGGCGCAGCGGGTCGGCCTCGTGCTCCTCGAATTCCCGGCGGATCGCCCGGACCTTCTTGCGCCACTCGATCCCGAGGCGGATCGTGTCGTCCCACAGGATCATGCCGGAGCGGCCCTTCATCATCTGGGCGCCGACATCGAGGGAGGCGAACAGGGGGTAGAAGGGTGACGTGGAGGCGTGGACCAGAAAACTCTCGTTGAGCCGCTTGTGCTCGACCCGCCGGGTCTGGCCGCGGATATGGCCGTCGCGGGTGTGGATCTGCGAGGCCTGGGAGAAGCTCGCGAGCTGCTTGTGGGTCGATTGCGTGGCCACGATGCCCGGCGAGGTCTCGTCGAGGCCGGTGAGGCCCATGGCGAAGCGGCGGGCGTAGAGCGGGTGGAACTTCATGAAGCCCGCCCAGGCCTCGTCGAATAGGATATAGTCGCAGAGGTGGCCGATCTTCTCCAGGATCTCCTGCGCGTCGTAGATCGTGCCGTCGTAGGTGCATTGCTCGATCACCGCGACCCGGAACGGCCGCTCCCGGCGCCACGCCTCCGGGTCGGTCACCAGAGGGTTCGCCCGGATCTTCTCGCGGATCCGGGTCTCGTCCAGGGCCTCGTGATAGATCGGGCCGATCAGGCCGTAGGCATTCCGGTCGGTCTCCAGGAAGATCGGGATGCCGCCGCCGAGGAATAGGGCGCCGTGATGGGCCGCCTTATGGTTGTTGCGGTCGAACAGCACGAGGTCGTCCTCGGCCACCAGGGAGGACAGCACGATCTTGTTGGAGGCCGAGGTGCCGTTGAGGACGAAGTAGGTCTTCTCCGCCCCGAAGATCTTGGCGGCCTCCTTCTGGGCCTTCAGCGCCGGGCCCTCGTGGGTCAGGAGGTCGCCGAGATCGAGGACCGAGTTGTCGAGGTCATCGCGGAAGATCGCCTCGCCCAGGTGCTCGACGAAGATCCGTCCGATCGGCGAGCGGTTATAGAAAATGCCGCCGTTGTGGCCCGGGCAAGTCCAGAGCTGGTTGCCCTTCTCGGCGTAATCGACCAGCGCGCCGAAGAACGGCGTCTTCAGCGTCTGGGCATATTGCGTCACCCGGCTGACCAGGCCGCGGGCGATGAATTCGGGGGTCTCTTCCGCCAGGAAGATGTAGCCGTCGATGAAGTCCAGGAGCTCGACCGGGATGTCCTCCAGCCGCTTGCGGCGGACCATGATGACGATCGGCATCTCCAGGCCGCGCTTGCGCATCATGTCGATGAGCGCGGCGGCCTTGCCGTCGAGGCCGCGCTTGCCCCAGTCGACCACCATGCAGCCGATCGCGGCATCGGTCTGCACCGCGATGGCCGCGTCCTCGACGCGCCGGGCCCGCACCACCTCGAAGCCGCGATTCTCGACCGCGGCCACGATCTGGGCGACGCGCGCACCCTCCAGGTCGTCCGGATCGAAGGCGGGGGCACACATCAGAACCGTGAAGCGACGGTGGAAATCCATGGAGCCCCTCTCAGCCTCGCAAGCAGCGAGTGGCTTTCTGGCCCATCTGCGACGATTGCATGACAGCGCGCCGGGTCGCGGCCGAAACCCGCGGTCTCAGGCGGCGATCACCTCAGCCATCGGCCCGATTGCGATCTCCCTTGGGGCGCGGCCATCGCGACCGCCCCTTGCGTGTCGCCGTGGACGCCCATGCCCGGCCGGGATGCGCCGCTCGGACAAGCCGATGATCGCGCGATCCCCGATCATCCGCACGACGCGCTCCGCCGCCTCGGCCGGATCGTGCAGCACAACGCCGGGAAGCTTGCGCGATCCGACCCGGCTGCGCTGGCGCGCGCGTCAGGACTGGATTGATCTTTACGACCCTCGTGACTCTGCTTGCGGCGTGAAGGTACTGTATGTCGTGCAGTGCATCGCGAATATCGACCTGAAATTTTGATGTATTAGCGAAATATTTCTCTCGTATTCGAGATGAAAATCCGAAAATGTATGGAATTATAAAAATTAAAAACCGATAAGAACGATTTGTTTATGTTGACTTGCTGCGTGCGCCGTGAAACGGCAGCTTCGATCGGCTCCGCTCCGAGAAATCGATTCGTCCAAGATGTCCCTAATGCGTTCTGGCCGCTGCGCGCCGCTGTTTCTCTATGCCTCTCTGATCTTGAATGTGAATGTTCTGCTCGTCGTCGATCCTGGTGCCGCGCGAGCCGAGGATGTCCGGCCCGGATCCGCCGTCCAGCTCGACGAACTCTCGGTGGAGAGCACGGCCACGCCACGCGGGATCATGCCGGCCTATGCCGGCGGCCAAGTCGCGCAAGGCGGGCGCGCCGGCCTGCTGGCCAATACAGAAACCAGAACAGCGCCGTTCAGCGTAGTGAGCTACACCGACACCTTCGTGCGCGACCAACAGGCCCGCACCGTGTCCGAGGCGCTCAGCCGCGACCCGTCGGTGCGCGCCACCCAGACCAGTGGCGCGCCGTTCGATTCGTTCTCCATCCGCGGTTTCCCGTCCGGCGAGGGGACCAGCGGCGAGATCGCCTTCGACGGCGTCTACGGCGTCGCGCCGAGCTTCCGGGTCTTCACCGACTATGCGGAGCGGATCGAGGTGCTGAAGGGACCCTCCGCGGCCCTGTCCGGGGTCTCGCCGAACGGCGCGGTCGGCGGCGTGGTCAACGTCGTCCCCAAGCGGGCTGGCGATGACCTGACCCGGTTCACCCTGGATTACGGCTCGGTTGCCCGGGGCGGCAGCCAACTCGACGTCGCACGCCGCTTCGGCCCCGGCCGGGAATGGGGCGCCCGCTTCGTCGGCAGCCTGCATGGCGGGGACACGCCGTTCGCCCACCAATCCGAGACGACCGGGGTCGGGGCGCTCGCCCTCGACTATCAGGGCGAGAAGGTCCGGGCCGGGCTCTACCTGTTGGCACAGACCGACCGCTTCGACGCGCCCCTGCGCCCGTTCCAGCTCAAGGCCGGCGTGCCGGTCCCGCGGGCGCCGGACGGCCGCCTCAACCTGACCCAGCGCTGGGAGTACTCGGATATCGACGACCGCGGCGGCCTGCTGCGCCTGGAATACGACGTCACTGACGCGATCACGCTGTTTGCCGATGCCGGCGGTGCGCAGACCGAGGTGGATCGCTACTTCCAGTCGGCCCCGACCATCCTCAATGCCCGCGGCGACACGACCAGCACGCCGCAATTCTACGCGATGGGTATCGACCGCTCGACCTATGATGGCGGTGCCCGGGCCCGGTTCGAGACCGGCTTCGTCCACCACGCCGTCGTGGTGCAGGCCTCGGCCTATAACGAGGATACGGCGCGGCAACTTCCCGCCGGGCGGGACGCCTACCTGTCGAACATCTACGCGCCGCGCCTAGCCACCTACATTCCCCCGCCGATCACCGCCGGGCGGCCGCGCTTGTCCGACAGCACGCTGTCGGGGGTCTCGGTGGCCGACACGCTCTCGGGCCTCGACGAGCACATCCTGCTGACGCTGGGTGTGCGCCAGCAGTGGGTCGAGGCGCACAATTACCTGGCCAATGTCGGCACGCCGAGTTCCGCCTACGACAAGAGCGCGACCACCCCGGTGGTCGGCCTCGTGGTGCGGCCGTGGGACGCCGTCTCGCTCTACGCCAACTCTATCGAGGGTCTGAGCCGCGGCGACGTTGCCCCCCTGTCGGCCAGCAATGCCGGCACGATCCTGGCACCCTACGTGGCGCATCAGGTCGAGGCCGGCGTGAAGCTCGATTTCGGGCGGATCGGTGGCACGTTCAGCGCCTTTCGGATTACCCAGCCGAACGGGGAGGCGAACCCCATCACTCGAAGCTTCGCCCAGACGGGCGAGCAGCGCGTCAGCGGGCTCGAGTTCAGCGTCTACGGCGAGATCACCCCGGAGTTGCGGGTGCTGGGCGGTCTCAGCCTGCTCGACGGCGTCCTCACCCAGACGGCCACCGCCAGCAATCTGGGTCACGTGCCAATCGGGGTGCCGGACGTGCAGCTCAATCTCGGCGCCGAGTGGGACCTACCCGGGCTGCCGGGCCTGACAGTCGACGGGGCGGTGATCTACACCGGGCGGCAGTATGTCGACCTCGCCAACACCCAGGCCCTGCCGGACTGGGCGCGGCTCGATCTCGGCCTGCGCTACACCACGGTGATCGATGGGCGCCGGACGACGTTCCGGGCCAACGTGCTGAACGCCACCGGTACCCGGTACTGGACCGGGGTCGCCTCGTTCGGGACGTTTTTCCAGGGCGGCCCACGCACCTACCTGCTGTCGATGGCGGTCGACCTGTAGGCGACCGCCGGGGCCGATGTTTCACGGGAAACATTGTCTTAACCTCAGCAGCCCGAACCTGTGGCCCGGATGCCGTCGCCTTCCCGCGCGTCGCGCGCTAGCACGGCACGGCATGACGGCATCGATCACGACATCCGGCTGGCGCGACCAGAAGAACGCCAAGGCCCGGGCCCGGCTGGAACGGGCCCTGCCGGCGATCTTCCCGGCCCCGGTGCTGCACCACGCCCTGACGCGGCCGCTTATCCCGCCGACGCCGCGGCTGGCGGTGGAGAGCTACTGGCGCAACCACATCCTGCGAGCCGACCGGCTGGCCCGGGCCCTGGCGGCGCGCTCGGGCACGCCGGAGGGCTGGACCTGGCAACTCGGTGAGGGCGGCGCCGGCGGCCGCCCGGCGAGCTTCCGGGTGCCCCCGGCCCCGTTCCGCGAACCGGCCTTCGCCCGCGGCCGCGGCGCCTGCTGCATCTGCGGGCAGCCGGTCTACCGGTTCGGCTGGCATCGCGACCTCTGGGGGCAGGGCGTCCCGAACGGCAAGGCCGCCTGGCACGCGGCCTGTGTCGCCGCCTGGAAATTCTGGATCGCCCCGCACGAGCAGGTTCGCGCGCTGAAGCGTTACCAGGGGCATCGCTGCAAGGCCTCCGGCAAGCGGCTGCTGCGCACCGCCGAAATCGACCACGCCCTGCCGCTCTACCGGGTCTGGCGCGAGCATCGCGACGCGCCCTGGCCGGAGCTGCTCGGCTACTGGGGCGCGCCGAACCTGCAGGTCGTCAACCGGACCGCCCATGTCCAGAAATGCCGGGACGAGGCGGCGGAGCGGTCCCAGACCCTGCGGCTGTCCCGGTACCGGGTGGTCGAGGACGAGTCCGGGTTCAGCGTGGTCGAGGACGAGTGAGCGGCCGGCTCAACCGCGTGTGACCGCCTCCAGGCCGCGGGACAGGTCGGCCAGAAGGTCGTCCACGGCTTCGAGGCCGATCGATAGGCGCAGCAGCCCGTCCGTGATGCCCGCGATGGCCCGCGCCTCGGGATCCATGGCCGCGTGCGTCATGGTCGGCGGATGCGCGATCAGGCTCTCGACGCCGCCCAGCGACTCGGCCAGGGTGAACACCCGCAGCGTCTCCACCAGGGTCTTCACGGCGGCGCGACCGCCGGCTAGCTCGAAGCTCAGCATGGCGCCGAACCCGGCCTGCTGCGCCTTGGCGATGGCGTGGCCCGGATGGCTCGGCAGGCCCGGATAGTGGACCCGGCTCACGGCCGGGTGGGCGTCGAGGAAGGCCGCGAGCTGCGCCGCATTCTGCTGCTGGCGCTCCACCCGGACGAACAGGGTGCGGATGCCGCGCAGCGTCAGGTAGGCGTCCAGCGGCGAGCCCGTGACCCCGATCGTGTTGGCCCAGGCGGCGAGTTCGTCGCCGACCGACGCTTCGGCGGCGATCACGGCTCCGCCGATCACGTCCGAATGGCCGTTGAGGAACTTCGTGGTGGAATGCACGACGAGATCCGCCCCGAGGGCGAGCGGCTGCTGCAGCGCCGGCGACAGGAAGGTGTTGTCGACCACGGCCAGGGCACCGACCGCCTTGGCCTGGCCGGTGACGCGCCGGACATCCACCACCCGCATCAGCGGATTGCTCGGCGTCTCGACCAGCACGACCTTGGGTTTTTCCGCGATCGCCGCGGCCAGGGCCGCCTGGTCGGTCTGGTCGACGAAGATCACGCGGTACTGCCCGCGGGCGGCGCGCAGGCTGAGCAGCCGGTGCGTCCCGCCATAGCAATCATGCGGCGCGACCAAGAGGTCGCCGGGACACAGGCTCGACAGGGCGAGATCGAGGGCCGCCATGCCGCTCGACACCATGACGGCCCGGGCGCCGCCTTCCAGCTTGGCGATGGTGTCGGCGAGCTGGTCGCGGGTCGGATTGCCGAGCCGGGAGTAATCGTACGGGCCGGGCTGCTCGAAGGCCGGGAACTTGAAGGTCGTCGACAGATGGATCGGCGCGATCACGGCCCCGAAGGCCGTATCCTGGGCGACCCCGTTGGTCGCCGCGATGGTGCGGGCATCGAGTCCCTCGGGCATCGGCTGTTCCTTCTTGCGCCGGAATCGGGCCGGCATGCGTGACCGGCTGGCTGGTCGGCGCGTTCTTTATGGAGAACGGAACAGACTTTCAAGAGAACGACGGACATCTCATCCGGTAGAAGATTAGCGTCTTCGCGAGCGCCGTTCTCGACCGGGAGGGGCACCGCTCGTGCCGAACCGGGTTCGACGCAACGGGGCAGATGCGATCAGCGATCTCGGTGTCGTAGCCGCATCGTCAGTGATGAATTCAGGCCTACGGGCCGTAAAATGTGCATTTGGTGTTCGGTGAAAGATTTGCGGCGATCAATATTTGCAAATTTTCTCCACGTTGTTAAGCAATAAACCTAGAGTTTATTTGAAGAGTTGTCATGTTTATGTTGCGATATGGACGATATGACGCCGCATCTGCTGGATCGTCGACACAGATATCGAAAATAAATAGATCTTTCTCGTAACGCTCATCAGTTAGTTTTGAATTTTGAAAAATCCGGAATGATAATTCGATCGGGCAATCGTTTTTAATGTCGAATGCATGCGGAAATACAGAAAAATGTCTGACCGAAAATGGCGCGGGTGTGAGATGAGTAGGAAGATTGCGGTTGGCTCTCTGTTGGGCCTGATTCCGCTGATGAGTTCTGCGCTGGCGCAAACCTTGCCGCAGCGAGACGGCATCGACGTCCTCAGCGGGTTCCTGAGCCTTCCGCGATCGACCTATCAGCAAGCGCTGCAGACCACGATCGACATCAACAGGACCGCGTCGAAGGACCGGATCGATCAGGCCGTCTACGATGCCGCCCGGTTCGACTATGCGGGCTTCGGGACCCGGATCAACGCCCTGATGCTCGCGGCCTTCGACAACCCGGCATCGCCCCTCTACGGGGTCGTGCGCTTCGTCGACGGCATGGGATCGACCCGGATCGGAGACGACACGACCTGGCTGCGGATCTACTACGGGAAGATCAACACCTACGGGACCGTCTTCGGTCTGACGACACCGGGCGTTCCCAATCCGCAGGGCAACCCCCGGCCGTATCAGGTCGGCGACCAGATCCGCCTCGATCCGCGCTACGGGGCCGGCACGTACAATTCGGGGTCGTATCCGAGCGGCCACGCGATGAACGCGAACGTGCAGACGCTCCTCTACGCGGTCATGGCGCCCGAACTCTACCAGCCCTTGCTGGCACGCTCGACCGAATCGCAGAACAGCCGCCTCGTCCTGGGCGTGCACTATGCCCTTGACGTGATCGCCGGCCGCATCCTGGCGACCGAGGCGGTGGTGAAGCTCCTCAACAACACGCCGGGATACCTCAAGCCCGGTGAGGATTTCGCCCAGACGGTTTCCGACGGTGCGGCGGCCCTGCACGCCGGGATCCAGGCGGCGTGCGGCGTCAGCCTGCTCGACTGCGCGACGGGCAGCCCGACGGCCTATGGCGACAAGGCTCAGAACAAGGCGCGCTACACGGACAGCCTGACCTACGGCCTCGCTCCGGTCGGCCGCACCGACCTGGCGCCGGTGGTGCCGGAGGGCGCCGAAGTGCTCCTCGCCACGCGCTTTCCCTATCTCACCGCCGCGCAGCGCCGCGACGTGCTCGCCACGACCGAGATCGCGTCCGGCCAGCCCCTCGACACCGGCACCGGCTGGGCGCGCCTGAACCTGTTCGCCGCCGCCGACGGCTACGGCGCGTTCAACGGACCCGTCACCGTCACGATGGATGCCGCGCGGGGCGGCTTCTCGGCCTTCGACAGCTTCGGCAACGACATCGGCGGCTCGGGATCGCTCACCAAGGCGGGGACCGGCACCCTCATCCTCACCGGCACGAACAGCTACGCGGGCGGGACCACCATCGCGGGCGGCACCCTGGTGGGCCACGCCCGGGCCTTCGGCGCGGGCGCCATCACCGACAATGCGAACCTCGTCCTCGACCAGGCGGCCGATGCCAGCATGGCCAATGCCATCGGGGGCAGCGGCACCCTCACCAAGATCAACGCCGGCACCCTGGCGCTCACCGGCACCGGCACCCTCTCCGGCCCCACCACGGTGGTCGGCGGCCGGCTGGTGGTGAACGGTGCGCTCGCGAGCTCCGTCGTCACCGTCGGCCCGGGCGCGAGCCTGGGCGGCTCCGGCACCGTCGGCGGCATCCAGGCCCTGGGCGGCGCCATCATCGCGCCGGGGAACTCCATCGGCACTCTCTCCGCGGCCGGCCCCGTCGCCTTCGCGCCCGGCTCGACCTATCAGGTCGAGGCCAACGCCGCCGGACAGGCCGACCGAATCGTCGCCACCGGTACCGCCACCCTGGCGGGCGGCACCGTCCAGGTCCTGGCGGCGCAAGGCGCCTACGCGCCGCGCACGCGCTACCCGATCCTGGTCGCGCAGGGCGGCGTCCTCGGGCAGTTCGCCGGCGTCACCAGCAACCTCGCCTTCCTGACCCCGACCCTGCGCTACGCCCCCGGCGAGGTCGACCTGACGCTCACGCGCAACGATCTGCCCTTCGCTAGCGTCGCGAGAACCCGCAACCAGGCCGCGGCCGCCACGGCCATCCAGCACGGCGGTGCGGATCGCCTGGCCTATATCCGGACCGTCGGCCTCAGCACCGAAGAGGCCGTCGCCGCCTTCGGAGCCCTGGCGGGCGACGTCCATGCCAGCACCGTCTCGGCGGCTTACGAATCCGCCGCCTTCCTGCGCGAGGCCGTCCTCGACCGGCTGCGCAACCTCGGTCCTGCGACCCGGGATTACGGCGCGCTGCCCGCGGCCTTCACGGCCGACCTGCCCGGTCAGGCCGCCCCCGTGGCGATCGTGCCGATGCGCGTCCCCGATCCGCAGGTGTTCGGCCTCTGGGGTCAGAGCTTCGGCAGCTTCGGCCAGACCCGGTCGGACGGGAACGCGATCGGGCTCCATCGCGACACGGCCGGACTGGCCTTCGGCGCGGATGTGCGGGGCGAGACCGGCATCACGTTCGGTGCCGCGGCGGGCTATACCGCGACGGGCCTGGACAGGTCGGGCCAGCGCGCATCCGGAACGATCGAGAGCGGGTTCGGCAGCGTCTACGGGGGCTACGCGGCCGGCCCGTTCGCGCTGCGCCTCGGCGCAATCTATGCCGGCGACAGCCTGACCCTGCGCCGCACCGTGGCGTTCGCGAACGTCACCGAGTCGGAGGCTTCGCGCTACGGCGGCTCGACCGTCCAGGGCTTCGGCGAGATCGGCTACCGGATCGCCATCGCCGGTCAAAACACCCCGGTCCCGGCCGCCCTCGAGCCGTTCCTCGGCGGCGCCGTCGTGGCCATCGGACGCGATCGTTTCGCCGAGACGGGCGGCGGCGGCGCGCTGACGGGCACTGCGCGGCACGCCGAGATCCCGACCCTCACGGCCGGCCTGCGCGGGCAGACGGGCCTCGATCTCGGATGGGACACCCCCGTGACGATACACGGCTCGGTCGGCTACCGGCGGGCGTTCGGCGACATCATCCCGACGGCGCAGGTGGCGTTCGCGACCGGGCCGAGCTTCGTGACGGCCGGCCTCCCGGTCGCCCGCGATGCCCTCGTCGCCTCGGCCGGCCTGGACCTCCTCCTCTCGGCCTCCGCGAGCCTGGGCGTGTCCTATACCGGCCAGGTCGGCGCGCGAACCGAGGACCACGCCGTGAAGGGCGCGTTCCTCTACCGCTTCTGAGCTTGGGGGGGCGGCGACCCTGCTGGTAGATGGTTACCGCGTGCCCGCCCGGCGGGTGCGGCGCTCGGCCTTGCGGGTGGCGGTCTCGCGCAGGTGCTGCTCGATGGCGTCGTTGGCGCGGCCGCGCATGTGCCGGATCGCCTCGACGTCGTCGAACGTGTCGGGGAAGCGGCGCGACAGCCACAGATAGGCGCTGGCCAGCCGCACGGTGCGCTCCTGGTAGTCGAGTTCGCCGGCCAGGTTCGCCCGCAGGGCCGGGACCGTGGTGCCGGCCGCCCGGGCCTGGCTCCAGCGCTCGAGCATGCCCATGGCGATCTCGTCGCGCCGGTTGATCGGGCAGACCGAGAAGGCGAACTTTTCCTCGATCGGCAGCCGCGCCCGGTCGACGACCCGCGCGACCTCCAGGATCTCCTCCAGGGCCGAGGGCTGGAACGGCGAGCCGGCATAGAAGGTCGCCCGGGCGAAATGGGTCAGCACCTCGTGGAGGCTCTGGGTCTGCATCTCCTCGGCGACCGAGCGGATCGCGCCGAGGTCGGGCCGGACGAAGAAGCGCGAATCGGCGGCCGGCGCCGTCGGTGCCCCCGACAGCGCGATCCGGATCGGCTCCACCGCGACCGCGTCCGTGGCCGCCACGTAGCCGACATCCTGGTGGCCGTAGCGGCCGGCCCGGCCGGCGATCTGGCGGATCTCGGAATTGGTCAGGCCGCGCTCCTTGGTGCCGTCCCACTTGCGCACGGTCGAGAACACGATCCGCCGCAGCGGCCCGAGATTGAGCCCCATGCCGATCGCGTCGGTGGTGACCAGCACGTTGGCCTCGCCGGTGCGGAAGCGCGCGGCCTCGGCCCGGCGCACCTCCGGCGACAGGGCGCCGTAGATCGTCGCCACCCGGTGCCCGCGGGCGACCAGGATCTCGCGGTTCTCGTGCACGGCCCGGCGCGAGAACGCCACGACCGCGTCCCCCGGCTCGACCTTCTCCAGGGGGACCGGCGCGTCGAGCAGCAGCAGCGGCGACTTGCGGGTGAACGGGATCACCTCCAGCGACTCGCCCGCGGCCTCGGCGGCGCGGCGGACATAGGCCAGGGCGTCGTCGGAGCCGCACACGACCACGGTCCGGGCCGGCACGCCGAACAGGGCGTTGGTCCAGGCCCAGCCGCGATCGGGATCCGACAGCATCTGGATCTCGTCGATCACCGCCACGTCGATCGGGCGGGTCAGGTCGGCGGTCTCGATGGTGCGGGCGGTGTGGGTCGGCTGCGGCTCGCCCAGCACCTCCTCGCCGGTGACCATCCCGGCCCGGAGCCCGCGCTCGCGCAGGGCCTCGTAATTCTCCAGGGCGAGCAGCCGCAGGGGCGCCAGGTAGGTGCCGGTCGGCGCCGCCGTCAGCAACTGCAGGGCCGCGTAGGTCTTACCGGAATTGGTCGGCCCCATGTGGAACAGGATCCGCCGGTTCAGCCGGCGGGCGGCACTGAAGCGCTCGATATAGGCGCCGAACCCGACCTGATCGCGCAGCCGGCGCAGGCGCGAGCCCTCGCTCGCCACCGCCTTGGCGTGCCGGCGCACGGGGGCGAGCGTGTCGGTGAGCGAACGCGCCAGCTTCGGCCCGAAGGTGAACACCCGGGAGCGCAGCGAGCGGTCGAGATGGGCGATGTAGGCGGGGGCGTCGGCCCCGACCTCGCGCAGGTCCTGGAGGATCTGCGCGCGCAGGCGCTCCACCGGCTTGGCCAGGGTCCGGGTGACCTCGGCGGCGCGCTCCGCCACGGAAGCGCGCAGGGCCTCGATGCGATACGCCGGGTCGTTCCGGGCCGCCATGCGGGCCAGGATCTCGGCCGCGGCCGGATCCGGAGCGCTGTCGATCCGCAGGTCCAGGCGGCCATTGTCGAGGAGCGGGATCTCGGTCCGGATGCTCCAGAGCACCCGGCGGTCCCGCAGGATGGCGGCCTTGAGGGCGGGGATGACCTTCCGGACCGCCGGGACGCCGGTCTCGGCGAAGGCCCGGGCCTTCTGGCGGGCGCGCAAGACTTCGGCGACCCGCTCGTCGTCGACCTCGGCGCCGAATTCGGGCAGCTCGAGATCGGCGCGCAGAGTTTCCAGGTCGATGGAATTCGCAGGGAGCCCGAGCCGCGCCACGGCTTCGGACAGGGAGACGATCGTGGGGCGGAGACGCTTGCGCGCCATGGACTCACCTTCGGCCGCAGCATCCGCACGCCGACGCTGACGCCGCCGCCGAACGCGTTCCTGAGAACCATCCTTGCGCCAGTCCGATCCCGGACACCATCCCCGGGCTTCAGGCGTCCCCCGCCGCCGCGGTGAGCCAGGCGCAGAAGGCGCGCACCGTCGGGTCGTCCACCCGGGCCTCCGGCACGTAGGTGTAGTAGCTCCGCGCAGGCAGGGACGGGCCCGGGAACGGGCAGGTCAGGCGGCCGGCGGCCACGTCGTCGGCGATCAGGCGCTCCGGGCCCATCGCCACGCCGAGGCCGTCGAGGGCGGCCTGGAGCGTCAGGTAGAAATGCTCCAGCGTGACCGAGGCCTGCGGGACCAGGTCCGGCACCCCCGCGGCGCGCAGCCAATGCGGCCAGACCTCCGGGAGCGTCGCCGCATGCAGGAGCGTGTGGTGCCGCAGCTGCTCCGGCTCCTCCAGCGGCAGGCGCTGCAGCAAGCGCGGGCTACAGACCGGCCTGCGCCGCTCGGTCAGGAACGGCTGCCCGACATGGCCGGGGCGCGTATCCGGCCCGCCGCGGATCGCCACGTCGAACGGGTCGGCGAGGCTCGCCAGCGGCACGTTGGAAGTGGTCAGCCGGACCTCGATGGCCGGATGCGCGACCTGGAAGCCCGACAGGCGCGGGATCAGCCAGCGCAGGGTGAAGGTCGCGAGCGCGTTGACGTGCAGCAGGCGCGGCTGGCCGCGCTCCACCTGGCGGGCGGTGGCCAGGGCGACCCGGTCGAGGGCGGCCCCGATCTCGGCGGCGTAGCTGCGCCCGGCCTCGGTGAGCACCACCCGCCGGTTGTGGCGCTCGAACAGCGGCACGCCGAGCCAGGCTTCGAGCATCTGCACGTGCCGGCTCACCGCCCCGTGGGTGACGCGCAATTCGTCCGCGGCCCGGGTGAAGCTCGCGTGCCGGGCCGCCGCCTCGAAGGCTTTGACGGCGTTGAGCGGCGGCAGGCGGCGATGCATCCGTGTCAGGTTTCCTCACGCGCGCGTCAGCATAAGGCGTTTGTCAGCCGGGCGCGAGACCCGCATCCTGTGGTGGAAGCATCAAGGATCGCAGGATGGCCCGCGCCTCGGAGTTCACCGCCTCGCTCGCCGCCGCCCCGGACCGGGAAGCCAAGCGCATCCTCGTGGTCGCCGGGATCAACCACGCCCTGCACGACGGCTATACCGACCTGATCTACGTGCTGCTGCCGGTCTGGCAGGCGGAGTTCGGCCTCGACTACGTCGCGCTGGCGCTGCTGCGCTCGCTCTACAACGGCGCGCTCGCCGCCCTGCAGATGCCGGCGGGCCGGCTCGCCCGGTCGCTCGGTATCCGCACGGTGCTGGTGCTCGGGACGCTGCTCAGCGCCGGCGGCTACGCGCTGGCCGGGGCGTCGGGCGGGCTGACCGGGCTCTGCGCCGGCCTGCTGCTCGGGGGCGCGGGCAGCAGCACCCAGCACCCGCTGGCCTCGACCGTGATCGCCCGGGCCTACGGGGCGGCGGCGCGCGGTCCGCTCGGCACCTACAACTTCTCCGGCGATCTCGGGAAGGCGGCCGTGCCGCCGCTGGTCGGCTTCCTGCTGACCCTGTCGGGCTGGCGCACCGCACTCTGGGTGATCGCCGGTTTGGGCGTCGCGGTCGCCCTCGGCGTCGGCCGCTGGCTGCCGCGTGATCCCAGCTCACGCAGCGAGGAGCGCAAGGGCGCGGCGCGTGCTGCGCAGGCCGGCGACGGGGCGGGCGACCGGCCCGGCTTCGGGCTGCTCGTCGCGATCGGCACCCTGGACAACGCCGCCCGCCCGGCCTTCCTGCTCTACCTGCCGTTCCTGCTGCAGGAGAAGGGCGCGGCCCTGACCACCGTGGGGCTGGCGCTCTCGCTGGTGTTCATCGGCGGCGCGCTGGGCAAGGCCGTCTGCGGCCGGCTCGGGGAGCGCCTCGGCGTGACCCGGACCGTGCTGCTCACCGAGACCGGGACCGCGGCGGCGATCCTGGCGGTGATCGCCCTGCCGCTCGCCCCGGCGCTGATCCTGCTGCCGCTGCTCGGCGTGATGCTGAACGGCACCTCGTCGGTCCTGTACGGCACGGTGCCGGAGCTGGCCCCGGGGGGCCGGGTCGAGCGGGCGTTCGCGGTGTTCTACACCTGCACGCTCGGGGGCAGCGCGCTCGCGGCCCCGCTGCTCTACGGCCGGCTCGGCGACGCCGCCGGCCCCCGCTGGGCGGCTGTGGCGGCCGCCGCGACGGCCCTCGCCGTGGTGCCGCTCATGCTGGCCCTGTCCCGGCATCTGGCCGGGGGGCGGGCGGCGCGTCGCGCCCGACAGGGGACCGGTCCGTGACCCATACGGCGGGTCAGAGCACCCCCAGGGTGCTCACCCGGACCGGCTCGGACCGGCCCTCCACCGGGATCTCCCGGATCGCCGTCGGCGCGGCCTTGGCCGCCCGGTAGACCGCCTCCGAGACCACCGCGATGCAGCCCAGACCCTTGGTCAGGCCCTGCAGGCGCGAGGCGACGTTGACGGTGTCGCCGAGCGCGGTGAAGCGGGCATCGGTGGCGTCGCCCATCGCGCCGACGATCGCCGGGCCGGCATGGACGCCGACTCCGTACCGGAGGGTGTGCTCCAGATCGGTCGCCAGCAGCGCGTTGAGGGTGGCGACGTGCTCGGCGATCAGGTCCACCGCCCGGAGCGCGTCGCGCGCCGCCGGCTCGGGGTCGGTCTCGAGGCCGAACAGGGCCAGCAGGCCGTCGCCGAGGAACTGGTTGGTCGAGCCGCCGGCCTCCCGCACCGCGTCGCCGACCGCGCCGAGGAAGCGGTTGATGATGAACACCGTGTCGTAGGGCAGCCGCTCCTCGGCGAGCCGGGTCGAGCCGCGCAGGTCGACGAACATCGCCACGATGAAGCGCTCCTCGCCCGATTGCGCCCGGTCGAGCAGATCCGCCTGCCGGACGCGCGGGGGCAGGGGGAACAGCGGCACCACGGCGAGGTCGGATTCGGGCCGGAACTGGCAGGCGAGGCGCACCCCCGGCCCGGCGGCGATCCGCTCCAGGACGGCGCGCTCGGCCCGGCCTGCGGGAGGGACCCGGTCGCTGCCGTCGAGCACGCGGATCCGGCAGGTCGAGCACCGACCGCGACCGCCGCAGACACTGGCATGCGGAATCCGGTTGCGCCGGCTCGCCTCCAGCACGCTGGTACCCCATGGAACCCGGACCACCCGCCCGTCGGGATAGCTGAGCCGGATCGTGCCGCGCTTGATTTCCGCCAGGGTCCGGACCCCGCGGGCGGCGATGACCGCGGCGATGAGGCCGGCATAGGTCGTCAGCATCCCGTTCCGGATGGCGGCGAGCCGCGCGACCTGGTCGGGCAGCCCGACATGGACGGGCTGGAGTGCCACGGCCCGCCAGGCCGGGTCCTGCGCGAGGGCGGCGATCGCCCGGCCGCCCTGGGCGAAGCCGAGCAGGGCCAGGACCGGGACCAGCACCGCCGCCGCCAGCAGCCAGGGGGCCGCACGCCCGAAGGCGGGCTTCAGCCGCAGCCAGAAATACAGGCCGGAGCAGCCGTGGAGCCAGGCGATGACCAGCATCGCCGCCTGCATCGCGCCGCTGAGCGGGGCGGCGACCCAGAAGGCGTAGAGTTCCTGCGCGTAGCCCTTGTCGAGCCCCTCGGTGGCGAAGGCGATCCGGGTTGCCGCGACGTGGCTGATGAGCAGCGGCGGGATCAGCAGCCCGGAGATCATCTGCACCACCTCGCCGGGACGCCAGCGGAAGTAGCGGGCGGCGTAGAGGGCCTGGAGCCCGAGCCCGAGATGGATCACCAGCGCGCCGTAGAGCAGCGTCAGGCCCGGCGGGTTGAGCCACAGGGCGGAGGCGACGCCGAGGCCGTCCTCCATGGCGTCGAGGGAGACGTTGCCCAGCGCGTGGTTGGTCAGGTGGGTCAGGATATAGGCGAACAGCACCAGCCCGCTGCCCAGGCGGAGGCGGCGGAGGCTGAGGACGGACCGGATTTGGGCGCGCGGGTTGATCGGCGCGGCCGGCGGGCTTCCGGCGGCGGATCGGAGCGTCGCGAGCGACGGCGTGCGCATCATCCTGGGAGGTCCGACGAGATCGGCAGCGGGCCCGTATATCCGGCCTCTCGTACCAGCAAACGGCCGCCTTGGCCTCCGCTGTATTGTTATCTGTCGGCGCGGTATGGGATCGGGCCGATCTGAAGATGCCGCGAGCGCTGCCGGGGCGAGATCGCGCCACGCGTCGCAAGGCCGTTTCCGGCGGATGAAACGCGGCCCTTTCCCGGACGCCCGGAACGTCAGCGGACGGTGATCCGGGATCCCGCGGAGCGAGCGCCGCGAAGCGGCACCGACGAGACGCAACGGTGCTGCGCGCGGACGCTTCGCGCCGTATGGCGCCGGGTCCCGGGTCCCATTCCGCTGGCGCTGCAAGCGCCCGGGAAAAGGCGTCGCGGGATCGGCCACGCTCTGCGATGCCAGGTTCTGTTCAGGGCGCCCCGGTCGCGCCGAAGCCGTCAACCGAACCGTCCGCCGGGCGTTGCCCGGGCTGGATGACATCGACCGTATGACACTGGAAAAAAATCCGATGCCCGACCCGTTCTTCGCCCGGAGCGCCGCCGTGGTGGCCTCGGACCTGATCGGGGCCGGCCTCTGGGTCGGCGAGGCGGGTGGGATCATCGTCGAGACGGAGGCCTATGACCGGACCGACCCAGCCTCCCACAGCTTCGCCGGCCCGACCAAGCGCAACGCTAGCATGTTCGGGCCGCCGGGGCACGTCTACGTCTACCGCTCCTACGGCCTGCACTGGTGCCTGAACCTGGTCTGCGAACCCGGCAGCGCGGTTCTGCTCCGGGCGATCGAGCCACTTGATGACCTGGACGCCATGGCGGCGCGCCGGGGCACGGCCGATCCGCGCCTGCTCTGCGCCGGGCCCGGCCGCCTGTGCCAGGCCCTCGGCGTCACCGGGGCGATGGACGGACTGCCGGTGGCGGAGGCGCCGTTCCGGTTCGCGCCCCGGGCCCAGCCGGTTCCAGTGGCGGCGGACCGGCGCATCGGGATCACCCGCGGCGCCGAGACGCCCTGGCGCTTCCTGCTCGCCGGCTCCCGGTTCGTCAGCCGGCCGGCGCGGCGGGTCGCGCCCTGAGCGCCGGACGCGCTGCGTCTGCGCCGTTCGATCGCGGCGATCCGCGAGGCCGGACAGGGGGCCCGAATCAGGCGCGCGCCTGGCCGGTCCGGCAACTTCATGGATAGGTTTGGTCCGCGCGAGCCGCATGTCCTGCAACGACAAGTCAGGAAGATTCCAAGATACAGACATTCGGACTTCACGCATGAGCATGTCCGACATCCTGGACCGGGTCTGCAAGCGCGCGGGCGAGGATCCGGCGGTCGTGCCGCCCGGGCCACCACGCCATCGAGCTCTGGCGCGCCGCGGAAGAGCTCGGCGACCCGGGGCTCCACGCCGAGGGTGCGCCCGCCGGTGGAGCATGTCGGCCGGGCGCTGACCCGCGACGTGCGGGGCGAGGCTTGCGCGGACGACACGCTGTATTGAGGGGGGGGGAGGGGACTTGTGAAGCTCCCACCCCGTCATTGCGAGCGCAGTGAAGCAACCGCGTGGTGAAAACCTAACGGATGGGACCCACCCGAACCGTCCGAGAGGGGTGGATTTCCGTCGGTCTGCTTTCGGGCGTCATAGTGCGCGAAGCGGACACCCGGGTGTGCTCGATTTCGACGAACACACCCGGAACTCGCCCACTTCGTTCTCAGCACAGGCTGACCAAAGGGCTGCTATTCAAAAAACAAACGCCCCGTAGGGCGCCTGTTTGTCTTCCATCCAATCGGCGAGCAGTTCAGTTCGCCCGGGCGACCTCGACGAGGTTGTCCGAGAACGATGGGGCATGACCCATGTCGGTGAAGGCCCCCGAGGAGATACTGTTGACCGTTCCCTCGTTCAGTTGGCGCCAGTAGCCCAGCGTCGCGACCACGATGCCCGCCTTCACATCGTCGGTGATGCGCGCCACGCCCTTGAACGCGCCGCGGTCGTTGGCGACCTGCACCTTGTCGCCATCCCGAATACCGCGGGCGTCGGCATCGGCCTGGCTGATCATCACGAACTGCTCGCCCTGGCCCTTCTGCTTGTCCTCCATGTTCGCGTAGCAGGAGTTCAGGAAGTAGTGGCTCTTGGGCGAGACGATGTTGAGCGGATAGCGTTTGGCGAGTTCCGGATCGTTCGCGTGCGACTCGCGCGGGCCGAGGTAGTCCGGCAGCGGATCGAGGGCCTCGCCGGGCTGGAAGCCCTCGTACATCTGCCGGAACGGCGGCGCGACGAAGTTGGTGGCGCCCTCGACCTTCAGCATGCACTTGCCGGTCGGCGTCGGGAAGTTGCCGTCCCGGTGCGGCGCCCGGTCGTCCGGCGTGCCGACCTTCAGCCGTGCGAAGCCGTGCTCGCGCATGTAGGCGAGGTCGATCCCCTCGCAGGCCGGCGACGACCAGTCGACGTAGTGCTCAAGGCACTCGCTGTCGCTCCACTTGAAGTTCTCTTCCTCGAAGCCGAGCCGGGCGGCGAGCTGCCGGAAGATCTCGTTGTTCGGGATCGCCTCGCCCGGCGCCTCGGCGCACTTGGTGTTGTAGGTGAGATAGAGGTGGCCCCAGGACAGGATCATGTCCTCCATCTCGGCCCCCATCGTCGCCGGGAGCAGGATGTCGGCGTAGGAGGCCGTATCCGAGATGAAGTGCTCGGCCGAGACCATGAACAGGTCCTCCCGCATCAGCCCCTCGACGATCTTGTCGGTCTCGGGCGCCTGCGTGACCGGGTTCGAGTTCCAGCACATCATCGACATGATCGGGGGGTCGAGCTGCATCTCGCCGGTCAGCGCGCGGCCGATCTGCAGGTTCGAGACGACACGGGTGCCCTCGGGGATCAGGTCGGGCCGGCACATCACGTCGAACCTGTAGGGGTGCTCCCAGACGCCGAACTGCGTGACGCCGCCGCCGACATGGCGCCACGCGCCGGTCAGCGCCGGGATGCAGGTGACGGCCCGGATGGTCTGGCCGCCGCCGTAGTGCCGCTCCAGCGCCACGCCCATGCGGATGCCAACCGGCTGCTCGGTCGCCATCTCGTAAGCGAGCTTGCGGATGTCCTCGGCCGGGACGCCGGTGATCTCGGCGGCCCATTCCGGGGTGCGGGTGCTGGCCCGCTCCTTCAGCTCCTCGAAGCCGACCGTGTGGTTGTCGACGTAATCCTGGTCGACGAGGCCCTGCTCGATGATCGAATTGATCAGCGCCATGGCGAGCGCGCCGTCCGTGCCGGGCTTGGGCGCGATGTGCCAGTCGGCCGCCTTGGCGGTGCGCGAGGCGTAGGTGTCGATCACGACGACCTTGGCGCCCTTCTTCTGGGCGTCCTTGACGATGGCCCAATGGTGCAGGTTCGTGCTGATCGAGTTGCAGGCCCAGATCACGATGTACTTGGAGTGGATGTAGCTGTCCGGGTCGAGGCCGGCTGTCGGGCCCACCGTCAGCAGCCATGCGGTGCAAGAGCCCTCGCCGCAGAAGGTCCGCTCGGTGACGGTCGCGCCCATGCGGTTGAAGAAGGCGTCGCCGCCGTTCAGCCCGTGCACGAGGCCCTGGTTGCCGAGGTAGCTGTAGGGCGCAATGGCTTCAGGTCCGTACTGGTCGATGATCGCCTTCCAGCGCGTCACGATGGTGTCGAGCGCTTCGTCCCAGGTGATGCGCTCGAACTCCTTCGAGCCTTTCGGCCCGACGCGCTTCATTGGGTAGAGCAGCCGGTCGGGATGGTAGTGGCGCTTCTCGTAGTCCTTCAGCTTCACGCAGAGGCCACCGCGGGTCATCGGGTGGTCCGGATTGCCGCGGACGCCCTGGAGCTGACCGTCCTTGACGTCGAACAGCATCGAACAGGTGTCGGGGCAGTCGTGCGGGCAGCCGCCGAAGAAGGTCTCGGTCAGGCTCTCGGCCTCGGCGACGATCAGGGAGTCCGGCTTGACGATCTCGTTCATGTGTCCTCCACGGCCGAGCGTCCCCCTTATTGTTCCTGTCGGGCCGGCCCGGTGCCTGGACAAGATGCACTTAAGTGCAAACAATTCCAAATATCGTTTGAGTGAGCGCTACTCGAACCGGCTTCTGCTATTGGGAGGCTGGGACTCGCCTCAGTGAGGCAAGGCTGGGTCGGGAGCGGGCCAAGAGCACGGGTTCCATCCGTCAGATTTCCCGCACTCGGGACACACCCGGCCCGGGGATCGCGCGCCGCCCTGGATCGTTTTCGCTGCGCTCGCGATGACGAGCCAGAGCCTCGAGCCTCCGGGCAACGCCCGAACATTCGCCCCCATGCGACAACCTAAGAGCCCCCGAGGGCTTGCTGGCCCGGGCCGGGATGTGGTCAGAAACCCCGCGATCCGGATCGGATGACCCTGCGGATGCCACGGCCCTGATGCCCCTCGCCGACGAGCCTGCGCCGGGTCCACCGGGTGTATCGCCGTTGCCGACGCTGCCGGTCGCGGACGTGTCCGGCCGGATTCTCCGGCTCGGCGCCGGGGAGCGGCTGGTCCTCATCGGCCTCGGTCTCGACGGGCTCGGGCCCCGCCTCGACGCCTCGGAGGCCGAACACAGCCTGCTGGTGCTGCTGACGGCCGGGGGGCGCACCACCGCGTCGATCCTCGACGGGCTGCTCGACGACCTCGCGGATCTCGCCCTGGCGCGCTGGCCGGACTGGCACGGCCCGTCCTCGCCCGCACCGCACGGCCCGTGGCTCAAGGCGGCGGCCAAGCACGCCGCCGCGGGCCGCCCGCCGCGGTTCCGGCGGGCCGCCCGGAGCCTGGAACTCGCCCAGCTGGTGCTGGCGGTCGCGCCTTCGGGGCTGGTGCTGGTCACCGAGCTTGATCCGGCCGCCCCGGACCGCGCCGCCCCGGTCATCGAGGCCCTCGAATGGTGCCGCCGCCACGGCACCGCCGTGGCGGCCCTGTTCCCGAGCGCGCCGCCGCCGGTGCCGCCCTACGACCGCGTGCTCTACGGCGCCCACGCGGTGCTGCGCGCGCCGGTGCCCGTGGAGGCCCGGTTCCTCGCCCCGCGCTCCCGCGCCCATCCGGCGAGCGCGGTCGAGCGGCGGGTCGAAGCGGCCCTGCGGGCGGATGCGGAACTGAGGGACCTGTTCTCCGGCAACGCGGCGGTGCCGCTGCCCCGGTTCGGCACCGCCCCGCGGGTCGACCTGCTCTGGGCGGAAGGCCGCGTCGTGGTCGAGCTCGACGGCCCCGAGCATCGCCTGGACCCGACCTTCAGCGCCGACCGCCACCGCGACTACGAGCTGCTGGCGGCGGGCTACCTCGTGCTGCGCGTCACCAACGCGCAGGTCGAGACCGACCTCCAGCGCGCGGTGGAGAAGATCCGCGACGTGGTGCGCCTGCGCCGAACTTCCGATGGAGCGATGATCCGATGAGCGACCCGAATCCCGCCCAGACGCTGATCCTGTGGTGCCTGCTGGCCCGGCACGGCCGGGCGCCGCAGGGCGAGGTGATGCCGGCGGTCAAGAAGGCCGACCGCGAGGCGCTGGCCGCCGCCGGGCTGATCGGTGTCGAGAAGAGCGGCCGCTCCTTCGTCCTCTCGGTGACCGACAAGGGTTGGCACTGGGCCGGCACCCATCTCGACGCCGCGCTGCCGCCGGCGTTCCGGGTGATGCAGGATTGGCTGGCCCGGCTCGGTGGCCATCTCGAACAGAGCGGGCGGACGCTGGCCGACTTCATCGGCGCCCCGCCCGAGCCGGCGGAACCGGCCGAGACGGCTTCGAAGACGGTTTCGGCCAAGAAGCCCCCCGCGAAGAAGGTTGCGGCCGAAAAAACCGCCCGGCCGTCCGCGAAGAAAAAACCCGCTGCCGCCGCCCTGCGCGCCCGGATCGAGGCGGCCTATCTGGCGCTCACGGGCGGCACCCGCGCCCGGGCCGTCCGGCTCAGCGACGTGCGGGCGCAGCTCGCCGAGCTCGACCGCGCCACCGTCGATGCCGGCCTCGCCCGCATCCTCAAGGGCGACAAGACTGCCCGGCTGAGCCAGCTCAGCGACCCGAAGGCCCTGACGCAGGCCGACCGCGAGGCCGCCTACAGCCCGGCCGGCGAACCGTTCCACCTCCTCTGGATCCAGGCATGACCGACGCCCTCGACGCACTGCGCCGGGTCGATTTCGACTGGGTCCGCACCCTCGACAGCGTCTGGACCGAGGCGGAGCCCACCGGCGGCCCGAACGAGGCGCTGGTGCCGCTGCTGGTCGCCGAGATGCACGCCAAGGCCCGCGATCCGGACAAGCGGCCCTACGGGCGGGCGCTGGTCGGCCAGTCCGGAATCGGCAAGACGCACCTGATCGGTCAACTCCGGCGCGAGGTCTGGAATTCGGGCGGCTGGTTCGTGCTGCTCGACGTGCTCGGGCTCACGGATTTCTGGCGCAGCGCGGCGCTCAGCTACCTCACCGCCCTGCTGCAGACCATGCCGGACGGGCGCCGGCAATCCGACGCGGTCCTGGCCGGGGTCGCGCGCCGGTTCAAGGTCGAGGCGCAGGTCGAGGCGGCGTTCAACACGCCGAACATGGATACCCGCCGGATCGTCGACCTGCTGGTCATGGCGCTGATGAAGGTCGACGCACGCCGCGCCCTGCAGCACCAGGACGTATTCCGCGCGCTCTGCCTGCTGCGCGCCCAGGATCTCGGTGCCATCGGCCTCGCCCATGCCTGGCTGCAGGGCTACGACGCCGACCCGGCCGAGCGGGCGGCCCTCGGGTTCAAGACGCCGCCGCCCGCCCCGGTCGATCTCGTGCGCGGCATGGCCTGGATCATGGGGCTCGGCGGACCGACGCTCGTCGCCCTGGACCAGATCGACGGCGTCATCGACGCGAGCCGTCTCACCGCGGCCGACGATCTCGACGCCAGCGCCGGCCTCGCAGAGGTGCTGGCCGCGGGCCTGCTCGAGCTGCACGATGTCGGCGGCCGCGGCATGACCGTGATGACCTGCCTGCAGGATTCCTGGATCCGCCTGGAGGAGCGCGCCGCCAAGCCGCTGCTCGACCGGTTCGAGCCGCCGATCGCCCTCCAGGGGATGAACGACCGGGCCGCGGCCGCCGCGCTGATCCGCGGCCGGCTGGCCCCGGCCTACCGCGCCGCCGGTTTTCAGCCGCCGCACCCGGAATGGCCGTTCAGCCCGGCGGCGATCGCGGCGGCGGCCGAGGCCGGGATGATGCCGCGCACCCTGCTGATGCGCTGCGACGCCGTCCGCCGCGCCTGCCTGGCGGCCGGAACCGTGGCGGTCTGCGACGACCTCGTCCACGCCGAGACCGGGCCGGCCAAGGCGCCGCCCGGGAACGAATTCGACCTCGACGCCGCCCGCGGCCGCGCGCCGATCGACGGGCTGCTCGACGACGAGGGCGGCCTCGGCGAGCTCCTGCGCGCCGCCTTCGACCTCTACGCGCTTGAGGACGACCCGGAGGATGCGCTCGACGTCGCCAGCAAGGGCGAGCCGGAGCAAAAAATTCCGCCGCTGCACGGGCGCCTGACCTTCATCCACCGGGACGAGAACGACCGCGAGCGCCACGTCTGCTACCGGGCGCTCCAGCACCACAACGCCATCGCGTTCCAGGCCCGCCTGCGGGCGGCGCTCACCGCCTCGGGCATCTCCACCCGCATCCCCGACCGGGACCTGCTGATCGTCCGGCGGGGCGCGGTGCCGGGGGGCGACAAGACCCGGCACCTGGTCGAGACCTTCAAGGCGGCCGGCGGCATTCTGATCGACCCGGCCGAGGCGGATCTGCGCAGCTTCGCGGCCCTGCGCGACCTGAAGGCGAAGGCCGACGCGGAGGGCCGCAGCGACCGGTTCGAGGCTTGGCTGCGGGCGCAAAAACCCGTGCGCGCCACCGCGTTGTTCCACCAGGCCGGCCTCGCCGAGCCGGCGCGGGAGAATCACGGCCGGACACGGACGCCTCTCCCTCCCCCCTCTGCGGGGGAGGGTGGCCCGCGAAGCGGGTCGGGAGA
>NZ_JAKSYJ010000123.1 GCF_022829365.1 Methylobacterium sp. J-077 | reverse complement strand
GTACGGCAGCCTGAAATCGGATCAAGTGAAGCGGATGAAGGATCTTGAGACGGAGAACCAACGTCTCAGGCGGGCGATCGCAGATCTGACGCTGGACAAGCTGATCTTGCAGGAGGCGTCCCGGGGAAACTTCTGAGCCCCGCGCGCCGACGCGCCTGTGTCGAGCCCATCATGCTGACGATGAATGTCTCCGAGCGTCGCGCCTGCCGGGCGCTCGGTCAGCATCGCTCGACACAGCGCAAGGTGCCGCGGGGGCGCGACGACGAAGAGGCGCTGACGGCCGACCTCATCGCGCCGGCGGAGCGGTACGGTCGCTACGGCTACCGGAAGATCAGCGCGCTGCTGAAGGCGACCGGGTGGTTCGTCAACGACAAGCGCGTCGAACGGATCTGGCGGCGTGAGGGCCTGAAGGTCCCGGCCAAGCAGCCCAAGCGGGGGCGGATCTGGGACAACGACGGGTCTTGCATCCGTCTTCGCCCGGAATACCGCAATCACGTGTGGTCGTATGACTTCGTCGAGGCGCGCACGCATGATGGACGTAAGTTCCGGATGCTCAACGTCGTCGACGAGTTCACACATGAATGCTTGGCGATCCGGGTCGCCCGCAAGCTCAAGGCGGTCGACGTGATCGACGTGCTCTCGGACCTGTTCATCCTGCGTGGCGTACCGGGCCATATCCGTTCGGATAACGGGCCGGAGTTCGTCGCGAAGGCTGTGCAAGCTTGGATCACCGGCGTCGGAGCCAAGACAGCTTACATCACTCCAGGCTCACCGTGGGAGAATGGCTCCGTTGAAAGCTTCAACGCGCGGCTTCGCGACGAACTGCTCAACGGCGAGATCTTCTACACACTCAGGGAGGCGCAGATCGTGATCGAAAGCTGGAGACGTCACTACAACACCGTACGCCCGCACGCCTCACTGGGATACCGGCCGCCGGCACCAGAGGTGTTCATGCCAGCCTTCACCGCTTGGCCGGCTGCGCTCGCCCGACCAGCTCCACCGGCCA
>NZ_JAKSYJ010000120.1 GCF_022829365.1 Methylobacterium sp. J-077 | reverse complement strand
GTAGGCCGTGAACGTCGCACCGCCCGTCTCCGCCAGGACCTTCGTGATCGCCGCCGTCAGCGACGTCTTGCCGTGGTCCACGTGACCGATCGTGCCGATGTTGCAGTGCGGCTTGGTGCGAGCGAACTTTTCCTTGCCCATGATTCCCATTCCTGCGGCGGGGACCACGCTGTTCCCCGAATCCTGGTCGGCCGCCCCGAACGCGGGTGGGGGCGAAAAACGCGGTCCGCTTAGAGGGTCGGCCGCCTGCGATCAAGGTCCAGCGCCCGGAACGCCTCCGGCGCGGCGCGTCCTGTCAAGCACCGGACGGCCTCGCTCGACTGCACGGATATTGGTCCCCGGCGATTCCGATGGACACTTTCGAGACACAGTGTGGCTTGCAGGGCATAGCGAAGCCGACGCGGCCGAGCTTAAGTGGGGACAACCACTGGTCACTTAGGTCCCGCGAACATGATGAAGAAGTTGCTCCTCGCCAGCGCCGCGACGGCCCTGGTCTCGACGGCCGCGTTCGCCGCGGACCTGCCGCGCCGCGCCGCGCCGCCACCGATCTTCACCCCGGTGCCGGTCTTCACCTGGACGGGCTTCTACGCGGGTCTCGAGTCGGCCTACACCTTCACCGATCGTGAGCGCATCACCACGGCCGGCGTCCTGCCGGGCAACGCTACCAACGTGGCGCTCGGCCGCCGCCCGGCCCTGACCTCGACGTCGCAGGACGGCTTCGCCAACATCGGCGGCACCGCCGGCTACAACTATCAGTTCACCCCCGGCTCCGGCATCGTGGTCGGTATCGCCAACAGCATCGACTGGACCGACATCACCAAGAACCGGGTCGTCCTCGGCACCGGCAACGTCGCGGGCGGCCCGCCGAACATCACCCAGTTCCGCCAGAGCCTCGACTGGCTCGGCACCCTCACGGGCCGCGTCGGCTACGCGTTCGACCGGGTGCTGGTGTACGGCATGGGCGGTCTCGCCTACGGCAACGTGTTCCACGACGCGAACTTCTACACCCCCGGCGGCGCCCTGCAATTCGCCGGCCGCTACGACGACTTCAAGACCGGCTTCGCCTATGGCGGCGGCATCGAGTTCGCGATCCCGACCGACAGCTTCCTGAACACCTTCGCGGTCGGCAAGTATCTCGGCATCAAGTACGACGCCGTGACCATCAAGGCCGAGTACCTGCACTACGACCTGGGCAACCAGAGCGTGCTCGTCGCGGCGATCCCGGGCGTGGGCAACGGCTCGTACGTCTCGCGCTTCCGCACCGAGGGCAGCATCGTCCGCGCCGGCTTCAACTACAAGTTCGGCGGCTTCTAGGATCTGGCCGGACGACGCAGCCCGGGGGCGACCCTCCCGGACTGTCCTTCGAGGGTGTGTGCCGTCACCGGCGCACGCCCTTTCTCTTTGTCCTTCAACACATGTTTCGGTGTGCAGCCATCGTCTCGACGACGGTCCGGCGCGACGTGGCCTAACAGGCGCGCAGATGCGCGATCAGCCGCACCGCCGCCTCGTCCGGCGTGCCGGTGTTGAGGATGGTGAGATCGGCCCGGACCCGGGCCTCCCGGGCGAGGCGCGCGGCGAGGTCGCCGTCCTCCGGCCGGCCCCGGGCGGCGATGCGGCGCGCCAGGATCTCCGGCGGTGCCGTCACCTCGACCACGCTGACCGGCATGCCGCGTTCCCGGGCCTCCTCGACGATCCGGCGGGACACGTTGCAGACGACCACATGCCCGCCGGCGGCGAGATCGGCGGCCTGCGCCGGAATCGCGTAGCCGAGCCCATGGGCGCGCCACTGCAGGGTGAAGGCGCCGGCCGCGCAGCCGCGGTCGAAGGCATCCTCGTCGATCTCGTCGTTGTCCTCGTCGCCGGAGGGCGGCCGGGTCACGAGGCGGCGCGGAAAGACGTAGCGCGGATCGCCCGCGAGCGCCGTCCGGGCCAGCCGGATCAGCGTGTCCTTGCCGGCCCCGCTCGGGCCGACCACGAGGATCAGGCAGCCCGCCATCAGGCGACCCGCAGGCCGGCGCGCCAGACCTCGCGGACGACCGGCACCCCTTCGGCGCGCTGGACCCGAACGAGGTCGGCCCGCAGGCCGGGCTTCAGAGCGCCGCGGTCGGTCAAGCCGGTGGCGCGGGCGGGATTGGCCGTGACGGTGGCCAGCGCCTCCGGCAGCGCGATCGCGGGCGCCTGCTCGGGCAGCAGGAAGGCCGCCATCAGCAGGCTCGCCGGGACGTAATCCGACGACAGGATGTCGAGATGGCCGGCCTCGGCGAGCGCCAGGGCGGCGACGTTGCCGGAATGCGAGCCGCCGCGGATCAGGTTCGGGGCGCCCATCATCACGGTGATCCCGCGCCCGTGGGCGGCCTCGGCCGCCTCCAGGGTGGTCGGGAACTCGGCCAGCGCCACCCCCTCCCCGGCCGCGAGCGCGACATCGGCCAGGGTGGTGTCGTCGTGGCTCGCGAGCGGGATGCCCATCTCCTGCGCGAACTGGACCAGGGCCGGACGGTTGCGGCCGTTGAGCGCCTGCCCCTCTCGGATCTTGCGCTCGGTGTTGGCCCGGACCTCCTCCAGGGTGCGGCCGCCCCGCGTGGCGTAGGTGTAGTACTTCTCCATGTCCCGGAACTGGCGCTGGCCCGGGGTATGGTCCATCAGCGAGATCAGGCCGATCGGGTAGCGCGCCTTGAACTCCGCCACCGTGTCGAGCACGTCCGCCGAGGGCAATTCGCAGCGCAGATGCGTGAAATGCTCGGCCCGGAACAGGTTGCCGGTGCGCGCGGTCTCGATCGCCTCTGCGAGTTGCTTCAGCTCGGAGCCGAGGCCGCTGCCGTCGGGGTCGCTGCCGGCCCGCAGGGAATCGAACACCGTGGTGATGCCCGAGGCGGTGATCTGCGCGTCGTAGGCCAGCACGGCGCCGAGGGGATGCCAGCGGACCTTCGGCCGCGGCGCGAAGTGGCTCTCGAGATGGTCGGTATGCAGCTCGATCAGCCCGGGGATCAGGTGGTCGCCGCGAAGGTCGAGGCCGCGCTCGGGCGCGCGCCCGGTGCCGATCTCCGCGATGCGGCCGTCGCTCACGGCGAGCCAGCCGTGCTCGACCCGGTCCGGCAGGACCAGGATCGCGTTCTCGAGGATCAGGTCGCTCATCGGAACTCCTCTCCAGCATCGTCCCGAAAGGTGGCCTCCGGCTTTCGGAAAAAGACGATGGGAATCAAAAATCTAGCGCGTCGTGCCGGCCTCGATCTCCGCCACGACGCGCTAGGCTGCCCGGGCTTGCGCGAAGCGCGTCACGTCGACGATTCGGGTCGCGACAGCGTCGCGCATCTCGCTGTCGTGGAAGATGCCGAGCACGCCGGCCCCGGCGGCCAGCTTCTCGCGGACGAGTTCGGCGACCACGGCGCGGTTGCTGGCATCGAGCGACGCAGTGGGCTCGTCGAGCAACAGCAGCGGCCGGTCGGCGATCAGCCCCCGGGCGATGTTCACCCGCTGCTGCTCGCCGCCGGAGAAGGTCGCGGGCGGCAGGCTCCAGAGCCGTTCGGGCAGGTTGAGCCGGGCCAGCAGGGTCCTGGCCCGCGCGCGGGCTTCGTCCTCGGACAACCCGCCCTCGCGGCCGGCGGCCTCGACCACGTCGAGGGCCGAGACCCGGGGGATCACCCGCAGGAACTGCGACACGTAGGCGATGACCCGCGACCGCAGGGACAGCATGACCCGCGGATCGGCCCGGGCGACGTCGATCACGGTCTCCCCGTCGCGGACCCAGATCGCACCGGCATCGCAGCGATAGTTGCCGTAGGCCATCTTGAGGAGCGAGGACTTGCCCGCCCCGGAGGGGCCGCCGAGCACCACGCATTCGCCCGGCGCCACCGACAGGCTCACGCCGCCGACCACCGGGAGCACGACGCCGCCGCGCAGGTGCAGGGTGAAGCTCTTGGCGACATCCTGGAAGGTCAGAAGCGCGGTCATGCGGCGAGCACCGAGGAGACGAGGAGCTGGGTGTAGGCGTGCTCGGGGTCGTCGAGCACCCGGTCGGTCAGCCCGGTCTCGATCACCCGGCCGGCGCGCATCACGGCGATCCGGTGCGAGAGCAGGCGGGCCACCGCGAGGTCGTGGGTGACGATGATCACGGCGAGCCCGAGTTCGGCCGAGAGCCGCCGGATCAGGTCGAGGAGCCGGGCCTGGACCGAGACGTCGAGGCCCGAGGTCGGCTCGTCCATCAGCACGAGGCGCGGGCCGGTGACGAGGTTGCGGGCGATCTGCAGGCGCTGGCGCATGCCGCCCGAGAACTGGCTCGGCGGGTCGTCCACCCGGCCGGCCTCGATCTCGACCCGCCCGAGCCAGTCGAGGGCCTGACCGCGGATCCGGCCGTAATGGCGCTCGCCCATGCCCATCAGCCGCTCGCCGACATTGCCGCCGGCCGAGACCGCCATGCGCAGGCCCTGGCGGGCATCCTGCCGGACGAAGCCCCAATCGGTGCGCATCAGCCGGCGCAGCTCGGCGGGGCCGAGATCGGCGAGGTCGCGGCTTCGGCCGTCGCGCATCCGGTAGCGGACGCAGCCGGAATCCGGCGCCAATTCCCCTGCCAGCAGCGACAGGAGCGTCGACTTCCCCGAGCCCGATTCACCCACGATGGCGAGCACCTCGCCCTCGGTGACGTCGAGATCGACCCCGGCGCAGGCGAGCCGGCTGCCGTAGGCCTTGGTCAGGTTCTCGGCGGAGAGGAGTGGCGTGCTCATCGGGCGGCCTCCGCGACGCGGGTCTCGCAGATGTCGGTGTCCGAGCAGACGTACATCCGGCCGCCCGAATCGTCGGTGACGACCTCGTCGAGATAGTGGCCGCTTGCGCCGCACAGCGCGCAGGGCTCGGTGAATTCCTGCACCCGGAACGGATGGTCCTCGAAGTCGAGGCTGCGCACCGACGTGTAGGGCGGCACCGCGTAGATGCGCCGCTCTCGGCCGGCCCCGAACAGTTGGAGCGCCGGGCTCTGGTCCATCTTGGGGTTGTCGAATTTCGGGGTCGGCGACGGGTCCATCACGTAGCGGCCGGCGACCTCCACCGGGTAGGCGTAGGTGGTGGCGATGTGCCCGTGGCGGCTGATATCCTCGTAGAGCTTGACGTGCATGGCCCCGTACTCGGCGAGCGCGTGGAGCTGGCGCGTCTCGGTCTCGCGCGGTTCGAGGAAGCGCAGGGGCTCCGGGATCGGCACTTGGTAGACGAGGATCTGGCCCTCCCGCAGCGGCGTCTCCGGGATGCGGTGGCGGGTCTGGATGATCGTCGCCGCGGTGGTCCGGGTGGTGGTGGCGATCCCGGAGGTGCGGGCGAAGAAGCGCCGGATCGAGACCGCGTTGGTGGTGTCGTCGGCGCCCTGGTCGATCACCTTGAGCACGTCGGCCCGGCCCAGGATCGCCGCCGTGACCTGCACGCCGCCGGTCCCCCAGCCGTAGGGCATCGGCATCTCCCGGGAGGCGAACGGCACCTGATAGCCCGGCACCGCGATCGCCTTGAGGATGGCCCTGCGGATCATCCGCTTCGTGCCCTCATCGAGATAGGCGAAATTGTAGCCGGCTTCGCCAGCCTCCGACGCACCGGGCGCCCTCTCCCGTTCGGGAGAGGGTTGGGGTGAGGGATCAGGTCTTTCCGGATACGGCGCATCCCTCACCCTGTCCCTCTCCCGCACGGGAGAGGGGACCTGCGCTCCATCCGGAGCGCCGCCGTCACGCGGAAGCATACCCATCGCGCTCACTCGGCCGCCTCCTGCATGCTGTCTGAGTCTCGAAAAAACTCGGCGCGCAGGCGCCGGACCAGCTCCAGCTCCGCCTGGAAGTCGACGTAATGCGGCAGCTTCAGGTGCTCGACGAAGCCGGTGGCCTGGAGGCTGTCGCAATGGGCGAGCACGAATTCCTGGTCCTGGGCCGGGCTCGCCACCGGCTCGCCGAGTTCTTCCGCCCGGAGCGCCCGGTCGACCAGGGCCATGGCCATGGCCTTGCGCTCGCTCTGCCCGAAGGTGAGCCCGTAGCCCCGGGTGAACTGCGGCGGCGCCGCGCCCGAACCCTTGAACTGGTTGACCATCTGGCACTCGGTGAGCCGGATCCGGCCGAGCGGCACAGGGAAACCCAGCTCCTCGGGCACGAATGTCACCGCCACCTCGCCGACCCGGATCTCGCCGACGAACGGGTGGGTGCGGCCGTAACCGCGCTGCGTCGAGTAGCCGAGGCCGAGCACGAAGCCTTCGTCGCCCCGGGCCAGGGCCTGGAGGCGCAAGGCCCGGTCGGCGGGGTAATCCACCGGCTCCCGGGTGAGGTCGCCCACGGGGGCGCCGTCATCCGGGGGTGAGGGCTCGATCAGGCCGTCCTGGGCCAGCAGGTCGGTGACCCGCGGGCAGGTGCCGGCATCGTCGCGGGGCTCGGCCTCGGCGGCGGGCTCGACCGCGCCCTCGGCAGCGAGCGCGAAATCGATCAGCCGGTGGGTGTAGTCGAAGGTCGGCCCGAGCACCTGGCCGCCGGGCAGGTCCTTGAAGGTCGCCGAGACCCGGCGGGCCACCGCCATGGCGCCGGTATCGACGGGGGCGGAGGCGCCGAAGCGCGGCAAGGTCGTCCGGTAGGCGCGGACCAGAAACACCGCCTCGACCACGTCGCCGCGGGCCTGCTTGAGGGCGAGCGCGGCGAGATCGGGATCATAGAGCGAGCCCTCGGCCATCACCCGGTCGACCAGGAGCGCCATCTGCTCGCGGATCTGCGCGACGGTGAGCTCCGGCACGGCCGGATCGCCCCGGCGGGCCTCGGCGAGCAGCCGGTGCGCGTTGTCGATGGCGGCCTCACCGCCCTTCACGGCCACATACATCGGTCAACCCTCCGTGACGGCGGTGGAGCGCGGGAGCCCGGCGACGCGGCCGGGGGCGGTGAGGATCAGGTCGACGCCCAGCGGGAAGCCCGCCCGGTTCTCGGCGAGCTGCGCGACGAAGCTGTCCGGCAGGGGGGAGAGCGCGATCCGCGCCGTGCCGTCGATGCCGGGGCCGATGAGGCGCAGCCCCGCTTCGCTCGCGATCGCGTCGAGGGCGAGCACCAGGGTGGTCGATGTGTCGGGATAGGCCGGCGTGCCCTGCGCGAACCGGGCGAGCGGCGGGCAGCGCGCGGGATCGCGGATGAGCGCGAAGGCCGCCCGGGCCGGGTCCTCGGTGAGCGGCGCCCCGGTGTGGAAGCGCAGATAGGCGGCGACTTCGGACGAGGCCGCGAGATCGGCATCGAGCCAGACCGGCGTGTCGGCATCGGTGAGCGCCAAAGCGATGGCGGCGAGTTCCGGGGTCAGCGGCGCCGGAGGGTTCGGCCCGGCGTCGAGGCGCTGGGGCAGGCCGGGGCGGGCGAGCGCGTCCATCACGGCGCGGAACGTGCCCTGCGCGTCATGGACCGGATCGGCGAAGCCGGGTGCGAGCATGGTCAATCCTCCCCGCGTGCGACGGTCAGAAACTCGACGCGGGTGGCAGCGGTGCGCCGCGCCGCCTGCCGACGGGCGGCCTCGGCCTTCTCGGCGGCAGATCGCAGCGCCGCCTCGACTCGGGCGCGCCGGGCCGGATCCTGCCAGAGAGCGTCGAGGGTGGCGGCGAGGCGCGCCTTCGTGCGGTCGCGGCCGAGATGGTAGGCGAAGCCGGTGGCGCCGTCCGGCAGCCGGATCGCCGCCCGGGTCACGCTCACCTCACCGAGGTTGAACGGCCGCCCGTCGCCGCCGATCCGGCCGGTGGCCATCACCAGCCCGGTCTCCGGCGGGCGCAGATCCTCGGCGTTCGGCGCCGCGAGCGCCTGCAAGGCGGCGTCGAGATCGTCTCGGCTCGCATCGGCGCAGAGCGCCATCACGACCTGCCGTGCGGCGATCTCCTCGGGTCCTGGATGAAGCGGGCTCGTCGCCATCGCGAATCCCTCTGTCGAGCTGTTGTCTAGTCGTGTAGACAACTAGCGTGCCGGGCGCAAATGAAGTTTGGATGACAGGATGGATGCACAGGAGCAGGCGCCCGGCCTCGTCCGGGGCGAGGGGCTGACGGCGTGGCGGCAGATCGCCGACGCCCTGACGGCCGATATCGCGGCCGGGCGTTACGCGCCGGGCCAGCAGATGCCGACCGAGGCGGCGCTGGCCGCGCGCTTCGCCGTCAACCGGCACACGGTACGGCGGGCGCTCGCCGCCTTGGCGGAGGGCGGCCTCGTGCGCGCCAGCCAGGGACGCGGCACCTTCGTGGAGGAGGCGCCGCTGGCCTACCCGATCGGTCCGCGCACCCGCTTCTCCGAGATCGTCACCGGGGCGGGGCGCGAAGCCTGGGGCGACCTGCTCGCCTCCGCCATCGTCCCGGCCGGACCCAAGCAGGCGGCGGCGCTGACGATCGAGCCCGGCGCGCCCATCCTCGAACTGCTGACGATCCACCGGGCGGACGATGCCCCGATCTCGACCGCGCAGACCTGGCTGCCCCTGCCCCGCTTCTCCGATTTCGCTGCGGCCTATGCCGAGCGCGGCTCGATCACCCGGGCGTTCGCGGCCTGCGGTGTCCACGACTACACCCGGCTCTCGACGCGGATCCGCGCCCGGCCGGCCGACGCCCAGGAGGCCGAGCGCCTCGACATCGCCCCCGGGCGGGTGGTCATGGTGGTGTCGAGCGTCAACATCGACTCCGCTGGCGTGCCGATCCAGGCGAACCGCACCCTGTTCGCCGCCGACCGGGTCGAGCTGGTGATCGGCGGCTGAAGCCGGTCAGCGCGCCGCCGGCCCGATGACGGCCCGGCGCAGGCGGGTCGAGACCCAGTCGATCGCCGACACGGTCGCGAGGATCATCAGCACCAGGAAGGCGACCTGCTTCAGCTCCAGCACGCGGATCAGTTCGGTGAGGTACTGGCCGATGCCGCCCGCCCCGACGATGCCGATGATCGTGGCCGAGCGGGTGTTCGATTCGAAGAAGTACAGCACCTGGCTCGCCAGAACCGGCAGTACCCCGGGGATCAACCCGAAGCGGATGCGGTGCAGGGCCGAGCCGCCCGAGGCGACGACGCCCTCGCCCGGCCGCCGGTCGCAGGTCTCGATCGCCTCTGAGAACAGCTTGCCGAACGCCCCGAAATCCGAGCACGCGATGGCAAGCATGCCCGCGAAGGGGCCGAGGCCGACGACGTTGATCCAGATCAGCGCCCAGATCAGCACGTCGACCGAGCGCATCACGTCGAGGCCCCGACGCACGGCAAAATGCGCGAACGGGTTGGGCACGACGTTGCGGGCGGCGAGCAACGCCACCGGGAAGGCCAGGATCGCCGCCGTCAGGGTACCCAGGAAGGCGATGCCCAGGGTCTCGCCGAGCGCGTGCAGGAAGGTCCAGAACTGGCCTTCGGGCGACGGCGGCAGCATTAGCACCGCGAAGGAGCCGAGTCGTCCGAGCCCGTGGAGGATCCGCGTCACCGAGAAATCGAGGCGCCAATAGCCGAAAGCCGAGATTCCGAGGAGGAGCCCGATCGTCCCGGCGAGGCGCGCCCGCGCCGCCCAGTCGACGCGGAACTGCGCCGGGTAGCGGGCGCGCAGCCGGACGAGGTCGGCCCGAGCCGTCGCCCGCAGGGTCTCGGACCGCGCACTCATCGGGCGTGCTCCGGGCCGATCAGCCGGTGGCGGACCTGCTCGGTGGCGAGGTCGATGCAGAACACAGTGAGGATGATCAGCACGAGGATCGCGCTGACATCCGCGTAGTAGAAGTTGCGGATCGCCACCAGAAACTCCTGGCCGATGCCGCCGGCGCCGACGAAGCCCATCACCCCGGCTCCGCGCACGTTGACCTCGAAACGCAGCAGCGCGTAGGAGGCGAAGTTCGACAGCACCTGGGGCAGCACGGCGAAGCGCACCATCTCGACCCAGGTGGCGCCCGAGGCCGACAGGCCCTCGACGGGCCGCATGTCGATGTTCTCGACCACCTCGGAGAACAGCTTGCCGAGCGCCCCCGTGGTGTGGATGGCGATGGCGAGCACGCCGACCATCGGCCCTAGCCCGAAGGCGATCACGAAGATCAGCGCGAATACCACCTCGGGGACGGTGCGGCAGATCTCTAGGAAGCGCTTGGCGCCGATGCGCAGCAAGCGCGACCGCGCGAGGTTGCCGGCCGCCAGGAAACTCAGGGCGAAACCCGCGAGCCCGCCAAGGAGCGTGCCGAGATAGGCCATCAGCAGTGTCTCGCCCAGTAGCGCTAGCCAATTGGGCAGGCCCCAGTACCAGGCGCGCACGTCAACGAGCGGATGTTCGAGACCGATCGGCGGCAGGATCTCTTGGATGTAGGCGGTGAACTTGCCGATGTTCGCGATGAAGACCAGTGGCCGCACTTCGGCAGCGAGCCCGGCAAGCAGCGCAAGCACCGCCACGACGGCGAAGCCCGCCAGCGTGCGGCGGCGCGTGGCCCGGGTCGCTGCCGCGTAGAGCCCGGAGAGGGCGGCGGCCCGCTCCGGCGGCAGGGGTGTCGGGCCGCGCAAGGTCTGCATCTCCGGATCAGGATTTCTTGCGCTGCTCGTCGTTAAACTTGAGCATGTCGATGATCGGCTGATAGTCCTTCAGCGTCACCGGGGTGAGACCCTGGTCCTTGCCGTCGGATAGCCGATCGAAGGCCGCCTTGTCGGCGGTCGGCAGATCGACGAAGGCCTGGCGGATCTTGGCCTTCAGGTCGTCGGGCAGGCTCGACAGCATGGCGAAGGGACCCTCCGGCAGGAAGTCGGACTTGAACACCACCCGGAAGTCCGATTGCTGCATCGGCGTGCCGTCGGACTTCTTGAGCATGCCCTTGGCGGCCATGCGGGTGACCATCGTGTCAGTCTCGGAGTTCCAAAGGTTGGCGGCGGCATCCGCCGTGCCCTGGGTAAGTGCCAGGACGGCGTTCTCGTGGCTGCCGGCATAGAAGATCTTGCCGAAGAATTTCTCCGCATCGTAGCCGGCCCGCTTGAGGAAGAAGCGTGGGGCTTGGTTGCCGGAGGTGGAATTCGGATCGACCAGAGCGAGGTTCTTGCCCTTGAGATCCTCGACCGTCTTATAGGGGCTGGTGGCCAGGACGTAGACGACCGAGTAGTAGCCCGACGCGCCGGTCTCGTGCTTCTGGTTCACAATCGGTTCGATTTTCACGCCAGTCATCACCGCCCGGGCGAAGGAGGCGGGGCCGTACCAAGCGATCTGGATGTTGCCGGCGCGCTGGCCCTCAATCACGGCGGCGTAGTCGCTGGCCACCCGCAGCTTCACTGGCACGCCGAGGGTTTTGGTCAGGTAGGCGGTGAGTGGCGCCCAGCGATCGGCGGTGCCCGAGGCGTTCTCGGCGGGGATTACGCCCAGCGTCAGCTCGGGATACTGGGCCTTCCAGCCCTGCGCAGCAACCGGCAGGCCGAGGAAGGTCAGCGCCGCGGCGGCGGCAAGGGTGCGTCGAGTGATCATCGTATGTCCTTCGTCAGTGCCAGACGCGGGAGACCAGTGGGCCATCGCAGGGTCGGGACGGTCTCGGGGCGAGGGGATGCCGCCGAGGGTTAGGGCCTTGTGCAGGGCGGCACCGCGCAGGAGGGAGAGCGCGGATCAGATGTGCTTGCGTCCTTGTTCGTTCAGCTTCAGCATCTTGATGACGAACTGATAATCCTCGAGCTTCACCGGGGTCAGATCGAGGTCCTTGCCGTCGGAGAGCCGCGCGAAGGCCGCCTTGTCGTTCTGAGGCAGATCGAAGAAGGCGTTGCGGATCTTGATCTTCAGGTCGTCCGGCAAGCTCGCCAGCACGGCGTACGGCCCTTCCGGCAGGAAGTCGGACTTGAACACCACCCGGAAATCCGATGGCTGCAGCGATGAACCGTCGGGCTTCTTCAACATGCCCTTGGTGATCATGCGCGTGACATTGCTGTCCGTCTCGGAATTCCACAGGTTGGCGGCGGCATCGACGGTGCCCTCGGTCAGAGCCAGCACGGCCTTCTCGTGGCTCCCGGCGAAAATGACTTTGCCGAAGTGCTTGTCGACGTCGAAGCCGGCCCGCTTCAGGAAGTAGCGCGGCGCCTGATTGCCGGTGGTCGAGTTCGGGTCGACCAGGGCGAGGGTCTTGCCCTTCAGGTCCGCCACGGTCTTGTACGGGCTCGAGGCCGGCACGTAGAGCACCGAGTAATAGCCCGCGAGGCCGGTCTCGTGCTTCGAGTTCACGAGCGGCTCGAGCTTCACGCCGGTCATCACGGCGCGGGCGAAGGAGGCCGGCCCGTGGAACGCGATGTGGATGCTGCCGGCCCGCTGGCCTTCGATCACAGCGGCGTAGTCGTCGACCACCCGGAGCTTCACCGGCACGCCGACCGTCCTGGTCAGATAGGCCGCCAACGGCGCGAAGCGGTCGTTGGTGCCGCTGGCATCCTCGTTGGGGACCACGGCCAGGGTCAGCTCGGGATATTTGGCCCTCCCGTCCTGGGCGACGGCAGGCAGGCCGAGGAAGGCGAGGGCTGTCGCTGCGGCGGCGAGGATGCGTCGGGTAATCATCGGGTCGTCCTTAGGTCGGAAGCGGGCGGCGGGTCGGCCGTCCGAGGCATCGGCGATTCGGCGAAGTGTTTCCCGGCCCATCGTTGTTGAAGCGGCGAGTTCCGTGCGCCGACAATCTCGGCTCAAGCCCCGGTGGCGGCCTCGCGGATGGGCTCGGCCGGCACGAGGCCAGGCAGCCCCGGCAGCGCCGCGCGCTGCTCCGCCTCGCGCTCCGCGGAATCGTCCAGCACCTCGCCGGCCTCCAGGCCGTAGAGCCGGCGCGCAACGTCCTCGGTGAGATCGAACGGGCCGCCCTCGAACACCACCCGGCCGGCGGCGAGCCCGACGAGGCGATCGCAATAGGCCCGGGCGAGGTCCAGCGAATGCAGGTTGCACAGGACCGTGATGCCGTAGCGCCGGTTCACGGCGGCCAGCGCATCCATCACCAGGCGGGTGTTGCGCGGGTCCAGGGACGCCACCGGCTCGTCGGCCAGCAGGATCTCGGGCTCCTGCACGAGCGCCCGGGCGATGGCGACGCGCTGCTGCTGGCCGCCCGACAGGCCGTCGGCCCGCTGGCCGGCGAACTCGCCCATATCGAAGCTCTCCAGGGCGGCGAGCGCCATGGCTCGGTCCTCGTCGGACCACATCCGGAGCAGGGAACGGTGGGTCGGGACGTGACTGAGGCGGCCCATCAGCACGTTGGTCATCACGTCGAGGCGGCCGACCAAGTTGAACTGCTGGAAGATCATGGCGCAGCGGGTGCGCCATTCTCGCAGGGGTCGGCCCGTCAGGCTCGTGACGTCGTGGCCGTCATAGAGGATGCGCCCGGAACTCGGGTCGGCGAGGCGGTTGATGAGCCGCAGAAGCGTCGACTTGCCGGCTCCGGACCGACCGATCACGCCAACGAAGCTGCCGCGCTCGATCTCCAGCGAAACACCGTCGACGGCCCGACGGCCGCCGTACTGACGCGTGAGATCCTCGACAACGAGCATACACATCCATCCGCTGCGGAATGGCCGCAGCTAAACTCGCGTTCCACGACGATTGGATGACGAATACAGAACAAACTCTTTAGTCGGCGCACAAAATCGGCATTTCAGCGGCCAGGGAAAACTCCCGCCCCCTGGCTTCTTCCGTCGCGGCCCCACGGTCAGGCCGGGTCGCACAGGGGCATTCCGCCAGGCGTCCGTTCATGCGGCGTTCGGCATCGATGCAACCCCATGCGTTTCACCCCATGTCTTCAGCACCATGATAACAGGCTCGAGCGTCCGGCCGCGCGAGGTCAGGCTGTATTCAACCTTAGGCGGCATTTGGGGATAGATTTTCCGATCGACGAGCCCATCGGCCTCCAAATCCCGTAGCTGGTTGGTCAGCATCCGCTGCGTGCAGGTTTGCAATACCCGTCGCAGTTCGCCGAAGCGCATCGGCCCCGAAAGCAGATGGAAGAGGATCACGCCCTTCCATTTTCCATCGATTAACTGAAGCGTCCCTTCGACCGGACATCCAGGCCCGCAATCCAGACGCGAATGACGAATGCGCGCCATAGAGGTATCCTTTCTGATACGATATGCTTTTTATGTGCGTTCTTGCGTAACGACACACAATACCTATCCTGGCTCTCGTTCAGCAAGTCGAGAAACGGGACGCTTCTTGCGTGCTGTCGGGATTCGCGTTCCGGATGCAATCGACTGCGCAAAAATGGAGGCGATAATGGGCTGCGACGCGCTGAGGATCGTACAAGACTGGTATCGGACTGGAAATCCCGATCTGTTGTCACCAGAGATCGAATGGCGCGTGCTGGAGAGCTTTCCTGCGGGTGGGATCTATCGCGGGAGGGACGCGGTCATCAATCGTTTCTTTGCATCCGTGAAAGCGCATTTCAGCGCCTAAGAAACACATCCGAAAACGTTCATGGCCGACGGCGAAACCGTCATCACGGTCGGACTTTATCGCATCCGCGGCAAGTCCGGCGTTCCTGTCGAAGCGGATTTCGCACATATTTGGACGGTGCGCGACGCATTGATCGTGGCATTCCGTCAGATTTCCGACACCGCCGCGATCAATACGCGCGCAGGAAAAGCCTGATTCCCGAATGACCTTATATTTTGACGAGCTCGTGTCGAGCCTACCCGATAAACAGAAACGTCCGACTTTCTATGGAAATGTCAGCTCCTGAAACAGATCTTGAAATCAGAGACATATTTTTAAAGCGCACCGCCGCTTTCGTATTCCGACACAAACAAGAGCAGTGAACGAGCTTCACGCATGACCAGCGTGGCGGAAAGTTACGCTCCCGCCCGGCTCGCGTACCGTTCCAGAAAGTCTTCGATCGCGAGCGCACGGATATCCGGCAGCGCCCGGCGCAGGCGCTCGTGGTCCCAATCCCACCAGGCGAGGCGCTCCAGCCGCTCGGCGATCGGTTCGGGAAAGCGGCGGCGCACCGGCCGGGCCGGATTGCCGACGACGATCGTGTAGGCCGGAACATCCCGGGTGACGATCGCGCCGGCTCCGACCACCGCGCCGCTGCCGATGGTGCGGCCGGGCAGCACCACGACCCCGTGCCCGATCCAGACGTCGTGGCCGATGGTCACCGGGCTGGCCCGGCGGCGAGCGAAGAAGGCATCCTCGTCCGCCTCCTCGGGCCAGTAGGCATGCGCCCGGTAGGTGAAGTGCGCTTGGCTCGCGCGCTCCATCGGATGGTTGCCCAGGTTGATCCGCACGCTGGCGGCGATCGAGCAGAACTTGCCGATGGTGGTGTAGATCACCTCGCCGTCCTGGGCGATATAGGAATAATCGTCGAGGACGGTCTCGGTCAGGCGCGTGCGCGCGCCGATCTCGGTGTAGCGGCCGAGATGGCAATCGACGATCCGGGCGCTCGGATCGATTGCGGGGTTGAGGCCGAGATGCCGCTCAGCCATGGGCGGCCCCGAACGGCAGGCGCGCCCGGAGCCGGAACGGCTCGGCCCCGTCCTGGGACAGGAGGCAGACGGCGTCGATCACCACGGGCTCCGGCCCGGAGGCCGCGTAGGCTTCGGTGAGGCGGTCGAGCCAGGCGGCGCGGTCGGGTTCCGGCAGGGCGTCGGTCAGCGTCATGTGGAACCGGAAGGCTTCGAAGACATACGGGTAGCCCCAGCGGGCCAGCAGCGCGCGGCCGCGCGGATCCAGGCGTTCCGGGCGGCGCTTGGCACGCTCGGCCTCCGAGAGCGGCGCCCGCAGTGGGTCGAGGGCGGCGACGCATTCTGCGGCCAACAGGCCGAGTTCCGGCGGCGGGCTTTCGGACACCAGGGCGAGGAACGGCCCGAGCGCGGCAACACGCAGCGGGCCGAGTGCCACCGGCGGGTGCCCGGCCGCGAGATCCCGGACCGTCGCGAGAAGGTCGGCCTCCTCGGCCGCCGGCGCGAGGCGCATCGGCGCCTTGAGGGTCGCGTGGAAGCCGTAGGCCCGGGCGCCAGCCGTGACGGCGGCGAGATCACTGAGCCCGTCCGGATACGGAACCGGGGCGCCGGTGGCGTTGTCGTAGCCGAGCACGGCGTTGCCGAAGGCCGCCAGCCCCGAACCGGGTTCGGGGAGCCAGTAGAGGGCGTAGCGCCGCGTCATGTCCCGACCTCCGGCCCCACCCGGTCACGCCGTCGGCGCGCAGGCGCGATCGACGCTCGCCCGGCGCGGGCGCACATCCATGGCGTTGCCGCGCCACACGATGGCGCTCTGCACCCAGGCGCCCAGCCAGATCGCCGGGAGAGGGGCGTCCCGCACCAGGAAGGCGGCCAGCATCCGCGGCCCGCGATGCCAGCCCGCGCGAACCGCGAGCCGGTACTCGGCGCCATAGCACAACCCGACGAGGCCGACAGCGCCCACCAGCCCGGCGAGACTGCCGGCCCAAAGCGCCAGGAGGAGCGCCGGCAGCAGGACGCCGCTGCCGATCTCCGGGGCGAAGAACAGCGGGAAGGTCACGCGCCGCAGTCGGGCCCAGCGGAGTTGCCGCGCCCAGACTTCGCGGAAGCCGCGCGGCCCCAGCGGCTGCTCGAACGGGCTCGCCACCAAGTGGACGCGCTTGCCGGCGGCCCGCACCAGCTTGGTGGCCGCGGCGTCCTCGGCGATCTCGGAGGCCAGCGCCTGCAGGCCGCCCCGGGCCTCGAGGAACGGTTTGTGCCAGAGCATGCTCTTGCCCTGCGCGAAACCCAGGCCGAACGCCTCGGCGGCGTATTGCCAACGCGCCTGCAGGGTGTTGAGGAAAGCGCATTCGACCTCGGCCATGAAGCTGCCCGGCCGGGCGCCCGCCGGGGTCGAGCAGACCAGGCCGGTATCCTCCCGCCAGGCTGCCTGCAACCGCTGGAGGTAGTCCGGCGGCATCGCCACGTTGGAATCGGCGAGCACGACCCAGTCGTGCGCAGCGGCGCGCCAGCCGCGCAGGCAGTTGTTGAGCTTCGGGTTGTCGCTGACGCGCTCGTCGCCCAGGATCAGCCGGGCCGGCACCTGCGGGTGGTCGGCGATCAGCCGCTGCACCCGCGGCACGATCGGATCGGCCGGGTCGGCCACGCAGAAGATCAGCTCGTAGGCCGGATAGGCGAGATGGAAGCTGCGGGCCAGCATCTCGTCGCTGAACGCCTCGATCCCGTGGAGCGGACGGACCAGGGAGACCGGGGCACCGGCCGGGAAGGCGGACGCGCCATGGACGTGGCCGATGCGCCGGCCGGCGATCACGAGGCTGGCGATCTGGACGAGGGCCAGGAGTGCACCGAGGGACAGGGCCGGCACCGTGGGGTCAATCATGCGGATCCCTCGTGTACGCGCGTGATCGGCCCGGCTCACCGGCAAGCGCGCGTGGCATCAACGACTTAGAGCCGCACCTGGTTGGGCGCGGCTCTAGCGGCCGGACGGCGTCAGTCGTGTGACAGCCCCCGGGCCGCCGCGGCGACCCGGATTGCCCCCGTTCAGAACCGGAGGGTGAGGTTGCCCTTGACGGCCTGGTCCTGCGCCCGGGCCCCGACCTGGCCGGTATAGGCCACGCCGAGCGTCGCGTTCGGCGCCACCCGCAGGTCGAGCCCCGCCTGCGCCACCAGCGCG